>DATJHK010000024.1:0-50266 GCA_035493875.1 Candidatus Limnocylindria bacterium
GAAACCTCGGATCTGACCGCGCTCGGCATGGCATCGCTGTGCCGACCCGGATGGGACTCCGGGGAGCGCGTGAAGCGGTGCTCGTGGCGGCGGGTCGAGCCGGTCGGCGTGCTCGACGCCGAGATCCACGCCCGGTTTGCCGTGGCAACCGAGCGCTCGCGGGGATGGCGCGACGGCGAACGGCCTCGGTGAGCCCGCCTGGCGGATTTCGCGCTCAGCCGCGCGAGGATTTCGTCGAGCGGCTCCGTCGCACCGCGTCGCGGACCAGCGAGCCCGTCGCCTACGGCGGCGTCAGCTCCAGTTCGGCGAAGCTCGTCACGTGCGCGTGCGTCGTCGTCGCGCCGGGCGGCGTGTCGGCGGAGCGCAGGAGCCGCACGGTCTGCATCCCCGCCGCGCGCGCGGCGTCCAGCTCGGCGTCGACGTCGCTCAGGAAGACGACGTCCTCCGGCGCGAAGCCGATCGCACACGCGATCGTCTCGTACGATGCGCGCTCGCGCTTGGGGCCGGTCGCGGTGTCGAAGTTGCCCGAGAAGAGCGCCGAGAGATCGCCCTGGTCGCTGTGCGCGAACAGGACGCGCTGCGCCTCGACCGAGCCCGACGAGTAGACGTAGAGCGCGAGCCCCGCGGCGTGCCAGCGGCGCAAGCCTTCCGCGGCGTCCGGATAGACGTGGCCGCGCAAGCCGGTGCGCGCGTATCCATCGGCCCAGATCAGCCCTTGCAGCAGCTTGAGCGGGGTCGCCTTGCGGTCCTCGGCGATCCAGCGGTGCAGGTACGCGAGGATCGTCGCGTCGTCGACGTCGGGCTCCTCATCGGCGAGGAGCGCCGCCTCGCGCATCGCCTGCGCGACCGCGGGCTCGTTCCGGTGCGCGGCGACGTACGCGTCGAGGTGCGCGTCCGCGTACGGGAAGAGCACGTCGTGGACGAACGCGATCGTGCTGGTCGTCCCCTCGATGTCGACGAGGACGGCGCGGCACGCGATTTGCGTCGCGTTCACTCGAACTTGGGGAAGCGCGCGGCGATGTCGTCGCCGGTGAACTGCGCGACCCAGCCCTCGGGGTTCACGAACAAGCGGATCGCGGCGAACTCCGGGGTCGGCCCCATGTCGAACCAGTGCGTCGTCCCGGCCGGCACGCTGAGCAGATCGCCGCGCGTGCAGATCATCTGGTAGACCTTGCCCTTGATCCGCAGGTAGAACGACGCGCTGCCCTCGACGAAGAACCGCACCTCGTCCTCCGAGTGCGTGTGCTCGCTCAGAAACTTCTCGCGCAGCGCGGGAAGGTTCGGCGTCTGCGGTCCGACGCGCACGACGTCGACGGTCGTGTAGCCGTAGGTCTTCTTCAGCCGCTCGACGTCGTCGGCGTACGCCGCGATGATCGCGTCCTGGTCGGAATCCGCGGTCAGCGGACGGCTCGCGTCCCACCGTTCGAAGACGACGTCCTGCTCGCCCAGGATCTGCGCGATCTGCGCGCGGTCCGTCGTGTCGACGAGCGTCCGTTCGGGATGCGCGTCGTCGTAGACGCGCAGCGTCGAGGTCAGTGTTGCGTGCATCGCAGTCTCCGTTCTTCGAGGTGACAGGCCAACAGGAACTCGAGTCCCTCGACGTGGCGGCGCGCCTCGGCGGCGTTCGCGCCCCACGCGTACAGCCCGTGTCCGGCGAGCAGGAACCCCGGCACCCGCGCGTCGCGCCCGAGCCGCGCTTCGATCTCGTCCGCCAGCGCGACGGTGTCCTGATCGTTGCGGAAGACCGGGATCTCGACGACGCTCTCGTGGCTCGCGTAACCGGCGAGCGCCTTGTGCATCTCGTACCCTTCGGTGCGCACCGCGCCCGCGCGTTCGTCAAGACGCGAGAGGACCGTCGCCGCCACCGTGTGGACGTGGAAGACGGCGCCGATCGCCGGGTCGGTGCGGTAGCGCGCGAGGTGGAGCGGCGCCTCGGCCGAGATCCCCGCCGGGATCGGCGCGTCGAGCGCGAGCGTCGCGACGTCGGCAGCCCCGATCGCACCCTTGTCGACGCCGCTGCGCGTGACCGCGACGTGCCGCGCGTCGATCCGGCGCGAGAAGTTTCCCGCGGTCGCGGGGACCCAACCGCGGCTCGCCGCGAAGCGCCCGAACGCCGCGATCTCCTCGACCGCCGCCGCGGGCGGGGGCGGAAGCACCGTCGTCACCTCACGCCGAACCCGCCGGGATGACGACGAGGTTGCAGCCGGCGTGAAGGACGATCGCGTGCGCGACGAGCGCGTCCTGGTCTACTCGACCGACGGAACGCTCCCGCTCCCCCAACCCCCGAAGCGCCCCGCGCAGCCGTCCGGCGCCAAGCCGCTTCCGGCCGACGGCGTAGTCCGGGTCGCGCGCGAGAAGCGCCGGGCCAGCGTCGTGACCCTCGTCCACGGCCTGGAGGCCGGGGAGGTCGAGGCGCTCGGCAAGGAGCTGCGCCGCCTCTGCGGGACGGGCGGAACGGCGAAGAACGGGCTGGTGGAGCTGCAGGGCGATCACCGCGACAAGGTCGTCGCCTACTTCGAGGGTCGCGGGCGGCGGGTGAAGCGGGCCGGCGGATAGGTGTCCGTGTAAGCGTTCTGTAAGTGTGTCGCGCGACACTCTCCGGCGACCACCTTCTCGCTCACACGGACGCGCCGATGGACCACGGAAAGTTCTGCCAATGCTCGCACACCGAACGGAGCCACGGGCTCGACGGGTGCCAAGTGATTCGCTACGTCGACGGCTGCGGCAAGGCGCACCTGTGCCGCTGTAAGCTCTCGGCCGATCAAGTCCGCCGCAACGACGACCACCTCGAGGTCGTCCTGGCCCGGCGCGCCGAGCGGCGCGCCGCCGCGGTCTAGGTTCGGTTTGCCGCCCCTCTACGATTGACGAACCGGTACCCTGGTAGCGCTATCCTAAAGAACTAGGACCGTTCCGGCTCCCGCCGAACGCGGCGCGGATGATTCGCCTGCGCCCCTTCGTCGCAGCGCTCGCTTCGGCGTGCGTCCTCGCGACCAGTGCTGCGGTGGCGGCCGACGACAAGCCGGCGGCCCCGCAGCTTCCCTCCGAAAAACCGGTCGTCACGCACCATCACGCCCGCATCGACGGCAGCGAGATCGACTACACCGCGACCGCCGGGCTCCTGGTCATCAACGGCGACGACGGCAAGCCGGTCACCTCGATGTCCTACGTCGAGTACACGCGCGACGGCGTGCGCGACCGGACGCACCGTCCGCTGAGCTTCGTCTACAACGGCGGGCCCGGGTCGTCGACCGTCTGGCTCCACATGGGCGCCTTCGGCCCGATGGTCGTCTCGACGACGAACGCGTCGACGACCCCGCCGGCGCCCTACCGCCTGGTCGACAACGCCGACAGCCTGCTCGACGCGACCGATCTGGTCTTCGTCGACGCGCCGGGGACCGGCTACGGCCGCGCCTACGACAAGAAGGCCGTCTTCGGGATCGACCAGGACGCCAAGACGTTCGCGACCTTCGTCCAGCGCTTCATCACGATGAGCGACCGCTGGAACAGCCCCAAGTTTCTCATCGGCGAGAGCTACGGGACGACGCGCTCCGCGAACCTCGTCAACGTGCTCGCCGACCACGGGATCGACTGCAACGGCGTCGTCCTGATCTCGAGCGCCCTCGACTACAAGACGCTCCTTCCCGCGCCCGACAACGATCTGCCCTACGAGTTGTTCCTCCCCTCGATGGCGGCGGTCGCGGCGTACCACCATGCGCTCCCGCAGCCGCCCGCCGACCTCAACGCGTTTCTCGAGGAGGCGCGGCACTTCGCGGCGACCGACTATGCCGCCGCGCTGATGCAAGGCGACCGGATCGACGCGGCGACACGCGCGCGCATCATCGCGCAGCTCCACCGCTTCACCGGCCTCTCCGAGCACTACATCGACCTCTCGGACCTGCGCGTCACGCCGGGGCACTTCGAGAAGGAGCTGCTGCGCGATCAGCGCCGCACGATCGGCCGGCTCGACTCGCGCTTCACCGGGATAGACCGCGACGCGGAGAGCGCGTCGCCCGACTACGATCCGGCCGACGCCGCGCTCACGCCGGTCTACACCGCGCTGTTCAACACCTACGGCCGCGATCAGCTGAACTGGAAGGTGAACGAGAACTACCGGACGACCGACTACGAGGAGGTCTTCCCGAACTGGGATTTCAAGCGCAGCGTCGGCGGGTTCGACGGCCGCGTCCTAGCACCGGAGGTCGTCGACGACCTGCGCCAGGCGCTGACCAAGAACCCGGCCTTGCGCGTCTACTCGGCGAACGGTCTCTACGACCTGGCGACACCGTTCTTCAACACCGAGTACACGCTCGCGCACATGGATCTCGATCCCACGCTGCGCGGCCACGTGCAGTTCGGCTATTATCCGAGCGGACACATGATCTACGCCGATCCCGCCTCGCACGCGAAGCTCTCGGCCGATCTGCGCCGCTTCATCCGCTCGCTCAGCCCGGCGTAGCCGCGGCGTCCGTCACGTCGAAGCGGCCCAGAGCGCACCGGCGGCGTCGATGACGCGCTGACGGTGACGCCGGGCCGCTTCCGCGGCGCGCGCCGCCAAGAGGTCGTCGACGCCGCGCGCCGCCTCGGCGAGACGCTGATACGAGAAATGGATCTGGTCGGGGACGAGCGTCACCGCGCGCTCGATCGCGTCGAACGCCTCGCGCAGCAACGCCGCGGCGGCGAGCGGCGGACGCGTGAGGACACCGACCCGTGCGCGCGTGAGCCGATCGAGAAACGCCGCCGGGTTGTCGAGCGGGAGCGGCGGGATGCGCTCGGTGAGCGCGATCGCGGCGCGTCGGTCGTCGTCGGTGTCGGCGGCGAGCCGCACGTCGACGACCGTCGCGAGCGTCATCGCGGTGCACGCGGTCGTGTTGAACACCCACGGCGAGCGCACGAGCCATTCGCACTCCGCCAGGCCGTCCTCGAGCGCGCCGGCGAGCGCGTAGGTGTGCGCGAGCGCTTGATGGCAGCTCCATTCGATCAACCCGAGCGGGAGCGTTGAGAGCGTGTGGCGCCGCCGGATCCCCGCGACGAGCCGCAGCGCTTCCTGGACGTGCTCGAGCGCGCCGTCGATGCGGTTGACCGCATAGTCGACCGAGCCGACCCCGTAATGCGCCTGCGCCTCGAGGACCGGCCCGGCGAGCACGCCGGCCTGGAGCTGACGCCGCACCCACGCGTAGCAGTCCTCGAAGCGCAGCAGACGCCGCGCCGCGTCGGCGGCGCGCTGCGCGAGCGCCGACGCGACGGTCCATTCCCGCGCCTCCATCGCCCGCTCGTAGCCGAAGCTCGCCGAGGCGATCGACTCCTCGTAGCGCGCTTGATTGAACAGCAGCCGCGCGATCAGGCTCGTCGCTTCCAGCTCGCTGCCCAGGTCCGGTGCGCGGCGCGCCTCGTCGGCGGCGTGCTGCGCGGCCGACCACGCCGCCTCGACGTGATTGAGCCGCGAGAGCGCGTTGCCGAGGGTCACCAGCGCGTTCGCGCGCAGCCCGGCATGCTTGTGCGGATCGCTCAGATCCAGCGCGGAGTCGAGCGAGCGCAGTGCGGCGGGGAAGTTCCCCGCCTGATAGAGCGCGTTCCCGCGCGCGAGATACAGCTCGCGCAGGACCGCGGTCGCCAGCGGTGAGGTCGCCAGGCGTTCGAGCAGCGAGATCCCGGCGTCGAACGCATCGAGCGCGTTGTTCCAGGCGGCGAACGCGACGAAGTCGCGTCCCGCTTCGAGGTAGGCCGCCGCCGCGTCGCGCTCGCGCCCGAGCGTGACGAAGTGCTGCGCGAGGCGGAGCTTCGCGCTCGGGTGCTCGTGCAGCGTGAGGCGTTCCGCGATCCGCGCGATCGTCTGTTGCTTGCGCCCTGGTGCGAGCGAGCGCGCCGCGAGGTCGGCGAAGATCGCGAACGCGAAGCGCGCCGGCGTCTCGGCGGCGGCGATCCCCAGCTCGGCGAGCCGGTGGCGCGCCTCGGCGACGCGCTCGAGGTTCCAGTCGAGCAGCGCGACCAGATCGTCGCTGTCGAGCTGCGGCTCGAGCGCGAGCAGCTCGGCGACGCGCATCGCGTCGGAACCCGCCGCGCGCAGCTGCTCCTCGAAGCGCCGCTCCATCTCGCGCGGGACGCGCGGCTCGCCGCGCGGCGCCGTCCCGTTCGCGCGCTCGTCGACGAGCCGCAGGATCTCGGCCTGCAGCAGCAGCGGATGTCCGTGAGAGCGGCGCCAGACCTGATCGGCGACGTGTTGCGGCTGCTCGCCCGGGAAGCGCCGCGCCAACGCCAGCGCGACGTCGACCGCGCCCAGCGGCCCGAGGACGATCTCGCGCACGCCCGGGAACGTCTCGCGGACGGCGGGAAGCGCCTCGGGCCGCGCGCAGACGACGACGCGCTGCTTCGCGGCCGCGCGCAGTACCGCGCGTGAGGCGGCGTGCGCGTCGAGCACGGCGACGTCGTCGTCGCGCCCGCGCAGCGCCTCCGCGACGAGCGCGGACTTCCCGATCCCGGCGATCCCCGCGACGAGCAGCGCCGAGGGCCGCGCGGGATCCTCGAGCCAGGCGCGAATCTCGGCCAGCTCGCCGCCGCGCCCGACGAACCCGACGTCCGCGGCGCTCTCGTCGAGCGCACGCACCCCGACACGGGCCGCCAGCTCCGCGCTGGGTGCGCTGCCGATCTCGGCGAGCGCCGCGGCGTACCGGCGATAGACGACCTTCGCCTCCCCGCGCTTCCCGTTGCGCAGCGCGTCCTCGATCAGCGCGAGATACGCGTCGTTGCAGAACGGATCGAGCTGCAGCACGCGTTCCGCGAGCGCCGGGTCGCCGCGCACCGCCAGCTCCGCGCGCAAGAGATCCTCGAACCGCGCCGCGAGGCGGTCGCGCGTCTCCACCGCCCACGGCGCGTAGTCTCCCGGGATGAACTCGCCCCGGTAGAGCGTGAGCGCGCGGGCGCGCTCGGCGGCGACGTCGGCGGAGCAGCGCTCGAACTCGCGCGAGTCGACGGTAACCGGCGCGATCCAGCACACGGCCTCGCGCGTCGTCGTGACGACGGCGTGCGGATCGAGCCCCGCATCCTTGAAGATCTTGCGGATCGCCGAGAGCGCGGTCTTGAGGTTGTTGCGCGCGCTGGTCGGCTCCGCATCGGGCCAGAACTCGCTCATCAGCGCCTCGCGGCGCACCTCCTCGCCGCGGCGCAGCGCAACGTACGCGAGCAGCGAACGCGCCTTTCCCGTTACCGGCGCGCGCTCGAACACGCCGTCGACGATGACGTCGAACGAGCCGAGCAACTGCAACTGGATCGACGGCGCCGCGGAACCCGACTCGCGTACGCCGTTTACGATCGATTTACGATGAGGTGCTATCACAGACGGATCGCGTGGGCGATATGCCAACGCGCCCGTTTGTCGCGGAGGGTCCTGTCGTATGCGCGCTGGGGTAATGCCAATTGCCCTCGGTTCATCATGCCTCCTGTTGCTGTACGCATGTAGCGGAGGCGGCGGAAGCGGCGGCGCGGTGCCGCCCGCGACCGTGCCGGCATCGAGCACGAGCACCGTGAGCGCCCCCACGCCGGTGCCCTCACCGTATCCGGCGTCGGCCGGCGACACGTTCGTCTATTCCGGTCAGCTGCAGCAAGCGTTTCAGAGCTTCCCCGAGCTTGCTCCGCCGAGCGCGTCACCCGAGCCGATCTCGCAGACGATCACGGACGTCACGCAGACCGTCAGCGTCCGCACGAACCAGACCTTCAACGGCACGAGCGGACTCACCGACCTCCACGCCGCCGAGTCCGACGCGCTGAGCACGGGCTTGAAGACGACGACCTCGACGACCGACACCTACGAATCGGTGCCCACGCAGAGCGGCGCCTCCGCGCCGTTGCTCGGCTACGGTTCGCAGTTCGCCGACGAGGCCGGCGACACGACCTCGACGCTGCTCTCACCCGCCGCGATCCTCGACCAGCTGCCGGAAACCGCCGGCGCGCAATGGTCGAACGGCGCGGGCGCGACGATCGATGAGGCGCTCGCGGGCGATTCCAGCGGTTCGGCCGTCACGGTCGTGCGCACCGTCAACGCCGACGGGTCGTACAGCGAGAGCACGACGTACCCGCCCAATTACAGCCTGCCGGGTTTCACCGGCGTCGGCAAGATCCAGGAGAACGCCGACGGCAGCGGGGTCTTCTCGTTCCAGCAAGACGGGAGCTACAGCACGACGCTGACCTACAGCAAGCCGGAGCCGCAGCCCTCGGGGCCGCCGCTGATCGTCGTCAACGTCTACGCCGGCGAGAATACCACCGTGGCGCCGACACAAACGCTCGGAATCCCGCTCTGGTACGGCAACACGCCCACGCTCTACAACGAGACGGACCTCGACCAAGGGATGCAGCCGATCCCCGCGAGCTGCAATCTCGCCAGTTCGCTGCCCTCGCAAGGGACGGCGCTCGCGCAGACGATAACGCGCACCGACACGGTTCTCGGCTATACGGAGCAAGAGACCTCCACCACCTACGTCGCTCCCGGCTACGGCGTGCTCTGCAGCGTCGCGACCGACAAGCAGACGCTGTACTACGATTTCAACGGCGATCAGGCATCGGTGTTCACCGCGACGCCGCCGTTCGAAATCACCACGGTCAGCGAGACGCTCGCGCTCCAGCCGAGCTCCGTCATCGTCGGAACCACCACTTCCGCGACCTCCGCGGCGACGAAGACGTCCAACGCGGCGCGCAGCACGTCCACCGTTCTCGCGGCCTTCAACGTCGCGCCCGCGCTGCGCGCGAACTTCGAGCGCGCCGTGCAGGCCGCTCACCGCAATCGCGCCGCGCGCCTAGCCCAGTCGCTCGCGGCACGACGCGCCAAAGGAGGAACCCTGTGAACCGCACCCGTGCAGCGGCGCTCGCCGTCGCGCTGGCGCTCGGCGGATGCGGCGGCGGATCGCACGTGACGCCGTCGGCCGCGTTGCCGACGACGCCGACGCCGCAGACCACCGCCCCGCAAGGCCAAGCGACGTTCACCTACGGGATGGACGCGCTGCAGAGCGCGCAGTACGTCGGCCCCGCGACCCTCGGTTCGTTCGGCATGGACGTCACGCTGCAAGCGCAGAACGCGAGCGGCCTCGTCGAGTACGCTCGCGAAGCGAGCACGCCGGGTTCGCCGAACTACCGGCACTTCCTGACCGTGCAGCAGATCGCCGCGAACTACGGCGCCTCGCAGAGCACGGTCAGCACGGTAGCGTCGTACTTCGCCTCGTACGGCCTGCACGTCGGCACGTGGCCGCAGCACCTCTCCCTCTACGTGAGCGGCTCGCAGCACGCGATGGAGCAGGCGCTGGGCACGACGCTCGGTGTGTACAAGCAGGGCTCCACGACGTTCATCGCGCCGCGCACGACGCCAAAATTCGCGCGCACGCTCCCCGTCACGGCGATCACGCATCTGGTCTCGCTGCCGCGCCAATTCCGCACCTGGGTCCCGGTGGGCCCCGGCGCCTTCACGACCAGCGGTTACTCGCCGCAGCAGATCCGCAACGCCTTCGACTACACCGGCGCGTACAACGCCGGCTACACCGGCACCGGAATCACGATCGGGATCGTCGGGACCGGGCCGTTCAGCACCGCCGACGTCCCCGCCTACGGCGCGATGTTCGCCACGAACGTCGCACCGGTCTCGCAGCACAACGTCGACGATCAGAGCGTCGCGTTGCCGGGGATCGAGAGCCCGCCCGACACCGGGTTCCAGGCTCCGCCACCCGTCACGGCGCCGTGCAGCGGTGTGCTTCCCGCCTGCAATCCCGAGGACGTCGAAGCGCAGATCGACACCGAAGCGGCCGCGAGCCTCGCGCCCGGATCGCAGGTTTCGTTCTACCTGGGCTACGCGCCGGGCTACTGCGTGGACAGCGGCGGCAACCTCACGCCGGCGCCGTGCGCGACCGGGACGACGCCGTATCCGGTGCTCGGTATCAACGCCGCCGACGACGAGATCCAACAGGTGATCGCCGAGAACAGCGTCGACGTGCTGAGCCTGAGCTACGGCGGCTCCGAGCAAGGCCAGGCGAGTTACTACTTCCCGAACGCCGATCCGACAACGGGACTCGGACCGATGGAGTTCGCGGCGCTCGCCGCCGAAGGGATCACCGTCTTCGTCTCGTCCGGCGACGCCGGAGCCGAGGGCTGTCAGCGCCCCGTCTACCAGCCCGCGATCGATCAGGCGTGCGTGAGCTATCCGGCGACCGATCCGAGCGTGACGAGCGTCGGCGGCGTGAACGCGCCGCTCAACAACGTCGGCACGCTGACGAACCAGATCACCGGCTGGGGCTACCTCACCGGCGGCGGTTCGGGCGGCAGCGGCGGCGGTGTCTCGCAGTACTTCCCGCAGAGCCTCACACCGTGGCAACAGGGCCCCGGCGTCACCGGCTCGATGCGCAATCAGCCCGACCTCTCGCTGCTCGGCGATCCCAGCACCGGGATGGCGGTGCTCATCGACGCCTCGTTCGGGTCGGCCGTCGAAGCGGCCGGCGGAACGAGCGTCGCGGCGCCGGAGATGGCGGCGATGTGGGCGCTCGTCCTGCAGGCCTGCGCGCAGAGCTCCTGCGCGAGCGCGCAAGGCGTCAAGGCCTATCGTCTCGGCAACGCCGCGCCGCTGCTCTACGGGCTCTACGCGACGAACGCGACGACGATCGCGCCGACCTACGCCTCGACGTTCTACGACGTTCTCTACGGCGACAACCAGCAGACCAGCAGCACGGGCAGCGGGCTCGACCCCGGCTACAACGCCGCGACCGGTTACGACCAGATCACCGGCATCGGCGTCCCGTTCGCGCGCGCGCTCATCAAGGCGGTGACCAAGCAATGACGAGGCGATCCGTCTCGCTCCTGGCCGCGCTCGGCGCGGCGTTCTCCCTCACCGCGTGCGGCGGCGGCTCGTCGAGCAGCACGCCCGTCGTCCCGCAGACCGGCGCCTCGTCGACGCCGACGATCACGCAGGCGTTCCAAGTCACGCTGCCGGCGACGACGACGAGCACCGCGACGCTGCGGCAGCCGAAAGACCTCTCGCCGAACACCGGGTCGATCGCGATCGCGCTGCAGAGCGTCAACGGTCAGCCGACGTCGTCGTCGGCGCCGACGGTCGTGAAGCTCGCGGCCGGTGCGCCGGGCTGCGCGACGACGAACAACGTCACGGTCTGCACGATCGACGCCGCGGCCGCGACCGGTGTCGACGTCTTCGCGGTCTCGACCTACCAGTCGAGCACCGGCGCCGGCTCGGTTCTCGCCGCGACGACGATCGCGGCGAACGTCCCGTCCGGCGGCGGCGCGAGCGCGATCCCGCTCACGCTCGGCGGCGTCCCCGCGAAGATCGCGTTCTCGCCGTCCTCGCTCCCGCTCGTCAACGACGGCGCCCTCCATCGCTTCCCGGTCACGCTCGAGGCGATCGACGCCTCCGGTGCGACGATCGTCGGCGCGGCCGCCTATCAATCCGCCGTCTCGCTGCAGATCCTCAGCGACCCGACGCACGCGCTCTCGCTCTCGACCGCCAGCGTCACGCAGCCGGGAACGGTCGTGACGGTGACGTTCGACGGCAGCAAGCAGCTCGCCGACGCGACGATCGAAGCGCAAGCGACGTCGGTTCCGACCACGACGCTCGCCGCCGCGCCGCTGAACGTCGCGCCCTCGCCCGTGCTCGTCTACGACGACCAGATGAACGGCGTCCCGGTGACGCTCTCGCAGGTCGGCTTCACCGGCGGATTCACGGCGAGCGCCGCCGACGCGCAGGACGCGAGCGTCGCGCTCGCTGCCGGGCCGCTGCAGTCCGGCAGCGCCGTCGCGACCGTGGTCCCGAAGACGACCTTCGACGTCACGACCCTGAACGTCGGCAACGGCATCTTCTCCTACGGCGTGCCGCTGCAGATCGTCCCGCACAACGGCACGTATCAGGCGATCGGAAACGCGCACCAGCTCATGCAACCGGCGAGCACCCTGGTCCAAGGGCCCGACGGGAACTTCTGGACGGGCGATGCGTACACGGGCGCGATCGTCAAGTTCGATCCGGCGACCGGCACGTACACGCCGACGGTCGTCGATCCCTCGGATTCCGGCCCGCTCGCGCTCGCGTTCGACGCGAACGGCAACATCTGGTTCGCCGACGGCAGCCGGATCGGCGAGTACACGCCCGGCTCCGGCGCGGTGCAGTTCTTCTCGACCGGGCTGCAGAGCAACTCGGAGGTCCGCATGATCATCGCCGGCGCGCCGGGGACGATGTGGTTCTACGACGAGGGCGCGAACGGAACGGCCACGCCGAGCGGAAAGCCGACGTATTTCGGCACGATCAACACCGCGACCGGCGCGATCACCGAGTATCCGACCGGGAACGGCGCCGCGCCGGTCATCGGTCCGATGTCGATGATCCTGGGCCCCGACGGCGCGGTCTGGTTCACGGACGGCTACCGTCTGGCGATCGGGCGCGTCGACCCCACCTCGGGTGCGGTGACCGAGTACCCGACGAGCACGCCGAGTTATCCGGTCACCTCGCCGATGAAGCTCGTCGTCGCGCCCGACAACACGATCTGGTTCCTCGCGACGGAGACGCAGACCGGCGCCGGTCTCGCCGGAACGATCTCGACCAACGGGACGATCCAGCAGTTCGCGCTCCCGAGCGGCGGCATCTTCACCGCGCTCGCGGTCGGGGCGGACCACAACCTCTGGTACGGGGTCGACCCCGAAGCGGGGATCGGGTACGCCTCGCAATCGCTCCTGGGCGTCATCAACCCCGCGACCCACGCGGCCTACACGTATCCGGCGATCACGCCGGACTTCGCCGCGATCTCCGGGATCATCGACCGCGGCGATCGCACGCTCTGGATCTTCGACACCGGCTTCGGACAAATCGGAAAGGTGCCGTTCACGTGAAGCGACTCTTGCTCGCGGCGCTTATCGGCGCCGCTTCCCTGACCGCGTGCGGCGGCGGCGGAAGTTCCACCCCCTCGCCGGTCGCGCCGGCGACGCTCGGGCCCGGCGCGGGTCCCAGCGCGCAACCCTCGCCGACCGCGACGCCGAGCGCGGCGCCGCAGTCCTCCGTCGCGTCGTTCGACTTCTCGTCGAACGCGGCGACGACGTTCACCGTGACGGAGAGCGGCTACACCGGCGCGTTCCGCGAGAGCGACACCTGCGATCCGCTTACCGGCGAGATCGCCGCCGTCAGCGCCGTCGCGTCGCCCCCGCCGGGGAGCGCGAACTACACGGTCACGCCGATCGGGCCAGGGACCTGTCAGATCACGATCGACGACGACGCCGCCAAGAGCGTCGCGATCCCGGTGACGGTCTCGGCGGCCGCCATCACGGTGCAATAGGAAGGTGAACGTGCAGCGACTCCGTTCCCTCGCCGCGCTCGCGCTCATCGGCGCGACCGCGTGCTCCTCGCACGGCGGCGCCGCCGTGACGCCGCCGACCGCGCCCGTCGGAGGCGGCGTGACGACCAGCGGGACGCAGGCGAAACTCACCGTCATCGTGCCGCAAGCCGGCACGACGACGAGCAGCACGTCGGTGCGCCGCCCGCAATACGTCTCGCCCTCGAGCACGAACCTCGTCGTCGCCGTCAACGGCGGAACGCCGACGACCTACGGGCTGACCCCGCAATCGCCGGGCTGCGTCGTGCAGGTCGGCAACGTGACCTGTACCTTCGGCGTCGTCGCGCCCGCCGGACAGGACGCACTCGCGCTGACCCTGACCGACGGTACCGGAAAGGTGCTCTCGCAGAACGTCGTGACCGCGACGATCGCCGCAGGAGCGGCGACGCCGGTCGCGGTCACGCTCGCGGGCGTCCCGACCTCCGTCGCGGTCGTCCCGGGTGCGGGCGCGAGGATCGACGGCACGAGCGCCCCGTACCACTTCCCGGGGCTCTTCGCGCAACCGGTCGAGGTCGAGCCGCTCGACGCCGACGGAAACGTCATCATCGGCCCCGGAGCGCCGACGATCACGAACGTCGCGGTGACGACCGGCAGCGCGTACGCCGGCGTCACGTCGGCGAAGACGACCGATCCGGCGGCCTACGTGCTCCGACCGGTCGACGGAACCGCCGGCGGTCAGACCGTGACGGTCAGCGCGACCGTGCAAGGCGTTCCGCTCAGCGACGGAACGACCTCGGCGCCGGTCACGGGGACGACGAACTACACGTTCACCCCGGCGCTGATGACCGCGAGCGGGGCGTTCATCACCGTTTACAGCATCGAGACGCAGAACCCGGTCGCGCAGTTCAAGGCCTGCCCGGGACTGTGCACGCTGACGATCGTCGACGACGCGACGACCGACGGCAAGGGCGGGATCTACCTGCTCTACCACCAGATCGCGGGGCTCCAGGTTGCCAGCACGCTCAGCGTCTATCCGCCGGGCGCGACCGCCCCGTCGTACGCGCTCGGCTCCGCCGCCGGGGTGAACGGAGCCACCGGGATCACCGTCGACAAGAACGGGACGATCTACGTCGCGAACGCGACCAGCGGGTTCTTCCCGCACCGGACCGCGTCGAGCATCGAGGAGTTCGCCCCCGGCGCGACGACCGCGACGACCAAGATCACGGGAACCCCCGCCCAGCCGGGCGGCATCGCGGTCGACCCACAGGGCAACGTCTACGTCGCCGACAAGACCGGCGCCGTCGACGTCTACGCACCGGGCGGCACGACGCCGAGCGAAACGCTCAGCGATCCGTCGCTGGGCTCGCCCAGCAGGCTCGCGCTCGACGCCTCGGGCGGCCTCTACGTGAACGACGCGACGAACGACGACATCGCGTACTTCGCGGCAGGTCAGACCGCGCTGACCTCGACCCTGAGCGACGGATCGTTCGGCATCACGCCCGGCGCCCCGATCATGATCGACCCGAGCGGCAACCTCTGGTACTCGCTGACCGGGAACAACGTGATCGAACGCCTGAGCGCGAGCGCGCTGCCGAACAGCGTGTCGTTCCTCCCGCAGTTCAACGCGGGCGGCGCGATGGGCTGGATCCCGTGAGACTCAGCCGGTGAGGATCGGCGTCGCGCCCGCGACGCCGTTCCGGTAGAGATCGCGCCGCGTCGGCGGGACGTCGGTCGTCCCGTCGGCGCGGGGCTTCGCCAGCAGCGACTGCGCGAGCCCCATCCGCCCGAGCGCGAAGTTGCGCGCGCTCCCGGCCATGTAGAGATGCCAGATGCGCTCGGTCCGCGCATCGGTCGCGTCGAGCACCTGCTCGCGATGCGCCTTCAGATTCGCAACCCAGGCGCGCAGCGTGCGCGCGTAGTGCTCGCGCAGATTCTCGACGTCGCGCACCTCGAAGCCGGACGCCTCCGCGGCGCGGAGCGTCGTGTCGAGCGAGACCAGGTCGCCGTCGGGGAAGACGTAGCGGCCGATGAAGTCGCGGCCGGCGCGCCAGCCCTTCCCCTCGCGGCTCTGCGAGGTGATGCCGTGGTTGAGGAAGAGCCCGCCCTCGCGCAGCGCGCGGTAGGCGACGGTGAAGTACTCGCGCAGCCGCTCGCGCCCGACGTGCTCGACCATCCCGATCGACGCGATCGCGTCGAAACGCTGCGTGCCCAGATCGCGATAGTCGCGCAGCTCGATGCGCGCTCGATCGCTGAGCCCCGCCGCCGCGATGCGGCGCTGCGCCTCCTCGTGCTGGCGGCGTGAGAGCGTGATCCCGAGCGCGTGCGCGCCGCGCTGAGCGGCCCGCATCACGAGCGATCCCCAGCCGCAACCGATGTCCAGAAACGTCTGCCCGGCGCGCAAACGAACTTTGTCGAGCACGTAGTCGAGCTTCGCGCGCTGGGCGTCGTCGAGCGTCGCGACGCCGTCGTCCCAGTAGGCGCACGAATAAACCATCTCGCGACCGAGGAACGAGCGGTAGAACGCGACCGGCTGATCGTAGTGGAAGCCGATCGCCGCGGCGTCGCGCGCCTTCGAATGCACCTTTCCGATCAGCCGCGCGCCGTGGTGATCGTCGACCTTCGGCGGCGCGGGGAGACGCGCGAGCAGCGCCGCCAAGCGCGCCATCGCGAGCCGCGAGAGCCGGGCGACGCCGCGTTCGAGCGCGTCGATCGCCGCCTCGGCGTCGCCGGCGATCCCGAGCCAGCCTTCGACGACGGCGCGACCCGGGTTGACGTCGAGCGGCGGCGTGAAGGCCGCGCGCAGCGCGAACGGCGTCGCGACGATCAGCGCGAACGACGCGCCCGGTGCCGCGATCTCCGTGCCGTCCCAGAGCAGCACGGCGACGTCGCGACCGAGCCGCTCCCCGAACACGCCGCGCAGCACCGCGAGCGATCGTTGCGCCGCCGAATCCTTGACCAGGGTCGCCATGGCCCGGGGGTTCCGTCGCGGCGCGAGGCGTACCCTGCGAGGAGTCGTCCTGCGCACCGGCCGGGAAGCTCCCGGCGGTGAGCGATCTGTCGTTGTCCGAAGCCCGCCGCATCGCGCTCGCCGCGCAAGGCTTCACCGATCCTGCGCCGCGCGGGGCGGTCGACCGGCGCCTCGTCCGGCGCGTCCTGGGACGGATCGGCCTCATGCAGATCGACAGCGTCAACGTGCTGGTGCGCGCGCACTACCTGCCGCTTTTCTCCCGCTTGGGAACCTACGAACCGGCGCTGCTCGAACGAGCCGCCTACGGCCGGGACCGCATCCTCTTCGAGTACTGGGGCCACGAAGCATCGCTGCTTCCGCTCGCGCTGCACCCGCTGCTTCGCTGGCGGATGGCGCGGGCGGCACGCGGGATCGGAACCTGGGGGCGCGTCGCGCGCGTCGTGCGCGAGGAACCGGCGTTGCTCGCGCGGCTGCGCGGCGAGATCGCGGCGCGCGGCCCGCTCCCGGCGAGCGCGTTCGACGGCGCGCGCGGCGGCGGCACGTGGTGGGGCTGGAGCGAGGTGAAGATCGGCTTGGAGGCGCTGTTCTGGTGCGGCGAGCTGACGACCGCGACGCGCAAGGGATTCGAACGCGTCTACGATCTTCCCGAACGCGTCCTTCCGCCGGCGATCCTCGCACTGCCGACGCCGCCCGAGGCGGACGCGCAGCGCGAGTTGGTGCGAATCGCGGCCCGCGCGCTCGGGATCGCGGCGGAGCGCGATCTGCGCGACTACTTTCGGCTCGACCTCGCCGACGCGCGAGCGCGCATCGCGGAGCTGGTCGAGAACGGCGAACTGACGCGCGTGCGGGTCGAATCGCTGCGCGGCGAGCGGTATCTGGCGCGCGATGCTCGCGTCCCGCGCGGCATCGCCGCCGCCGCCCTGCTCTCCCCGTTCGACCCGCTCGTGTGGGAACGCGCCCGCACGCGCGAGCTGTTCGACTTCGATTACCGCCTGGAGATCTACACGCCCGCGCACAAGCGCGTCCACGGTTACTACGTACTGCCGTTTCTGCTCGGAGACCGGCTCGTCGCGCGCGTCGACCTCAAGCACGACCGCGCGGCGCGCGTCCTGCGCGTCCTCGGCACCCACGTCGAACGCGGCCTGCGCAAGTCCGACGTCATGCCGCCCCTGCGCGAACAGCTCCACCACATGGCCGCCTGGCTCGGCGCCCATGAAGTCGGCGCCTGAACGCCAAAATAAAAAACGGGGATCCGAAGATCCCCGTTTTTTTGCTGCTCGCCTTCTCAGTGATACGGAGTGGGGTAGGGTGTGGGCACGGGGCCCTGGTTCTGGGGGTTCGGGGGCGGCGGGGGCTGGTTCGGGTAGTTCTGGTTCGGATAGTTCTGGCCGGGGTAGTTCTGCCCCGGGTAGCCGGCCTGACGGCGCGAGAGGATCGTCGAGGGCTGCGTCGTCTTCATCTCGATCGTCGAGCCTTGGTTGACGGTGACGTTCGTGCCGAGGCTCGCGGCGTAGAGACCGCCGCCGATCGCGCCGACCGCACCGCCGATGTCGGTGCCGATGTGCTTGCCCAGATAGTTTCCGACGATGTTGCCGACGATCGCGCCCATCAGGCCGCGCGCGGCGGTGCTCCCGCCCTGCTTCTGGTCGAGCGAGAGCAGCGTGCCTTGCAGCGACGCGGTCGTGCCGTCCGCGAGCGCGAGTCGATCGAAGGCGAGGTTCAACGAGCCTTTGTGCGATCCGGCGGCGCGGCCGACGGAGGCGACGTGGCCGTAGATCTTCGCACCGTTGAACCGTTGGTCGTCACCCGGGTACGGCGACTGCACGTCGAGTACGAACGGATCGCCGATCTGGGCGTTCTTGCTGGAAATCGGCTGCTCGAGCGCCCCGGTGATCACCGTTTGCGACGGGAGCAGCGTGTCGCCGGCCGACTGCGCGGCGGCCGCGATCGGCAGTGCCGCGATCGCAAGGCCTGCGAACGCCTGAAGGATTGTACGGAACATCGCTACCTCTCAGGTGGAATCACACCGATAACGCGCTCTACGGGCGAGCCGTTCCCTCGAGCAAACGAAAAGGGGCGCCGGTCACCCGGCGCCCCTTCGACGTCTCGCTTGGCCCCTTAGCCGATGAGCGGCGCGAGCTCGCGATCGATCTCGCCCTTGAGCCCCGCGTCGGCGCGCAACGCCGCCGCCTTGTCGAGCTTCTCCCACGGCAGATCGAGCTCGGGGCGGCCGAAGTGACCGTACGCCGCGGTCTGCTGATAGATCGGGCGGCGCAGGTTCAGGTTGTGGATGATCGCCGCCGGACGCAGATCGAAGTGCGCGTTGACGAGCTCGGCGATCTTCTCCTCGGGGATCTGATTCGTCCCGAACGTCTCGACCAGCACGCTGACCGGACGCGCAACGCCGATCGCGTACGCGACCTGGATCTCGCAACGGTCGGCGAGCCCCGCCGCGACGACGTTCTTCGCGACGTACCGCGCCGCGTACGCCGCCGAACGGTCGACCTTCGTCGGGTCCTTGCCGGAGAACGCGCCGCCGCCGTGACGCGCCATCCCGCCGTACGTGTCGGCGATGATCTTGCGCCCGGTCAGCCCGGCGTCGCCCTTCGGACCGCCGATGACGAAGCGGCCGGTCGGGTTGACGTAAACCTTCAGCTTGTCGTCGCGCAGCCCGCGCGGGATCACCTGGTCGATGATCAGCTCGGCGACTTCGCGGCGGATGACGTCGAGCGGGACGTCGGGATCGTGCTGCGTCGAGATCACGACGGTGTCGACGCGGACGGGCTTGTGCCCGTCGTACTCGACGGTGACCTGTGACTTGCCGTCGGGGCGGAGGTACTTGATCGTCCCGTTCTTGCGCGCCGCGGCGAGCAGACGGGTGAGATCGTGCGCGAGGGTGATCGGGAGCGGCATCAACTGCGGCGTCTCGCGGCAGGCGAAGCCGAACATCATCCCCTGGTCGCCGGCGCCGGTCAGCTCGAACGGGTCGCGCTCACCGGTCTCCTTCACCTCGAAGGACTGGTCGACGCCCATCGCGATGTCGGGCGACTGCTCGTCGACCGAGACGCTCACGCCGCAGGTCTCGTAGTCGAAGCCGACCGCCGAGCGGTCGTAGCCGATCCCCTTGATCGTGTCACGCACGATCTTCGGGATGTCGACGTAGGTCTTCGTCGTGATCTCGCCGGCGATGTGGATCTGTCCGGTGATCGCGAACGTCTCGCACGCGACGCGGCCCTGCGGATCGTCCTTGAGGATCGCGTCGAGAACGGCGTCGGAGATCTGGTCGGCGACCTTGTCGGGATGCCCTTCGGTCACCGACTCCGAGGTAAACAGACGACGATACGCCATGCTAGGTGCCCTCGCTCCAAGACGCCATGTACTTGACCTGCTCCGGCGTCGGGGTGTCGATCGTGATGCCGAACGCCGCGAGCTTGAGCTGCGCGACTTCCTCGTCGATGTGGTCCGGCACCGAGTAGACCTTCTTCTCGAGGGTCTTGTAGTTCTGGGCGAGATACGCCGCCGCCATCGCCTGGTTGGCGAACGACATGTCCATCACCGCGGCGGGGTGCCCTTCGCCGGCGGCGAGGTTGATCAGCCGGCCTTCGCCGAGGACGCGGACGGTGCGGCCGTTCTTGAGCGCGTAGGCCTCGACGAACGCGCGCGGCGTCGTCTTGCCGGTCGAGAGCGCTTCGAGCGCGTCGAGATCGAGCTCGTCGTTGAAGTGCCCCGAGTTGCAGACGATCGCGCCGTCCTTCATCGCCTCGAAGTGCTCTTTGCGGATGACGTGATAGTTGCCGGTGACGGTGACGAAGATGTCGCCGAGCGGCGCGGCCTTCGCCATCGGGAGCACTTCGAAGCCGTCCATCTTCGCCTCGAGCGCCTTGCGCGGATCGATCTCCGTGACGACGACGTGGGCGCCGAGGCCCTTCGCGCGCGAGGCGACGCCGCGGCCGCACCAGCCGTAGCCGACGACGACGACCGTCGATCCGGCGATCAGCGCGTTCGTCGCACGGATCACGCCGTCGAGGGTCGACTGGCCGGTGCCGTAGCGATTGTCGAACATGTGCTTGGTGAGCGCGTCGTTGACGGCGATCACCGGGTAGGGCAGCACGCCGTCCTTCTCCATCGCATGGAGGCGGATGACGCCGGTCGTCGTCTCCTCACAGCCGCCGATCATCTCTTTGAGCAGCGCGTTGTGCTTGGTGTAGATCGTCGTCACCAGGTCGCAGCCGTCGTCCATCGACATGTGCGGCTTCGAGGCGATCACCGACTCGATGTGGCTGTAGTAGGTCTTCTCGTCCTCGCCCTTGATGGCGTAGGTCGGGATCCCGTAGTGCGCGGCGAGCGCGGCGGCGACGTCGTCCTGCGTCGAGAGCGGGTTCGACGCGCAGAGCGCGATCTCGGCGCCGCCGGCCTGCAGGGCCAGCATCAGGTTCGCCGTCTCGGTCGTGACGTGGAGGCACGCGCCGATGCGCACGCCGGCGAGCGGTTTGGTCTTCGCGAAGCGATCGCGGATCTGGGCGAGGACGGGCATGAACGAGGCAGCCCACTCGATGCGCGACTTACCGGCATCGGCGAGCGCAACATCCTTCACGTCCCCACGAGCCTTTTCGAGGGTTGGCACGGTCGTTAATCTTCTTTCGTGAGTGTGACAGGCACGCACCCGAATAGCGTAGCCGACGGCCGAACGCTTGCGGACGTGCGCCTTGTGTACTCGCGACCGTGCTTGTTGAAACCAGCTCTAACGGCGCGTCCGGACCTTCTTCGCCGCGAGGCGTCTCCGGTCCATTCCTGGTAGACCGCTCGAGTGAACGGAATCGATGCATATCTCGACGCGCTCGCTTCGGCCGAGCCCACGCCCGGCGGCGGCAGCGCCGCGACGCTGGTCGGAGCGATGGGCGCCGCGCTCTGCGCGATGGTCGCGCGGATCACCGCAGCGAGCGAGCGCCATGCGGCGGTGCGCGCCGAGGCCCTCGCGATCGCCGACGCGGCGGACGCGCTGCGCGAGCGCTTCGCTGCCGCTCGGCCGCTCGACGAGGCGGCCTACGGACGCGTCGTCGAGGCGCAGGCGCTGCCGAAGGACGGCGAGGAGCGCAAGCGCGCGCGGACCGCGGCCCTGCAGCAGGCGCTGGTCGGCGCGGCGGAGGCGCCGCTCGCCGCGGGCGGCCTGTGCGCCGAAGGAATCGCGCTCGCCGAGCGCGCCGAGGCGCTCGGCAACGCGCACCTCGTGAGCGACGTCGAGTGCGCGCTGCACTTCTTGCGCGCCGCGCTCGCCGCGAGCGTCGCCAACGTGCGCATCAACCACCGCTTCATCAAGGACGAGGCCGTCGTGCATGCGCAGGAGGAGCGTCTGACGGCGATCGTCGCCGACGCCCGTCGCACGCTGGAGCGACTCCTGCCGCAGCTCGCCTGAGCGGGGACAAAGGTAGTGGGCGCCTCGAAGCGTAGGTTAGGGCCCGTGAATCTTCTCGACCGCGTCAAGCCGATCGGAACCATCCTCGCGCAGACCGACGGCGACGCCCACGGAACGGCTCTCAAAAAGACGCTCGGCGTCTGGGGTTTGACGGCGCTCGGGATCGGCGCGATCGTCGGCACCGGGATCTTCGTGCTCACCGGGCATGCCGCCGCGACACAAGCCGGTCCCGGGATCGTCCTCTCGTTCGTCGTCGCCGGGATCGTCAGCGCGCTCGCGGCGCTCTGCTACGCCGAGCTCGCCTCGACGGTGCCGATCTCCGGCAGCGCGTACACGTACGTGTACGCGACGCTCGGCGAGTTCCTCGCCTGGATCGTCGGCTGGGGCTTGATCCTCGAGTACGCGCTCGGCGCCGCCACGGTCGCGATCGGCTGGTCCGGATACTTCTCCGACTTCCTCACGGCGACGTTCGGGATCCACATCCCGCACGCGTGGAACGCCCCGCCGGCCGAAGGCGGGATGGCGAACCTGCCGGCGTTCTTCATCATCTTGTTGATCTCGGCGCTGCTGATCCGCGGCACGAGCGAGAGCGACACGGTCAACAAGACGATCGTCGCGGTCAAGCTCGCGATCGTCGTCTTCTTCATCGTGATCGGTGCGGGACACGTGAACCCCGCGAACTGGCATCCGTTCCTCCCGTTCGGGACGATCGGGATCTTCAGCGGCGCGGCGCTCGTGTTCTTCGCCTACATCGGCTTCGACGCGGTCTCGACGTCCGCCGAAGAGGTGCGCGATCCGGCGCGCGATCTTCCGCGCGGGATCATTCTGAGCTTGGTGATCTGCACGATCCTGTACATCATCGTCTCGGGGATCCTCACGGGGATCCTGCCCTACACCCAGCTCAACGTCCCCTCGCCGGTCTCGTACGCGCTGATCCAGATCGGCCTGAACTGGGCCGGTTCGATCATCGCGGTGGGTGCGATCGCGGGGCTGACGACGGTGCTGCTTGTGATGCTCTTCGGGCAGAGCCGCGTCTTCTTCGCGATGTCGCGCGACGGGCTGCTGCCGGAGTTCTTCGCGCGCGTCCACCCGAAGCTGCGCACGCCGTACCTCTCCTCGGTGCTGGTCGGGATCGTCGTCTCGCTGTTCGCCGCGTTCGGCTCGCTCGACGTCGTCGCGAACCTCGTCAACATCGGGACCCTGGCGGCGTTCGTCTTCGTCTCGATCGGCGTCATCGTGCTGCGCCGCCGTTCACCCGATCTCAAGCGGGGCTTCCGCGTTCCGTGGAGCCCCGTCGTCCCGATCTGCTCCGCGCTCGGCGCGCTCGTGCTGATCGCGATGCTCCCGGCCGACACGAAGAAGTACTACCTGATCTGGCTGGTTATCGGTCTGGTCGTGTACTTCACCTACTCGCGTAAGCGCAGCCGCGTCGGCCTCGACAAAACCCCTTAGACATCGAGCTTCGCGACGAGCGCGTCGAGCATCGCGCGCGCCGCAGCCTGCGCGAACCGAAATCCCAGCTCGGCGTCGACGGCGTCGCCTCGCGGCGCCGCGAGGTCGTCGTAGGCGCCTTCGAACTCCACCCGTGTCGTCGCGCCGTCGTCCCCGATCCGCAATTCACCGCCCAAGCGCGGGAACGGCCCGCCCCCCGCGGGCTGCCAGCTCACCTCGCAGCACCCGTCGCGCGAAAGCGCGAGCGCGACGACGACGTCGCGCAGGAGCGCGACCTCCACGTCGAGCGTCGGGAGACGGCAGGTCGCGCGGATCGCAAACGCCGAGCGTCGCTCCGCGAGCCGCAGCAGCGCGTCGGCGGCGGCCCGCGGCGGGAGCCTGACGACGATGTCGCTGCGGATCGATTGACTGGTCACGATGTGCGGGCTGCGCGCTTCTCGGCCTTCGCCGCCTCGGTGATGTGATACGAGTGCTCGAGATACTCGGCGATCCGTTCGAGCAGATCGTTCGCGGTCGTTTGCGCGACCGCGTGTCCGACGACCGCGTCGAAAGCCGCGCCCGCCGCGCCCAGCGGCGGCTCGTACGTGCCGTCGAGCGCGAGGAAGCACGAGTCGTAGTCCTCGTCGTTCGGGAGCGAGAGCGTCCCGCGCAGCCGCGGGAACGGTCCGCCGCCGGCGGATTCCCACTGCACGTCGTAGGCGGCGATCATCGCCGCGCGCCGGTCGTGGCGCGCGATCTTCACGATGCAGTCGCGCGCAAGCGTCACCTCGGGGAAGCCCGGCATCCCGATCGGAGCGCGCAGGGCCAACACGGCGACGTCGCCCTCCGCGTGTTCGGCGAAGAAGCGTTCGAGGTAGCACGGCGCTTGTGCGGCGGGGCACGCCACCGGACGCCGGAGATGGAGCGCGGTCATGATGGCGCAAGCGTAGCGCTCGCATATCCGCAAGCCGTGAACGCGGCGCGAAGAGACGTGCTAGATCCCGAGTTCGCGCCGCAGCGTCGCCGCGGCGACCTCGGCCTTGAGCCGCGCGAGGAACCGGCGCAGGCTGTCGCTCGCGACGTCGGCGAGTACGGTATGATCCGCGAGCAGCCCGAGCGGCCCGAGCGGCGCGGTGCAGTCGCCCTCGAGGATCAGCTCGCAGCTCAGCGCGTCGACCGCTGCGGCGCGGATCGTCCCGGCGAAGACCGGGAACAGCGCGGTCTCGTGCGCGGCGGCGATCCGCACCCGCGCACCGTCGGCGGGGACTCCGAGGCGCTCGAGGACGTCGAGCACGATCGGGACCCGCACGCGCAACCCTTCGAGCGCCAAGCGCTCGGAGGGAGACGCCGCGGCGTAGGCGTCGAGCCGCTGCACCAGGACAGGGCCGACCAGCGGCGCCGCGGTCGCGACCGGCTCGGCCAAACGAATCTGCATCAGAGCAGCGAGATCGTTCCGTCCCGCGCGGCGTGCGCCTTGCGGCCGGGGAGGCGGACCGTGAACTGTGCCCCGGCGCCGGAGGCCGCCTCGACCTCGATCGTCCCGCCGTGCTCCTCGACGAACCGCTTCACCAACGCGAGCCCTACCCCGCTGCCTTCGGTCTGCGGCGACGCGCTGCCCCGAAAGCCGATCTCGAAGATCTGCCGGATCTCCTCGTTGCGGACCCCCGGTCCGTCGTCGCTCACGCAGAGCGCGAGCCCTTCGTCGACGCGCCGGCAGTCGATCTCGATCCGCCCGCCCGGCGGCGTATACCGAATCGCGTTCGAGACGACGTTGTTCACGATCTCCGCCACGCGCACCGGATCGCCGACGAATCGCTCGCAGGCCGCCTCGCGCTCGCCGCACCGCTTCACGACGTACGCGATTCCGCGTTCCGCCGCCACCGCTTCGAGCGCGAGGATCTCGTTGGTGATGACGGCGCAGACGTCGATCGTGCGCGCTTCGACGCGCAGCGCGTCGGGCGCCGGACCGCGCGGGATCTCGCGCAGGAGCACTTCGACCTCGCCGAGTGCCTGCAGCACCGCCGTCAGACGCGCCGGACTCGGTTCGAGCACACCGTCGCGAAACGCCTCGACGCTCGCGATCGCGACCGCGAGATGGTTGCGAATCTCGTGGACGAGGGCCCTCACCCCGGCTCCGTCATCTTGTACCCGACGCCGAAGACGGTGACGATGTAGCGCGGGTTCGCCGGATCGGGCTCCACCCTCGCGCGCAGGTTCGCGATGTGCCGGTCCAAGGTGCGGTCGTAGACATCACCGTCGGCGCTGACGCGCTGCAGCAGCTGGTCGCGAGTCAGCGTCTGTCCGACGTGTGAGGCCAGCACGTCGAGGATCTTGAACTGCGTAGGCGTCAGCGTCACCGGCTTGCCGTCGACGCGCACCTCGTGCGCCATCGTGTCGATCACGATGCGCCCGACGCGGCGTTCGCTCGTCGCGGTCGCGGGATCGGGCCGCTCCATACGGCGCAACACGCTCTTCACGCGCGCGACGACCTCGCGCGGGCTGAACGGCTTGCCGACGTAGTCGTCGGCGCCGAGCTCCAGACCGACGACGCGATCGACCTCGGCGACCCGCGCGGTCAGCATGATCACCGGGACGTCCCGCTCCGCGCGCATACGACGCAACACCTCGGTACCGGGAAACCCGGGGAGGTTGATGTCGAGCACGACGAGATCCGGCCGCTCCTTGGTGAAGATCTCGACGGCGGCCGGACCGTCGCCCGCCCGCAGCACGTGGAAGCCTTCGTCCTTGAGATATCGCTCGAGGACGTCCAAAAGGGCCGACTCGTCGTCGACCAGCAAGATGCTCCGGGCAGGCAAGGTCGTCGCCACCTCGGCGGTGCCTTCTGCCGCGGT
This sequence comes from Candidatus Limnocylindria bacterium, assembly GCA_035493875.1. Lineage (GTDB taxonomy): Bacteria > Vulcanimicrobiota > Vulcanimicrobiia > Vulcanimicrobiales > Vulcanimicrobiaceae > Vulcanimicrobium. The sequence goes on from DATJHK010000024.1 coordinate 25,957, forward strand.
CCTCGCAGCTCCCCGTTCTCGTTCGTTCACGACGCGGGCATCCTACCGATCCGGTGTGAACGGCGACGGAAGGCGCGTTCACCGCGCCTTCACGTCGTTCGCGGCGCGCTAGCTCTTCGCGGGCTGCGGCGCCGTGCCGCTCGCGGTGCCGTTGGCACTCGCGCCGCCGGCGATCGTCGGCGTCGCCATCGTCCCCGGCGGCGGCGTGTGATCGCGCTGCCCGAGGATCAGGTAGCCGGCCGCGACGCCGCCCGCGAGCGCGAGCAGCGTGAGCGCGGGGTGGCGGAACTTCTCGTCCAGGCCGAAGGCGTGGTCGAGCGAGAGCTTGCCGTACCCCGTCGAGGCCAGCGCGAGCGCGGCGCTCCCGTAGACGACGCCCAGCTCGACCCCGCCGTTCTGCGCGAAGAAGCCGTTCTTCGCGTGGACCGACGTCTGCGCGACGAGCATCGAAGAGATCACGCCCGCCGGACCGGCGGCGCCGCCCAGGCCGAGGGCGATCGCGAGGCCCGCGCCGATTTCCGAGTACGCCGCCGCGCTCGCGTACTGATCGCCCGGCTTGAAGCCTAGGCCCTCCAGAAACGCGGCGGCGTTCTCCGGGCCCGGCCCGTCGAACCAGCCGAAGGCCTTTTGCGTGCCGTGCGAAGCGAAACTGAGCCCCAGCGCGAGCCGCGCCGCGAGCAAGCCGAGATCGTGGATCATCGCGTCATTCTACCGCAGCGGGGTCGCTCGCAGCATCCTCGATCGTGGTGATGCGCTCCGCGCCGTGGATCATCGCGACGGTCTTCTCCGCGCCCTCGCGGACCGGATCGGAGACGACCGCGTAATGCGCGTGACCGTGACCGTGCGCGTCTTCGGCGTGCAGGGTTCCGGCTAGGACGGCGCCGTCATCGAGCGTGATGCGAACGGGTTTGCCGACGTACGGGCGGACTTCGTCTTCGGTCATGGGGATTCACGTTCTCCTTACGGGTGTGAGACCCGCGGCAGGCGCGGGAGTTCCGGTCGGTCAGCCGACCAGATCGAGGAATGGCCGGACGTCTCGCTCGTCGACATCGATCCCCACGCCGCGCGCGTTCCAGCGCTCGTCGTGGAAGTCGGATCCGGCGGTCATCACCAAACCGAAGCGCGCGGCCTTCGCGCGAAACGCGGCGGTCTGGTGTACGGTGTGCGTCGGATAGAACACCTCGAGTCCCGCGAGGCCGCGTTCGGCCAGCGCGTCGATGATGCGTTCGTCGCGTAGGCGGCCGGGGTGCGCGAGCACCGGAACGCCGCCGCTGGCGCGCACGACGTCGATCGCCTCGATCGGGGTGATGTGGTGCGAGGGCGCATAGCCCGGCTTCCCGGCCGAGAGCAGGTCGCGAAACGCCGTCTCGACGCTCTGCGTCATCCCGTGCCGGACGAGCGCCTTCGCGACGTGCGGCCGCCCCAGGGCGTGGCCGCCGCCCGACTCGGCCAGCACCTCGTCGACCGTGATCGGGTAGCCGGCGCGGTTGAGCCCGGCCACCATCACGTCGATCCGCGCGCGGCGGGACGCGCGGTTGCGCTCGAGGACGTCGGCGAGCGGCGAGGGGCCGACCGGGATTCCGTACCCCAGGATGTGCACGTCGGAGCCGTCCCACGTCGTGTTGATCTCGATCCCGGGCACGACCCGCTGACCCGGCGCGTCGACCGCGTCGTAGGCCCGCGTCGTGTCGTGGTCCGTGATCGAGAACCACGAGACGCCGCGAGCGCGCATGCGGTCGACGAGCTGCGCCGGCGCCAAGGTGCCGTCGCTCTCGAGCGTGTGGGAATGGAAGTCGACGGTGATGATGGGGCCTTGCTGTCAGTTGGCGGCGGGTTTCGGGACGACACGACGTTCGACCAGGAGGCGCATCGCGGTACGGACGTTCCCGTCGATCTCCACGTCGGTGAACTCGGGAACGCAGACCAAGTCGATCCCGCTGGGCTCGAGGTACGAGCGCGCGATCGCGATTGCCTTGATCGCTTGATTGGTCGCCCCAGCACCGATCGCTTGCAGCTCGGCCGTGGGCTTCTCGCGGATGACGCCGGCGAGCGCGCCGGCGACGGAGTTCGGGTTGGAATGCGCAGAGACTTTGAGAACGCCCGACGCGGGCGTCCTCTGCGGCTCGATCATGCCAGGCCTCGAAGATAGATGCGTTTGACGTCGAGCGCGCGTCCGGTCGGGACGTCTACCGTCGCGACCGCCGCGCAAAATTGACGTGTACCCGTTTTCTGGACGGCGAAGCGCTCGGATACCGCGCTCGTGAACCGTTCCAAGACCGGACCGCTCTCCATCCCGATGATCCCGTCGGACGGACCCGTCATCCCGACGTCGGTCAGGTAGGCCGTGCCGCCGGCGAGGATCTGCTCGTCGGAGGTCTGGACGTGGGTGTGCGTCCCGTAGACGAAGGAGACCGTGCCGTCGAGAAAGCGCCCGAGGGCCATCTTCTCGGAGGTCGCCTCGGCGTGGACGTCGACGCAGATGATCGGGGTGACGGCGCGCAGCTCGTCGATCTCGGCGCGCGCAACCCGGAACGGGTCGTCGACCGGCGGCATGAAGACGCGCCCCATGACGTTGAGGACGCCGACCGTCACCCCGTCGACGGTGAACGTCCCCGCCCCCCGTCCGGGCGAGCCGGGCGGGTAGTTCGCGGGGCGCACGATCCGGTCGCTCTCCTCGAGCGCGGCGCGGAACTCGCGCTTGTCCCAGATGTGGTTCCCGGACGTGATGAAATCGACCCCGGCCGAGAACATCTCCTCGGCGGTCTGAACGGTCAGGCCGAATCCCGCCGCCGCGTTCTCGCCGTTGGCGATCACCGCGTCGACGTGGTGCTGCTCTCGCGCGAGGGCGAGATGTTTCTTGAGAACCTCGCGGCCGGGCGAACCGACGACGTCGCCGACGACGAGGATGGTGAGGGTGGACTGCGTTACGATCTGGCCCTGGCTTTCGCGCGTTTTCCGGTATGGACGAAGTAGACGAGGACGCGTTGCTCTTCGCGGAACCCGACCAGGCGTTGCCGCTGGGTCGGGTCGCGGAGGGCGTCGAGGGCGACCTCGACGAGCTCGTCGCGCGCCGCCGGATCGTCGTCGACGGGGACGCTGGCGGCCCCGTCGCGCACGAGCCGATCGCCGAACGCATCGACGAAGAGCGCGACCAGCAGCTCCAACTCTTCGCGCACGAAGGAGGCCGCATCCCGCGTGACGTGCACGAACGAGACGGCGGCGTCACGGTCGCAGCTGAGCGCGATGCGACCCGGCGTCTCCCCGCGCAGATCGAGGAACGCGCGCACGTGATCGGAGACTTGCTCGCCCAGAGCCCGAGCCGCCGCGCGATCGAGACGTGTGCGCACGGCGAACGAGAGCGTCAGCGTCGCGTCCGACGGATTCGAGCGCACACTGTGGATCTCCGGGAAGCGGACCAACAGCGCGACGACACGGTTGACCGTGTCGGCGGACTCGAAGGCGGGGGGGCGCGGGGTGTACATCGCTCTCTCTCGGGCGGGGCGGCGGCTGGGGGGTCGATGCTTCGGACCGGTCTTGGGGCGGGACCTGCGCGGGGAACCAGCGCTCGTCTGCGTTGCTGCCTACCCGCGACTAGTACCCGCGCCGGTACCCCCAAGGACGCCTTTCCCCGCCCCAGGGTGGCGCTCCACGCGCTCCCTACGGCTGCCGAATCAGGCTGCCTCCGTCTGCTCCGGAAGGACCGCGACGACCATCGTGCCGCCGCCGGGCGCCGCCCGCACCGCCAGCTCTTGCGAGAGCCGCCTCACGATCGCCAGGCCCCGTCCGGACTCCGCGAACGGATCGCGCCCTACCGGCGAGGGCAGCCGTCTCAACCCCGGCCCGTGATCGCGCACGACCAGAACCGGCCGGCCGCAGTGCAGCTCGAGCCGCACCTCGACCGCACCGCGCGCATGGCGCACGACGTTCGCCAACAGCTCGCCGTAGATCAGCTCCGCCGAGTCCGCATCGCAATGCGGGAGGGCGCGGATTCGCTCGCGGAACATCGGGCGCAGGCCCAGCACGCGCTCCGCTTCGCCTTCCGCTCGCCAGACGACCGCCCCCGAGACGTCCACGCGCGTCACCTCCCCGTCAAATCGTTCGTCCTCGCGCTCTGATCCGATCGTACCGACCAGTCGCGGAGACGATGCTCCCGAGGATTGGGGGTCTTAGCGCAGCGGTTCGAGACGGCCCGAGGCGAACGGGGGCTTGCCCGTCAGCACCGCGATGTGCTGCGGGGCACCATCGGGCGCGGGCGGGATCAGCGCGCGCAGACGAGCCTTGAGGCGCCCGAGAACGTCCTCCGGCGTCGCGCCCAGCTCGAGGGCCGCCGGGAAGGTGCAGATCGCGATCGCCGACCCTCGGCGCGCCGCGATGCGCACCGTCGCCACGAACGGCGCGCGCTCGTCGGGCTCACCGAGCACGAGCGGGTCGAGCGAGCGTAACGCACATCCACAGTAGCGGCGCTCGTCGACGGTCTCCGGGAAGGCACCCAAGAATGCGGCGCATCCGTGACGGTCGTGGAGATTCGCTCCGTGACCGCACGCGCACCGAATCGGATTCGGCCGCACCATCACTTCCCACGATACACGGGCGGGCGCGTTTTTGTCGGTACAGTCAGTATCTTAACCGATCGCCGACTCATCCCACGCGGAAGAGATTGCGTCGCAATCATACCGCGTGAGCCTCCGCTCGAGCGCATCGAGCGTCTGCGGAACGCCGAAGCGGTATCCCTGCCCTTCCTCACATCCCAACGACGCAACGAACGCCGCCTGCTCGTCGGTCTCGAGCCCCTCGGCCGTGACGTGCAGCCCGAGCGCTTTCGCGACGCCGACGATCGAACCGACGATCGCTTGATCGTAGGCGTCGCCGGCGACGTCGCGGATGAAGGCGCGATCGATCTTGAGCGCCGTGATCGGCAGACGTTTGAGGTAAGAGAGGGCGCTGTATCCCGTTCCGAAATCGTCGAGTGCGACGTGCAAGCCGAGCGCGCAGAGCCGCCGGAGCGTCGGCACGACGTGCTCTTCGAGCGCCACGTGCTCGGTGAGCTCGACCCCCAGCGCGCTCGCCGGGAGGCCGTGCGCGCCGAGCAGTCCCGCGACGGCGTCCGGCAGATCCGGTTCACGCAGATCGTGCGGCGAGAGGTTGATCGCGACGCGAAACTCCGGTACGAGGCGACGCAAGCGCGCTGCCGCCGCGACCGCTTCGCGCAGCACCCAGCGGTCGAGCGCGATGATCGCGCCGGTCTCCTCGGCGATCGGGATGAACGTCGCGGGGTGGATCGTGCCGCGCGTGCGGTGCTCCCAGCGCAGGAGCGCTTCGCACCCGACGATCCGCCGCGTGCGCAGGTCGACGACGGGTTGATAAAGGAGGCGCAACTCCTCGCGCGCGATCGCGCCCCGCAGCTCCGTCTCGAGCGTCAGCCGTTCCGCCGCCGCCAGCTCCATCGTCGCGTCGTAGATCGCCCAGCGGTTGCCGCCCCGGGTCTTGGCGCGCTGCATCGCCGCGTCGGCGTGTGCGACGAGCGCCTCGCCGTTTCGGCCGTGCTCGGGGAAGAGCGCCGCGCCGACGCTCGCGTTGACGTACAGCTCGCGTCCGCGCGCGGCGATCGGCGCGGCGAAGGCGCCGACGAGACGGCGCGCGATCAGTTCGGCCTCGACCGCGCCGGAAACGGACGTCAGCAAGACGATGAATTCGTCACCGCCCTGGCGCGCGAGCACGTCGCCCGGGCGCAACGCTTCCTGCAGCCGGGCGACCACCTCGACCAGGACGTCGTCGCCGATCCCGTGCCCGAGCGTCTCGTTGATCGTCTTGAACCGATCGAGGTCGACGAAGAGCAGCCCGCACGCCGTCCCGTCGCGCGAGGACTGTGCGAGGATATCGGTCAGCCGCTGCTCGAGCGAGAGCCGGTTCGGCAGCCCCGTCAGGCGGTCGCGGTAGGCGCTCTCGAAGAGCTGCTGCTCGGCGCGCTTGCGCTCGGTGATGTCGATCGACACGCCGACCGCGCCGATCACCGCGCCCTGCTCGTCGCGGAGCGGCTCGACCTGATGGTGCAGCCAGCGTTCACCGCGCGCATTCTCGGCCCGCAGCGGTGTGCCGCGGTAGACGTCCTCGAGGAGGTGCTCGGCGAGCAGCGCGCCGCACGAGGCGCCCAGGAGATCCTCGGCCCGCAGCTCCAGATCGCGAAGCACGCCGCCTGCGATCGTGGTGAAGCGCGCCGCGCGGTCCGTCGTCCAGAGCGCGGCGTCGACGTTCTCGGTGACGAGCCGCACGCGAAGCTCGCTCTCGCGCGAGCGCAGCTCCGCGCGTGTCCGCTCGGTCACGTCCCGCAGCGCGACGATCGTCTCGCGCCCGAGCGGCGTGATCCGCACCTCGATCCACGATTCGGGGTCGGCGACGGCGCGCGTCCGCTCGACGATCGAGCGCTCGCAGCGCGCGAGGATGATCTCCGGGACCAGGTCGGCGAGCAGCGCTCCCGCCAACGTCTCCAGCGGCCGGCCCACCAGGGCCGCGGCCGGCGCGTCGAGCATCCGCTCCGCCTGTGCGTTGCAGTGCGTCAGCCGCAGCCGCGCGTCGACGACGTAGACGCCGTCGCCGACGGCGTCGAGCACGTGCAGGGGGCGGCCTGCGACCCCCGCGCCCAGCGCGCGAACGCCGCGCGCGAAGACGTCGAGAAGGCGTACCATCCGTGGGGCCTCCTGAGCCGACGAGAACCGCCCGCGTCCCGACGCGACACCGCCGGGCGTATTCCGGTGCCGTCTCCCGATACTATCGGCGGAAGCGGAGCCGGATCACACCTCGTTCAGCCTGCCTGCCCGAGCAGCGTGAGCGTCCCCATCCAGATCCCCAGCCCCACGCAGACCACCGCGACGAGGATCGCGACGGCGTTGCCGAGCGGCGAGTTGACGCGGTCGCCCAAAATCTTCTTGTCGTTGGAGAGCACGAGCAGAAAGCCGAGCACGATCGGAAGCACGAAGGCGTTGAACGCTTCGACCCACACGGTGAGACGGATCAGCGGGAGATGCGGAACCAGCACGATCGCGGCGGCGACCACGATCATCGCCGCGTACATTCCGTAGAAGCTCTTCGCATCCAAGCAGTGCATGTTGAGCGAGCAGCGCCACGCGAACGCCTCGCCGAAGGCCCACGCCGTCGCGAGTGAGACGACGAGCGCACCGAGCAGCGCGGCGCCGAACAGCCCCGCACCGAACGCGACGCCGGCGAGCTTCGAGCCGGTCAGCGGGACGAGCGCGAGCGCCGCGTGCGCGGCGTCGGAGACGTTGACGTGCTTGACGTACAGCGTCGCCGCGCAGGTCACGACGATCGCGATCATGATGACTTGCGTGAGCACGGCGCCGAGCGCCGTGTCGATGCGCGCGTGCGCGAGATCGCGTTCGCGCAGTCCCTTGTCGACGGTCGCGGACTGCTGGTAGAAGATCATCCACGGCATGATGACCGCGCCGATGTTCCCGGCGACGAGCAGCAGATACTCGCGATCCCCGAGCGGCTGATTCCCGAGCAGCCCTTCGCGCACGAACGTTCCCGCGTCGGGATGCGCGGCGAACGCGGCCGGGATGAACAACAGCTCGAGCAGACACAGACCGAGCGCCATGAACTCGGCGCGCCGGTATTTTCCGCTCAGCGCGATCGCCAGCAGCACGGCGGCCGACGCGACGATCATCGGCGCAACGGGGACGCCGAAGACGAGCGCGGCGCCGGCGATCCCGATGAACTCGGTGATCAGCGCGGCCAGGTTCGTCAGGAGCATCGTCCCGAGCGAGACCCACGTCCACGCCAGGCCGTAGTTCTCGCGAATCAGCTGCGCGTGGCCCTTCCCGGTCACGGTGCCGAGCCGCACCGTCATCTCCTGGACGACGAAGAGCGGGACGATCAGCAGCAGCTGGAGCAGCACGAGCTTCATCCCGAACTGCGCGCCGGAGGTAGCGGCGGTCGTGACGCTCCCCGCCTCGGTGTCGGCGAAGGCGACGATCAGCCCCGGCCCGGCGACGGCGAGATACCGCCACAGGCCGCGTCGCGGTGCTGGGGTCGATTGCGCAGGAGCGTGAACGGCGGCCATGGGCCTCCCCGAAGGCATACTGTGAGGTATTCCTAACGATTGTGGTAGGAACGCCGAAGTCCCCTCCTCCGCCCCCGACCCGTTCTCCGGCTCGCCTCACACGGAACACGAGGCGAGACGGCGAAGGGGCTCTGCGTGTTGGTCCTCTCGGTGCTCGTGGCGGCCTTGGCCGCGACGCCCGTTCCCGTGCCAAAGCCGACGCCGACCAATCCGTTCACGCTGGACCCAATCGTGCGGACGCCTGCGCCGCTGCCCCTGATCGGGACGACGCGGTCGCGGCCGGTCTGCACCGCGATCCGGCAGGCGATCGCGCCCGCCGTGCAGGCCGCGCTGAAGAACGACCAGCTCTTCACGGTCTTCCGCGGCGGGGTCTACGATTACACGGTCAAGGAGACCGAGTCGACTCGCGACCTGCGTCTCATGCAGATGGATCACGGCGTCCAGGAGCTGGTCAAGAGCATCGACGCGCTCGAAAAAGCGGTCAAGTCGCCCGCGCTCGACATTCCGGCGACCGCCTCGCCCGAGGACGCGGCGACTCTGCGCAAGGCGCGGGCCTCGCTCGAGGGCGTCCTGCAGGCGCAGAAAACGCAGCTCGACGCGATGAGCGGCTTCGTCGAAACCGAGCAGATGACGCGGTTCGGGAAGCTGAGCGAGACGGAGCAGGCGATGGTGAACGCCACCAACCCGGACGTCGCCAACACCGGGCAGCAGCCGTTCACGCCCAGCGGCGGCGAGCAGACGCCCATGCCGACGACGGGCTTTCTGCGCGACTACAACACCGTCTTCAAGAAGAACCTCAACGAGGGGAGCATGAGCCTCACGACGGCCCGCCTGCTCGACCACGACCTGGGCGACATGCAGGCCTTCACCGCGCAGCGCGAGAGTATCGCGACGGCGGTCATCGTCCCCGCCGCGCGCGCCTGCAGCGCGCCCGCGAGCCCCGCCCCTTCACCCTCGCCGCTGCCGAGCAGCGAACCCGTCAGGCCCCAAGGCTGACGTTCCCCGCTTCCCGAAGATCGTGACCCCGATGGGGGTTCCGCGCAAGCCGGTCGAGCCGCCGTCGTCCGAGGCGACGGCTTTTCTCGAATCGGCGATGGAGCAGTATGGGAAGGCAACCTATAACTTCGCCTTCCGGCTGACCGGTAACGAAGCGGACGCGCGCGACCTGACCCAAGACGCCTTCATCCGGGTCTACCGGGCCTGGCGCTCGTTCCAGCCCGGGACCTCGTTCCTCTCGTGGATCTACCGAATCGTCACGAACCTGTATCGAGATGAACTTCGGAGGAGAAAAGGACGTTTCCAAGAGGAGATCCCCGAGGACAATGCGCCGCAGGAATTCGGCGGGGAAAGGCCCCTAGCGGTCGACCCGATCGAAGATTACGTCGCAGGCGAGCTGGGTGAGCCGATGGCCAGGGCGCTGGCGCAGCTCTCCCCCGAGCAACGCCAGGTCGTGGTTCTCGCCGACATCGAGGAATACAGCTACCAGGAAATCGCCGACATCATGGGATGTTCGATCGGAACGGTTCGGTCGCGGCTCCACCGCGCTCGGGCGCTTCTTCGTCGGCTTGTGACCCGGGCGCAACAGGAACAACGATGACCAGCCATTTGGACCGCGAGACCCTGATCGATTACCTCCACGGCGCCCTGGAGCCGGAGACGGATGCCGCCGTCTTCGTTCACCTCGAGGCGTGCGGGTCGTGCCGCGCCCTGCGCGAGGAGGAGGCGGACCTCGGCGAGGCGCTGCGTCGCGCCGCGCGCACCGAGGAGCTGGAGCTTCCCTCGCTCGTTCGCGCCCGCGTCTGGGACGCCGTCCGCCGCGAGCGCCCGTCGCTGGCGATGCGCGTGTTGACGGGCTGGGGCCCGCGGCTCGCGGTCCCGGTCGCCGCCGCGCTGGCGCTGGGGGTCTACCTGGGCGTCCCGGCGATCCGCAGCGGCTCGATCTCGAACGCCCCGGGGATCGCCGCTTCCTACTTCCTCGACGAGCACAACGCCGAGGCGCAGACGAACCCGCTCGGGCCGGGGATCGCGCCGACGGTCTATGGGCCGGAAGCCTCGACCACGCCGAGCTCGGCCGCTGCCGGGTACATCGATACCGCCGACGCCGCGACGCTCGACGACGCCGACGGTGTGGCGCGCTAGGCTCGGCCTGGCGCTAGGTCTGCTCGCGCTCGGCACCCCGGCCGTCGCCGGCAGCCCGGCGCCGGGTCCGGACGGGCGCACGCTGGTCATCGCCGCCGTCGCCGCGCCCAAGCACGTCTCGTTCGTCGGTCAGATCTCGACGATCCGCAGCGGCACCGTCAACGCCCTCGCAATCGTCGAGACGATCCAGCATCGCGCTCCCGACCAGACGCGGCGCACGTTTCTCGCGCCGCAGTCGCTCTACGGGCAGTACGTGATCAGCCGCGGCGCCGATTCGTGGGACGTCGACGAATCGCGCAAGCGCGTCACCGTCACCGAGAACAAAGCCGCGGTCGATCCGGTGGAGGTCGTCGACGACGTCGCGCTCGTCGACACGAACTACCACGCGCTGCGCACTGCGGCCGACAACGTCGCCGACCGCCGCACCGACGTCGTCGATCTCGTCAGCAAGTACACCGGTGAGCGCGCGATGCGGCTCTGGATCGACAGCGAGACGCACGTCGTGCTGGCGAAGGAAGCGTACCACAGCGACGGTTCGCTGGCGTGGCGCACGCGTTTCGACGCGATCCGCTACACCGACGCGATCCCCGCCGAGCTGTTCACGCAAAGCGTTCCCGCCGACTTCGTTCACGTGCGCGGACGCTCGTACGAACAGCCCACCGATTTCGCGCAGGCAGCCGCGGTCGCCGGGTTCAAGCCGATCACGCCGAAGTATCTGCCCGAGGGCTTCTCCCTCTTCGGTGCCAACGTCTCGACGATCCGCGGGACACGCAGCCTGCACCTGATCTATTCCGACGGCATCCGTCCCGTCTCGCTGTTCGAGAACCCGACCAACCGCGCGATCGATTTCGGGACGATGAAGGCGCACACGACCTCGTTCGAAGGACATCCGGCAAGCTACGTGCGCGACGGTCCGACGATGCTGCTTACTTGGCGCGAACACGGTCTGGCCTTCGCGCTCGTCGGTGACCTCGAACTGCGCGACATGGTGAACATCGCGACCAGCGTCGTTCCTTAAACGTGACGTTCGTCGCAAAGCATTGATCGAGTTCGCTCGTTCTCCGTATACGAGGTAATACTGAGAACATGAGCTTGAACCGACGACTTCCGTTGCTGGCGTTGACCGGCCTCGCAGCGGGTGCGAGCATCTTCGGTCTGATGCAGAAGCCGGCCGATGCCGACGGGTTCTCGATCACCGTCGGCGGACCGGGCTACGCCGTCCACTACGACGACTGGCGATATCGCCACGATTACGCGTACCGCGAGTGGTGGTGGCGGCACGAGCGCTACGAGCGATACGAGCGGTGGCGCGAAGCCGAGTGGCGGCACGAGCACTGGCGCCGCGAGCATTGGCGCGAGGCGCGCTGGCGCCGCGAACACGACGACGACGACTGGCGCTGACTGCGGCGCGCTGCACCTAGCCGCCGTTCACGCTTGGCGTGAACGGCGGGTGTGGCGCTCGCACTCACTTCTTCTTCCGAGGTCGCCGCGCGCATCGCGGGCGCGCGTGCAGTTGCATTCGGCTCGTACGTCGTCCCGCCCGCGATGTGCGGGGCGCTGATCGCCGCGGCGCGACGCGGTGCGTACGTCACCGTGACGCTCGAAGCGGCGCCGTACGACGATCCCGACGGCGACCTGGCACGGCGCAACGCCGCGACGGCGCGCTCGCTGCGCGACGCCGGCGCTCAGGTTCGGCTCCTCGGGCGCGACGAGCCGGCGTTCCATCTCAAGGCCGCCGTCTGCGACGGCGTCGCCTATCTCGACGATCGCAACTGGCGCACGCAAGGCGATACGATCGTGCGCGACGACGACGGCGAAGACGTGAGCCTCGTGCGCGCTGCCCTCGAGGGACGCGGCGGCGGCGACGACACGCTCGCAACGCGCAAGGATCTTGCGCTCGCGCGCGAAGCCGCGCTGATCGACGCGGCGCGCGGGGTTCCGGTCGTCGTCGCGACGGAGTCGTTCGGGGCGGGGACGATCTCCGCGGCGTTACTGCGGCACGCCGCCGCCGGCGCTCCGACGACGCTGTTCGTCGCGCCGCACGGGGCGAACCGCGCCTTTCTCGCGAGGCTCGCGCGAGCCGGGGTCACCGTGCGCACCGCCAACGCCAACGAGAAGTTCGCGCTCGCCGGCGACGCGGTGTGGCTCGGCTCCGCCAACGCGACGTACGCCGGCGGCGCGTTCGGCGACCAGACCGACTGGGGTCTGGTCGCCCGCGATCCGGCGCTGGTCGCCGCTATTCGGGCGCGGCTTGACGCTTACGGCGCGGCAGGCGCCGGCGGAGTTGCCTGCGGCGCGCCCTCGTCGCGGCGCTGATGCCGCATCCGCTCCTGTTCGAGCGTCGTGCGCAGCTGCGTGCGCTGCGCGGGCGTCAGGATCGCGTCGATCTGCCCGCGCAGCTTCTCGGCGTTCGCGCGCATCGCCGCACGATCGGCTTCGCGCATCTGCTGGAACGCGGTACGGACCTGCTGCTTCTGCGCATCGTTCAGGTTCAGCGAGCGCAGCGCGTGCAGATAGGGATTCCGGTGCGAATGATGCCGCGGGCGGCCGCCGTGCCAGTCGCCGTGCGGGCCCGCGGACGGCGAGGGGGCGGGCGGAGGTGCACTCTGTGCGGACGCCGCGAGCGGGGCGGCGAGCACCGCGACGAGCGCGGCGCCGGTGACGAAACGGGTGAGGGACACGCTTGACTCCTCGCGTCCGAACGACGCGTGACCGGTGGATTTCGTGATCCACATTACTCACGCGGGCTCGGACGGTTGTGAGAAGCGCGTTAATCCTCTACAAGACGGCGTTGATCGCCTTGGTGAGATCGCTCTGCGTGACCTCGCCGTCCTTGATCATGGCGATCTTCTTCGACTTGTTGATCAGCACCAGCGTCGGATAACCGCCCTGGAGGTACTGCTGCGCGACTTTCATGTCGGGGTCGAACGCCAGCGGATAGCGGATCTGGAACGTCGCGCCGAACTGGTTGACGTCGGCCTGCGACTCGGGGCTGCTGCCGTCCATCCCTTGCGCGCTGCCGGTCACGGCGACGATCGCGAGCTTCCCCGCGTAGGTGGTCGCCAAGCTGTTGAGCACCTGCGTCTCGCGCTGGCAATGCGGGCACCAGCTGGCGAACACTTCGAGCAGGACGGGCGTGCTGACCGAATTGAGGTCGAACGGTCCCGCGTTGGTCTGAATCGAGAATGCGGGGGCCGTCTGACCGACCTTGATCGACGCCTGGATCGGCGCTTCGGAGGCGGCTTTGGGGACGGCGTTGCGCGACGCGAGCCCGATCCCGACCACGATCGCCACGACGACGACGGCGATCGTGGCGTAGAGGATGGTCTTACGGCGGTCGGCGGAGGGAGCGGATTTCGAGGCGACGGCACGACTCATGGTGCGTTCCCGATTCTCCGGTCGAGCGCGAGCGTCCCGGGTGCGCGCAGCGCGACGGCGACCGCCAGCAAGACGAGCAGCGCGTCGCGCGCCACCTCGGCCCACGTGGTGACCGTCGCGTCGTTGGGTCCGAAGCAACCGCAATTGACCGCCATCCCGCGCACGACCGCCGAAGCGATCGCCAGGTCGAACAGCGCCAACATGAGCGCTGCGATCCAAGCCGACGCCCGGGTGAACAGGCCGAGCACCAGGTACGCGCCGAGCATCACCTCGAGGAAAGGCAGAACCAGCGCCATCGGCGCGATAACCGCGCTCGGCAGGATGCGGAAGCCGGCGATCTGCGCCGCGAAGTACGCGGCATGGCCGATCTTCGCCGCCCCGGCGACGAGGAAGATCGTTCCCAACCCGAGCCGCAGCACCAGCACGGCATGATCGATCCACGACTTTCCGCTCTTCATACGGCGCTCATGACACCGGGCGACCGGCTGCGGCTTCGACTTCACGCACCAACGAGCGCTGGCGTGCGGGGATCGCGCCGACGTCGGTCACGTCGACCTCGCGGTCCTCTTCGTAGCCTTCGATCGTCTGCACGACGCACGTCGCGAGCGTCGCCGGATCGTAGCCGCCCTCGAGCACGAAGACCGCGCGGCCCTCGCAGTACGTCTGCGCGATCTCGCGGACGAGACGGCCCATCTGGCGCGCGAACTCCGGCGCCACGCCCAGATCGCCGACCGGATCGCCGGCCGCGACGTCGTAGCCCGCGCTCACGACGAGCAGTTCGGGCTTCGTGCGCTCGGCAAGCGCGCGCAGCGCGCGGGTGTGGATCCCGACGAACGCCTCGGTCGCGATCCCGCGCGCGTCGAGCGGGATGTTGACCAGCGCGGCGCCCGCGGCGACGCGGTTGTCGCGCGGATCGCCGGTCCCCGGATACGCCGGTTCCGCGTGCGTGCCCAGGAACGAGACGCTCCCGGCCGTCGCCGCCTGGGTCCCGTTGCCGTGGTGGTAGTCGAAGTCGAGGATCAGGACGCGCCCGCCCGTCTCGTGCGCGTACGTGTGCGCGGCGATCGCGGCGTTGTTGAAGACGCAAAAGCCCATACCGCGCGCCGGTTCGGCGTGATGCCCGGGCGGGCGCACGAGCGCGAACGCGGCGCGCCGCCGGTCGACCGCCGCTTCGAGCGCGACGAGCGCGGCGCCGGCGGCGCGCGAGGCGGCCTCGAACGAGCCGGCATCGACGACGGTGTCGCCGGTCGAGAGATAGCCGGCCTCGTGGTCCTCGAGCGCGGCGCACGTGCGGCGCACCAACTCGATGTACGCGGCGGGGTGCACGCGCGCGATCTCGGCGGGATCGGCGAGCCGCGTGTCGAGCCGCTCGCCCAGCATCCCGCGCCGTTCCAGCTCGCGCGCGACGACGCGCACGCGGTCGGGTCGTTCCGGATGCGGAACGCCGGCCAGGTGCGCGGTCAGTCCTTCGTCGTACGCGACGAGCACGGAGCCTCCGTCAGGCCTTCTTGTCCGTCGCCTTCTTCTGCGTCGGCTTCGCGGCGGGCTTCGAGTGGTCGAGCGAGTCGATCAGCGCCTTGACCTGGGTCGCGGCCTGCGAGCCTGGCTTCACGTAGCTGAGCAACCGCTGATACGCGGTCTTCGCCTTCGCCGGCTGGTTCGAGTGCTGGTAGCACTGGCCCAGGCCGTACAGGATCGAGGGGTTCTGGCGTGAGAGGTCGGGGGCGCCGCGGTCGAGCGCGTCGTAGACCTGCGCGCACTCGGCGTAGTTGTGCGTCGCGATGTCCGCTTGGCCCAGGCCCAGCAGCGCGTCGGGCGAGTGCTGCAGGTTGTAGGACGCCTTGAACTCGTCGCGCGCCTTGCTGAACTGCTTGTCGGCGTTGTATGACGCCGCGAGCAGCAGGTGCGAGCGCGGATCGTTCCCGGCCACCTGCGTGAGCCGCTTGAACTGCTCGATCGCCTTCGGGAACTGGTTCTCCGAGGCGTAGAGCTGACCGAGCCGTGCGAGCGCATCGCTCTGATCGCGGTTCGGACCCGCGCCGGTGATCCACTCGCGCTCGGCGCCGGCCTTGTCGTTCTTCGAAGCCAGATATTCGCCGTAGGCCGTGTGCGCCGAGAAGACGTTCGGGTAGTTCGCGATCGCCTTCTTGAACGTCGCGTCCGCCTGGGCGTCCATCTTTTCGTTCGCGTAGACCGCGCCTTCCTGATCGAGAACGGCGACCTTGTCGGCCGGGTCGGTCTGCAGCGCGAAGATCTTGTCGTAGGTCGCGATCGCCCCGGTGACGTCGTGCTGCGAGGCCTGCATGCGGGCCTTCGCCACGAGCGCCTCCATGTTGTTCGGGTCGATCGTCAGCGCGCGGTCGTAGAGCTGCGAGGCGAGTGCGATCGAGTTCTGGCCCAGATAGGTCTGCGCCTCGAGCATGATCGGGCGAACGTCCTTCGGATCGATCTTCGCGGCGTTCTCGAACTCGCCGCGCGCCTGATCGTACTTACCTTCCGTCGCGAGGACCGAGCCGTACGCCATGTGCGCGTTCTTGTCGTTCTGGTTGAACGTCATCGCGCGCTTGGCGACGCGCTCGGCGTCCGACGCGCGGTTCTCCTGGAGATAGAGATTCGTGAGCGTCCCGAGCACGCCGGCGTTGGTCGGCTCGAGGTTCGCGGCGTTCTCGAGATCGCTGGTCGCCTGCGGCGTGTGGCCGAGCGCGAGCTGCGAGAGCCCGTCGAAGTAGTAGACCTGCGCCGTCTTCGTTCCCGTCTGGAGCAGCTTCTGGGTGATCGGCAGGGCCAGATCCGGCCGGTTGATCTGCACGTAGTCCGCAGCCAGCTCGGTCTGCGAGCTCTTGTCGGTCGGGTCGGCTTTGATCGCCGCCTCGAGGCGCGGGATCGCGTGGTCGAGCGGCTCCGGAGTCGCGGTCGCCGAGGGCGCCGGCGAGGGCGTCGGCGAGGCCGCGGCTTTCGGGGTGCCGCGCGCGGCGACACCGGCCGGATGCGCCGCGACCGCTGCGACGAACGCGGCGGCCGAAAGCGCGAGAACGGGAACGAGACGACGATTCATCAAGCGTGAACGGCTTTCGCGTCGCGGACGAGCTTCGTCAACTCCGGAACGATGGCGAAGGCGTCTCCTACGACTAGGAGGTCGGCGAACTCGGCGATGGGGGCGTTCGGGTCTTTGTTGATCGCGACGATCGTCCCCGAGGTCCGCATGCCGACTTTATGTTGGATCGCGCCGGAGATTCCGACCGCGAGGTAGAGCTGTGGGCTCACCGTCTTTCCGGTTTGCCCGACCTGATGACCATGGGAGATCCAGCCGGCGTCGACCGCCGCCCGTGAGGCCCCCACCGCCCCGCCGAACGCGTCGGCGAGGTCCTTGAGGAGGGAAGTGAACGGCTCCGGTCCGCCCATCCCCCGGCCGCCGCTCACGACGACCGAGGCCTCTTCGACCCCGAGCTGCGCTGCGGCTTCCTCGACCTCGTCCTCCACGGTGATCGCGGAGGCCTTCCCGTTCGACGGTAGTTGAACGATCCGAGCGGTGCCGGGAGTTTCCTTGGCGGCGAAAACGTTCGGACGGATCGCGGCCACACCGTAGTCCCCGGCGAACGCGCAGGTCGTGATCACCAGGCCGCCGAGCTTAGGCATTATACAGGCGACCGCTCCCCCCTCCGTCCGGACGTCGATCACGTCGGCGTTCACGCCGCAATCGAGTCTGGCGGCGAGCCGCGACCCGACGTCGCGGCCCAGCATTGTATTACCCACCAGAACGAGCGACGGTCCCGCGTTCCGCGCGACGGTCTCCAGCGCGTCGACCGCGCCCTCGATGAAGCGATCCTCCTCGCTGACGTGGATCTCGTCGACCGGGTACTTGGTCAACACGTGAGCGGCTTGCGCGGCGCCGGGCCCGCACACGACGGCGTGGACCTTCCCGCCCAGGGCATCGGCGATCGTCCGGGCTTGGGTCGCGGCCTCGAGGGCGACGCGCCGCGGCGCGCCCTTCGCGTGCTCGATGAAGGCGATGACGTTCTGGATCATAGGAACTTACGCTCCTTGAGGAAGTCGACGACGGCTTGCGCACCGGCCGACGCATCGGCGGCCTGGACGACCGTCCCCTTGGCGCGCACCGGTGGGGTGGCCAGCTCGGTGAGGCGCGCCTTGGCGCCGTCGGTCCCGACCGCGACCGTCAGGCCGAGGTCGGCGGCGGCGAGCTGCTTGATCTCCTTTTTCTTCGCGCCCATGATGCCTTTGAGCGACGGGTAGCGGGGCTCGTTGGCCGACTTGGTGACGCTGACGAGCGCCGGCAAGGGAGCGGAGATCGTCATGTAGCCGGTCTCGGTCTCGCGCTGGACGCGCACGCGGCCGTCGGCGACCGCCAGGGAGCGTGCGTACGTCAGGCCCGGAAGCCCGAGCTTCTCGGCGAGCATCCCAGGAAGGATCCCGCCGATCGCGTCGGTCGACTGGGTTCCGGTCACGACCAGGTCGGGTGCAAGGGCCTTGATCGCGGCGGCCAGGGCGACCGCGGTGCCCCACAGATCGCTCCCGCCCAGCGTGTCGTCGGAGATCATCACCGCGTCGTCGGCGCCCATCGCGAGCGCCTTGCGGACGATCTCCTTCCCCGCCGCGGGGGTCATCGAGACGACGGTCACCGTGGAACCGTCGGCGAGCTGTTCTTTGAGTTGAAGCGCCGCTTCGAGCGCATACTCGTCGAACGGGTTGAGGACCGTCTCGACGCCGGTTCGGACGAGCCGTTTGCTCGCCGGATCGATGCGCTTGTCGGCGTTCGTGTCGGGGACGAGTTTGACGGTGACGAGGATCTTCAGCGCAGACACCTCCGAAACGCACGAAACCCGGCTCTTCGCCGGGCCATCGGGGTCGGCCCAAGCGGGCCCGAGAACCAGTTAAAATTAAACGGTTAAAATGAAAAGGTCAACCCGTCAGCGCCGGAAGCGCTGCTCGATCAGGAACTGCGGTCCGTGGTACGCCGGGGACGTCCCCTGCGGGACGGTCGGAAGGCCGTTGACCGCATAGAGCCGGTACTGGAACGCCAGGGCGCTGGCCGGCGATTCCTGGAATGCAAGCCCGGCGAACAGGACGCTCTCGGCGAGGTCGGCGTTCGGCGGACCCGCCGTGACCCAGGCGCCGTAGGCGGCGTAGCGGCCGGCCCCCAGCGTCCCGCGCAGCACAGGGCCGAACGCGCGCGAGAGCGTCAGCGTGCCGGCGGGGTAGTTCATTGCCACCGCCTCGCCGGGATGGCCGGGCGATCCCGGGCGGCTCATCGTCACGTCGGTCAGGTCGAGCTCGACGTCGGCGAACCGCGGGTGCGCCGTGAACGTCGCCGCGGCGTGCTGTTCCTTGCCAAGCGTCCCGCCCGCCGCGGTCAGCTGCGGCAGGTAGTACCCCTCGACGAACCCCGGTTCGTACGCGTTGGCCGTGTCGTACGGCAAGATCTGACGAAACTCGCTGTACGCCAGACGCGTCTCCACGCCGAGCGCCGTGAACCTCGCGCTCAGGCGCGCCCCTTCCCGGTTCGCACCGAGCGTCCCGTTGTCGACGAACTGGTAGTCGCCCTTGAGCCATTCCCCCGGCCACGAGTACGCGATGCTCCAGACGTTCTCGCTCGTGCCGTACGGAAGGATCATCGGCGCGTAGGTCGCCTCGAACCGTCTGCCTTCCAGCGTCACGTCGACCCCGCCGAACGCGTGGCGCAGCAGGGCGTCGTAGTATTGGCCCGACGTGCAGTGCTCACGCGCGACCGCCGTACCGTCGGCGCCGTAGCACGAGGTCGCCGCGCGCAGTTCGACGCCGACGGTGCGCCCGATCGGGAACGACGCGCGCAGGCCGCCGAGCATCATCGTCTGGCCGTTCAGGAGCGAGATCGGCAGCGGCCCCTGCGCGCTCGGCACGACGGTCGGCGTGTTCCCGAAGAGCGTCGTCGCGACGACGGGCTGCCCGCCGGTGACGACGCGCGCGATCTGCGCCGCGTACGAAACGCCGTGATCTTCGTCGATCTCGAGCGAGGCGCCGACCATCCGTGCCTGCGTCCCGGGCGGCTGCGGCAGCTCCGCGTCGGTCAGCTCGATGCTCGCGCGGCGCGAGGGACGCATCAGCAGATCGACGCCGTGCAGCGGCAAGCTCGTGCGCCCCGCGCCGAACAGATCGAAGAGCTGCGGTCCGTCGCCGAGCCCCTCGGGTAGCGGTTCGGTGAACGCGATCGGCGCGTTGGTCTGCGGCGGCTGCTGAAACACGAACGGCTCCGTCTGCGCGAGGTCGAACCATCCGCCGCGCAGGACGAGGGAGCCGTCGTGCCGCCCGATCGCCCCGGAGAGAACGCTCGTGCGAACCGTCCCCATCGGGTCCTGTCCGTTCGCGGTCGGGAACGCGGGCGGAACCGAGACCGCGCGCAGCCCGAGATGCGGGTTGAGCGTGGGGAGCGGCTGATCGCCCCAGTACGCCGCGACGTTGCCGGTCCCGGCGATCACGCCCTCACCGAACGTCGCGCCGATCTCATACGCCGGCGAGAGCTCGTAATGCGGCGTGACCTGCAGCGTCTGCACCGCGCCGTAGCCGGTGACGGTCGGCGAGGAGGTCCAGTAATCGTACGGCGTCCCCGGCGCGATCGGGCTCCCGCCGAGGAACAACGGCGCCTCCGGCGGGACCGTCCCCGGCCCGACGAACTGCTGGTTCGCGTACGTCGTCGTCGCCTCGACGGTGTAGCCGAAGCGCGAAGCGGGACGCTTTTCGTGCGGATCCGGTTGCGGGCTCGCCGAGGGCGTGGGGGTCGGAAGCCCCGGGAGCAGCTCGGGCGACGGCGCGCCAGGCGCGCTCTGCGCCTCCGCGGCGGCGCAGAGCAGCACGGTCATGGCCCCCGCCAACCAGACGGTACGTCCGAGCATACGGCGCGTTCGGTTCTCGGTGCGACGAGGACGCTCCGCCCTGTGCCGATCGGCGTCAGCGCGACGACGCCGCGAAGACGCGTTCGAACTCGTCGCGCACCGCGGCGTAGCACTCGCACGAGAACGACTCTAGCCGCGCCGCGTCGACGACGCTGATCTCGCCGCGCCGCGGGGTGATCGCCCCCGCCGTCTGCAACACCGCAAGCGCTTCGGAGACGCTCGGACGGTGGACGCCGAGCATCAGCGCGAGGTTTTCGTGGGTGATCGCGAAGACGTCGCCGCCGATACCGTCGCGCGCGGTCAGCAGCCAGCGCGCGCACCGCTGGAGCAGCCCGTGCGTGAGATTGCACGCGACCAGTTCCTCCGCCGCGAAGAGCCGCGCGCCGAGAAAACGCTGCACGAGATCGGCGAAGAGCCCACGTGGCGCGACCGCCGATTCGAACGCTTCGAGCGGGACGCGCACCGCCTCACCCTCGATCCGACAGTACACGGTGCGGCGCGCGCGGCGAACGCTCACGAGCGGCTCGATGGGGAGGAACCCCGAACGGCCGATGATTGCCACCTCGCGCGCGCTCCCGTCCTCGTAGTGGACGACGCTCGAAAGCAGCGCCGAGGCGGGAAAATCGACGTGGCCGAGCGCCATCCCCGCGTACATTTCGACTTGGCCGCGTCCGAGCCGCACGCGCTTCGCCTGCTCGAGCATCGTGTCGCGCGCCGCCTCCGGGAGTGCCTCGAGAATGCGGTTCCCGAGCGGCAACTGAGCAAGACTCGGTTTGACGGTACGCACGGTCCTCTCTTCCTTCCCCATACCGTCCCGGCTCATGCTTGCGCGAACCCGCCGTCATCGCGTACTACCCCGCAAGCCGAGCGAAACACCGCGTCCTCGTCCGGTTTTGTAGCGCGCGAGGAGTGTGACGAATGGACGAACGCCAACCCAAAAAAGATTTCTGGAAATCGTTGTCGGATCGCTTCAATCCGGAGAAGAGACGGCACCTGGCGGAATTCAGAGAGCGCGGGATTCCTCAGGTCGACGATGCAACGCGCAATGCGGCGAAAAGCGCGATCAACGCGCACAACCTCCGGTACGATGCGTTTCTGAGCGGCCGCGGCGGCGAGCAGTTGCCGAACGCGTCGAGGGGGATAAGCGTCACGAACTGGGACGGACGTGAACCGCGGGGCGGACGAATCCTCGCGATGCACGATGGCCGTTGGCTGCATCACACCGGCGGCTTCGAGTACGAAGTCATCCCGGGCGACGCGATCACGCGCGTGCAGCACAGCAGCCGGTTCGTCGTCACGGAGCAAGGACGCCGGCGACAGGCCGAGATGGCCGCGCAGCAGGCCGGCCCGTCGCAGACGCAATCGCAAAGCGTACGCCATACCCGGTCGGCCGGGGCGCTGCGCTCGCAGCCCGCGGCGCCGCAGCAAGACGAGATGGATGAGCTGGCTCGGCTCGTTCAACATCAGCGCTCCGAGCAAACGCTGCGGGCGCAACGCTCCTATCACGGACTGCCGCAACCGACGGGAACGCCGACGCCCGCCCAGCCGCAGCACGACGGTCCGGCGACACCGCCCGGCCTGAATGCGGATAGGAACGTCGTACGCGCGCAATGGGAAGCCGAAGACCGCAAGCGTCTCCTGGCGGAAGCGAAGCAGCGCGCCGAGGTACGCGAGCGCGGCCGCGCGCCGCGCGAGCATGGTCGCTGAGCTGCGGCGACACCGAACAACGGAACGAGTAGGAAAGACGACGTGCACGTCCGCGATAGCGATAGCTTCACCCACATCTACGGCCGCGTCTTCGGCGGTGAACGGCTGGAGGCTATCCGTCCGTTCAACGATCCGCAGTACCGCGAGAACTACCAGCGCTGGCACCGCAGCGAATCACATCCGACGGCCGATCATTTCGTGGAGCATGTGGTCGGGACGCAGCTCACCGAGGCCGAGATCGTCGGCCTGCAGCACGCGATCGCTGCCGATCGCTCGACGGAAACCGCACCGTTCCGTCATCTCATGCAAGGCCCCGTTGCCGCTCGCTTCAACGAACTGCAAGCGCAGGCCAACGAGTTCGTCGTGGGCTCTTCGACCGCGAGCACGTCGCGGGAGCTGCAGCGGGACACGCCGGCGGCAGGACCTGAGCAGAGGAGGCATCGCAACCCGGCCGTCGCGAGCGCGATGAAGACCCTCAGAGGGCAATTGCGCGAGGGCGAGGTCGCCACCCTCGAACAGATTCACCAAATCGCGTACAGCGAGAACATCGAGTCGCGTATCTTGCAAGCCGCTGCGCGTAGGGACGGTTTGTACGGAGGACGACGGCCTGTCGTGAAGGCTGCGGTGCAGAGCGCGCTCGATCAGGTACGACAGCGACAAGCCGAGGGCCAGCCGATCAACCGCACCCTGCTCGATACGGTCGCCACGCAGCACAACATCTCCCACACGACGCTGGTGAAGCCGGCAACGGAACAGGGACTGTACGTCCCGGTGAACCGCCGGTCCGCGGGCCGTACGCCCGACGTCCGGCCGTCACCGACTCCCGCCCGCGGTGCCGCCCCGAGTCAGGCCGCGCGAGTCAAGCAAGAGCCGGCCGAGCACCAGGAGGATCTTCGCTTCTGGTCCGCGCCCGCGCATGACGGCGACCCCGTCTTCGAGACGTATCGCCCGACGTCGGCGATCGTCGGCTTCGAGCAAGACGATCATGGTGCGTTGCGCCCGGTATTCGGCGAACGATCCGACGCGGACGTGACGATGTTCGTCAGGCGGCGGGAGCAGGGCTATAACGCCGACTACAACGCTCGCTTCCCGATCCGTGACGGACGCGACCCGAGAGCGGTCCATCCGTACTTCGCCTCGCAGCACGACCGCACACGATGCGCTCCCGGCATCACGGTCGAAAGCGTCGACATCGCGAAGAGCGGCTCCGAGCTTCTTGCGCGTATCCTGCCGCAGTCGAGTGCCCGAAGCGTCGCCGAGGCACGCCGGAACGTCGAAGCCGCGATTGCGGGCGACCTCCAAACCATGCTGAACGGACAGCGGCCGCCTTCGGAAGCCCACGCGCGCGTCCAGACGATTCGTGAAGACCAGGTGCCGGCCCACGAGCAGATGCTCGCGGGGCAGCGAGGCCTGTTCGCCGAGCGTTCCTGCCCCGACGCGAGAACGGGGATCATCGGTATTTTCGGCGGCGCGTACGCGCAAGACTCGCGCCATCTCGAGCACCTTTACGGGCAGGACAACGTCGACGCGTATTCACTCCAACTCAGTCACCGCCAAACCGACTATGTCGTCGCACCCTACGGAGGGGGCAACGACATGCAGTACGCCAACACGGCGATTCGTGCTCCGCGATCGAGCACGCGGCCGAACTTCTCGTACGATACGGAGCGGCTCAACGCTTCGTTCATGCCGGCGCTGGTGACGTTTCGGCGAGGGGATCAGACGCTCGAAATGCCGGTCGCGGCCGTCGTCGGCCATCCCGGGATGATACGCGCGGGCCAGGAAATCCGCTTGGACTACGGGGACGCGTATCTCGAGCGCTTCCGGCAAGCGTACGACGATGCGCACCGATCGGCACCCGTACCCGGCCCGTCCTCCGCACGAAGCCCGCAGCCCGTCGTCAAACGGGAGCCGTCCGAAGCGCCCTTGCCGCCCCAGGGCGCGCAGAGTCCCTACCGCCAGGATGATGCGGAGCGACTTGCGGGCGCATATGCCGGCCACTATCCGCCGCAGCAGAGCCGGGGACAACGGCCGCCCGGACGCGGCCGCTAGATCGCGATGCGGATGACGGCCGATGAGGCGTGTTCCTTGCGCGTCCGTTGGCGCGGGGACGGGGACGTGCAACGAC
>DATJHK010000025.1:0-10903 GCA_035493875.1 Candidatus Limnocylindria bacterium
GTTGCCCTGCAGGATCGACTCGTCCAGCTCGATCGCGGCCGCCGAGCTCATTGCGCTCTGCACGAGCCGCTGCGAGGCTCTGCCGGGCCCGACGTTCCCGTCGTTCGTGCGCTGGTAGAAGATCAGCACGCCCGGGAAGCCGTTGACGGGATCGCGCTGCGCGTACGCGCCGTACGTCCCGTAGTTGTCGATGGGGTTCACGTAGCCTCCGGCGAGGATGTACGTCCCGGTCGCCCCGTAGACGCCGGCCTCGATCGGCTTGTCCGGCCGCGCGAAAGCGACCTTGTACTGCAGCGCCTTGTCGCTCCCCGCTCCGCCCGGAGCGTATGGGTTGACGCTGTCGAACGCCGAGGAGTTGAACATCGGCGGGCTGTTTCCGACGTACGCGAGCTGGACTTTGTAGGGCTTCTTTTCGTAGCTCGTGGGCACGTAGTTGAAGCCCACGCCCCAACGCTCGGCGCCGAGGGCATACCCGTGCTGTCCGACCGTGATGCTCGAGGACGAGAACCCGCTCATGTCCTGCCAGTAGCTGAATGCCGGCGGGGCCGGAGCGTCGAGCTTGCCGACGACGAGATGTCCGTCGCCGTGCAGCAGCTGATTGTACGCGACCCAGAAGTGTCCGGTCGTTCCGCCGCCGAGATTGTTGCTGTAGAGCGACTGCTCCAAACGGTAGGAAACGGACTTGTTGAGGACGCCGACGAGATTGACCGACACGTTCGCGTACGTCCATTTGTCCTGGGGTTCGAGCTTGTCGAGTTTACCGGTGCTGCGATACGTGACCGACTGGCGCACGACGATCGGGATAACGCGTTTCATCAACGTCGGATCGAGCGCGCCGAACGCAGTCGATTGGACATAGCGTCCGTACGCATTGAGCGCCGGAACGATCGTGTGGCAGGCGTTGCAGTCGACGTGATAGGCCTGTGCGAACGTCGGCAGTGCCGTGGCCGCCGGTTTGGACGGCCCGAACAAGGCCGTTCCCAGCAACGCCAACCCGGCCGCCGCCAGGAGCAGAGGTCGCTTCATTGCACGTCGACCTCGAGCACCATGTTCGCATGTCCCGGGCCGCACGGCACGCTGCAGTGCACGTAGTACTTGCCGGGCTTCGACGGCGCGACGAACGTGACGTCGACCGTCTTGCCGGGCGCCAGCATCACGGACTTGACGCCGAGGTCGTCCGAGACGAGCCCGTGCATCCCTTCCGTGGCTTTCGCGTGGAGCACGACGGTTTGGCCGGGATGCGCCACGATCGTCCCCGGCGTGAACTTCCAGTTGGAGGCCGCGACGGTGAACTCGGCAGCGGGCGTCGCGGGATCGGCGAGCGCGGCGGTGCCCGCGAGCGCGCAAGCCGCAATACAAGCCGCGACGAGGATGCGGGGCTTCATGAGAATCGGTCGCCTTTCTTGAGAGAGAGCGTCTAGCTGACCGAAGGGTCTCAAGCGAGCGCCCAGATCTCAAGAACGGCGTGCGAACGGAACGCGAATGTTTCGCGCCTCTCCGGCCGGGCTCTGGAACGCGCCGCATGCTCGGGGCGTGATTCGCGCACTGATGCTCGCCGCGATTGTCGTCTTGTCCCTGCTCCCGTCGATCGCCTCGGCGCAGCCCCTGCTCACGCTCGAGAAGACGATCCCTCTCCCCGCGATCGGAGCCGGAGACTTCGATCACTTCGCCGTCGACCTGCGGCGGCACAAGCTCTTCTTGGCGGCCGAGGCGCACGGCACGATCGAGACCTTCGATCTGCGAACCGGCGCACATCTGCAGAGCGCGCGTGGTGTGGTGATGCCGCACGCGTTCGCCCTCGTCCCGGACCGCGACGAGCTGTTCGTCGCCGACGGCGGCGACGGCGCGGTGAAGGTGTTCGACGCGACCACGCTGCACCGCATCGCGCGCATTCCGCTCGCCGCGGATCCGGACGGCGGCGTCTACGATCCGGCGACGCGCCTGTTCTACGTCGGAAACGGGGGTCGCGCCGCGCACCAGGATCACTCCTACGTCAGCGTCATTTCGGTCGACCGCCGCGCCGTCGTCGGGCGGATTCGCGTTCCGGGAACGACGATCAAGGGCATGGTCATCGATCACCGGCGCGGGCGTCTCTATGTGAGCGTTCGCGATCGAAGCGTCGTCGAGGTGATCGATCTGCGGCGCCGCGCCGTCGTGGCCACGTACTCCTCACCGTATCTGCACGCGAACGCCCCGATCGGCGTGGACCTTGCGGCGCAACGCCTTTTCGTCCCCGGGCGAAAGCCGAACACCCTGGTCGTCCTGCGCGCACGCGACGGGGCGACGCTGCAGCACCTGCCGACCGTCGCAACCGCAGATGACTTGACCGTCGACACGCTCCACCGCCGCCTCTACATCAGCGGCTCGAGCGGTCTGGACGTCTACACGGAGAACCCCGCCGGGCGCTACGCGCTCGCCGAACACCTCGATACCCTGGGTGGAAAGACCTCGTTCTACGTTCCCTCGCAGGAGCGCTTCTACGTCGCGCACTCGCGCACGGCGGCGCCGTCCTCGGGCCTCCAAATCTATCGGGTCAACCCTTAGGTCCTATTTCGCGATTGCGAACGTCATCGTTTCCTCAACGCCGACGCGCATCGTCATCGTCGAGGTATCGATGAGGAACATCCCGCCGAACGGGCCGGGACGCTGGCAGCCTCCGGCTTCCACGTCCGCGATCACGTCGCCCAGCCGCACGTTGTCCCATGCCGCGATCTCGGCGGCGCGACGCCGCGCATCCTCCAGCGCCGCGCGGCGCGCGCGCTGTTCGATCGCGGGGCAGTCTTCGGCCATCCCGTAGAAGCTTACTTGGGCGTGCGGCGCCGGCGCATGGCTCTTGTCGTAGTCACGAGCGGCCTGCGAGACCGCCTCGACATCGGCGCGGGTGACCTCCGTGAGATGCCCGTGGACCAACACCATCGCGGGTTCCTGATCCAACGCGGCGTCCTCAACCCCCGCTGCCCGTATCCGCGCGAGAAGACCGCTACCCTCGGTGAGGCCGGTGGCCGTCACGCGAACGACCACGGCGCGGACTTCACCCGTCGAAGATCCCGTGCCGACGACCGTAATTCCAGGCAACGCCAGGATGGCCAACGACGCGACGACCTGCTTCACCAGGCAGGGCTTCTGCAAGCAAGCGTCATCTCACCTACTGGAGCGAACGGAGACGCGAGTCCCCAGAATGCCGCGCGGCGTGAACATGCCGGTGAAGTGGCGGCTGCCGATCTCCAGCGATAGCCGTGCACCGGCCATCACACGTCCCGAGACGTACATCGGGCTGCCGAAGTCCGGTGTGTACGTACCCTGAATCGTCTTGTCGGGATTGAACGTCACGGTGAGCGTCCCGAAGTCCACGCCGGCTGCCTGACCGTGGTCAACTGCGCGCTCAGCGGAGCCGCGCACGTGCGCACGTGCGCACGAGGAGAGAGTGGGATTCGAACCCACGAGCCCTGTGAGGGGCCTGCGGTTTTCAAGACCGCTGCATTCAACCGCTCTGCCATCTCTCCGGCGGCGGTGAAGGCTTGTCCCGCGAGGGCTCAGGAACCTCCCCTACGTGGCCGCGATCGCGCCGCAGAGCGTCGTCGCCTTGCCACCGTACGTCACGTCGTTGTAGAGGTCGTAGCGATGCTCGATCGTCACGCCGGGCGCGAACTGACCGTGGTCCACGACCTTGCGGATGTAGCTGGAGTCCGAGTTGCGGTAGCCGACGGCGAACGTCACGCTGTGATAGTTGTGGGTGCCGGTGTTCGTGAAGTTGATCTGCGTGCCGCCCGCCCGCTTCGAGAGCATCTTCGGCTGGATGATGAAGCACTGATGGACCTTGATGTCCGGCAGGTAGTGGGTGGGTCGCGGGATGTCTTGCGCCCCGGCGCCCGCCGTAGCGGCTGCGGCGAGCACCAACGAGACGGCCGCGGAAGCGACGCAACGTGCAATCATGTGGAACTCTCCCAGCGGATCACTTGGAGTGCCACTATACCGCAAGACGAGCTCGCCTAAGCATTCTACCAGGGAAACCAACCGCGCGCACGAGCGTGCCGACGTTTGCTCCCGCAACGAAAAGGCCCCGCGTTCGCACGCGAGGCCTTGGTCGTTCTAGCGCGCGTCTGCTACGCGGCGGCTTTTTGCAGCGCCGCCTGGGCGGGCTTGCGGACGAAGAACGGGATGATCGCCGCGACGACCAGCATGATCGCGACGGGAAGGAGGGTCCCGCGGTACGAGCCGGTCGCGTCCTTCACCTTGGCGGCGATGAGCGGACCGACGATCCCGCCGACACCCCAGGCGGTCAGGATGAAGCCGTAGATCTGCCCGTAGTACTTCGTGCCGAAGAAATCGGCGTTGAACGACGGCATCACGCCGAAGCCGCCGCCGTAGCACAGGAGCACGATCGCGAAGCAGATGCTGACCGCCGCGATCCCGTTCAGCTGGATGAGGATCACGAACATGACGGCCTGCAGCAGGTACATCACCGTGTAGGTCAGGTTGCGGCCGATGCGGTCCGAGACCGTGCCCCAGAAGAACCGGCCGAACCCGTTGAGGATCGAGAGCAGGCCGTAGACCGGCGCCGCGATCGCGGCCGACGCACCGGTCAGCTCGCTGTAGATCGGGATCGCGTTGGAGATGATCATGATCCCCGCGACGACGTTCAGGAAGAGCAGGATCCACAGACCGTAGAGCTGCCCCGTGCGCAGCGCCTGCGCCGGCGTGTAGCTCGGCGCGAGGTCCGCGCCGGACTTCGCCGCGACCGGCGGGTTCTTCAGCAGCAGCGCGGCAAGGCCCCCGACGATGATGAAGAGGATTCCGGAGATCAGGAAGATGTGCCAGATCGCGCCGATCTGCTCAGCCGACAATTCGTACTGCGCGGCGTTGAACGTCGTACCGGCCTTGAGCGCAGCGGTCTTGGCCGCGCCGAACGCGCCCGCGGCCTTCGCCGCGGCGGCGAACGCCGGGATCTTCGGCACGAAGAAGCTGTACAGGAACGCACCGATCCCGAAGCCCATCACGACCATCCCGCTCGCGAGCCCGCGCTTGTCCGGGAACCACTTGGTCACCATCGAGACCGGGGTGATGTACGCCATCCCGTTGCCCAAGCCGCCGATGATGCTGTACGTCAGGTAGAGCCAGTTCTTGCCGAGCGACCCGGTGCCGAGGCCCGCGAGCAGCACGCCCAGACCCCACAGCACGACGCCGACGATCGTGACGGTCTTCGGACCGACGCGATCTTGCCAACGGCCTCCGATGACGGCACCAATCCCAAGGAAGAAAATTGCGAGCTCGAACGTCATCGAGGCGTCCTGAGTCGACCAGTTGTACGCGGCGACGAGCGGCATCGTGAAGATACTCCACGAGTAGACGGTCCCCAAGATGACCATCACGACCGTGCCGGCGATCGCTATACCCCAACGATTCGTCATGCGAACACCTGGCCAAAGGCGTCATACAGCCGCGATCCGGCATCGACGCGCACGAATCCGATCACGTTCGGGAGAACATCTCCGAACGCGACGGAAAACTGAGTACCCATAACTATCGAAGCATAGGCGTTCACGTGACCGCGCGAGTACGACTGAAATCTTCTCCACGCGGTTCATGCTGCGATCCGATCGAACGCCCACTTGTCCTTGTCGGCGAAGCGCCCGAGGGATGAAGCGGAGCACGAGCGGGGAACGATCCCTCCGTGGTTCGCACGCTCACCGCTCTCATGCTCGCCGCGCTCGCGCTGGCCTTTGCACCGTTTCGCGCTGCGGCCGCGCCTGCGCCGGCATCGCTTTCCGCGCTCGACGTGATCGCGCTCGAGATCGGTTACACGACGGTGATGGCGCGCTACTACAAACCCGTCTCCCCGTCGGCACTGCTCGGCGGCGCGCGCACGGGGATCGTCTCCTATCTCGTCGGGCGCGGGATCCCTGACCCGCAGATCCCGCTCCCGCCGCCGCACGCCGATCGTTATAGCGCCGAGAACGAGATCGATCGCGACGTCGCACTCGCCGTCGCGCGCTACGGCTCGCGCATCAACACGGACGACCTCGTCAACATGACGATCGCCGGCGAGCTGGCGGTGCTGCACGACCCGTACAGCGTCCTCTTCCGCAAGCCGGAGTACAAGAAGTTCGTCGCCTTTCTCGACGGCAAGGGCGTCGGCGGGATCGGCGCGGAGCTCGACGTCGACCCGGCGACGCACGTCGTGCGGATCGTCGACGTCTTTCCCGGAAGCCCGGCGGAAGGCGGCGGCCTGCGATCGGGCGACGTCATCACGAGCATCGAGGGCCGCCCGCCGGCCGTCGGCACGCCCGACGCGGTCGGCGCGCAGCTGCGCGGCGCGGCGGGCACCGTGGTGCACGTCGGCTTCACGCGCGACGGCGCCGCGCACGACCCGCTCGCGCTGACGCGCCGCGTGATCACGCCCCCCGACGTCCTGGCGCGCACGATCCCCGGCGGGATCGGATACGTGCGGTTGCGCTCGTTCGGAGCGGATTCGGCAAAGCAGCTCGACGCCGCGCTCGCGCGGCTCAAGGCGGCCGGCGTCCACGGCTACGTGCTCGACCTGCGTGGGAACGGCGGCGGCTACCGCGACGACGCGATCGCGGTCGCCTCGCACTTCGTCCGCGGCACCGTCGTGACGACGCAGGAGCGCGGCGCCGCGCCGAGCGTCTTCGCCGCCAAGTCGATCGCGACGATCGGGGCCCCGCTCACCGTGCTGGTCGACGGCGACACCGCGTCGGCCTCGGAGATCGTCGCCGGTGCTATCCAGGACGAGAAAGCCGGGACGCTGATCGGGACGCGCACCTTCGGCAAGGGCCTCGTCCAGGAAACCTTCGCGCTGCCGGACGGCGGCGCGATCAAGCTGACGACTGCGCGTTACCTCACGCCGGCCGGACGCGACATCGATCGCGTCGGGATCACGCCCGACCTCGTCGTCGCCGAGCCCTCCGACGCGCAGCTCGGCCGGCCCGGCCACGATCCGCAGCTCGACCGCGCGCTAGCGGTGCTCCACGGGGCGTAACCGAACATGCGTCCGATGCACCGCTGGGGACGCCGCCTCGCCCTCACCGCCGCGCTCGCGTGCGCGCTCTCCGGCTGCGCGCGATCCGGTCCGCCGCCGCACACGCTGCGCACGTTCGTCGCCGTCGATCCGCCGAGTTGGAATCCGCTCGTCGTCGACAACTCGACGACGACGCTGCTGGCGGAGTTCGTCCACGGCTTTCTGTTACGCGCCGACGGGCAAGGCCGTCTGATCCCCGACCTCGCGACCGTCGTCCCGACGCTCGCCAACGGCGGGATCTCGCGCGACGGACGCACGGTCACGTATCACCTGCGCCGCGGGGTGCGCTGGCAGGACGGCGCGCCGTTCGATGCGCGCGACGTCGTCTTCTCCTTCGGCGCGGTGATGAACCCGCGCAACGCCGTCCCCGACCGCACCGGCTTCGACCACGTCGCCGGCGTGCGCGCCGTCGATCCGTACACGGTGCAGGTGCGCCTCACACATGCGTTCTCGCCGTTCGTCGCGTCGTGCTTCACGCTCGCCGCGAACGACCCGTATCCGATCCTCCCCGCGCACCTGCTCGCCGGCAAGCCGGACCTCAACCACGACCCCTACGATGCCGCGCCCGTCGGTTTGGGACCCTACAAGCTCGCCTCGTGGGAGCACGGCTCACGGATCGTGCTCACCGCCGACCCGCACTACTTCCGCGGCGCGCCGGGGATCCCGCGCATCGAGATCGCGATCGTCCCGGACGTCAACACGGCGGCGACGCTCTGGAAGACCGGGAACCTCGATCTCGCGATCGGGCGCGTGCAGGCCGGCCGCACGTTCCTGGACGCGCTGCGCAGCGTGCGCGACGCGCGCGTCGTTCTTCAACCGCACTACGAGTTCGATTTCGTCCTCATGAACTTGACGCATCCGCCGCTCGACGACGTGCGCGTGCGGCAGGCGATCGCAATGGGAATCGACCGGCACCGAAACATGGGCGATCTGGACGGGCCGCTGTGGGTTGGCGGCGAGACCGACCGGCTCGCCGGGCAGTTCGCCGACGATCCCTCGCTCGAGCAGCCGCCTTACGATCCGCCCCGCGCCGCGGCGCTGCTCGACGCCGCTGGCTGGCGCCGGGGACCCGACGGCACGCGCCGCAAGGACGGCCGAGCGCTCACGCTGCAATTCGTTGCCACCACGGAGTCGCCGACGACGAGCCGCTTCGGCCTACTCGCGCAGCAAGATCTCGCGCGGATCGGCGTGCGGGTCGAGCTGAAGCCGTATGCGTACAACCAAGTCTGGGCATCCGCCGCCGAACACGGGATCTTCCAGAGCGGCCGCTTCGATCTGGCGTACGGCGGCTGGCAGCCGAACAGTGTCGCCGACCACTCGTACCTGTTCCGCTGCGACACGCGGCCACCCAACGGCGACAACTTCGGCGGGATCTGCGATCCCGTCATCGAGGCCGCGGCGCGGCGTGAGCTCGACTCTCCCGACCCGACGGTCCAAGCCGAAGCCGACCGCGCGATCACGCGCGAGCTGGTCGCGCGAACCGACCTGCTCTTCCTGGGCTTCAATCGCGAGGCCGTGGCAACGAGCGCCCGGCTCACCGGAGTCGTCCCCTCGGTGCTGGGCGAGCACTACTGGAACGCCTGGGCCTGGCGCTTGGGCTCGTAGCAGAGGAGCCGTGCTCCGATGCGGAAGGGCACGGGGTGCCGACCGCATCCCTGACTTACGGTTCCTACCTGCGCGTCCCCGAACTGCTCGCGCTCCAGCATCCGATCGGCGATCCGCCGCATCATGACGAGCTGCTCTTCATCCTGATCCATCAGGTCTACGAGCTCTGGTTCAAGCAGATGCTGCACGAGCTCGACGCCGCGGTGCGCTTCTTCGATCAGGACGACTTGCTCAAGGTCGGCAAGGCGTTTCGCCGTATCCACGCGATCCAACGCGTCCTCGAGCAGCAGGTCGACGTCCTCGAGACGATGACGCCGCAGGACTTCAACGCCTTCCGCGACGCGCTCAACCCCGCGAGCGGGTTCCAGTCGGCGCAGTTTCGCGAGATCGAGTTCCGCTGCGGGCTGCGCGGCAACGAGACCTACCTGCGGCACTTGGAGATCACGCCCGAGGAGCGCGCGCGACTCGAACGCCGGCTGCACGAACCCACCCTCTACGACGCGCTCAAGAGCTACCTCGCGCGGCACGGCTTTGCCGTCGACACGTCCGAGGCGCTCGTCGCCGCGTTCCGCACCGTCTACGAGCACGACGAAGAGCATTACGTCCTCTATCTCGTCCTCGAAGACTTGATCGAGTTCGACGAACGCGTCCTCTTGTGGCGCGGGCGGCACGTGCGCATGGTGGAGCGGATGATCGGCATGAAACCCGGGACGGGCGGATCGCTCGGCGCCGCGTATCTGCAGACGACGCTCGGGCGGCGCTTCTTCCCCGAGCTGTGGGAGGTCCGCACGGTGCTCGGCGGGACGCGCGGAGCATGATCGCCGCGACGGCCGCGCGCGCTCGCGAGCGCTTCGCGGGCCTCGACGTCAACACGTGGCTCGTCAGCCACTCGATGGGCGCGCCGCCGAAGGCCGCGCGCGAGGCGCTCGTGCGCTATCACGACGCGTGGGCGAACGACGGTCCCGAAGCGTGGCCCGCCTGGCTCGACGAGGCGCGCGCGATCGCCGACGGGATCGGCGCGCTCGTCGGCGCCGCGCCGGGCAGCGTCTCGCTCGCGCCGAACGTGAGCGTGCTGCAGTCGGCGATCGCCTCGTCCCTGCGCTTCACGCCCGAGCGCAACGAGGTCGTGTACGAGGCGCTCCAGTTTCCCTCGCTGGCCTACGTCTGGACCGCCTGGGAAGGTGCGGGCGCGAAAGCCGTGCGCGTCCCCACCGACGACGGGCGCACGATCCCGACCGACCGCATCTGCTCGGCGATCGGCGACCGCACCGCGGTCGTCGTGCTCTCGCACGCGTACTACCAGAGCGGCGTGGTGATCGACGTCCCCGCGATCGTCGCGCGCGCGAAAGAGGTCGGGGCGCTGGTCGTGCTCGACACGTACCAGACGACCGGCGTGCTGCCGTACGACGTCGTCGCGCTCGATCTCGACGTCGTCGTCGGCGGCTCGCACAAATGGCTGTGCGGCGGCCCCGGCTGCGCTTGGATCTACGTGCGCCCCGCGATCGCCGAGCGCTTCCGGCCGATGGTGACCGGCTGGATGGCGCACCGCGACCCGTTCGCGTTCGACGCGCCGCCGATCGAATATGCGACCGACCAATTCCGCTGGGCGAACGGGACCCCCACGATCCCCGGCTACCTGGTCGCGCGCGCCGGACACGAGATCATCCGCGAGCTCGGTGTCGCCTCGATCCGCGAGCACAACGTCCGGCTCACCGCGCACCTCACCGAAGCGGCGCTCGAACGCGGCTGGCGCGTGAACACGCCGCACGCCGCGAAGGACCGCACCGGCTGGGTGGGGATCGACGTCCCCGAGGCCGAGCGCATCCAAGCGGAGCTGCTCGAGCGCCGGATCATCGTCGATCACCGTCCCGGCTGCGGCCTGCGCGTCAGCGCGCACCTCTACACGACGGACGAGGAGATCGACCGCTTCTTGCGCGCGATGGACGAACTGGTCCGCCGTTAGCCGCCGGGACCCGCCGCGGCGAGCAGCCGTTCCATCTCGTCGTGCAACGCGCCGTTGCTCGCGAGGATCGAGCCGTCGGCGATGTCGAGCGCGCCGCCGGTCAGCGCGTCGGCGCGGCCGCCGGCCTCGGCGATGATCACCGCGCCGGCGGCGACGTCCCACGGTTTGAGATCCCACTCCCAGAACGCGTCGAACCGCCCGGCGGCGACGAACGCCAGATCGAGCGCCGCGCTCCCGTCGCGGCGCACCGCCTGCGCGTGGTTCGAGAGCGCGGCGAAGTATGCGCCGTTGCGCGCGTA
>DATJHK010000026.1:0-29783 GCA_035493875.1 Candidatus Limnocylindria bacterium
ACGTACGAGTACGGGATCGGCAAGCTCAACCCCGACGGCAGCATCGCGTTCGAAAAGCCCTTCAGCCAGCTCGGCCTGACGGGCGCGTACCCGGCGGACCTCACGATCTCACCCGACGGGAGCGAGCTGTACCTCGCGAGCAACGGCAGCAACTCAACCGTCTACGTCTTCCCGATCAGTGGCGGCGCGCTCGGTACGGCGACGTCGGCGAACCTGACGATCGCGAGCTCGATCGAAGCGATCGCGGCGAGCAACGACACCGCGTTCTGGACGACCGACTACGAGCCGAACAACTACTACTATTACGGGGCGGTCCCCAAGGCGACGTTCGCCACGAGCGCGGTGAAGGAGTTCACGTTCACGCCGTCGCGCTACATGTATTCCTACTCCGCCGTCTACGCGGACGGCAGCTTCTGGGCCGCCGACGACGACTACGGCGGCGTCGGCCGGTTCCCCGCGAGCAATCCGGCGGCGGGACAGGAGTACATCCAGACCAACGTGCAGCCGAACGCCAACAATCTCTACAATTGCGGGATTAGTGCCGGCGGCGGCGCGCTGTACGTGGCGGAATGCGACTACGGCTCGATCTACCGCATCGTCTACGGTGCGCCGCAGGCGAGTCTGTCGGGGCAGTCGGCCACGGTCTCGACGCAGTCGATTCGCCGTACGGGCTCGACACGGATGACGAGCCTCCCGACGCACGCCCGTCCCAGCCACACGCGCGTCCGGCAGGCCGGCGCGTGGACTCGGCGCACGCGCTAACGCGTCTTCCGGTTCCCTTCGTCCTCGGGCTGCGGCGTTGTGCCGCAGCCCTTTTTTTTGTGCCCCTAGCGAGGTCGAACGTGCGTTCGCTTCGGTGGCCGTTGTCGCAGCCTCGTATGACCTGGCCGAATTCGCACGCATTTCGGTTGCCGGGCGGCAATGGGTGGGATATAGTGGATCAAAGTGGCGCGCAGTGGAACACAGTGGTGATCCTGTGGGGGATCGTCCGCTGTTCACGGGGTCGGTCGAACACAGCCTTGACGACAAAGGTCGCTTGGTTGTGCCGGCGCGTTTCCGCGAGCGTCTGGGCGCCGGGTTCTTTCTGACGATCGCCGAGCCGGATCCGTGCTTGGCCCTCTATCCCGCCGCGACGTGGGCCGACTTCTGCGCGCGGCTCGAAGCCGCGCCGCTCAAGGACGCGCGCTACCGCAGCTACGTGCGGCATCTGTTCGCCCACACCGAAGAGCTCAGTTGCGACGCCCAGGGGCGCCTGGTGATCCCCGGCGCCCTGCGCACCTACGCAGGAATTGAGAAGGACGTCGTCTCGATCGGCTCGCTCACGCGGGTCGAGCTGTGGTCGAAGGACCGCTACGAGCGGCACACGCAGGAACGCGGCGAGCTCCCCGACTTCGCGTCGGAGTTGGGGCTGTTTTGAGTGCCGGCGCATGTGTCGGTGCTCGCGGGCGCGTCGCTCGAGGCGCTCGCCGTGCGTCCCGACGGGACCTACGTCGACGCGACGTTCGGAGCGGGAGGGCATTCCTCGCTCATCCTCGCCGTGCTCGGCCCGGCGGGGCGGCTGGTCGCGTTCGACGCGGACCCCTCGGCGCGCGAGCGCGCGTTGGACGACCCGCGCTTCACGCTCGTGCACGCGAACTTTCGCGCGCTCGCGGAAGAGTTGGATGCGCTCGGGATCGCGTCGATCGACGGGATCCTGTTCGACCTGGGGGTCAGCTCGATGCAATTCGATGAGGGCGAACGGGGCTTCTCGTTCCGCGTCGCCGCGCCGCTCGACATGCGTCTCGATCCCACCGCCGGCGAGAGTGCCGCGGACTGGCTCGCCTCGCACGACGAACGCGAGATCGCGGACGCGATCTACCAGTACGGCGAGGAGCGCGCGTCGCGCCGGATCGCGCGCGCGATCGTGGCGCGCCGCAACGAGGGCCGGCCGGTTCGCGACACCGCCGATCTCGCCGCGGTCGTCGCGCGCGTCGTCCGCACGTCCGGCCGTATCCATCCCGCGACGCGCACCTTTCAGGCGCTGCGCATCGCCGTCAACGACGAGCTCGGCGCGCTGCGCGACGGGCTCGACGCGGCGCTCGACCGGACTGCGATCGGCGGCCGGATCGCCGTCATCAGCTTTCACTCGCTCGAGGACCGTATCGTGAAGCAGACCTTCCGCGAGGATCCGCGCGTGCGCGCGCTCACGCGCAAACCGCTCGTCCCGAGCGAGGAAGAGATCGCTGCGAACCCCCGCGCGCGCAGCGCCAAGCTGCGCGTCGCCGAGCGCATCGAGGTGGCGGCGTGATCGCGCCGCAACGGATCCTTGCCGAACCGCCGCGCCGCGCGGAGCGCGTTCGCGAGGCGACGCGCCGTCGTACGCGCCGCGCGCGCTCGCGTCTGCATGCGCCGGTCGTCGCGGTCGTCGGCGTCATCGTCGCGGTTCTCGTCCCGCTGCTCGCCTACGTCACCCTCACCTCGAACCTGACCTCGCTCAGCTACGCGCTGGCACGTCAGGAGAACGAGCGTGCGGCGGTGCTCGAGGAGACGCAGCGTCTCGACGATCGGATCGCGCGCCTGCGCTCGCCCGACCGCCTCGCCGCGATCGCCGCGAATCTGAAGATGCACGACCCGCACGTCTACGCGGTCGTGCGCGTCCCCCAACCGAAGGCGCAGCAGCGGGCCGGCGGTTTCGCCTTCCTGGGGTGGCTGCAGCCGGCGGTGGGCATCACCGCGAAATAATGGCGGCGCGTGCGTTCGCGCGCGTCGCACCCGCGCGGGCAAAGCTCTCGCTCGTCGCGGTCGTCGCGCTGGCCGGTCTGCTCGCGTTGCGGCTGGGTGACGTGCAGGTGCACGACGGCCCGCACCTCGCGCGGCTGGCCCTCGAACAGCACGACGAGACCGTCGACGCATTCGCCAAGCGCGGCGCGATCCTGGACCGCGACGGCGGCGTCCTCGTGCGCTCCCTTCCGTCGGAGTCGATCTACGCGGTCCCGACCGACGTCGCGGACCCGCACGACGCCGCCGTCAAGCTCGCGCCGATCCTGCGTCAACCCGAGGCGGACATCGAGTCGGCGCTGCGCGAGCGGATCGAATTTCGCTGGCTCGCGCGCAAGGTGAGCCACGGCGAGGCCGAGCGCGTGCGCGCCCTCGGGATCACCGGGATCGAGACGAAGGCCGAGGAGACCGGGACGCGCTTCGTCGCCTCCGGCCGGCTCGCGTCGACCGTCATCGGCTTCACCGGGACCGACGAGAACGGTCTCGACGGCCTCGAGTACTCGTTCGATTCGCTGCTGCGCGGCACGCCGGGGAAGATGCGGATCGAGGCCGACAACTTCGGCCGCGCGATCCCCTTCGGCGAGACGCAGATCGTCGAGCGCGCCGTCCCCGGCCGCACGATCGTCACGACGCTCGACCCCTACCTGCAATTCGAGGCGGAGCGCCTGCTCGGCGCGGACGTGAAGAAGTGGCACGCGCGCAGCGGGAGCGTGATCGTGATGGACCCGTGGACCGGCGAGCTGCTCGCCGTCGCGAACGTCCCCGATTTCGACCCCTCCCGCTTCGGCGCGTTCTCTTCCGACAGCTGGCGCGACCGCGCGATCACCGACGCCTACGAACCCGGCTCGACGTTCAAGCTGATCACGGCCGCGGCCGCGCTCGAGAGCGGGAAGGTCACCACGCGCTCGCGCTTCCCCGCACACGACCAGATCGAGGTCGGCGGCCACGTGATCCACAACGCCGAGGACGGTTTCATGGCCGGCACCGGCAGCAGCGAGTCGATGGAAGACATCATCGCCTACTCGCACAACGTCGGGGCAGCCGAGATCGGGATGCGCATCGGCGAGCGCGCGCTCGACGGCGAGATCCTGCGCTTCGGGTTCGGCGAGCCGACCGACGTCGAGCTGCCGGGCGAGAACCCGGGGATCGTCCCGTCGCTCGACGACTGGAGCGGCTCTTCGCTCGCGACGATCTCGTTCGGCCAAGGGGTCTCCGTCACGCCGCTCGCGCTGACGCGCGCATACGCCGCGATCGCGAACGGCGGGATGCTGCTGCGCCCGCGCATCGTGCACGCGATCGAGGACCCGACCGGCACGCCGATCTACACCTATGGCCCGGAAGTGGAGCGGCGCGTGATCGCCCCGGAGACGGCGGCGACGCTGCGCGGCTTCCTGCGCGCGGTGATCGTGCGCGGAACGGGGACACCCGCGGCGATCCCCGGGTACACGGTCGCCGGGAAGACCGGAACGGCGCAAGTCGTCGCCAACGGGCAATACGAACCCGGCGCATACATCGCTTCGTTCATCGGGATGATCCCCGCCGAGCATCCGCGCTACGTGATCCTGGTGAAGGTCGATCAGCCCCGCGGAGCGATCTACGGCGGCGTCGTCGCCGCACCGGTGTTCGCGGAGCTTGCGCGCGAGGCCATGCTGCACGCGGGCGTGATGCCGACGTCACCGCCGCCTCCTCGCTTGGTCCTACGGCACCACGTGGCGAAGGAGAAACCGTGATGCGAGAGACCTCCCGCCTCGTCGCCGCCCTCTCGGGCGCGCGCGTCGCCGGGGCGCTCCCGCCGACGGTCGATGCGATCGCGAGCGACTCGCGCGCGGTCCGCCCCGGAACCTTGTTCGTCGCGCTGCGCGGCGAGCGCGCCGACGGGCACGCCTTCGTGCGGGATGCGCTCGCGCGCGGCGCTTCTGCCGTCCTGGTCGAGCACGAGCTCGACGCGGATCTGCACGCGCCGGCGATCGTCGTCGCCGACACGCGCGCGGCATCGTCGCGCCTGGCCGACGCGTTCTACGATCATCCGTCGCATGCGCTCGCCGTCGTCGGCGTGACGGGGACGAACGGGAAGACGACGACGACGCATCTCGTGCGCGGCGTCTGCGAGGCGGCCGGGATCCCGTGCGGCGTGATCGGGACGCTCGGCGGTGCGCTGGGCGAGCTGCGCTGGCCGCTCGCCAACACGACCCCGCTCGCGCTCGAGCTGCAAGGCGTGCTGGCGGCGCAGCGTGACGCGGGTGCGCGGGCCGTCGCGATGGAGGTTTCCTCGCACGCGCTGGCGCTCGGTCGCGTCGAGGACGTGCGCTTCCGCGTCGCGGCGCTGACCAACATCACGCGCGACCACCTCGATTTCCACGGGACGATGGAGCGCTACGTCGCGGCGAAGCGGCGGCTTTTCGACCTCGCGCCCGCGGCGGTGCTGAACGTCGACGATCCGGCCGGTGCGGCGTGGGCGAAGGAACTGCCGCACGCGATCACCTATGCGATCGACGCCGACGCGGCGCTGCGCGCGACCGACCTGCGCCTGAACGGCGACGGCTCGACGTTCCGCGTCGGCGAGCACACCGTGACGATCAACCTGCCGGGACGGTTCAACGTGCGCAACGCGCTCGCCGTCTTCGGAATCGCGCGTGCGCTCGGCATCCCCGACGAAACCACGGTGCAGGGGCTCGGCGCGACGCGCGCCGTCCCCGGCCGGATGGAACGGATCGGCGCGTTCGGGATCGAGGCGATCGTCGACTACGCGCACACCCCCGACGCGCTCGAGAACGTGCTGCACGCCGCGCGCGAGACGACCAAGCGCCGCTTGATCGTCGTCTTCGGCTGCGGCGGCGACCGCGATGCCGGGAAGCGCGCCGAGATGGGCGCGATCGCGGCCCGGCTCGCCGATCGCGTGATCGTCACCTCCGACAACCCGCGCACCGAAGACCCGCTGACGATCGCGCGCGCGATCGTGAACGGCTGGGACGCCGACATCGAGCTGGACCGCCGCAGCGCGATCCGCCTCGCGATCGACGACGCGCACGCCGGCGATACGATTGTCGTCGCCGGCAAAGGCCACGAGACCTACCAGATCGTCGGAACCGAATCGCGCCCGTTCGACGACCGCGACGAAGTCCGCAACGCGTTCCGCGCCCGCGCCGAGGCTCTCAGAAGATGAGATTGCCGACGCGGGACGCGATCGGCGTCATCAACGCTCAGGTCCTCAACGGCGAAGGGTTGCCCGAGACGCTGCTGGTGCAGACGGATACGCGGGCGATCGAACGGGGGGCGGCGTTCCTCGCGCTGCGCGGCGAGCGGTTCGACGGGCACGCGTACGTCGACGAGGCGTTCGCCCGCGGCGCGGCGTGCGCGATCGTCGACGATGCGGCCGTCGTCCCCCCCGGCCGTCCGGCGCTCGTCGTCGCGAACACGCTGCAGGCCTATCTCGATCTCGGCGGCCTCGCGCGCACGCGCGTGCGCGGCCCCGTCGTCGGGATCACGGGCAGCACCGGCAAAACGACGACCAAGCAGTTCCTGCTCGGCCTGCTGCGCGCGGCCGGGATCGCCGCGATCGCGACGCCCGAGAACGAGAACAACGAGGTCGGCGTCGCCAAGTTCCTGTGCGGGCTCGAGGACGGCGATACGCGCGTCGCGATCGTCGAGATGGGCGCGCGCAAGTACCGCGATCTCGACGTGCTCGTCGCGGCGGCGCGTCCCGACGTCGGCGTGCTCACCAACGTCGGCGAGGCGCACCTGGAGATCATGGGCTCTCGCGCGCGGATCGCCGAGACGAAGTGGGCGCTCCCCTCGGGTGCGAAGCGCGCCGTCCTCAACCTCGCCGACGAGGCCTCACGGAGCCGTGCCGCGACGCTCACCGCAGCGCCGCTCTGGTACGGGATCGACGCGGACCGCCCGCCGCAGGGACAGGGCGCCGTCGTCGTCGAGTCCGACGCGGTCTGGGTGATCGCACCCGACGCGACGACGCGCACGCATCGCATCGACGTGCGTTTCCCCGGCGACCACAACCGCCGCAACCTCGCCGGCGCGTTCGCCGCCGCGCTGCTCTGCGGCGCCGACGACGAGGCGCTCGCGAACGCCGTCGGCTCGCTCGCGCTCCCGCACGGCCGCTACGAGGTCGTCGAGCTCGAGAACGACGTGCGGCTCGTCTTCGACGCCTACAACGCGTCGCTCTCGGGGACGCTCGCGACGCTGGCGACGTTCGGCCGCGAGGAGGCGGAGCGCCGCATCGCCGTCCTCGGCAGCATGGCGGAGCTGGGCAGCGACGCGCCGCTGATGCACGAGAAGATCGGCGAGATCGCGGCCAAGCGCGCCGACATCGTCCTGGCCGGCGGACGCTTCGCCGACGACACCGCGCGCGGCGTCAGCGGTGCGGGCGGCACGGTCATCTGCTACGACTCCAACGACGACGCGTCGGCGTGGCTGCTCGCGAACGTGCGCGCCGGCGACGCGATCCTCCTCAAAGGCTCGCGGATGTACAAGATGGAGGAGATCGCGTCGGCGCTCGGAGCCGAGGTGCTCGAGTCATGATCCCGGTCGCGATCCGCGAGGAGGGTTTGCCCGAAGGGCTCGTTGCGATCCCGGTGCGCACGCGGCTGATCGCCGCGGGCGACGATCTCGCGCAGGTCGTCGGCGAGGCGGTGCGCGGGATCGCGCGGCCAGGCGACGTCGTCGTGATCGCGGAGACCGCGGTCGCGATCGCGCAGTCGCGCTTCATCCCGGCCGAGTTCATCCGCCCCTCGCGGCTCGCGCTCACGCTCTCGCGCCGCGCCGGCGCGCTGGCTACCGTCAATCAACCGGAGTCGCTCCAGCTCGTGATCGACCAAGTCGGCCCGCGGCGCGTGCTGTGGGCGGCGCTCGCGCACGTGCTGGGCCGCCTGCGCGGGAAGCGCGGCGTCTTCTACGAGATCCTGGGCGAGGCGATCGCGGCGATCGACGGCTACACCGGAACCCTCCCGCCCTATGAGCGCGCGATCGTCCTCGGGCCGGCCGAGCCGGATCGCGTCGCGAGCGAGCTGGCCGAGAAACTCGGCGTCCACGTCGCGATCGTCGACGCCAACGACCTGCGCCGAGCGAAGGCGCTCGGCGCCTCGCCGCGGCTCGACCGTGCCGCGGTCGAGCGTGCGCTCTTGGGCAATCCCGGCGGGAACGGCGACGAGCAGACCCCGCTGGTCGTGCTGGCCTGGCGCGGGGCGGGGCCGCACCCGCTGGTGCGGCCGTGAAGGCGCTGCTCGCGCTCGGCGCGACCTTCGCCCTCGCCGCCGTCCTCGGCCGTCCGCTGATCGCCGCGCTTCGCCGGTCCTCGACCAGCCAGACCGCCTACGAGGACGCGCCCCAGACCCATCAGACGAAGACCGGGACGCCGACGATGGGCGGGGTGCTCTTCGCCCTCGCGCCGGTCGTCGCGCTCGCCTGCACGCCCTCGCGCGCGACGCTCGCCCTGGCGGTCCTGGTCCTCGGCTGCATGGGGATCGGCGCGATCGACGATCTCGCCGCGATCCGCAAGCAGAAGAACCGCGGCCTGCGCGCGCTCCCGAAGTTCGCGCTGACGGGGCTGGCGGGGATCGTCTTTCTCCTCATCGCCGGCCAGCCGACCCCGCCGGGGACGACGCTGCTCGGAATCGGCGCCGCGCCGCCGTGGCTCTGGTACCTCCTCTCGCTCTGCGTCGTGCTCGCGACGACGCATGCCGTCAACCTCACCGACGGGCTCGACGGGCTCGCCGGCGGGACGATCCTCCCGCCGCTCGCCGTCCTGGCGTTCACCGCGCTGCGCGTCGGCGTCCCGAACGTCGGCGTTTTCGCGTCGGCGACGATCGGCGCCGTCCTCGGCTTCCTGCTCTACAACCGCCACCCCGCCCGCGTGTTCATGGGCGACACCGGCTCGCTCGCGCTGGGTGCCGCATTGGCCGGCGGCGCGATCCTGACCGGAACGCAATTGTTACTTCCGCTCATCGGCGGGGTATTCGCCGCCGAAACCTTGAGTGTGATCATCCAGGTCGCTTCGTATAAGGCGACTCGGCGTCGCGTATTCCGGATGAGCCCCCTGCACCACCACTTCGAGTTGAGCGGCTGGCCGGAAACCAAGGTGACGATGCGATTTTGGATCGCATCGTTCGTTCTCTCATTGCTGGGCTTCGCCCTGATTACGCGTACCGCATGAACGTTTCCACGAGCGGTCGCTTCGACCGCACCGACCATGTCCTCGTCATCGGCCTGGGCCGCAGCGGCCGCGCCACGGTCGAGGTGCTCCGCGCGCGCGTCGGTTCGCTCGCCGC
Organism: Candidatus Limnocylindria bacterium; assembly: GCA_035493875.1. Classification (GTDB taxonomy): domain Bacteria; phylum Vulcanimicrobiota; class Vulcanimicrobiia; order Vulcanimicrobiales; family Vulcanimicrobiaceae; genus Vulcanimicrobium. Next base: position 9,036 of record DATJHK010000026.1, read on the forward strand.
GACCGACGAAGCGCCCGCGGGGCAGCTCACCGAGGCGCTCGCCGAGCTGCAGGCGGCGAACGTCCCCTTCGTCGCGCCCGACGCTCTCGATTCGGTCCTCGAGCGCACGAACGTCGCCGTCCTCTCGCCCGGGATCCCGCTCAACGGCGAGCTGGTCCGGCGCGTCCAGGCCGCCGGCGTCCCCGTCTTCAGCGAGGTCGAGGTCGCCTACCGCATCTGCAAGGCGCCGATCGTCGCCGTCACCGGCACGAAGGGGAAGACGACGACGACCGCGCTCGTCGGCGCGCTCTTCGCCGCCGCCGGGAAGACCGTCCACGTCGGCGGGAACATCGGCAACCCGCTGATCCGCGAGACCGCGAGCGCCGCGCCCGGCGACTGGGTCATCGCCGAGGTCAGCTCGTTCCAGCTCGAGTCGATCCGTTCGTTCAAGCCGCGGATCTCGCTGATCAACAACATCACGCCCGACCACCTCGACCGCTACTTCTCGATGGAGGAGTACGCCGAGGCGAAGTTTCGCATCTTCGCCAACCAAGGGCCGGGCGATACCTTCGTCGGCAACCTCGACGACCCGATCGTCGCCGGTGCGCCGGGCGAGGACGGCAATCGCATCAAGGCGCGCGCGCTCTGGTTCTCGGGTGAGCCGCACCGCGAGTCGACGCTCTACCTGCGCGGCGGGACGCAGATCGTCTACGCGCCGCCGACCGGCGACCCGCGCCCGATCGACGTCCTGCGCGTCGACGAGATCCCGCTGCGCGGACGGCACAACGTCGAGAACGTGATGGGCGCGATCCTGGTCGCGCTCGCCGCGGGGCTCGACCTCGACGCGATCCGCGAGGGCGTGCGCGCCTTCCAGCCGCTGCATCACCGGCTCGAGCCGGCGGGGACCGTCGAGGGCGTCGAGTACGTCGACGACTCGAAGGCGACCAATCCCGGCTCGGTGATCGCCGCGCTGCGTTCCTTCGAGGAACGTCCGATCGTGCTGATCGCCGGCGGCAAGGCGAAGGGTACCGACTTCGCCGAGATGGGCAAGGTCGTCTCGTCGCGCGCGAAGGCCGTCGTGCTGATCGGCGAGGCCGCCGACGAGATCGCCGCCGTGGTCAAGCGCGCGAAGATCGAGCGTGCCGGCTCGATGGAAGAGGCCGTCGCGCTCGCGCACCGGCTCGCCGTCCCGGGCGACGTCGTGCTGCTCTCGCCGGGCTGCGCGTCGTTCGACATGTTCCAGTCCGCCGAGCATCGCGGGGAGCTGTTCACGCAGGCCGTGCGCGGTCTGGATCAGACGGCTGCCGGTGCTCGCTGACGCGCGCGCGCGCCGACCGCGCTTCGACGCACGTCCGCGCGCGTTCGCGCTGCAGCCGCCCGACCCGCTCCTGCTCGGCTCGGTCGGGCTCTTGATCGCGCTGGGCCTGGTGATGGTCTTCAGCGCGTCGAGCGCGACCGCGTACGCGCTCTTCCACGACACCGCGTACTTCGTCAAGCGTCAGGCGGCGTATCTCGCCGCTGGGCTCGCCTTCGCGTACGCGGCGTATCGCCTCGACTACCGCAGGCTCAAGACGATCGCGCCGGCGATCGTCGGGATCGCGTTCGTCCTCCTCGTCCTCACGCTGATCCCGCACGTCGGTCTCACCTCGGGCGGCGCGCGGCGGTGGCTCGGCTTCCGAGCCGTCTCGTTCCAGCCCTCGGAGTTCGCGAAGCTCGCGCTCGTCGTGTTCTTCGCCGCGAAGCTCTCGCAGATCGGCGAGGGGGTGCGCTCGCTCTCGAAAGGCGTCGTCCCGCTCCTGCTCGTCACCGCGATGCTCGCGATGCCGGTCTTCGTCGAGCCCGACATGGGGACGGCCTCGCTCTTGATCTTCACCGCGTTCGCGCTGCTCTTCACGGCCGGCGCGCGCTTCGAGCACCTGATCATGTGCGTGCTCGCGATGCTCCCGATGGCCGCGATCGCGGTCGGCTCGTCGGCCTACAAGCGCGCGCGCATCTTCGCCTTCATCGATCCGTGGAAGGACGCGCAGAACACCGGCTTCCACATCGTGCAGTCGCTGCTCGCGCTCGGCAGCGGCGGGATCTTCGGCCTGGGCCTGGGCGCCTCGCGGCAGAAGTACTTCTATCTCCCCGAGGCGCACACCGACTTCATCTTCGCCGTGCTGGGCGAGGAGCTGGGGATGCTCGGCGGCCTGCTCGTGATCGCGCTGTTCGTCGTCTTCGCCGTGCGGGCGATCGACGTCGCCCTGCACGCGCCCGACCGCTTCGGGATGCTGCTCGCGATGGGCTGCACGTTCTTGATCGTGATCCAGGCCTTCATCAACATCGGCGTCGTCACGTCGTCCTGGCCCGTCACCGGCGTCCCGCTCCCGTTCATCTCGTTCGGCGGCACCTCGCTGATCGTCTCGCTCGTCGCCGTCGCGCTGATCGCGAACGTCGGCCGCTATCGAGCGGCCTAGCCCGCCACGAAAGAGTGGTCATGAGGATCTCCCGCTTCCGCATCCCGGCCGCGCTCGCGCTGCTCCTGGCGATCCCGGCCGTCGCGTCGGCATCGCCGGTGGTGCTCACGACCCGGCACGTCGTCATGTTCGTCGACGGCAACAAGCAGCAGTCCGCCTCCGCCGGACCGGGGGCCGACGAGTACGGCGTGCTGAGCGCCGTCAACGACGGAACGGTATTGGTCTTCTTCGCCGACGGCGGCACGACCGACGTGGAGGCGATCTCGCCGTCGATGCAGTCGCGTACGGTGAAGCGGTTCCCCCGTGTCCAGAACGCGTTCGTCTCGCCGAGCACCGATGGGTTCGTCGCCTACGACCCCGGCTCGCAGCTCCTGCGCCGCTACGATCTGCAAGGGAACGGGGTCGGCTCGCCGATCGCCGCGACGGGCGCGCAGGAAGCGCTCGGGATCGGCAACGTCGTCGTGGTCGCGGGCTCCGGACGGCTCTCGGTGTGGGACGCCGGCGGGCACGTGCGCCAGGAAGTGATCCTCCAGGGCTCGTCGCTCGTCGCGCTCGGCTCCGACCGCTTCGCCGTGATCGACGGCCCCGACCGCCAAGTGCGCATCTACGATACGAACCTCGACCGCAAGGCGACGATCTCGTACGGCGTGCGTCCGCTGCGCAAGCTCGCGGTCGGGCCGAACGGCGAGCTCGCCGTGCTCAGCGGGACGCCGGGCTGCGTCGGTTCGGACTCGCAGGTCGATCTCTACGACGACCCCACCAACTCCCAGCCGCGCACGCAGATCCGGCAGAACGTCGCGACCGCGACGGCGCTGGCCGTCACCGCCGACCAGATCTTCGTCGGCAACGCCGGCTGCCGCGGTGAGACGGAAGGGTCGCTCGCGGTCTTCGGGCACGACGGCGCGACGCAAGGCGGGCTGCTCAACCTGGGCAATCCCACCGGGATCGTCGCCTTCCCGCCGCAGGGACACTAGTGTCCCTAGCCCGCGTGAAGCTGAAGGTGGCGCTGACGGGCGGCGGGACCGGCGGACACGTCTACCCCGCGCTCGCGATCGACGACGCGCTGCGCGCCGAGTTCCACGCCGACGCCTACGAAGCGCGGTTCTTCGGCAACCGGCACGGCCTGGAAGCCTCGCTCGTCACCGCGATCCCGCTCACGTTCGTCCCCAGCGCCGCGTTGCAGCGCAAGCTCTCGCTGGGAACGGTGCGCACCCTCGTCGCGAACCTGGCGGGGATCGGCGTCGCGCTCGGCGCGCTGGCGCGCTTCAAGCCGCTGATGGTCGTCGCGACCGGCGGGTACGTCTGCTTCCCGGTCGTCGTCGCGGCGCGGATCTTGCGCGCCCTGCGCGTGCTGCGCTGCGGGATCGCGCTGCTCGAGATCAACGTCACCCCGGGTCTGACGAATCGGCTGCTCGTCCCGCTCGTCGACGAGGTCTGGACGACCTATGCCGCCTCGGCGGTCGCCTTCGGGCGCAAGACCGTCGTCACCGGGACACCGCTGCGCGCGTCGTTCGCGCGGCTCGCCGACCCGCGCACCGCGCGCGCGCGTCTGGGACTCGACCCCGACCGCCGCACCATCGTCGTGATGGGCGGCAGCCAGGGTGCCCGCTCGATCAACGAAGCCGTTGCCGCGCTCGTGACGCGGCGCACCCTACCGCCTGATTGGCAGGTCTTGCACGTCAGCGGGGAACGTGATTACGCCTATATGCAGGCCGAAGAGCGCGAACGCGCAGCGGGGAACCAGGTGCGCCTCGTTCCGTATCTCACCGATCCGGCCGACGCGTACGCCGCCGCCGACGTCGTCGTCGCGCGCGCCGGCGCGTCGACGCTCGCCGAGATCGCGCACAGCGCCGCGCCCGCGGTGCTGATCCCGTACCCATACGCCGCCGAGCAGCACCAGGCGCACAACGCTGCGCTCTTCGCGCAGCGAGGCGCCGCATTGGTCATCGCCGACAAGGAATTGGACGGCGACCGGCTGTGGTGGGCGCTGCGCGACGTGCTCGAACCGCAGCGCAACGCGGCGATGCGCGAGGCTGCGCGCTCACTCACGCCGCCGGACGCCGGCGCGGCGATCGTCGCACGCATCGAGCGCGCGATCCCCGCGCGGGTCGTGCACGACGCCGCGGCGAACGACGTACGCCCGTGATGCTTCGACAAGCTCAGCACGGGCTCGAACCTCAGCCGGATGAGCACATGCCGACGTATCATCTCGTCGGTGTCGGCGGGATCGGGATGAGCGCGATCGCGCGGCTGCTCGTCGCGCGCGGCGCGCGCGTGAGCGGTTCCGACGTGCGGCGCTCGCCGCTCGTCGCGCGGCTCGAGGAAGAAGGCGTTCGCATCGTGATCGGCCATCGCGCCGAGAACCTCGACGCGCAGGTCGAGGTCGTCGTCGTCTCGTCGGCGATCGCGCGCGACAACCCCGAGTTCGTCGCCGCGCTCGAGCGCAAGCTGCGCGTCGTCACGCGCGGCGAGATGCTCGCCGAGCTGGCGCGCGGGCACAAGTTGGTCGCCGTCGCCGGGACGCACGGGAAGACGACGACGACCGCGATGCTCGCATCGATCTTCGAGGCGGCGGGACTCGATCCGACGGTCGCGGTCGGCGGCGTACGCGTCGACACCGGGTCGAACGCGCGCAGCGGAAGCGGCCCGTGGTTCGTTACCGAGAGCGACGAGTCCGACGGCTCGTTCCTGCACCTCTCGCCGACGATCGCCGTCGTCAACAACATCGAGAACGATCACATCTCCTCCGACGCCGAGCTGCCGCGGCTGCTCGAACAGTTCGTCGTCTTCATCAACAAGGTGCCGCCGGGCGGGCGCGGGATCGTCGGGAACGACAATCCGGGCAGCACGCTCGTCGGGCGCCAGGCGCTCGCGCCGGTGACGACGTTCGCGACCCGCACCGAGGCCGATCTGACCGTCGGGCCGATCGTCTACGCCGATCTCGGCTCGCGCTTCACCGTCTTCGAGCGCGGTGCCGCGCTCGGCGAGGTGCGTCTCTGCGTCCCCGGCGAGATCAACGTGCAGAACGCGCTCGGCGCGATCGGCGCCGCGCGCGCGGCGGCGATCCCGTTCGAGACGATCGTGCAGGCGCTGGGCGGTTTTCACGGCGTGCGGCGGCGCTTCGAGATCGTCGGACGCGGCGCGCTCACCGTCGTCGACGACTACGCGCACCATCCGACTGCGATCGCGCAGACGATCGCGGCGGCGCGCGGGTTCACGAGCGCGCCGATCGTTGTCGCGTTCCAACCGCACCGCTACACCCGCACGCGCTATCTCAAGGACGATTTCGTGCGCGCGCTCGGCGGTGCCGATCGCGTGATCCTCGCGCCGGTCTACGCGGCGTCCGAGGAGCCGATCCCGGGCGTTTCGGAACGCTCGATCGGCGAGCCGCTCGCGGCGAACGGCGTTGCCGTCTCCTACGTCGCGCAGGTCGAGGAGCTGCTCGACCTCGTTCCGCGCGAGGCGCCCGCCGGCGCGCTCGTGCTGATGCTCGGGGCGGGCTCGATCTCCGCGGTCGCGCATCGCCTCGGCGAACGGGTCGCCGCCGCGCCGCTCGCGCGGTGAAGACCGTCCCGCTGCTCGACGAGGGTGACCGCGCCGCGCTGCGCGAGCGCTTCGGTGAGCGCGCGCGCTTCGAGGAGCCGCTCGCGCCCTATACGTGGTGGAAGATCGGCGGTCCGGCCGATGCGCTCGTCACCGTGCTCGACGCGGACGAGCTCGCCTTCGTGCTGCGCCACGTGCTGCGCCGCCGGCTGCCGATGTTCGTCCTGGGCTCCGGCTCGAATCTGCTCGTCGGCGACGGCGGGTTGCGTGGGATCGTGTTGCGGCTCGAAGGCGAGTTCACCGCCCTCGACGTGCGGGCCGACGGCGAGGACGTGCTGGTCGAGGCCGGCGGGAGCGCCTCGCTCCCCGCGCTCTGCGCGCAGGTCGCGACCCTGGGCGGCAGCGGGGTCGACGGCCTCGCCGGGATCCCCGCCACGGTCGGCGGCGCGGTGCGGATGAACGCCGGGACCGATCGCGAGATCGGCGAGTTCGCGCGGGACGTGATCGTCCAGGCGCCGGCGCACCCCGACCCGCACCGGATCGACGTCGCCTGGCGCTACCGGCAGACGACGCTCCCGCCCGACGCAATCGTCACCCGCGTGCGGCTGCGTTTCGACCGCGGCGACCCGAAGACGGTCCGCGAGCGCCTGCAGACGCGGCTCGTCCGCCGCAAGGCGACGCAGCCCGTCGCGCTCCCCAACTCCGGCTCGTGCTTTCGCAATCCGCCCGGCGACCATGCCGGCCGGTTGATCGAAGCGGTCGGGGCCAAGGGCTGGCGTGAAGGCGGGGCCGAAGTCTCCCCTCTCCACGCCAACTTCATCGTCAACACCGGTGGCGCGTCGGCACGCGACGTGGCCACCTTGCTCGCGCGGGTCCGGCGAGCGGTCGACGAACGGTTCGGCGTCGAGCTTCACCTCGAAGTCCACCTCGTCGGAGAGTTTACGGCCTGATGCCGAGTTTGAAGGTCGCGGTTGTGATGGGCGGACCCAGCGCCGAGCGCGAGGTCTCGATCCAAAGCGGCACGGGCGTGATGCGCGCACTCGCTGCGCTCGGCCATGACGGCCGTTCGCTCGACTTCGACGGCCGCTTCGTCGAGGCGCTGCGCGCGATCGAGCCCGACGTCGTCTTCAACGCGCTGCACGGCCGCGGCGGTGAGGACGGGACGGTGCAAGGGATCCTCGAGTGGCTCGGGATCCCCTACACGGGGAGCGGGATCGCGTCGTGCGCGATCGCGATGGACAAGCACCTCACGAAGAAGCTGCTCGCCGCCGAAGGCCTCCCGACCCCGGCCTGGGACACGTTCGACCTCACCGGCGGGACGCTGCCGCTCCTCCCCGGTTCGCTGAATCTCCCGCTCGTCGTGAAGCCGCGCGCGAGCGGCTCGAGCGCCGGCGTCGTACTCGTGCGCACGCACGAGGCGTGGACGCAAGCGATGATCGACGCCTCCGCGCGCACGCCGGAGGTACTCGCCGAGGAATACGTGCCGGGCCGCGAGTTCTCGTGCGGCGTCCTCGGCGAAGAAGCGCTGCCGGTCGTCGAGATCATCGCGAGCGACGAGTTCTACTCCTACGATGCGAAATACAAGCCGGGCGGCTCGCGGCATCTGATCCCCGCGCCGATCGACGACGATCTCACGCGCCGCCTGCAGACGCTCGCGCTCTCCGTGCACCGCCTCGTCGGATTGCGCGACTACTCGCGCACCGACTTCATCGTCACGAAGGAAGGGCGTCCGACGATCCTGGAGGTCAACGCGCTCCCCGGGATGACGGCGCAAAGCCTCCTCCCCGACGAAGCGCAGCACGCCGGGATCTCCTACGAGGCGCTGGTGGAACGGCTCTTGCAGTACGCGCTCGCGCGCCGCAACGGCGAGGTGCTGCAGGCGTGACCGACTTTCTCACCGTCGATCTCGTCGACGCGCACCAGGAGCGCGTGCGCAGCTGCGAGACGCAATTCCGTCAGTTCGGCGCGGTGCGCAGCTTTTGCGGACCGATTCGTACGATCCGCACGTTCGAGGACAACGCGCTGATCCGCGAGACGCTCGGCACGCCCGGGAACGGCGCGGTGCTGGTCGTCGACGGCGGCGGCTCGCTGCGCACCGCGCTGGTCGGCGACGTCATCGCGGGCATCGGCGTCGCGCACGGCTGGGCGGGCCTGGTGCTGTGGGGAGCGGTCCGCGACGTCGGGCCGCTCGGCGGGATCTCGATCGGGATCAAGGCGCTCGGCTCGAACCCGATGCGCAGCGCGAAGAACCGCGTCGGTCAGCTCGACGTCCCCGTCGCGTTCGGCGGCGTGCTCTTCACGCCGGGCGAGATGCTCTACAGCGACGACGACGGGATCTTGGTGAGCGCGACGCCGCTGTAGCGTCGGCGTTCAGCCGCGCAACGCGTCGGCGAGCGTACTCGTCACGCGCAAGACGCGATCGACCTCGGTGAGCGTGAGCACACGCCGCACCGTCCCGGTCTCGGCGCTCACGACGCGCAAGCGATTTCCGAGCGCCTTCTGCGCGCGCATCAACAGCGCGATCACGGTGCTGTCGATGTAGCGGCATTCGAGCAGATTGACGACGAGGAGGCGTCCGATGCGCACGGAGGCGGCGATCGCCGATTCGAGGTCAGGCGCCGTAAAGATGTCGACCTCGCCGAAGACGTGCAGCACCTCCGCGCGATCCAGCGATTCGTGGACCAGAGCATGCTCCGTACGGTCGGAGCTGGGAAGGGAGTTCGACATACGGCTGGGGCTCCGTGTTCAGAAAGTGTCCCCCCACGGTAGTCCTCTCGTCCGCTCGAAACAAGATGTGACCAGCGAGCGGAATCGGCGCGTGGTGCGCGCAGCCATCTTCCCGGTGAAACGAGGTGCTGCGCGGTCGCCGTCAGCGTCGCTGGGCGAAGGCACGCGCCGCGGCGGCCAGCGAGGCCTGGATCTCGTTCAAGGGCCGGTCGCGCAGAAGCAGCATGGGGACGTGGTCGTCGAGCCGCGGGTTGCTGCCGTGGAACCAGGCCTGCACGGTGTGGCCGTCGCCCGGCGTCGCGATCATCAGGGCGATCTGCAACGCGAAACGCAGCACGTGCGGGCGTTGCGGCTCGCGGTCGGCCATCCATTGCTGGACGGCGCGGGTCTCCTGGACGCCGCCGATCACCGCGACGGTGGTCGCTCCGAGCAAGTCGACGAGCTCGCGCACGACCGTCCCGATAGGAAGCGTCATCGCACGGTCATGCGAGTCAACGTCGCTGCGGGGAGTTTCGTGAAAAGCGCCCTCTGACGACATCACACCCAAAATACCCAGGAAAATGGCTGGCTTAACGCCGCAGAGGATCACCGAGGCGGCCCCGGCCGCTTCCATAACCCCTATGCCGCTGCGGCGTGCACGTAGTCGGTGAGCGCCAAATACACCTCACGCACGCCGGAGGCGTCGCGAACGCGCAGCCGGACAGGGGTGTCCCCCGGGTCGCGCAACCGCGCGCGGATCGCATCCAGCCCGAGCTCGGCGGCCGGCGTTCCGTCGATGGAGACCAGCTCGTCGTCGGCGCGCAGCCCGGCGAGCGCTGCGGGGGTCCCCGGCCGGACGTCGAGCACGATCGTCGCATCGTCGCGCCGGATCAGGAAGAGGCCCGAGCGGTCGGGCCGTTCCGGATCGGCGAACGCGCTCGAGGGAACGACGTGCGCGCGGCCGCGCGCCACGTCGAGGGTGATGACGAAGCGGCGCAGCACGCCTTCGCCGACGTTGGCCCCGACGGCTCGGCTGGCGAACGCGCCGACGCGCTGATTCGTGTAGTCGCCGACGACGGTGAGCTGGTGGCCGTCCAGGCCGATCGTCACGTCGCCGAGCCGGCCGCGCGCCGTGCCGCCGATCCCAAAGCCTTCAATGCCGGGTGCTGTCGTGGCATGTGCATCGATCGCCGGGTGCGCATCGAGGAACGGGCGCAGCAGCGTCACCGTCAGCCGGGAGCCGGTGTCGAGCGTGCAGCGCGTCGGCACTCCGGCGACCGTACACGCCGTGGTGGGATGGCCGCCGGCGAACGTGCGCATCGGCAGCTCCCCCAGGGGCCCGCTCGCCGGAGGCGCGAGGGTCATCGTCCCGCCGGCGGCGTCGATCGTGACGGTGAAGTGCGTCAGCAATACCGGACCGATCACGCCGTCGATCCGCGTCCCCTCGGCGACGCCGAAGCTCGTCGCGATCGGCATGACGAGAAACGGGACGTCGTCGAGCTGCGCCGCGCCGATCTGCACGTCGTCGACGCGCGTGCGCCGTGCGAGCGCGTTTCCCGCGCCGATCCCGCCCAGCGTCACGGTTCCCGGCGCGAGCGAAAGGTGCAGGCGCGTCGCGACCGCCGTATCGATCATCTCGCCGCCGGCCGTGTCGACCGCGAAATGGAGCGGTTCCGAGCCATTGATGCGCAGCCAGACGTACAGATGATCACCCTGGTCGGTGACGGGGACGGTGACCGCGGTGCCGGCGCGGGGCACGACCCACGACGGTGCGGCGGCCACCAGCGTGAGTGCGGCGAAAACCGCGGCAAACAGGCGCATCGCTCAACGACGGTACCCCGGGAAGCTGGGATTGGTGACGCTTTTCATGCGACAATGGTCGCAGGGGCAAGCGGCGGGGCCGGCGGCCGTAGTAGAGAATTCCTTACTGCTATGGCGTCCACCGTCGTCAATCCAGGTCTCGAAGGCGTCGTCGTCGGCGAGACGGTCCTCTCCAACGTCGAGGGCGAAGTCGGGCGACTCACCTTCCGCGGCTACGACATTCACGATCTCGCGCCGAACGCGACGTATGAAGAGGTCGTGTATCTGTTCTTCCACGGCACGTTGCCGCTGCGCGACGAGCTCGAAGCCTTTTGTTCGACGTTGATTGCGAAGCGCGCGCTGCCGGACGCCACCTTGGCAATCCTGCGGGCGATTCCACGCGACGCATGGCCGATGGACGTGCTGCGTACGGCGATCTCATCGCTCTCGCATGCGTTTCCGCATGCGCCTTCCGGCGCGCACGCCTCCGACGTGGACGCCGCGCTGGGACTGGTTGCGAAAACGACGTCGATCGTCGCGGCTTGGGACCGGCTGCGCCGCGGTCTCGAACCGATCGCCCCGCGCACCGATCTGCGCCACGCCGCGAACTTCCACTACATGCGCACCGGTCAGACGCCGACGCCGCAGCAAGAACGTGCGCTCGATGCGTACTTCGTGCTGCTGATCGATCACTCGTTCAACGCCTCGACGTTCTCGGCTCGTGTCACCGCGTCGACGAACGCCGATCTCTACTGCGCGATCACCTCGGCGATCGCCACGTTGACCGGTGAGCTGCACGGCGGCGCGCCCTCGCAGGTCATGGATACGATGGTCGCGATCGGCAGCGCCGATCAGGCGGAAAATTACGTCCGCTCGCTGCTCGCGCAAGGAAAGCGCGTGATGGGGATGGGCCACCGTGAATACAAGATCCGCGATCCGCGCGCGCAAGATCTCGACACGCAGGCCAAGGCGCTGAGCGCACAGACCGGCTCGCATTGGTATGGCTTGGCCGTGGCGCTGGAGAACGCCGCGAACAAGGTGCTCCAGGAAGCCAAGCCCGATCGCAAGATCTACGCCAACGTCGACTTCTACACCGCGCCGCTGCTCGCCGACCTCGGGATCCCGAACGACGAGTTCACCTGCGTGTTCGCGTGCAGCCGCGTCGCCGGTTGGTCGGCGCACGTCCTGGAGCAATACGCCCACAACCGTCTGATCCGTCCGCAGGCGACCTACGTCGGCCCCGCGGTCCATCCGTTCGAGCCGCTCACCGCGCGCGACACGGTCCCGGCGGGATCGAACGGGAAAACCTCCAACGGAGCTTTGCACTGACCAATCGCTGCGCGCAGATCCGGCGCGAAACTCGCGAGACGCACATCGATCTGCGTCTCGCGCTCGACGGCGGCGCGATCACGATCGCGACCGACGTGGATTTCTTCGACCACATGTTGAACGCGCTCGCCACCCACGCCGGGATCGGCCTGGAGCTGACGGCGCGCGGCGACGGGATGGATCACCATCATCTCGTCGAGGACGTCGGGATCGCGCTCGGACGCGCGATCGACGAGGCGCTCGGCGACAAACGCGGGATCGCGCGCTTCGGGTCGATCGCCGTCCCGCTCGACGACGCGCTCGTGCAGTGCGCGGTCGATCTGAGCGGTCGCCCGTACCTCAACTACGACGTCCCGCTCTCCGTCGACCGGCTGGGAGCGCTCGAGACCGAGCTGGTCCCGCATTTCTTCCGCAGCGTCGTCGACCACGGCAAGTTCAATCTGCATCTGCTGCGCTGGGCGGGGACGAACAACCACCACCTCTGCGAGGCGGCCTTCAAGTCGTTCGCGCGCGCGTTCGGCCAGGCGAAGCTGCGCACCGCCGGTGCCGATGTCCCCTCGACGAAGGGATCGCTGAGCGAACGCACGTCCTAGCGGAGCCCCGGAAGAAGAAAAGGAGCCCGCCACCGATCGGTAGCGGGCTCCTTTGTTGGATTCGCGTCCGACGCGCTTAGTGCGTGGGACGGATGCGGTAGATGTTGTTGTCGAAGTCGTCGGCGACGAAGAGCGATCCGTCGGTGCCGACCGCGATCCCGGTCGGACGGCAGACACGCGCGGTCGCGCCGGTCTGGCAGCCCGAGAGGAAGTCGGTGAACTGCGCGTGCGGATCATGCCAGTTCACCTTCGTCGTGGGGCGGCCGTTCGTGAACGGAACCCAGGCGACGCGCGGCGCGACCAGCGGCGTGTGCCACGAACCGTGCAGCGCGATGTACGCGCCGCCGCGATACTTCGCCGGGAAGGCGTACTTGCCGGTCTGGTTCGCGGGATAGAAGATCATGCCGATCGGCGAGTCGTACGCCGGCAGCGCGCCCATCGCGACCACGTCGTCGCCGCACTTGGCGCCGTTGATCGAAACGTGATCTTCGTAGCAGGTGTGCCAGCCGTAGTTCGGCACGCCCGGGTGCGACGAGACGTCGTCGAACGTTTCGTAGGGGTGGCCCTTCGGGAGCGCGTCGCGGCTCTCCAGCGCGGCCCACAGGTCATCGCTGCCCGGCTGAATCGCCAGCGCGACGGCGTTGCGGATCTCGATCGCCTTCGGGTGCATGTCCTGCCCGTCCGGACCCATCTGCTGGATCGTCGCGCGCGTCTTGTCGTAGGCCTTCGTCGTCGCGCGATCGCAGACGTCGCACGGCGAGCCGACGCTCGCGTAGAGGACGCCCTTCGCGAACGCGACGGTCGTCGTGTAGTGGTCGCTCTCGATGCCGTTGCGAACGGTAGCGATCTTCACCGGCTTCGTGGCGGCGGCGCGCTCACCGGCATGGTACGGAACCTTCCAGACGCCGAACTCCGAACCGATGTAGAGCGTGTCGCCGTGAAGGAAGACGCCCGCGGCGTGCGTGTCGGGAACGGTCGTGAACACCTTGGCCGCGCCGGGCGTTCCTTCGGCGTTCGGGATGATGTCGATGTTTTTCAACTGCGTGCCGACGATGAGATCACCGTTCGGCGTGACGGCGAGCTCGCGTGCCTGATTGACCGTGCCGATCTTCTCGATCGTGAAACCGGCGGGGACCTTCGGCATCGCCGCGTCGGCGGCGCTCGTCGGCGTCGCACCGGCCGCGAAGACCGCGGCAGTCAGTGCGAGCGAAAGAATGCGTGGGAGTTGCAAGTTTGGGGTTACCTGCGGAGACCGCTCGACGGACTCGAGCCCGTCGGGCGAATGCGATAGATACTCCCTGTTTGATCATCCGCGATGAAAATGCTTCCTTCCGCGCCGACTGCGACTCCAGTCGTTCTGCCAATTCGGCTTCCTGAAGGCTGTTGCAATCCGGTGAAAAATTCGCTCCACTGCGCGGTCGGATCGCTCCAGTCGACCGGACGCGAAGGCGAGCCGCCGCTGAACGGCACGAATGCGACATGCGGCGGAGCGATCGGGATGGCGCCGTTCGTGTGCCACGAGCCGTGCATGCTCACGTACATCCCGCCGCGCCACGCCGCGGGGAACGCATACGTGCCGCTCACTCCGCTGGGGTAGAACGCCGCGCCGATGATCGTGGAATAGGCGGGGAATTCCAGCGCCGGTACGACGGCGCCGGAGCAATTCGCTCCCGCCGTGTACGCGTGTTGGTTCTCCTCGCATTGCGGCCAGCCGTAATCGGCGGGCGCGCTGCGCGTCGAGACGGGGTCGAGAAATTCGTACGGGTGACCGGCGGGAAGATTGTCCTGACCGGCGCCCCCGGCCCAGACCGTACCGTTGCTCGGGTCGGTAGCAAGGGCAATCGCGTTGCGGAAGTGCTTGGCCTGCGTCGTCATCCCGCTGCCGTCGATCCCCATGCGCTGCACGGTCGCGCGCGTCGGATCCGTCTCTTGCGTGCATGCGTTGCACGAGGATCCCACGCCGACGTAGAGCGTCGTTCCGCTGACGGCGACCGACGTCGTCCCGTGCACGTCGCCGTCGGTGTCGGAGGCGACCGGACCCTGCCGCACGGCGGCGATCTGCTGCGGTGTCCCGCTCTGCGCGCCGGTGGTGTAGGGGATGCGCCATACGCCGTGCTGCGTGGCGACGAAGACGAACCCGGAGCCGAACGCGACGCCTTGCGCCGGTCCCTCGGGGAGCGTCGCGAAGACCGTAGGCTTCGGCACCGTGCCCGGCGCCTCGGCGTTCGACACGATCGCAACGCTCGTGCCGCCCGTCCCGACGATCAGATCGCCGTTCGGCAGCGCGGCCAGTTCGCGCGCGCCGCCGACCGTGGCGATCACGCTGACGCTGAACCCGGCAGGCACCTGCAGCCCCGGGTTCGCCGGCGTCGCCGAGCCGAGCACGCCGACCGGCGTCGCGGCGGTGCTGCCGCCGCCGCCGCACGCCGTGAACCCGGCGGCAAGCACGACGGCCGCCGCCACCGAACGAAGAGGGCGATGACGGCTCCAACGATCGCGGTGATCGACTACGGCGGCGGCAACGTCGGTTCGCTGCTCGCGGCGCTCGAGCGCCGAGGGGCGACGCACGTCCTCAGCGGGGATCCGGACGAGGTCGTGCGCTGCGAGGCGGCGATCCTCCCCGGAGACGGGGCGTTCGGCGCGACGATCGACGCGCTGCGCGAGCGCGGGCTCGACCAGGCCGTGCGGGAGACGATCGTCCGCGGTCGGCCGTTCCTGGGCATTTGCGTGGGAATGCAAGTGCTTTTCGACTCCAGCGACGAGTACGGCGGAGCGGCCGGTCTCGGTCTGCTCCCCGGCGAGGTGCGTCGTTTCGTTCGGTCACCGCGCGTGCCGCACATGGGTTGGAACGAGCTGGTGATCGAGCGCACGCACCCGTTCGTGAGCGGACTCGGCGACGGCTCGTGGGCCTATTTTCTCCACTCCTATCGCGCGGAAGCTACGAGCGAGGCATTGGTCGCGTCCTGTGAGTACGGCGAGCGCTTCGCGGCGATCGTCGCGCGCGACAACGTGATGGCCACGCAATTCCATCCCGAGAAGAGCCGCACGACCGGCGCGCGGCTGCTGGATAACTTTTTGCGCGTCGCGCGCGCCTAGGGGGTTAGCGGGGCTGCGCGTCGCGGGCGACGAGCGCGTGCAGCCGGGGCAGATCCGCGGGGTTCGACGGCGACATGAACGAGAGGATCTGACCCGGGGCGCCGATGACGGACGCGGCCACGGTTGCCATCTGCATCGGCTCCCCGCCGGGCACGCGGATGCGCAGCGTGTTGGTGACGATGAGCGGCTTCACGCGGTGCCTCTCCCAAACGCGCGTGAAGTCGGAGCTGGTGCGATGGAGCGTCGCGATCAGCTCTTCATATGCGGGGTCGCCGACATGGCGTCCGTAGCCGTCGCGAAAGTAGGCCACGGCGCGGCGTGCTAAGAGCTCCCAATCGAGAAAACGTTCGCGCAGCGGTGCGTGCGTGAACACGCGCCACACGATGTTGCGCTCGAGCCCTTCGTCCTCGCCGACGAAGCCGAGCCACACGGCGATGCGGTTCGCGACGAGGATGTCGTAGCGGCGGCCGAAGACGACGGCCCCGCCGCCCTCGTAGCGATCGACCACCGCGCGGACCTCCGGCGCGACCGTCTGCGCGGGGATCGTCTCGGCCGGCGGTACGGGCGTGCGCGTCAGCGCGAAAAGATATGCCGTCTCGTGCTCGTCGAGACGAAGCGCACGTGCGACGGCCGATACCGTGCGCGGCGAGACGCCGGCGGTGCGGCCCAGCTCGAACTGCGCGTACCAGCTCACGCTGACGCCCGCGAGCTCCGCGACGTCGTCGCGGCGCAGCCCGTGCGCGCGTCGTCTGGGCACCGCGGGGAGACCGACATCGGTCGGCGCGAGCCGACGACGCCGCGCGCGCAGGAAGGTGCGCAATTCCGTGTTGCGCGCTTCGATGCTCGCGTCGGACACGAAAGCGATAACCGCACGCGCCGCGTGCGCGGTTGCATCGCGGCGTAACGTACACTCGTGCTGTCTTTGTCGCGTCGCGCCGCGGCGTTATCGTGGGCGGGTCGTGGCCAGTCTTCCCCTCGGTATCCCCTTCCCGGTCGATCTGCGGCGGCGCGTCGTACAGCAGCACCTCCTGGCCGACATGACGCCCGCGCCGCTCTCGGGCGTGCGACGCGTCCTCGTGCTCATCGGCGCACTGGGAACCATTTTCATCGATCAGTCGGCGTCGACGATCGCAGGTTCCACGCTTTCCTCGATTCAGGGAGCATTCAGCCTCGGGCCGGATCAAGGCTCGTGGTTCCTGACGGTCTACAACGCGGCGTACTACGCGTCGATCCTCTCGAGCATCTGGATGATCGTCCGCATCGGGCGCAAGCGCACGCTGGTCGGCTCGCTGATCGCGTACGCCGTGCTGAGCCTGCTCTGCATCGTCGCGCCGAACGCGTTCGCTCTGCTCGTCCTGCGGTTTTTCCAAGGCGCAGCGGAAGGCGGGTTGTTCACCGCCGCGACGCTCGTGATCTTCAACGTCCACAAGCCGGCGGAGATCCCGAAGGCATTCTTCTCGTTCAGCGCCGTCTCGATGGCCGGCGGTGCGCTCGGGCCGCTCGCGGGCGGATCGCTCATCGAGTACGCGCACTGGGAAGACGCGTTCGCGCTCTCGGCGCTCGCCTCGATCGTCGCCGCCGTGCTCATCATCGTGAACCTCCCACTCGACGCGACGCACCGCCGCATTCCGTACGACCCGATCGGCTTAGGGCTCGCCGTTGCGATGTTCGTCCCGTTCCAGTATCTCGTCAACGAAGGCGAGCGCCGCGACTGGTTCAACGATCCGAACGTCGTGCTCGCCGCGATCGCGCTGCCGGTGCTCGTCGCCGCGTTCGTGGTGTGGAAGCGCTGGTTCGCGCCGCATCCGTTCCTCGATCTGCGCGTCTTCGAGCTGCGCAACGTCGCGCCCGGACTCATGATCGCGCTGTTCTTCGCGCTGGGCGGCTACTCGACGACGGAGCTGATCCAGTTCGCGCAATCCGATGCCGGCTTCTCGCCGACGATCGCCTCGTGGGTGGTCGGGATGCGCGTGATCGCGATCGCGGTCGCTGTCCCCGCGATCGGTTTGGCCGTGCTCGCGCGGCGGGTCACGGCCCGCACCGCGCTCGGCGTCGGCGGGATCCTCTACATCCTGCTGATGGCGGCGATGAGCTTGCTGCTGACCAGCGAGAGCGACCTGGATTCGCTGATCCCGCTCACGCTGGCGATCGGGCTGCTGCAAGGGATCTCGAACCAGCCGCTCCCGGGGCTCGTGCTCGGCGGCCTCCCGCCGGGACAGATGCCGATCGTGCTGGCGTTCTACAAGCTCGCTCCGCTGGTCGGCACGTCGATCGGCAACGCCTTCTCCCAGCGTATGCTCGACGTCGCCGACGCGAACCATCTCTCCGATCTGGCCGGCGACGTCACGCTCAGCCAACCCGGCGTCTCGACGTTCGCGCAGAGCGGCGTCGCGCACGAAATCGGCTCGGTCGTCAGCCAACAGGCGATGGTCCTCTCGTACGCCGACGTCACCCTCTGGGTCGCCTTGCTCGGTCTGCTCGCGATCCCGCTCGTCCCGCTGATCCGGCCGATGCGACGGACCTGACGCGCACAGCGCGAAGGAAGCCGGGATGTCCCGGCCGTTGACGCTCTACCCTGCGATCGACCTGCGCGGCGGCTTCGCCGTGCGGCTCGAGCGCGGCGATCCTTCCCGCGAAACGCGCTACGACGCCGATCCGGTGTCGCGCGCACGCGCGTTCGTCGCCGCCGGCGCGCGCGCGCTGCACGTCGTCGACCTCGACGGTGCGTTCGGGACCGGCGAGAACCAGGCGGCGCTGCGCGCGATCTGCGCGGCCGTCGACATTCCCGTGCAGACCGGCGGCGGGATCCGCTCCGTCGAGGACGTGCGCACGCGGCTCGACGCCGGCGCGCACGCCGTCGTCATCGGGACGCTGCTCGTCGAGCAGCCCGACGCCGCGCGCGAGATCGCCGCGGCGTTCGGCGAGCGGATCGTCGCCGGGATCGACGCGCGCGGCGACCGCGTCGCGACGCGCGGCTGGCTCGCGGAGAGCGGCGCCTCGCGCGACGATCTCGTGCGCACGGTCGCGGCGTGGGGTGTGCGGCGCGTCGTCTACACCGAGATCGCGCGTGACGGGATGGGCTCCGGCTACGACGTCGCGGCGCTCGCCGCCGTCGCCGCGCTCGCCCCGCTGCGGATCACCGCGAGCGGCGGCGCGCGGACGCTCGACGATCTCGTCGCGCTGCGCGACGGGACGCCGGAGAACGTCGACGCGGCGATCGTCGGCCGCGCCCTCTACGAAGGAACGCTCGACCTCACCGAAGCTCTCGCCGCCCTCTCATAGCGTTGACGGGGAGGCACCTGCGTACGTGCGGGGCACGTGCGCGGGCAGGCGCGCGACGATCTCGTAGCCGATCGTATCGCACGCCGCGGCCAGCTCCTCGGCGGTGATCCGCTCGGCGCCGTCCCGTCCGATCAGCGTGACGACGTCGCCGGGCTGCGCGTCCGGGACGTCGGTGACGTCGAGGAAGGCCATGTTCATGCACACGCGCCCGACGACCGGAACACGGCTCCCGCGGACGAGCGCGCGCGCCGCGTTGCCGGCGGCGCGCGGAAGGCCCTCGGCGTAGCCGATCGGCAGCGTCGCGATCCGCGTGGGACGGGCGGCGCTCCAGGTGCGCCCGTAGCCGACCGTCGTCCCGGCCGGGATCGCGTGCAGCGCGACGATGCGCGTTCGCCACGTCAGCGCGGGTTCGAGCGCGAGGCCGTTGCGGTTCATCAGCGCTTCCGTCTCGGGGCTCGGCCAGATCCCGTACAGACCGATCCCGCAGCGCACCGCGCCCAGGCGCGTCTCCGGCCAGAGCAGCGCTGCCGCCGTCGCCGCGGCGTGCCGCTCGACTCGCGCATCGAGCGCATCGGTGGCGCGGAGGAAGCGCGCGAGCTGCTCATGGGTGAACGGGGAGTCCAGCTCTTCGGCGGCGGCCAGGTGCGTGAACGCCCCAGTAAGCTCGAACTCCGGCGTCTCGGCGTAGCGCGCGAGCGCCGCCGGCGCGTCGTCGCGGTCGAGACCCAGGCGCACGACGCCGGTGTCGACCTTGGCTTGGATGGCGAAACGGCCGCCGCGGCGGCGCGCCACGCTCGCGACCTGGCGCGCGTAGAGCGCGCGGTCCCAGAGCGTCAGCTGGACGCCCGCGGCGTGCGCCGGCTCCAGCTCGGCGGCCGGGACGGGGCCCAGGACGTGGATCGGAAGCGTGATCCCGCCCTCGCGCAGCGCGAGGGCTTCTTCGAGCGCGTAGACGCAGAGCCGCGCGGCGTACGGCGCGAGCGCGCGCGCGACCGGGACGAGCCCGTGCCCGTAGGCGTTCGCTTTGACGACCGCGCAGAGCCGCGCGGGCGCGACGGTGCGGGCCAGGGCGGCGGCGTTGCGGGCGATCGCGTCGAGGTCGACCGCGATCTCCGCGATCACGCAGCCGCCGAGGGGCGGCGCAGCAGGCGCGAGACGACGAGTGCGACGGTCATCCCGAAGAAGACGATGTGGGCGACGAGGCCGATCCCCAATGCCTGCGGCGAGGGACGATGGTACTCGCCCGCCGTGATCAGCATGATCTGCATGAAGCAGTAGACGACCAGCCCGAACCCGGCGCCCGAGAGGTACGGGCGGGTGAGCAGCTGCGGCTGGCTGCGCACCAGATAGACGTACCCGAGCGCCCAGAAGATCGAGACGCCGAAGTGCAGCAGCACGCCGAGCGCCGGTGCGGCCGGATTCGCGAGGATCGCATGGCCGAAGACCACCGAGGCGATCCAAGGATACATCCCGAGCGCTTGGGCCGGGGTCGCGCCGCCGGCGAAGGCCATCGCGAGGAGGAAGGCGTCGATGACGATCCCGCCGGCGATCCCGGCGGCCAGACCAGCGAGGAGCTGATCGCGAAGTGCGAGGGTGCGTGCCACGGGACGACCGCTTCGCGGCGGCTAGGCGGTGATCCCCGACCCGCGCTCCATCGCGGCGCGGAACTCCGACTCGCGGTGCTCCATCCGGACGACGAGACGGCCAAGCAGGTCCAGCATCGTCGCGCGGGCGATCCGCCGCCCGGCGATCCGGTCGAAGAGGACGCCGACCCGCCCGAGGGGCGGCCGGTACGCGCCTTCGAGGACGAGGCGCGTCGTGTCGACCGAGGCGATCCGCATCCGCAGCGTCCCGTGGAACTGCGGGAAGAGCGCGGTGCCGGCGTGCCACTCGACCAGCATCGCGTCGTGGAGGCGGCCGCCTTCCACCTCGTCCGGATGAAGGGCGAAGGTCAGCCGGACCGG
>DATJHK010000027.1:0-32897 GCA_035493875.1 Candidatus Limnocylindria bacterium
GCGCGCGCACGGCGGCCGGGTGTCCTCGGGCGACGGCTCGGGGGTCGGCGCGATCCCGAACAGGGTGATGGCGCCCAGGGCGAGCGAGACGACGATCGGACGGTGCATGGGGATGTAAGCATATTCTCGGCTTGCCGCCAAATCGCCTAACGACTTCGGTCGTCGAGCGCTCGCCGGTACCTGCGCACGCGCTTCAGGAGAGGACCGTTCGGCGCGCGCGCGCGAAGCGCACCACGATGATCGTGCGCCGCGAGTTCCTCTCCGCGACAACCGCCGTCGCGCTCGGCGGCGTCGCGTCCGCTCCGGTACGCGCAGCGACCGTGCAAGGCTGGAACCGGGCCGCATTCGAGGCGATCCTCGCGCGGCCGTACCGCCACCGCCAGGTCTTCGGGTCGGCGCGCCTGGCCAACGGTTTGGTGCTGCACTACATGGAGAACTCGCTCAATGCCTACGAGCATGGCTTCGGCGAGGGTCCCGGGACGCTGCACACCGCGGCGGTGCTCTACGGTCCGGCGTTGACCGTCACGCTGAGCGACGACATGTGGGTGAGGTACCGCCTCGCCGCGTTGCTGAACGATTCCGGCGCGGAGCACGGCCTGCGCGCGCACGTGCACGGCATCGTCACGGGCGTCGAAGGGATCGTCGGGTCGTTGATGCACCGCGGTGTCGGCGAGGGTGATCCCGCATCGCCGACCAACCCGTACGCAGCTCGCGTCGCGGCGCTCGTCGCGCGCGGCGCGTCCTTCTTCGTCTGCAACAACGCCTTGCGCAACTTCAGCCGCACACTCGCGACGCAGGCGCCCGGCCCGGACGCGACGGCGATCCACGACGACCTGGCGGCGCATCTGCTCCCCGGGACGATGATCGTCCCGGCCGGCGTCGCCGCGATCAACGCGGCACAGGAAGCGCGCTTCACCTTCTTCCCGGCGACGCTGGACTGACGAAGCGCGGGAGCGGCATAGCACACGCCCGCTGCCAAAGACCGGCGTAGCGACACGGAGAAGGTGGGCACGTGCGGTCGGCGGCGCATCGATCCCCGCGCGGATGGTTCGCCTACCTCGCCGTCACGCTCGCGTCGGCGTTGCTGGCGCACGCGCTTTTCGACGTCGTCGACGGCGGATTCGCGGCGCTCGTCACGCGGCCGATCCATCTGCTCTACGCGCTGGCCGTCCTCGCGGCGTTCGCGGCGGCCGCCGCGGAGCTGTACCATCCCCGTGCCGCGGAACGCCGGCGTCGTGCGGCGCTCGCGCGGGCGCAGGTGCGCCGCGGCGGCACCTCGGCGATCCTCACGTGCGCGGGCGCGCAAACGCTCCTCGCCGCGGCGACGCTCCTGCTCGACGGAGCGCAGCTCGATCCGGCGCGGCTCGTCGTCGCCGCGTGCTCGGCGCTCGTCGCGATCGTCGTCGGCGCGCTCGCGGTTCGCTCCGTCGAATCCGCGGTGCTCGACGTCGTCGCGCTGTTCGTCGCGCTCGCTCCGGAGCGCCCGCCGCATCACGGCTCGCGCCGGCGCGATCGCGCGGTCGTCACGCACGAGGCGAGCTACACCCTCTTTCGCCCGAAGCGCGCACCGCCCGCCCCTCCCTGCTCCGACATCATCATGTCGTTGCCGAGAGGGAGGTCCCGGTGTTTGGCTTTGCTACCGCCGCGCAGACGGCGCGCGGACTCGCCGTCGCTCTCGTTCTCTTCTTAGCCGGTACGGAAGCGGCGTACGCGCAGCGCGTCGCGGCGCTCTCCGGGACGGTGACGGCCGCGAGCGGTCCCGTCGCCGGAGCGGCCGTGACCGCAAGCGCGAGCGGCCGCGCATTGCGCACGACGACCGACGCGCACGGCGCGTTCCGCTTCAGCGCCGTCCCGGTCGGGACGTACGAGCTCACCGTCAGCGCGCCGGTAGGGAGCGCGTCGCTCCGCGTCGAGGTGCCGGCCGCCGGCGCAGCGGTCACCGTCTCGCTGACGCCGCTGCGGCAGATCGGCCACACCGCCGTCACCGCACGGCCGCCGGTGCGCGGTTCGGGGACCGACGTGACGCTGAGCAGCGACGTCCTGCGGCGCTCGCCCTCGAGCGGGAATCTGCCGAACATCCTGGTCCAGCTTCCCGGCGCGGCGCGCGGCGCGAACGGCGTCGTGCACATCAACGGCGACCACGGCGACATCAACTACATCGTCGACGGCGTGCAAATCCCGCAAGCACTGAACCGCACGATCGGCACCGAGTTCGATCCCAGCGACATCGCGACCGCCGAAGCGCTGCAGGGCGCGTATCCGGCGCAATACGGGGAACGCTTCGCCTCGATCATCACCATCAACACCCACACCGGCGCGGGACCGCCCGGCTTCATCGGCGAAATCAACGGCGGCTCCTTCGCCGCGGTCGACACGACGTTCGGCTACCACACGCCGCTCGGCAAAGGCTCGATCGTCGTCGCGACGCGCGCGCAACGCAGCAACCGCGGGCTGGATCCGCCGAACTTCGATTCGCCGCACAACAACTTCAGCAACGTGAACCAGTTTCTGCGCTACACGCTGCCGACCGGCCCGAACTTCCTCAACTGGACGGTCACCCGCTCGTACCAGACCTATCAGGTCCCGAACGACGTCGCGGCGGGTGAACCGGCGACGACGAACGACAACGAGACGCAAGAAGACCTCTTCAGCACGCTGCAGTTCCGCCACCCGATCGGTCAGCGCGGTCTGCTGACGTTCGGGCCCTCCTACAAGCGTTCGCGCATCCGCGACTTCGGCGATCCGGAGAACGACTTCGCCTTCGGCGCGGCGCTGAATCCCGGCTTGCCGAGCGACTGCGCGAGCGCGCTGATCTCGACCGGACCCGTCGTGAACGGGATCGTCACGAATCCGGTCCCGAACCCGAACGTCCCCTTCGCCAACGGCACGTGCGGCTACTCGCTCGCGGGCGACCGCACGGCGATCGACGTGGGTTTCACGCTCGACTACGAGAACCGTAGCCTCAAGCACACGATCGGCTTCGGCGGGCTCTACGACGCGACACATGTCGCGAAGAACTACAACATCACCCTGCAGCCCGGCAACTACCTCGCGCCGATCTTCGTGCCGGCGACGCCGACCGCCGCCTACACCGTCATCGACAACACCCCGAACGTCGGGCACCTAACCGGACTCTACCTGCAAGACGCCTGGCGGATGAGTCCGCTCTACGAGCTGGACTACGGGCTGCGCCAAAACATCTTCTCCGTCGCGTCCTCGCAGTTCGCGGCGGGGTTCGCGCAGACGAGCCCGCGCATCAAGCTCACACGGTTCTTCGGGACGCGGAGCAGCGCGTACGTCTACTACGGCCGCTTCTTCACGCCGTTCTCCCTCGAGAACGTCGACCCGGTCCCGGCGTACAATCTGAATCTCCCGCTCGAGGCGACGCTCGCGCAGTTCGATCTCAAGCCGCAGCGCGATTCGGTCTACGAGATCGGCGGGCATCTCCCGCTCGGCGCCGGCGAGCTGGGGCTGCGCGTGATGCACAAGAACGTGACGGACCTGATCGACGACACGCAGGTCGGCGTCACGAACCTCCATCAGGACATCAACTATCAGCTCGGCCGCATCGCGACGCAAACGGCGTACTATCAGCAGAACCTCGTGCGCGGCGGACGCTTCTACGCCTCGGCGACGCACACGTATTCGGTGAACAAAGGCTGCGAGACGCAGCTCCTCGCACCGTGCTTCGGCGCCCCAAACGATTGGACGCCGGCCGACCACGATCAGCGCTGGGAAATGACATCGGGGCTGCTTCTCGACGACCGGCACGGCGGCTGGTTCTCGATGGAAGGCGAGTACGGGAGCGGGCTCTCCTCGGCGCTCAACCGCGACGGGATCACGTGCGGCTACCCCAACCTCAACACCGGCGGCCCCTGCAAGCTGACGCCGCACGTCACCTTCGACGTGGAGAAGGGGTTCGCGCTCGGGCATGGGAGCGCGCTGACCGCGCGCATCGAGAACATCTTCAACGACCGCTATCTCGTGACGTATCTCAACGCGCAGGGCAACCACTACGTCGCGGGACGGACGTTCCAGCTCGGCGTCCGCTTCGGCGGCCGTTAGCGAGCGCGGGAACGAAAAAAGGGCACCGTTGCTTGCAACGGTGCCCTTTGTCGTCTTGGTGCCCAGGAAGGGACTCGAACCCCCACGGCCTTGCAGCCACTAATACCTGAAACTAGCGCGTCTACCAATTCCGCCACCTGGGCGCGACCGTCGTCGATTCAGCTTCGAACCCCCGGGAACCTCTCGCCCGACGGCGCGACGACACGGATCGCGGTGTCCCGGTAGAGCAGTGTACCCGTGCAGCCGTCCATCGCCGTCGTGACCAGCAGCGCGCCGGCCGCACGAGCTTGGTCGCATCCCTCGAGCACGGCGTCGTCGACGCGCGCCGACGGAACGGCGAGCACGAAGGCGCCCGCGGGGAGCCCCGCCACGACCAGCCGACGCGGCGCGAGCGCATGGAGGCGAACGAAGACGCCGGCGCTCCCCCGATGCGGGTCGAAGCGATCGGTGAGATAGTCGAGCGGATGCGTCGCTGCGAGTCCGGCCGCCCATGCCACCGCAGCGAGAAGCCCCAGCGTGCCGTACACGCCGACGCGCAGCCCACGGCGCGACGCGCCGACGAGCACCGCGAGCGCGACGGCGGCGACCGCGACGACGTACGGCACATCGTGCGTCGTCGCGTCGTTCGCAAACACGTCCCACCACCGGTCGACCTCGAACGCGACGGCGGCAACGGACAGCGCGGCCGCAGCGGCCGCGACGTACCGCGGCAACGTGACGGCGCGCAGCGCGCCGAGGGCGAAGAGCGGAAGGGCGTAGCGCAAGCTTTGCCCGTCCGCGAGTTGCGGCAGCGGGTTGACGTAGCCGAACGGGATCACCAGAAAGATCGCCAGCGCGCCGAGCGCTGCGAGACGATAGCGCGCATCGAAGACACCGGCGAGGATGCCCGTGAGCGCGAGCGCGGTCGTCGCGATCCCCGCATGCAGCAGTGCGCCGGCGAGCACTGCCGCCGAACCCGGCAGATTCCACGCGATCGTCGTCTTCCACACCTCCGGAACGCTCGCGCTCGCCGGCGAGAACACCGCACCGTGCACCAGCAGCGCGTCGCGCAGCACCCAGAGCGCGAACGGCACCAGGAAGACGAAGGTCGACGGGCGCCTCCAGCGCTCACGCGCGATCGAGAGAAACGCGAAGGCGACGGCGTGCGGCTTGATCAACGCGCAGATGCTCCGCGCGAGCGCGCGCTGCGTCACGAACGCCTCGACGAAGAACGCCGCCAGCCACAGATCGTTCTGCACCGAGACGATCTCGGCGCGCGCGGCCGGCGTCGCGAGGAGCAGCGCCGCGAGCGCGGCGCCGATCCACGGCGAGCGCCCGCGTTCGCGCGCGACCTGCATGAAGCGCGCGAGCAGCAGCGCGGCGGGGACGATCCCGGTCAGGCCGACCGACGGCGCGCCCGCGACGGCCCAGAGCCCCGCCGCGAACAGCTCGGCCGCCGGCGGATACCACCAGTACGTCGTGCCGGTCGTCCACAGCGAATGGTGGCTGACCCACGCCGCCGCGTTGGGAAGGTGGTATTGCAGCGTGTCGCCGTCCATCACCGGGCGGACGGCGGGCGGCCATGCCAGCGCGACGAGCACGACGACGCCCGCGCATCCGGCGAGGGTCGGCGCGAACGACGCCTCGCGCCACCCCGCGCGCACGACGCGCGCGACGACGAGCGCGACGAGCAGCGCCCACGCGGTCGGCGCCGCGAGCACGCCCGCGATACCGAGCGCGCACGGGATCGCGATCCCGAGCGCCGCCGTCGCGACGATCCGCTCCGCCCACGCCGCGCGCCGCGCGACGAGCGGCGCGGCGTACCAAAGCCCGAGGATCCAGAGCGCGGCGCGCACGCCGGCGGCGATCCCCGCCCCGTCGTGCGGAACGTGCATCGCCTACCTTTTCGCCGCGCGTCCCGCGATCGGCTTCGGCCGCGCGATGTGCATCCGCAGCCAGAGAACGGGGAAGACGCCGAGCAGCGCGAGTGCCGAGACGACGCCCCAGGCGACGTGCAGCGTCGTGTGATCGGCGAGCAGGCCGAACGCGCTCGGTGAGATCGCGGAGGCGAGAAAGATCCCCGTCAGGCCGATCCCGATCGCGCTCGCGGCGCGGTCCGCGCCGCCGACCTCGGCGAGCGCCGCCGAGAAGAGCCCGTTCCAACCCGCGCCGCTGAAGCCGAGCAGCGCCGTCGCGAGCATCAGCACCGCGACCGCGCCGCGGCCGAGCAGGCCGAGCGCGGCGGCGGCGATCGCGGCGAGGACCGCGATGATCGCGAACGGGACGAGCCGCTCGCCGTGAAAGATGCGGTCGCTCATGTAGCCCCAGCCCAAGCGCCCGATCCCCGCGGCGGCTTGTCCGCACGCGAGCGCGAGCGCGCCGACGAACGCGCTCGTGCCGACGACGTTGACGGCGGTGATCGCGACGAACGCGTTCATCGCGACCTGCGAGCCGACGAGCACCATGCACGTCGCCATCAGCGCGAAGACGCGCGGCTCGCGCGCCAGCTCGCGCATCCCGCGCCCGACGGCGGCGAACGTCAGCGACGAGGGGACGTCGTCCTTCGCGCCGCGATAGCCGAAGAACGCGCAGAGCGTCGGAACCGTGACGAGCAGCGCCGCGTAGAGAAACGCGGCGCGATAGCCCGCGTGCGCCGCGACGAGCGGGAGCGTCAACGCGCCGACGAGGCCGCCGATCGGGACGCCGGTCTGCCGAATCCCCATCGCGAAACCGCGGTCGCGTTTGAACCAGGAGAGGATCGCGCGGCCGCCGGCCGGCGTCGAGGCGGCGTAACCGACGCCGAAAAGCGCCATGCACGCGATGAGCCACGGATACACGGGCCACGCCGCGGCGGCGGCGAGCGCGACCGCCATCAGCGCGCCGGCGATGAGCACCATCCGCCGCTCGCCCCAGCGGTCGGTCAGCGCGCCGGCGAGCGCGGCGAACGCCATCGAGCCGAGCATCATCGCGGTGAAGACGACGCCGAGCTGCGCCTTCGAGAGCCCGTAGGTCTCGACGAGGGCGGGCGAGAGCGAGCCCAGCGCCTGCTGCACGACCGACGCGCCGGCCTGCGCGAACGTCATCAGCGCGAGGACGCGCCAGCGCTCGTTCACGTGCGCTGAACGAGCGCGATGCCGAGCGCGATCGCCCCGAGACCGCCCGCATCGCGCAGGCCGACCGGTTCGTGCAGCAATAGCGCCGAGAACACCAGACCGAAGACCGGCGTGAGGAAGTAGTAGGCGCTCACGCGCGAGGCCTCGCCGTGCGTGAGCAGCCAGAACCAAAGCAGCGACGCGCCGACCGACATCACGAGCGCCGCGTAGAAGAACGAGACGACGAACGCCGGCGTCCAGGTCGCATGCGGAAGCCCTTCGCTCGCAAACGCGAACGGGACGAGCGTGACGCCGGCGGCGAGAAGCTGCAAGCCCGTGACCGCACGCAGGTCGAGCCCGCCGCACCACTTCTTGAACACGATCGTCGCGGCGACGCTGGCGAGGACGCCGCAGAACGCCAGGCCCACGTCCAACGGATCCGCCGTCCCGCTCCCCAGGCGCACGAGCACGATCGCCAGCACACCGCCGAAGCCCAGCGCCAGGCCGACGAGCTTCAGCCCGCCGAGGCGCTCGCGCAGAACCACCGGCGCGATCAGCGCGAGGACGAGCGGGTTCGTCGAGGCGACGATCGCCCCGATGCCGGACGCGATGTGGCGGAGCGCCTCGTAGGTGAAGCCGAGGTAGAGCGCGTTCCCGAGCACGCCCAGGACGGCGACGGCGGCCCAGTCCCTCGCCTTGCGCGGGAGCCGCGCCCCGACCGCGAGCGCGATCGCCAGCGCGACGACCCCCGAGAACGCGAAGCGGAAGACGAGAAACCACAGCGGCGAGGAGCCGAGGACCCCGATCTTGCTGGGTACGTACGCCGACGCCCACAGCACGATGTAGAAGATCGCCGCGGCGACACCGAGCGTTCGTGCGTTCACCGCGCCATCGTACGCACAAGGCAAGCACCCGCGCAGCCACACAGGTCATAGGGGCCGGCAGGAAGTCCCTTCTGCGATACCCGATCCCCCGTTTCCCGCAAACCGGAGACAACGCGATGACCGCGACCGCCACCCGACCGATCAAGATCCTCTTGCAGACGACGATCACGTACGCCGAAGACGACTGGAACATCAGGCGCTTCGGTCTCCTGCGCGACTACCTCGCCGGGCTGCGAACCGGCGAGGGTCAACCGCTCGTCGAGGTGACGGCGCGCGATCGGGAGCCCGACGAGCACGGCCAGGACCCGGTCCTCGGGACGATCGACGGCAGCGACTACGACCAGGTCTGGCTCTTCGGTGTCGACGTCGGTGGCGAGACCGGGATCGGCGCGGCGGAGTGCAAGGCGCTCACGGACTTCCGCCGGCGCGGCGGTGCGATTTTCTCAACCCGCGATCATCAGGATCTGGGCGCGTCGCTCTGCAACCTGGGCGGGATCGGCCGAGCGCACTACTTCCGCTCGACGAACCCCGATCCCGATCCGGACCACAACCAGCGCGACGACCGCGACACGCCGACGATCGACTATCCCAACTACCATTCCGGCTCCAACGGCGACGTGCAGCGCGTGCGCCCGATCGAGCCCGTCCACCCGGTGCTCCGCGACGGCGCGGCGGCGGTCGCGACGCTCCCCGCCCACCCGCACGAGGGCGGCGTCGGCGCGCCGCCCGACGATCCGCGCGCGCGCGTCGTCGTCACCGGGACCTCGCAGGCGACGGGGCGTCCGTTCAACATCGCCGTCGCGTTCGAGGCGGCCGACGGCGAGGGACGCGGTTGGGCGGAATCGACGTTCCACCACTTCTGCGACTACAACTGGGACGTGAATGCGGGCTGCCCGTCGTTCGTCTCCGAGCCGCCGTCCGACCGGATCGCGAACGATCCGGCGCTGCTCGACGACACGAAGCGCTACGTGCGCAACCTCGTCATCTGGCTCGGACGGCGCGCATAGCCGACGGCGCCGGGAGCACGACGCGCGCGTGGCTTCCCTGCTCGGGGCGCCGCGCGACGGAGAACGCGTCGGAGAGCGCGGCGATCAGGAACAAGCCGCGGCCGCCCTCGGCGTAAACGTCCGAGGGCAGCTTCGGCGCGAACTGAAATCCCGGACCGCGGTCGAGGACGTGCAGCACCGGATGGCGACCGTCCCACGCCAGCAGCACGTCGACCGGACCGGGTGCGTAGCGCAGCGCGTTGCCGAGCAGTTCGCTCAAGATCGTCTCGGCCGCGGTGAGACGCTCCTCGTCGTACCCGCCGGCGGCGAGCGTGCCCGAGAACGCGCGGCGCACCGCGATCGCCGCCGCGACGTCGCGCACGTCGAACGACCAGCGCATCGCCGCCGGCTCCTCGCGCACGGCGACCGTGAGGATCGCAACGTCGTCGCGGGCCGTCGCCGCTCCGAGCACCGCGTCGTGGATCGCCTGCGCGGGATGCGCGCCCGCATCGGTCGCGACCGCCGCGATCGCACGGCGCAGCCGCGCCTCCCCTTCCTCGACGTCGCGCGTCGCCTCGATCAAGCCGTCGGTGTAGAGCACGAGCAGCATCCCGCGCTCGAGCGGGATGGTGACGGTCTGCGCGTCGTGCGCCGCGCGCAGCCCGAGCGGCAGGCCGACCGCGCGCAACGGCTCGAGCATGCCGTCGAAGCGCCGCACGAACGGCGTCGGATGGCCGGCCGAGGCGAAGGTCAGCGTGCGCACCAGCGGTTCGATCACGCCGACGAACGCGGTGACGAACCGTTCCGGCTCCTCGGCGCGCAGCGCCGCGTCGGCGGCTTCCAGCATCAGCGCGGGATCGGCATGCACCTGCGCGACGCCGCGAATCGCCTGCCGCACGTTCGCCATCGTCACCGCGGCCTGCAGGCCGCTCCCGGCGACGTCGCCGATCGAGATGACGACGCGTCCGTCGGCCAGGCGAAACGCATCGTACCAGTCGCCGCCGACCTGCGCCTCGGCGCGCCCGGCCTCGTAGATCGCGTCGAATGTGTAGCCCGGAACCGCCGGGAGTGAGCTCGGCAGCGCGGCCTGCTGGAAGGTGCGCGCGACGTGGCGCTCGCGTTCGTACAGCTCCGCGTTGGCGATGGCGGGCGCGATGCGGCGCGCGAGCTCGGCGAAAAACGGCAGCTCGGTTCGGTCGAACGCGCGGCGCAAGGCGTCGTCCATGACGAGATGCAGCACGCCGCGCACCGAGGCGCCCGCCCTCAGCGGCAAGCGCAGGACTTCGGCGCGGCCGATGGTGGCGAACGGCTCGCGCGCGTGGGAGCCCGCCTGCACGGCGTCCTCGAGCACGCGGCTCCGTTGCGGACCGTCGGCGTCGATCGCAGCGACGCGCTGCTCGGCGTGCTCGTCGGCGAGGACGACGAAGGCCCAATCCGCGCAGAGCGGGACGATCGCGCGCAACGCCGCGTCGAGCGTCTCCTCCAGCCCGAGCGACGACGCGAGCGCCTCGCCGACGCGTGCGTAGATCCGCGACGTGCGTTCGGCACGCCGCGCGTCGTCGACGTCCGTGTGCGTGCCGATCCAGGTGCGCAGCCGCCGCGCCGGGTCGTGCAGCGGGCGCGCGCGTGTGAGAAACCAGCGAAAGACGCCGTCGCGTCCGCGCAGGTGCATCTCCGCCTCGAACGTCTCGCCGCTGCGCACGCTCGCGTTCCAGCGCTCGCGCAGCGGTGCGACGTCGTGCGGGTGCATCACGCCGGTCCAGCCCTCGCGCAGCGCCTCTTCTTCACGCTGACCCGTGTACTCGTACCAGCGCTGGTTGTACCACGTCACGTGTCCGTCCGCGTCGGCGGTCCACATCAGCTGCGGCATCCCGTCGGCGAGCTGCCGAAACTGCCGTTCCTGTTCGTGCGCGAGCCGCACTTTCTCGAGCGCGACACCGGCACGCCGCCCCAATTCCTCGGCGACCTCGACGTCGTGGTGGTCGAACGGCTCGCGCGCGCTGCCGAGCCGGAGCAGGATCATGCTGCCGATCGCGCGTCCCGAGGAACGCAGCGGGACCGCGAGCAGCGAGCGAAAGCCGATCTTGCGCCACGCGCTCAGGTGCGCGCGGCTCGGCGCGTGCTCGCGCATCCACGCATCGTCGGTGTACGGCGCGAGTACGGCGCGGTTCTCGGCGATGGCGCGCGCGCCGGGATGGCCGCCGGCGCGGTGGGCCGGCGGGATCGCGAAGCGCGCGATCGTCGCGCGACGCGCCGCCTCGTAGCCCGGTGCGGCGATGATGATCCGCTGCGAGTCGCCGATCTCGTCGACGAGGTCGACGACGCTGACGTCGGCGAGCCCCTCGAGCGCGGTCTGCGCGATCCCGCGCAGCATGGTCGGGACGTCGACGTCCGCCGCGAGCTGCGGGCCGCTTTCGAACAGCAGCCGCAGCGCGTCGAGGGCGCGCCGGCGCTCGTCGATGTCGGCGCCGCCGCCGAACCAGCGCTCGACGCGCCCGCGCGGATCGCGCGCGGCCTCGGCGCGCGCCTCGATCCAGCGGAACGTTCCGTCGGCGCGCCGCACGCGGTACTCCTGGCGGAACGGCGTCCCCTCGCGCATCGCGTCGGCCCACGCGGCGAGAACGCGCGCCCGGTCGTCGGGGTGCACGAACGCCGCCCAGCCCGCGCCGAGCATCGCGCTCGCGTCGGCGCCGGTCACCTCCGTCCAGCGCGCGTTGACGAAATCGACGCTGCCCGCGGCATCGGCGGTGAAGAGCAGCGCCGGGCTCAGCGAGGCGAGGTCGATCTCGCGACCGATGTCCTGGAAGATGCAGAACGCTCCGGCGATCGCGCCGCCCACATCGCGAAACGGCGTGCCGAAGCCGGTGATGTGGCGCGTACCGCCGTCGGCGCGAACGACGTCGATGCGCATCCCGGCGACCGATTCCCCGCGCAGCGCGCGCATCAGCGGCAGCTCGTCCGAATCCAGCGTACGCCCGCCGCTCTCGTACCGGTACGGGTGTGGACCCGCCTCACCCACCGGGCGATAGTCCTCCGGCGCCACGCCGACCAGCTCGGCGAACGCCGCGTTGACGCGCACCTCGCGACCGAGCGGATCGAACGCGACGAGCGCGGGGGCGGGGACCCCCTCGAGCAGTTCACCGAGAAACGCGAGGCGCGCGGGTATCTCGCTCGAGGCGTTCACGTGCCGTCCTGTTCCCGCACATCGGCATCAGCTCGCGCGCCAGGGGTTTCGCTGGTTGCCCTGCTCGCCCGCCCGCATCGCTGAACGTCGTTCAATAAACGATTGACTTTCATCGAGCGCCCCGCTACGATGGGCCGACCGTGGGGATCACCGAGCGGAAGGAGCGTCAACGGGCCGAGCTGCGCGAGCAGATCTTGGCTGCCGCGCGACGCATCGTCTTCGACGAGGGGTTCGAGGCGTTGACGATGCGCAAGATCGCCGACGCGATCGAGTACTCGCCGGCGACGATCTACCTGCACTTCGAGAACCGCGAGGCGATCGGCCGCCAGCTCTGCGCCGAGACGTTCGAGCACCTGATGGCGTACCTCGCGCCGGTCTCGGCGATCGCCGATCCGGCCGAACGGCTGCGCGCGATCGGGCGCGCCTACGCGCGCTTCGGCATGGAGAATCCGAAGGAGTACCGCCTGCTCTTCATGACCGACGAGAAGTACATGGAGGCGCTTTTCGGTCCCGCTCAGCACGAGGACCACGAGGGACAGCGGGCGTTCGACTTCGTCGTCGAGACCGTGCGCGAGTGCGTCGCCTGCGGCGCGGTCGCCGCGCAAGATCCGGTGCTGCTCGCCGAGACCGTCTGGGCCAGCATCCACGGCGTCGTCTCGCTCGAGCTGACCTGCCCGCACGTCCTGGACTCGCCGGTCGACCAGATCGTCGAGACGCTCGTCGTCGCGTTGACGCGGGGCCTCGCGCCCTGATTTTTTTGCCGTCTTACTGAACGCTGTTCATCTTC
Source organism: Candidatus Limnocylindria bacterium (assembly GCA_035493875.1). Classification (GTDB taxonomy): domain Bacteria; phylum Vulcanimicrobiota; class Vulcanimicrobiia; order Vulcanimicrobiales; family Vulcanimicrobiaceae; genus Vulcanimicrobium. The sequence goes on from DATJHK010000027.1 coordinate 12,978, forward strand.
GGAGGCTTGTTCGATGTTCCGTCCATCCCTGGTCCTCCTCGCCGCGAGCGCGCTGACCGCGAGCGGCTGCGCGGCTCGCGCGGCGACCGTGACGAAACCGGCCGCGACGCCGGTGACGCTCGCGACCGCGCTCGCCCCGGCCGACGACGCGCGCTACAGCGGCCCGGGAAGCGTCGTCCCCGCGCACGTCTACCGGTTGGCGTTCGAGATCGCGGGCCGCGTCGTCGCGGTCAACGCGGACGTCGGCGACCGCGTCGCGGCGGGGACGGTGCTCGCGGCGCTCGACGCGAGCGACTACGCGGCGCAGGCGCGTTCGGCGCAAGCCCGCGCCGGCGAAGCCGACGCGGGCGCCCGCAAGGCGCGCGAAGGTGCGCGCACGCAGGAGCTCGCCGCGGCCGACGACGCCGTCGCCGCCGCTAGCGCGCAGCTCGCCCGTGCCGAATCGGCGCTCGGGCTCGCGCACGCGAACGCGCTCCGCTACGACGCGCTCTACGCGAGCGGCGACGTCGCGGCGGCGCAGCACGATCAGACCGACGCCGCCGCGCACGACGCCGTCGCGGCGGTCGACGCGGCGCGCGCGCAGCTCGCGCAAGCGCAGGAACAGCGCGCGCTGCTGCGCGCCGGGACGCGCGCCGCCGATCTCGCCGCCAGCGAGGCGCAGGCGCAGGCCGCGCGCGCGAGCGCCGAGCTCGCGCAGGTGACGCTCGGCAAGACGCGCCTGCTCGCGCCTGCCGACGCGTACGTGCAGCAGCGCGCGCTCGAGCCGGGAAGCGACGCGCAGCCGGGCGCGCTCGCGTTCGTCCTGGTCGACGCGCGCACGCCGGACGTCGTCGTCGCGGTCCCCGAGTCGCGCCTCGACGGGATCGCCGTCGGCACGGCCGCCGAGGTGCGCGTCGATTCGCGGCGCTACCGCGGTACCGTCGCGCGGATCGAGCCCGACGCCGATCCGGCGACGCGCACCTCGCAGGTGCGCGTGCGCGTCCCCGGGCTGCGCGCGCGCAGCGGCACGGTCGTCGACGTCGCGCTCGGGGAGCATCGCGACCCGGCTCGCGCGAGCGTCCCGCTCGCGGCGATCGTCACCGGCGCGAACGGCGCCAGCAGCGTCCTGGTCTTCGACGCGAAGCGGTCGGTCGCGCAGCGCCGCGCGGTGCGCGTGCTCGGCGGCGACGACGACCGCGCGCTCGTCGCCGGGATCGCGCCCGGGACGCACGTCGTGCGCGCCGGCGCGTCGCTGGTCGCGCCGGGCGCGCCGCTGACCGTGGTGCCGGAGCAGCCGTGATGCGCAGCCTTCCGCAGTTTGCCGTCCGGCACAAGAGCTTCGTCCTCGCCGGGCTGGTCCTGGCCCTGTTCTGGTCCGCATACTCCGCGTACGTGATGCAGCGGCGCGAGGACCCGCTCACGACGCAGCGTCAGACGACCGTCGTGACGCTCTTCCCCGGCGCGACGACGCGCGACGTGGAGCAGCTCGTCACCAAGAAGATCGCCGACGATCTGCGCGGCGTCGCGCATGTCGAGCACGTCGAGGGGATCTCACGCCCCGGGATCTCGCAGGTCGACGTGGTATTCGACGACGTGATCCACGACGCCGATCCGGTCTTGCGTGACGTGCGCGATCATCTCGCCGATCTGCACGATCAGCTCCCCGCCGGGATCGGCGAGCCGACGCTCGTCGACGACGTCTGGAAGACCTATCCGATCGTCGTCGGCGTCACGCAGGACGGCGCGTCGCCGCGCGAGCTGCGCGATCTCGCCAAGCATCTCGCCGACGACCTCTCGCGTCTCCCGGACGCCGGGCTCGTCAAGCTCGTCGGCGAGCAGGTGCAGCGAGTCGACGTCGCGCTCGACGTCCCCGCGCTGCAGCGCTACGCGCTCGGTGCGCAGGACGTGGTCGGCGCGCTCGCCGCGCGCAACGCGCTCGTCCCCGCCGGCAGCGTCGCCCTCGACGGCCGTCTCGCCGACGTCGACCCGGCCGACCCGCTGCGTTCCGCCGCCGACGTCGCGGCGACGATCGTGCGCGGCGGCGACGGCCGGCCGGTGCGCGTCGGCGACGTCGCGCACGTGCGCACGGCGTACCCCGACCCGCCGGACGAGCTGGTGCGCGTCGACGGGCGCGAAGGGATCGCGATCGCCGTGCAGGCGAAGGAGACCTCGTCGCTCACCGATCTCGGCCCCGAGGTGAACGCGCTGCTGGCGCGCGCACGTGCGTCGTGGCCAGCCGGGACGCATGCTGCGCTGATCGCCGACCAGCCGCGCTCGGTCGACGACCGCATCGCCGACTTCGGCCTGAACCTGCTGCTCGCGGTCGTGATCGTGACGGGTCTCGTCGCGCTCTTCATGGGGCTGCGCAACGGGATCCTCGTCGGCGTCACGGTCGTGCTTACGATCGTGCTCACCTTCGGGGTGATCCGCCTGGTCGGCGTCGACATCAACCAGATCTCGATCTTGGCGCTGATCATCGCGCTGGGTATCGTCGTCGACACGGGGATCGTCTCGATCGACAACATCGAGCACCGCCTGCGCGCCGGCGACGACCGGCGAACGGCGGCGGCGCGCGGCGTCGGCGATCTCTGGATGCCGCTGCTCACCTCGACGCTCGTCGCGATGTCCTCGTTCCTCCCGTTCGGTTTGATGGGCGGCGGGATCGGCGACTTCGTGCGCGACCTCGCGATCGTGACGTGCGCGTCGCTCGCGGTCTCGCTCGCCGTGGCGTACCTCGTCACGCCGATCCTCGGCGAATGGTTCGCCCGTCCGGCGGCGCGCGGCGCGGCGCGCTCGCCGTTCGAACGTGTCCTCGACGTGCTGCGCGCCCGCTACGTGCCGCTCGCGCAGGCCGCGCTGCGCCGGCCGCGGCGCACCGCGCTGCTCGCCGTCGGCGCGGTCGTCGCAGCGGTCGCCTGGGTGCCGCACCTGGGTTTGCAGTTCTTCCCCGCGGCGGACCGTCCGCAGTTCTTCATCTCGGTCGATGCGCCCGACGGGACCGATATCCGCACGACCGAGCGGCTCGTCGCGCGGATCGAGACGATCGTGCGTGCACAACCCGGCGTTACGACCGTCGGCTCGTTCGTCGGTGCGGGCGCGCCGCGCTTCTACTACAACGTCGTCTCCGAGCAGCCGAAGCCGTCGTACGCGCAGATCCTGGTCGACACGTCGGACATCGCGAGCGCGAACCGGCTCGTCCCGCTGCTGCAGACACGCTTGCGCGGTGAGATCGCGGGCGCGCGAATCGCCGTGAAGAAGCTCGAGCAAGGCCCGCCGGTCGGCGATCCGATCCAGCTGCGCCTGCAAGGCGACGATCCGAGCGCGCTCGCGCTCGCCTCCACGGCGCTGCGCGCGAAGCTCGCGGCGGTCCCCGGCGTCGTCGACGTGCGCGACTCGCTCGGCGAGCCGACGACGACGCTCGCGGCGCGGATCGACCGCGCGCGCGTCGCCGAGACCGGCGCGAGCGAGGCCGACGTGCAGCGGCTCGTCTCGCTCGCATTCGGCGGCACCACCGCGACCGCAATCCGCGAGGCGGACCGTCAAACGCCCGTGGTCGTTCGGCTGCCGGCCGACCTGCGCAGCGACGCGGGCGCGTTCGGCGCGCTCGCGGTGCGCACGAGCGCGGGTGCGAACATCCCGCTCGCCGAGCTGGCGACGCTCGCGCCCTCGACGCAGACCAGCGTCGCGACCTACCGCGACGGCTCGCCGACCGTCACCGTCCTCGCCGACGTCGAAGGCCGGCTGCCCTCGGAGGCGCTGGCCGATTTCCGCCGCGCGGCCGCGTTCGTCGCGCTGCCGAGCGGGGTACGCCTCAGCTACGCCGGCGAGGACGAGCAGACGATCACGTCGTTCCGGAACCTTCTGGTCGCGGTCATCGTCGGGCTGCTCATCAATCAGATGGTCCTGCTGTGGGAGTTCCGCACCCTGCGGCTCTCGCTCACCGTGCTCAGCGCGGTCCCGCTCGGGCTCGTCGGCGCCGTCGCCGGCTTGGCGCTGACCGGATCGCATTTCGGCTTCGTCGCCTCGCTCGGCATCTCGAGCCTCGGCGGGATCGTCACCAATCACGCGATCGTGCTGTTCGAGTACGCGAAGAGAGAAATGGAGTCCGGTCATCCCATGGAACGTGCATTGATCACCGCGGGAACCACACGTCTGCGGCCGATTCTGCTCACCGTCGTCGCCTCGATCGCCGGGCTGCTGCCGCTCGCGTTCTCGAGCCAGACGCTCTGGCGGCCGTTCTGTTGGGCCGTCATCTTCGGCCTGGGCGGCTCGATGCTGATGACCTTGATCGCGATACCCGCCATCTCGCGGCTCGTTGCCGCGCCGGCTCGTGCCGGCGCCGTGCAGGGCCACGCGCCGCAGCCGATCTCGAGCGCGGTGGCATGACCGACGAGGCGATCTTCTATCACCGGTTCGTGTCGGACGTGCGCTCGTGCGCGTCCGGCCGGGCCCCCGCTTGCGTCGCGGAGATCGAACGCCGTCTGCTGCTCGCGATGCTGGCGGCGCCGGACGCGCGCGACCGGCGCTGGGCCGGCGTCATCGCGGCGATCAACGCACTGCTCGCCGACGTGGAGCAGGAGAGCGGCCACGCCGAGCGTCTGCGCGCCTTCGTCCGCGAGAACGCCGACCTCTGGCGCGGGCGCGACGTCGCGATCAGCGACTTCCGAATCGTCGCGCGCGCGCAGAGCATCCTCACCACGGCGAACGGACGACGCTATCTCGCCTTCACGACGAACGACCAGGTGACCGAGGAGCCGCCCGCCATGCGCGGGCTGGGGCGCGTCGCGGCGTGGGGCGTATACGCGCTCTGCGGCGCCGCGGCGCTGACGGCCCTCTGGTTCGCGTTCGCGCTGCCGCTGTGAGCACGCGCGCGTGATCCTTCGTCTGCTCCCGATCCTGGGGATCACCTTCATCGACATCCTCGGCTTCAGCATCATGCTTCCGCTGATGCCGTTCTTCGTCAAACACTTCGGCGAGCCGGACGTCGTCGTCGGCGGCGTGTTCGCGACGTACTCGCTCTGCCAGCTCATCGCCGGTCCGCTGTGGGGAAACGTGAGCGACCGCATCGGCCGCAAGGCGGTGCTGATCGTCTCGCAGGTCGGCTCGACGATCGCGTGGGGGCTGCTCGGGTTCGCGCAGTCGATCGTATGGGTGTTCGTCGCGCGTGCGCTCGAAGGGTTCAGCGGCGGAAACTTCGGCGTGACGCAGGCCTACGTCGCCGATCTGGTCGAGCCGGGGCAGCGCGGCAGGGCGTTCGCGTACGTCGGCGCCGCGTTCTCCGCGGGCTTCGTGTTCGGCCCCGCGCTCGGCGGCTGGCTCGCGCACGCGTACGGCTACGCCGTCCCGTTTCTGGTCGCGGCCGCGCTGCAGATCGTGACGCTCGTCCTGACGATCGTGCTGCTGCCGGAATCGCGCAAGGGCGCGACCGAGGAGGCGAAACAAGCCGCCGGGTTCGGCGCGATCGCGCGCTCGCTCTTCGATGCGCGCATCTCGCCGGTGCTCTGGCTTCGCCTCGTGTACGTGCTGGGGATGTACGGCTGGTTCGGCGCGATGGCGCTGATCCTCAACCGCCAGCTCGGCTGGGGTGTCGCGCAAACGTCGTACCTGTTCGCCGCCTTCGGCGTGCTGCAGGTCGTCTTGCAGCTCTCGGTAGTCGGCAAGGTCGTCTCACGCCTGGGCAATCGCGGCGCGACGACGCTGGGTTTGGGTCTGTGCACGGCGGCGTTCGCCTGCGTGCCGCTCATGGTGAGCGTGCCGATCGCGGTGGTCGTCCTGGTGCTGTTCGGCATCGGGTTGAGCGTCGAGAACGCCGCCTTTCCCGCGCTCGCCTCCGACGTCTCGCCGAACGACCGGCGCGGCACGGTGCTCGGCGTCGTCTCCGGCCTAGACAGTCTGGCCGGTTTCCTGATGCCGCCGATCGTCACGGCGGTCCTCGGTGCCTCCGGCGTGATCCCCGCCGCCGCGATCATCACCATCCTCGTCGGCGTCGCGACCGTGATGGGGATCGCGCAGATGCGCAACGCCGCCCCCGTCCCCGCAATCGACACATAGCGCAAGCGCGTTGCGCGTCGGGTGCCGCAACGCGAACGGAACTACCGCCCGTGCCGCGGCAGAACCGCGATGATGCGTTCGCGGTTGCGCCGAAGCCGAAACCGTGGTGAACGCACCGGGATTGAAGGGGCACATGGCGCAGGCGATCCACCGTGACGCCGACGTGCTGGTGATCGGTGCCGGCGGCGCGGGCCTCATGGCTGCGCACGCAGCGGCATCGGCCGGCGCATCGGTCATCATCGCGGACAAAAGTCTCATCGGGCGCGGCGGCGCCACGATCATGGCACAGATGACGACGGCGGTCGCGCTCGGCGCGGCCGAGCCCGACTCGCCGGAGATTCACGCGCAGGACACGCTGAACGGCAGCCGCGGCCTCGCCGATCCGGCGATCATCGACGCGATCTGCGGACGCGGTCCCGAGCTGATCCGCGAGGTCGAAGGCTACGGGGTCAACTGGGCGCGCGTCGCTGACGGCTCCTACAGCCAGGTCTTCGCGCCCGGTCACTCGCGCAAGCGCTGCGTCTACGTCGACGTGCTGCGCACCGGCGACGCGGTCTCGCGCGCGATGCGCGCGGTCGTCAGCCGCAACGCGCAGATCACGCGCCTGCCCAACGTGATGCTTACCCGCATCGCGAAGGAGGGCGAGCGCGCGATCGGCGCGCTGGGCTTCACGATCGAGGGCCTCGCGCCGGTCGCGATCTCGGCCGAGACGGTGATCGTCGCGACCGGCGGAACGACCGCGGTCTACGCCCGCAACAGCGCCTCGGTCAACATGACCGGCGACGGCTTCGTGCTCGCCGCGCAGGCCGGTGCGGCGCTGCGCGATCTCGAGATGGTGCAGTTCTTCCCGATCGGCCATCTCTATCCGCCGCTCGTCCACCTCGACCCGATCATGTGGGATCCGTTCCGCTACAAGCTGGGCGGCCGGCTCCTCAACGGACGGTACGAAGAGTTTCTCCAGTCCTCGAGCGGCGAGGTCTCCGGCTCGTACATCACGCCGCGCGACGAGGCGACGTATCAGATCTTCAAGGAAGTCGAAGCGGGGCGCGGCTCGCCGCACGGCGGCGCGTACCTCGATTTCCGCATGATCGAGCCGGAGAAGCTGCGTGCCGGGTTCGGCCCAGTGATCGAGATCCTCGAGAAGCAGGGCGTCGACCTGACGCGCGATCTGATCGAGGTCGCGCCGACGGCGCACTACATGCTCAGCGGGATCGAGATCGACGCGGCGATGCGCACCGCGGTTCCGGGTCTGCTCGCCTGCGGCGAGGCGACCAACGGGATGCACGGCGCGAACCGTCTCTCGGGGAACGCGATCACCGAAGCGCTCGTCACCGGCCGCATCGCCGGCGAGACCGCAGCCGCGAGCCGGCGCGGCGGCGCGCGTCCCGCACTGCACGCCGCGCTCGACGCGGAGTGGACGCGCCTGCAGACGACCTGGTTCCCGCGCGCGGTGACGCGCGACGAGGCGCCGATCGACGGGCTCAAGGAGCGCTTGCAGCAGCTGATGTGGGCCGACGCCGGACCGCTGCGCACGCGTCCGCAGCTCGAACGCGCGCTCGCCGGCGTCCGCGCGCTCAAGGCCGAGGCCGAGGCGGTGGCGCTCGCGCCGCAACCGCACTACGCGCTCCCGCTTCAGGAGAAGATCGAACTGCAGAACATGCTCGCGGTCAGCGAGGGGATCGTGCTCGGCGCGCTCGCGCGCGAGGAGACGCGCGGCGCGCACGTGCGTCTCGACCATCCCGAGACGGCGCCGCGCGCGGTCAGCCGCGCGTTCCGCCTCGGCGAAGACGGTTGGATCATGAACGACGTCGACCCGGCGGTGGCGGCGTGAGCGACGGAAAGACGACGCGCCTGGCCGTCACGCGCGGCGAGCCCGGCGGCGAGCCGTACGTGCAGGAGTACGAGGTTCCGTTCGAACCCGGGCTCACGCTGCTCGACGCGCTGATCTGGGTTCGCCGCCATCAGGATCCTTCGCTGGCGGTGCGCTATTCGTGCAAGGCGAACGCGTGCAAGGAATGCTCGGCGATGATCGACGGCAAGCCGGACTACCTGTGCACGCGGCGCGCCGGCGAGGAGACGACGACGGCGGTCGCGCCGCTCAAGAAGCCGCGGCTCATCCGCGATCTGGTGACGGAACTCTCCTAGTGACCCCGTCCGCCCGGGCGCGCTGGTATCAGCCGCGCTCGCTCGAAGAAGCGTTGGCGCTGCTCGCCTCGGAGCGGCCGCGCATCGTCTGCGGCGGGACCGACGTATTCGTCCGCTGGACGAGCGCGTACCACGCCGCCGCGCCGGGCGCGTGGCTCGCGATCGACCGCATCCCGGCGCTGCGCGAGATCGTCGCCGGCGACGAGATGATCGAGCTCGGCGCCGCGGTCACGGCGAGCGAGCTGCGCGCCGCGCCGCAGCTCGCTCCGTTCCTCGCGCTGCGCGAAGCGGCGGCGATCGTCGGCGGCTGGCAGATCCAGAACCGCGCCTCGCTCGGCGGCAACATCGTCAACGCATCGCCGGCGGCCGACATGATCGTCCCGCTGCGCGCATACGGTGCGAGCGCGCTCGTCGCGAGCGTGCGCGGGACGCGCGAGGTCCCGCTCGGTGCGCTCGTCACCGGCCCGCGCCGCGTCGCGCTCGAACCCGACGAGCTGGTCACGCGCATCCGCTTCCCCCGCGCGCTCGCGACCGGCGCGCAGACGTTCTTCCGCCTCGACCAGCGCACCGGCTGCGACATCTCCCTCGTCGCGCTCGCCGCGCTCGTGCGCCGCGCCGCGAACGGCGAGGTCGCCTCGGCGTCGATCGCGGTCGGCGCCGCCCATCCCGTCCCCCTCGCACTCCCCGATGCCGACGCTCTCTTGGCAGGAATGCCGAACGCAGCGACGATCCGCGCGGTCGCGCAACGCTACGCCGATGCGGCACAGCCGATCTCCGACGTCCGCGCGAGCGCCGCGTACCGGCGCCACCTCGTCGGCGGTCTGATCGAACGCACGCTGACCAAACTCATCCTCGCCCCGCAGGAGGATGCGGCGTGAACGGAACGTCCACGCACGGTCCATCGCGTCATGCTGAGCTTGTCGAAGCATCCGCGTGCGAACATCGTGGCCCATGCTTCCGTCATGCTGAGCTTGTCGAAGCATCCGCGTGCGACGATCGTGGCCCATGCTTCGACAAGCTCAGCATGACAAGAAGGGGCGCCACGATACGGACTGGCGCGACGCGGTTTAGTTGGGCCGCGGCATGACGGACGTCGTCGAAGTGCAAGTCAACGGCGAGCGCGTGCGCTGGGACGGTGATCCGGCCGCGCCGTTGCTCGACGTCCTGCGCGAGACGCTCGCGCTGACCGGGACGAAGCTCGGCTGCGGGACCGGCGAGTGCGGCGCGTGCAGCATCGTCGTCGACGGCGTGCCGCAACTCGCGTGCCTCTTGCCGGTCGCCGCGGTCGCCGGCCGCAGCGTGCGCACGGTGGAGGACCTCGCGCGCACGCCGGAATTCGCCGCGCTGCGCGAGGCGATGGTCGTGAACGGCGGGACGCAGTGCGGTTTCTGCACGCCGGGCGTGATGGTCGCGCTCTGGTCCTGGCTCGAAGCCCCGGACGCCACCGAACGCAGCGCCGCGGAGGCGCTCAAGAACAACCTCTGCCGCTGCACCGGGTACCGCGGCATCCTTGACGCCGCCGAGGCGGCGAGACGGGCGCTCGGACGATGATCGACTTCCGCAGCGACGAGCGCGCGAAGCTCTCGGGCGCGACGCGCTACGTCGCCGACCTCCAGCTCGACGGGATGCTCGTCGGCGGGGTCGTGCGCAGCCCGCACCCGCATGCGCGCATCGTGCGGATCGACACGTCGCGCGCGCTCGCGATCCCCGGCGTGCGCGCCGTGCTGACCGGCGCCGACGTCCCGCAGGTCGTCTTCGGCCCGACGGCCGTCAAGGACTGGAACATCCTGGCGCGCGAGCGCGCGATCATGATCGGCGACGAGATCGTCGCGATCGCGGCGACCGACCGGCGCGCGCTCGCGGCCGCGCTCGCCGCGATCGAGGTCGAGTACGAACCGCTCCCCGCGATCTTCGATCCCGAGCTGGCGATGCGCGAGGACGCACCCGCGATCCACCCGGGTACCGAGCGCAATCGTCCGCTGCACGTGAAGGTCGAGCGCGGAGACGTCGACGCAGCGCTCGCGGGCGCGCACCTCGTCGTCAGCCGCCGCTACACGACGAACCGCATCTATCAGGGCTATCTCGAGCCGAACGCGGTGATCGCGCGCTGGGACGATGGGGGCCTCACCCTCTTCGCGCCCAGCCACATCCCGACGCGCGCGCGAGAGACGTACGCCGCCGCGTTCGAGCTGCCGCTCGAGCAGGTGCGGATCGTCGTCCCGCCGATCGGCGGCTCGTTCGGCGGGAAGTACGTCCTGAAGATCCACCTGATCGCCGCGGCGCTCGCGCGCGCGGCGGCGGCGCCGGTGAAGATCGTCCAGGACCGCACCGACGACATGGAAGCCGCGCACCCGCGCGTCCCGATCGTCACCGAGATCCGCATCGGCGTCGACGCCGAGGGGAACTTCGTCGGCAAGGACGTCGTCGTCTACGCCGACGCGGGCTCGCGCGTCTACTGGAGCCCGAACGTCGTGCAGACCGCCTGCACGCGACCCGACAATCTCTATGACTTCGGCGCCGTGCGCGCCGAAGGACACCTCGTCTACACGAACCAGAGCCCGACGACGTGCATGCGCGGCTTCGGGAACGCCGAGGCGCTCTTCGCGGTCGAGAACGTGATCGACGAGATCGCCGAGCAGCTCGGCATCGATCCGGCCGAGCTGCGGCGCAAGAACGTCGTACGCCCCGGCGAAACGACGATCCACGGCTGGCGGATCAGCTCGTGCGAGCTGGACGCGTGCATCAGCGAGGTGCAGCGGCTCTCGCGCTGGGAACGGCGCGCGTCGCTGCCGCGCTGGCGCGGAATGGGGATCGCGCTCGCCAACCACGTCTCCGGCTTCCGTCCGATCGACCCGCGCTTCGAGGGTTCGAACGCGGTCGCGCGGATCGACGCCGACGGCAACGTCGAGATCGAGACCGGTGAGATCGACCTTGGCCAAGGGCTTCCCGGCGCGTACGCGGCGCTCGCGGCGCGCGTCCTCGGCGTGGAGACGGAACGCGTCGTCGTGCGCTCGGGCGACACCGGGCTGATGCCGTACGGGATCGGGACGCTCGCCTCGCGCGCGACCGTGATCGGCGGCGGCGCGGTCGTGCAGGCGTGTGAAGCGCTGCTCGCGTTGCTCGCACCATATCGCGACGGCGACGCGCCGATCGCGCGCGCTGCCGGGGCGTACGGCGCCGCGAACGGTGGGAACCGTGCCGAGGCGAGCGCGCGCTACACGCCGGATACCGAGATGCCCGACAAGCGCGGCTACGGAAACGCCTCGCCGAACTATCCGTTCGCCGCGCACGTCGCGGAGGTCGAGGTCGATCCGCTGACCGGCAAGGTGCGCGTCGTCGGCTACTGGGCGGCGCACGACTCCGGCACGATCGTCAACCCGGTCGGCGCGCGCAGCCAGGTCATCGGCGCGATCGCGCAAGGGATCGGCTGGGTGCTGATGGAGGATCTGCTCGTCGGCGGCGGCCGCGTCGCCAACCCGAGCATGATGGACTATCGCCTCCCCGGCTCCGACGACGTCCCGCCGGTCGAGATCGCGTTCGTCGAAACGCCCGACCCGAACGGCCCGTTCGGCGCGAAGTCGCTGAGCGAGTGCGCGATCGATCCGGTCGCGGCGGCGGTGAGCAACGCGATCGCGCACGCGATCGGCGTGCGCGGCTGCGACCTTCCGTTGACCCCCGAGCGGGTCTGGACGCTCCTGGCGAGCGCGCGGTCCGCCGCCGTCCCGGCATGACGCCGAAGCTCGCGATCGACGGGCTGCGCGTGGCGTACCGCGCCGACGGGCGCGAGACGCTCGCCGTCGACGGCGCGACGCTACACGTCGCCGACGGCGAGTTCGTCGCGATCGTCGGCCCGAGCGGCTGCGGCAAGTCGACGATCCTCAAGGTCGTCGCGGGATTGATCCCGCCGTCCGGCGGCGACGTCCGCGTCGACGGGAAACCGCTCGACGGCGTACCGGACGGCGTCGGGATGGTCTTCCAGCACGACGCCCTGCTGCCGTGGAAGACCGTGCGCGACAACGTGCGCCTCCCGCTCGCGCTGCGCGGTCTTCCGCACGCGGAGCAGAACGCCGAGGTCGACCGGCTGCTGACGCTCGTGCGGCTCGGCGGCTTCGCCGACTACTTCCCGCGCGCGCTCTCCGGCGGGATGCGCAAGCGCGTCGCGCTCGCGCGCACGCTGGCGTACAATCCCAGCTTGTTCCTGATGGACGAGCCGTTCGGGCCGCTCGACGCGCAGACGCGGATCCACATCGGACGCGAGTTCCTCGACATCTGGCAGCGCGTCGGCAAGAGCGTCGTCTTCATCACGCACGACGTCGAGGAAGCGATCGCGCTCGCCGACCGCGTGCTGGTGATGACGGCGCGGCCCGGCCGGGTCAAGGCGGCGTTCGCGATCGATCTCCCGCGCCCGCGCGCGTTCGAGGAGGTCCGCTTCACGCCGCGCTTCCGCGATCTCCAAGCCGAGATCTGGCACGCGCTGACGGGCGACGCGCCCGCGGAGCTGGTCTCGTGAACGCCTCGCGCGCGACGCCGGCGAGCACGCTCGTCGGCCGCATCGTCGTCGGGGTCGTGATCCTCGCGCTCTGGGAGCTCTGCTCGGGTCGGCTGTTCAGCGACTTCTGGATCAGCCGGCCGTCCGCGATCGCGCACAGCCTCGCGCAGATGGCGACGAGCGGCGATCTCTGGTGGAACCTCTCGGCGACGCTGCAGGAGACGCTCAGCGGCCTTGCGATCGGGATGGTCGTCGGGACGTTGCTCGGGATCGTGCTGGCGTGGAGCGGACGGTTCTCCGACTGGCTGTATCCGTACGTCATGGCGCTCTACAGCCTGCCGAAGGTCGCGCTCGCGCCGCTCTTCGTCGTCTGGTTCGGGATCGGGATCTGGTCGAAGATCCTGATGGTCACCTCGTTCGTCGTCTTCGTCGCGTTCTACAACGTGTACGAGGGCGTGCGCGGGATCGACCGCGATCTGCTCGACATGATGAAGACCTACAAGGCCTCGCGCATGCAGGTGCTGACGTGGGTCGTGTTCCCCGCGATCGCGGCCTGGATCTTGACCAGCCTGCGTTTGGGGATCGGCCTGGCGCTGATCGGTTCGGTGATCGCCGAGCTGGTCGGCGCGAACCGCGGGATGGGCTACGCGATCACCAAGGCCGGGAACACGCTCGATACCCCGGGGATCTTCGCCGGGCTCTTCGTCATCATGGTCGTCGCCGTGGTGCTCGAAGCGGCGGTCGTCCAAATCGAGCGACGGGTGTTGCGATACCGCTGATGTCACACGGAAGGATGCGATGACCGTCTCACGTTTGCGAGGCCTCGCCGCCGCGCTCGTCTTCGCGCTCGCGCTCGGCGCGCCGCGCCCCGCCCCCGCCGCCGGACCGACGATCCACGTCGGCCTGATCTGCGGCGGGATGACCCCGCTGCTCGCCGAGGTCGCGTTCAACGACGGCAGCTTCCAGCGCGCCGGGATCACCGTCGAGAAAGACTGCTTCACCGGCGGCCCCGCCGCGGTGCAGGCGCTCGTCGGACGGAGCATCGACGTCTTCATCGGCTCGTACGAGCACGTGCTGCGCCAGCGCGCGCGCGGCCTCGACGTGAAGGCGTACGGCGAGATCTACGACGGCTACAGCTACGCGCTGCTCGCGAAGTCGTCCGCGCCGCTGCACGGCCTCGCCGACGCGAAGGGACAGACGCTCGCCGTCACCGCGCCCGGCAGCCTCTCCGACACCGCGCTGCGCATGGGGCTCGATCAAGCGCACCTGAACCCCGACCGCGACGTGACGATCGTCGCCGCGGGCGCCGGCGCCTCGATGGTCGCGGCGCTCGCGACGAGCCGGGTCGCCGCCGGGATGCTGACCGAGCCGTCGATCGCGCGCCTGACCGGCGACGGCCAATACCGCGTCGTGTGGCAGCCGGACGACGCGTTCGCCGGCAACGTCATCATGGCGTCGTCCGGCTGGGTCGACGCGAACCGCGCGCCGTTCACGACGTTCCTGCGCGTCCTCGGCGCAACGCGCGCGCGGCTGACGAAGGACCCCGCCGCAGCGATCGCTCCGCTGAGCAGCGACTTCCCGCAGGTCCCGCGCGCGGTGATGCTGCAAGCCGTGCGGCATCAGCTCACCCACGTCCCGGCCGGGCTGCGCGTCTCGCCCCGCGGCGCCGAGGCGGTCGCCGCGATGGAGCTGCGCAGCGGCGACATCCACACGCCGATCCCGTTCACGCAAGGCGTCGACGAGACGCTCCTTCCCCATCCGGCACGAGGAGAGTAGCATGGCCAAGAACCTGCGGACGTTTCTACGAGAGGCGCTCGAACGGAATCCCGCCGCGATCAAGACCGTCGACGTCCCGGTCGACCGAAAGTTCGGGATCACCGCGTACGCCGCGAAGCTCGCCGAGCGCGGCGAGTATCCAGGTCTGCTCTTCACCAACGTGATCGGCGCGAAGTATCCGGTCGTCGCGAACGCGATGGCCGCGTACGACCGGATGGCGCTCGCGCTCGGCTGCGCGATCGAGGAGCTGCCGCAAGTCTACGGCACGCGCGTGCGCAAGCCGATCGCGCCGGTCGTCGTCCACCGCGACGCGGCGCCGGTGAAAGAGGTCGTGATCCGCGAGGCCGACGTCGACCTGACGACGCTCCCGATCCCCTGGCACAACGAGCTGGACGGCGGTGCGTACGTCACCGGCGGCGCGCTCTTGCTGCGCGATCCGGAGAGCGGCTCGATCAACGCCGGGATCTACCGGCATCAAGTCTGGAACGAGCGCGAGATGGGCGTGTGGTTCTTCGGGAGCCACCACGGCGGCCTGATCCTCGACAAGTACGCCGAGCGCGACGAGCCGGTTCCGTTCGCCCTCGTCATCGGACACCACCCCGCCTTCCTGATGGGCGCGGCGGCACGGCTGCCGGGGATCGGCGGCGAGTTCGAAGCCGCCGGCGCGCTCCTCGGCGAGCCGCTCGAGCTCATCAAGGCCGAGACCTCGGACCTGCTCGTCCCCGCGCAAGCCGAGATCATCATCGAAGGGACGATCTCGGCGCGCGAACGCCGCCAGGAAGGTCCGTTCGGCGAGTGGCCGGGCCACTATCTCAACCAGGAGATGGTCGCGGTGATGACCGTCACCACGATCACGCACCGCCGCGACGCGATCTTCCAGGACATCGTCGGCGCCGCGCGCGAGCATCTGCTGATGGGCGGGATCCCGCGCGCCGGGAGCATCTACCGCAGCGTCAAGGAAGTCGTCCCCACGGTGCACGCCGTGAACGTCCCCGCGCACAGCCGGATGCACTGCTACGTCTCGATCAAGCGCACGCGCAACGTCGATCCCAAGCGCGCCGCGTTCGCGGCGCTCAACACCGAGCCGGAGAACCTGCGCGCGGTGATCGTCGTCGACGACGACATCAACGTCTTCGACGACGGCGACGTGCTCTGGGCCGTCGGGACGCGCTTCGACGCGACGCGCGATCTGACGATCGTGCAGAACTGGAGCGGCCCGGGTGCGCTGCTCCCCTCGAACTGGGAATACCATCCCGACGGGTCGCGCACGCCGCGCAGCTCGAGCGCGATCATCATCGACGCGACGAAACCCGCACCGCCGACGCCGTACCCGCCGCGCGTGCAGGTTCCGGCGCAAGCCGTCGAGGCCGTCGACCTGACGACGCTCGGCGCGCTCTCCCCCACGAGTCCCCTGCTCTCCGAGAGGTCGTTGCAACCGGCTTGACACACACGAACGGAGCGGTGAGCGGCCTGCGCGTCGGGATCGACGTCGGCGGGACGTTCACCGACCTCATGGCGCTCGACGCCGCGACCGGGACGCTGCACCGCGTCAAGGTCTCCTCGACGCCGCGCGCCCCCGAGGAAGGCGTGCTGAACGCGCTGCGCGCCTTCCGCGAAACCGCCGGTGAACCGATCGGCTTGGTCGCGCACTCGAGCACGATCGCGACGAACGCGCTGCTCGGCCAGGTCCATCTGGAGCTGCCGCGCGTCGCGTTCGTCACGACCGAAGGGTTCCGCGACGTCGTCGAGATCGGACGACAGAATCGCGCCGAGGTCTACAACCTCTTCGTCAAACGCCCCGCGCCGCTCGCGCTACGCGAGGACCGGCTCGTCGTGCGTGAGCGGATCGACGCCGACGGCTCCGTGCTCGTCGAGCTGGACCCCGAGAGCGTCGCGGCGGCGGTGGAAACGCTGCGCGAGCGCGGGATCACCACGATCGCCGTCGGCCTGCTCAACGCGTACATCGAGGACGCGCACGAGCGGATGGTCGTCGACGCGATCCGCGCCGCGATCCCCGAAGCCGAGGTCTCCGCGTCGTCCGAGATCGACCGGCAGTATCGCGAGTACGAGCGCTTCTCGACGACGATCGTCAACGCCGCGCTCGTCCCGATCGTGCGCACGTATCTGGAGCGTCTCGCGCGCGGCGTGCGTGAGTCGGGGATCGAGGCGCCGCTCTTCGTCATGCAGTCGAACGGCGGGATGGCGGCGATCGACGCCGCCGCCGAGCGCCCCGCGACGCTGATCGAGAGCGGTCCGGCGAGCGGCGTGATCGGCGCGGCGTATCTCGGCCGCGCGATGGGGATCCGCAACGTCCTCTCGTTCGACATGGGCGGGACGACGGCGAAGGCCGGGACGATCGCCGACGGCGAGCCGGAGATCGCAAGCGAGTTCGAAGCCGCCGGCGCCACGCACAGCGGCCGCTCGATCAAGGGGAGCGGCTATCCCGTGCGCTTCCCGTTCGTCGACCTCGCCGAGGTCAGCGCGGGGGGCGGGACGATCGCCTGGCTCGACGCCGCCGGCGCGCTGCGCGTCGGCCCCGTCTCGGCCGGCGCCGATCCGGGCCCCGCGTGCTACGGCAAGGGCGATCGCCCGACGGTCACCGATGCGAACGTCGTCCTCGGCCGGCTCAACCAGAAGGCGCTGCTCGGCGGCGCGTTCCCGATCGACGCCGCGCGTTCGCACGCCGCGGTCGCGTCGGTCGCCTCGGTCGTCGGCGGCGACGTCGAACGCGCCGCGGCGGGGATCGTCGCGCTCGTCGACGCCGAGATGGCGAAGGTGCTGCGGATCGTCTCGATCGAGCGCGGCTACGACCCGCGCGAGTTCACGCTGATGGCGTTCGGCGGCGGCGGTCCGCTCCACGCCTGCGCGGTCGCGTCCGATCTCGCGATGCGCACGATCATCGTGCCGCGTCATCCGGGGCTCTTCAGCGCGTACGGGCTGCTCGCCGCCGACGTGCGCGCGACGTTCGTGCGCTCGATCGTCGCGCGCGCCGACGAAGCCGCGTTCGCGAACGCGGAGCGGCTCTTCACGGCGCTCGCCGAGGAAGGGCGCACGGCGCTCGCGGCGCAGGGCGTCGGCGAGGGGGAGACGGCGTTCGTGCGCGAGCTGGATCTGCGCTACGCCGGACAGTCGTTCGAGCTGACGCTCCCGGCCGCGCCGACGCTCGCGCAGAACGTCGCCGCGTTCCACGCCAAGCACGAGCAGCGCTACGGCTACGCGGCGCACCACGATCCGGTCGAGATCGTCACGGTCCGCGTCGTCGCCGTCGGCACGACGCGCAAGCCCCCGCTCGTCCCCGCCGAGCTCGCCGCGCCCGAATCGTCAGCGGCGGCGAAGATCGGCGCGCGCAACGCGTACGACGGAACGCAGTTCGTCACCACCGACGTCTACGACCGCGACAAGCTCGTCCCGGGCGCCGCGTTCGACGGCCCCGCGATCGTGGAACAATACGACTCGGCCACCTACGTCGCGCCCGGTTGGCGCGCGCACGTCGACCGCTTCACCAACCTCGTCCTGGAGCGCGCATCGTGATCGCAACGCTCGACCCCATCACCGCCGAGATCATCGGCTCGGCCCTCGTCTACGCCAGCGAAGAGATGGGGATCGCCGTCCGCAACGCGTCGTACTCGCCGAACATCAAGGAGCGGCTCGACCATTCGTGCGCGCTCTTCGACCGCGGCGGACGGCTGATCGCGCAGGCCGAGCACATCCCCGTCCACCTCGGCTCGCTCCCGTGGGGCCTGGGCCGCATCATCGAGACGATCGCGGCGGCGGGCGAAGCGATGCGTCCCGGCGACATGTGGGTCGCCAACGACCCGTACATCTCCGGCACGCACCTCAACGACGTAACCGTCGTTCGTCCGATCTTCCATGCCGGAACGTTGATCGGCTACGCCGCGAACAAGGCGCACCACACCGACGTCGGTGGTTCCGTCCCGGGCTCGATGCCGCCGGATGCGCGCGAGCTGTTCCAGGAGGGGCTGATCGTCCCGCCGATGCGCCTGATGCGCAACGACGAGGTCGTCGCCGAGACGGTCGTGCTCTTCCGCGCGAACTCGCGCACGCCGGAGTCGCGCAGCGGCGACCTGCGCGCGCAGATCGCCGGCAACACGATCGGTGAGCGGCGCGTCCTCGAGTTGGTCGAGCGCTACGGCGTGCAGACGTACGAGGCCGCGACCGACAAGGCGCTGCACGACAGCGAGGTGCGGATGCGCGCCGCGCTGCGCACCTTCCCCGACGGCGAGGTCCGGGTCGAGGACGTCCTCGAGGACGCGAGCGGCGAGCCGTCGATCCACCTGCGCCTGCTGCTGACCAAGCGCGGCGACGAGGTGACGCTCGACTACGCGGGGACGAACGCGCAGCTGCCGCTCCCGCTCAACGGCGTCTACGGCGTGACGCTCTCGGCGGTCTACTACGCGCTGCGCGCGGTGACCGACGCGACGATCCCGATGAACGACGGTGTCTTCCGCCCCGTCCACGTCGAGGTGCCGCTGGGGACGATCCTCAACCCGCGCCGTCCCGCGGCGGTCTCCGGCGGCAACGTCGAGACCTCGCAGCGCAACGCCGACCTCGTCCTCGCGGCGCTCGCCGCGCTCGCACCCGACCGCGTCCCCGCGCAGAGCGGCGGCTCGATGCACAACGTGATGCTGGGCGGCGTCGACGGCGACGGCAACCCGTGGGCGTTCTACGAGACGAACGGCTGCGGACAGGGCGGGCGCCCGAACGCCGACGGGATCGACGCGATCCAGGCGCACATGACGAACACCCTCAACACGCCGATCGAGGCGATCGAGCGCACCTTCCCACTGCGCGTCACGCGCTACGAGTTCGCCGAAGGGACCGCCGGCGACGGCCGCTTCCGCGGCGGCTCCGGCCTCGTACGCGCGATGCAGCTCCGTTCGGGCCAGGCGACGATCGCGCTCCTCGCCGAGCGCCATACGGTGCGCCCGCGCGGAAGCGTCGGCGGCGCCGCGGGCGGCGTCGGCCGCCACCACCTCGTCACCGACGGCGTCTCACGCGAGCTCCCCGCGAAGACGACGCTCCCGTTCACGCCCGGCGAGACGCTGGTCGTGCAAACCGCGGGCGGCGGCGGCTACGGCAACCCCGACGACCGCGACGACGCAGCGCGCGAGCGCGACGCGCGCGACGGGATCCGTCTCGCGCCGTTCGCCTAGCGGCGCGCGTAGCGTTCGGCGGCGCGGGCTTTCGCGCGTGCCGCCCATTCCTCGCGATCGTGCGGCGCGGCGGAGGTCACCAGCTCGTTTACGAGCCGCCGCGCGACGGCGGCGACGTCGTCGACCGCGCGCTCGAAGACCTCCGCGTTCGCCTGCGACGGCTTGGTGAAGCCGGAGAGCTTGCGCACGAACTGCAGCGATGCGGCGCGAATCTCGTCGTCGCTCGCGGGCGGCTCGAAATTGAACAGCGTGCGGATGTTACGGCACATGCGGCGCTAGCGCTCCTGGAGGACGGCGAGTATGTTG
>DATJHK010000028.1:0-7602 GCA_035493875.1 Candidatus Limnocylindria bacterium
TCGAGCGGGTCATCAAGCTCAGCTCGAACGAGAACCCGCTCGGGACCTCGCCGAAAGCCGTGGCGGCGCTCGCCGCGATGGGCGATCTGCAGGTGTACGTCGACGACGATCACCACGAGCTGCGGCGACGGCTCGCCGAGCCGTACGGCCTGGGCCCCGAGCACGTGTTGGTCGGGCACGGCTCGAACGACGTCGTACGCACCCTCTTCACCGCGCTCGTCGCCGCCGGCGACGAGATCGTGATGGGCGACCCGACGTTCTCGCTCTTCCCGCTCGACACCGAGCTGTTCGGGGCGATCCCGGTGAAGGTGCCGCTGCGCGACGGGGTCCACGACCTCGAGGCGATGCTCGCGGCGGTGACGCCCAAGACGAAGATGGTCGTCCTCGTCGATCCGAACAACCCGACCTCGACGCGCGTCGAGCGCGAGGCGTTCGACCGCTTCGCGCGCGCGCTCCCCGAGCAGGTGATCCTGCTGCTCGATCAGGCGTACCGCGAGTACATGCCTCCGAACTCCGTCGAGGGGAGCGACTACGTCAAGTCGCGGCCCGGGACGATCGTGCTGCGCACGCACTCGAAGCTCTACGGCCTGGCTTCGCTGCGCTTCGGCTACACGCTGGGCGATCCCGAGCTGGTCGGCTTCGCGCAGCGCGTGCGCCTGCCGTTCAACGTCTCGCGTCCGGCGGCGGTCGCCGCGCTCGCCGCGCTCGACGATCACGAGTTCGTGCGGCGCTCTCTCGAGACGAACGAGGCGGGGAAGGCGTACCTGTTCCCCGCGTTCGCGCAGCTCGGGCTGCACGCGTATCCGACCGCGGCGAACTTCGTCGCGGTCGAGGTGCCGGGGACCGCGACCGACGCCTACGAGGCGCTGCTCGCGCGCGGGATCGTGACGCGCAGCGGCGATGCGCTGGGGATGCCGGGGCGGTTGCGGATCACGATCGGGACGCCTGAGGAGAACCGGCTCGTCGTCGAGGCGCTGGGGGGGCTCGTCCCGGCCACGGTGGCGCAAGGGCGATGAACGCGGCCGTCGCGGTCCGCCGAGGAACCCGCGACGAGCGCGCCTTCGTGCGCGACCTCGGGCGGCGCAGCGCGAGCAGCAGCGTCTCGTCGGTCCGCGACGCGCGCTTCGACGACGTGCTGCTTTCGTTCGACCGGCTGCTCGACTTCGTCTTCGGCCGGCACCACGAGCTGCTGATCGCCGACGAGGACGGGAGCCCGGTGGGATTCCTCGTCCTGCTCTACGATCTCCCCGACGAGGTGACGCTCACCGCGCAGGCCTTCGTCGCCTACACCGCCGTCGAGCCGTTCGCGCGCGGCCGCGGCGTCGGCCGGGCGCTGCTCGAAGCCGCCGAAGCCGCGGCCCGCGAAGCGGGTTTGCAGTACGTGAGCCTGATGGTCACCGAGGACAACGATGCGGCGCGCGCGCTCTACGACCGGGCCGGCTTCCAGACGGAGCGCCGGATGATGACGAAGCGACTATGACGACCGCGATCGTGCGCAGGACGATCATCGTCGTCGTCGTCGCGATCCTCGTGCTGGCGGCGGTGCTGTTCGCCGAGCGCATCCCGCGCACGGTCTCGATCTTCCTGATCGCGGCGTTCATCGGCTTCGGCGCGCACCCGCTGGTGAAGCAGCTCGAGACGCGGATGCCGCGGCCGCTCGCGATCGCGATCGTCTACGTCGCGCTGCTCGGCGCGCTGGTTGTGCTCGCGCTCGTCATCGTCCCGATCACGATCGAGCAGCTCACCGTGCTGCTCAGGCAAGCACCCGCGTACGCCGCCGCGGCGCAGAACGTCGTCGCCGACGTCGGGCACTGGCTGCGCGACCTGCTCGGCAACCACGTCCCGATCCCCTCGTCGGCGCAGATCCAGACCGAGGTCGGGAACCGCGTCTCGAGCTTCCTCGAAGGCGTGTTCACGCAGCTCGGGACGATCGTCGTCAACATCGTCAACGCGCTGATCGTCGCGACCTCGGCGTTGATCCTCTCGGTGTTCTTCCTGCTGCGGGGGCGAGAGGTCCGCGACGGCGTCCTCGCGTTCGTCCCGCCGGCGCGGCGTCCGCGGATGGGCGCGATGATGCACGAGCTCTCCGAGGTGTTCGGCCACTTCGTCGCGGGACAAGTGCTGCTGTGCGTGATCGTCGGCGCGGCGACGTGGCTCGCGCTCGCGCCCGCGCACTTCGGCTTCGCGCTGCTCGTCGCGGTGATCTGCGGTCTGGGGTACGCGGTTCCGTTCGTCGGGATGGTCGTCGCGCAGCTGATCGCGGCGGTGCTCGCGATCCCGCAGGGGACCGGAATGGTGATCTGGGTGACGGTCGCGATCTTCGTGATCGCGCGCGTCGCCGACAACGTACTGGTCCCGAAGATCATGGCGGAGTCGGTCGGCGTCTCGCCGATCACGGTGATGTTCGCGATCTTCGCCGGCGGCGAGCTGTTCGGCGTCCCCGGCTTGATCCTCGGGATCCCCGCCGCTGCGCTCCTCAAAGTGCTCTTCAGCTATTTCGTGCAGCCGTACGTCATGCGGATGCAGTCGCAGACCGAGGCGCACGTCGACGAGGGGAACGTCCACGTCGACGTCGTCGTCGACCCGCCGGCGACGCAGCAAGAGACGGTCGTCGTGACGGTCAACCCGCACTAGCGACTCGGCGGCCCTTTCCCCGCTCGGCTTCGCACGGGGGGCGTTGCGGGCGGCATGCCGTAGCCTCCGCCATGCAGGGTGTCGATGCGCTGCGTACCCCCGAGGAAGCATTCGCCCGCGTCCCCGACTTCGGCTACCCGCCGAAGTACGTCGACGAACTGCGCGGCTTCGAAGGCCTGCGGCTCGCCTTCATCGACGAAGGGCCGCGCGATGCGCGCGCCGTGTTCCTGTGCCTGCACGGCACGCCGACGTGGAGCTTTCTCTATCGCAAGATGATCCCGGTGTTCCTCACCGGCGGAGGACGGGTCGTCGTCCCCGACCTCTTCGGCTGCGGGCGCTCGGACAAGCCGGTCGACGAAACGATCCACACGTTCCGCTTTCACTACGACGCGCTGCTGCGGCTCATCGAGCACCTCGACTTGCAGCGCATCACGCTCGTGGTGCAGGGGGTCGGGGGGATGCTCGGGCTGACGCTGCCGCCGGAAACGCCGGCGCGTTTCGCGCGCCTGCTGGCGATGAACACGGCGCTCGTGGCCGGGGACGTTCCGCTCGGCGACAACCTGCTCGCGTGGCGCGATTTCGCCTCGCGGGAACCCGACCTCGACGTCGCCGCATTCATGAAGGCGGCGACGCCGATCCTCGGCGAGACCGAGGCCGACGCGTACGCTGCGCCGTTCCCCGACCGTCGCTACAAGGCCGCGATCCCGGGCTTGGCGAGGGTGATCCCGACCGAGCCGAGCGCCGACGGGGCGCTGTTGGCGCGCCGAGCGCGCGCGTGGTGGCGCACGGCCTGGTCCGGCCCCGCGTTCCTCGCCGTCGGGTTGCGCATGCCGTTCCTGGCCGCGCCGGCGATGGAGTATCTGCGTTCGGTGATCCGCGACGCGCCGCAGCCGGTCGTCTACTCCGAGGGCGGCTTCTATCTCCCCGAATGGGGCGACGAGGTTGCCCGGGCGGCGCTCGAAGCGTTCGCCCGATGGGAACCCACGGTGTGAACGAGCGCCGCGCGCTTACATCGACTCGGGTGCGCTCACGCCGCAGAGGTGCAGCGTGCTCGCGAGGACCGTCTTCGTCGCCAGCACGAGACCCAGCCGCGCGGTCGTGAGCGCCGCGTCATCGCTCAGCACGCGGCACGCGTCGTAGAACTGGTGGAAGTCGGCCGCGACGTCGCGGGCGTACTTCGGCAGGCGGTGCGGGGCGCGCGAGCGCGCGACGCCGGCGACCGTCGCGCCGAACTCGGCGAGCCGCCGGATCAGCGTCAGCTCCGCGGGCTCGACGAGCCGTTCGAGCGAGGCGCCGCGCTCCGCCGCGGCGAGCGCGTCGGGCGCCTGCTCGCGCGCGCGGCGCAGTACCGAGGCGATCCGCGCATGGCCGTACTGCACGTAGTAGACGGGGTTGTCGCTAGACTGCTTCTTGGCCAGCTCCAAGTCGAACGTCAGCGGCTGATCGGTCGAGAGCATGACGAAGAAGAAGCGTGCCGCGTCGACACCGACCTCGTCGATCACGTCCTGCAGCGTGAGGAGCGTCCCGGCGCGCTTGGACATCGAGAGGATCTCCTCGCCGCGCTTGAGCGTGATCTGCTGCGCGATCAGCACCTCGATCGCACCGGGCCGCCCGTAGGCGTTCGCCAGCGCGTTGAGGCGCGCGATGTAGCCGTGATGGTCGGGGCCGAGGATGTCGATGACGTGGTCGGCGCGCTGCAGCTTCTCATAATGATAGGCGACGTCGCCGGCATAGTATGTCGGCCGGCCGTCGCTGCGGATCACGACGCGGTCGTCGTCGTCGCCCGAGGCCGTCGTGCGCAGCCAGGTCGCGCCGTCCTTCTCGTAGAGGACGCCGAGCTCGCGTAGCCGCGCGATCCCGCGCTCGATCGCGCCGTCGGCGTGCAGTTCTTTCTCCGATTGCCAGAGGTCGTAGTCGACGCCGAAGCGGTGCGCGACGACCTGCTGCTCGGCGACGATCGTATCGCGCGCGAACTTCGCGATCAGCGGCGCGGCCTCGGCCTGCGAGACGTGCAGCCACTTCTCGCCGTCGCGCGCGCGCAGCTGCTCGGCGATCGGGATGAGGTAGTCGCCGGGATAGCCGTCCTCCGGGAACGGGAACTCGGGGTTGAAGAGCTGGTGGTAGCGCGCGAAGACGGAACGGCCGAGCGCGTCGAGCTGCGAGCCCGCGTCGTTGATGATCCACTCGGTGAAGACGTCGAACCCGGCGTGGCGCATCGCCTTCGCGAGCGTGTCACCGATCGAGAGCGTGCGGCCCTGCACGACGACGAGCGGGCCGGTGGGGTTCGCGCTCCCGAACTCGAGCGAGATCCGCTCGCCGGTCGGCGCGCCTTTGCCGTACTCGGCGCCGGCGCGCAGCACGTCCGCCACGACCCGCTGCCAGAACGCCGGTACGAGGCGCAGGTTGATGAAGCCCGCGACGGCGGTCGCCTCGGCGAGGGTCGCTCGCACCGCATCGTCGGCGAGGGCGCGCTCGATCACGGCGCTCGCGATTTGCGGCGGCGCCTTCTTCGCGATCTTCGCGAGGCCGAAGGCGAGGTTCGTCGCGACGTCGCCGAACTCGGCGCGCCGCGGCGCCTCGAACGTCACCACCGGCGCCGAACCGGGATAGAGCGCGCGCGCCGCGTCGGCGAAGCGGACGGCGAGCTCGTCGAGCGTGAGCAACGGGGCGCTAGTGGTGGTAGGGTTCATCGCGCGCGATCTTCGCCGCGCGGTAGAGTTGCTCCAGCACCAGCGCGCGCGCCCACTCGTGAAGCAGCGTGAGCGGGGAGAGCGACCAGCGCAGGTCGGCGCGCGCGAGCAGCGCGTCGGAGGCGCCGTACGTCCCGGCGATGACGAGCGTCAGGCGCGCGACGCCCTCGTGCGGGAGGCGCTCGATGCGCCGCGCCAGCTCTTCCGAGGAGAACGACTCGCCGGTGCGTTCGAGCAGCCACACGCGGTCGGTCGGGTCGACGAGCTTGAGGATCGCCTCCCCTTCCGTGCGCAGCGCGCGCTCCGGGTCGGCGCCGTCGCCGGCGCGGACCTCGATCTCCTCGAGCCGGTGATACGGCCGCAGCCGCGTGCGGAAGTCGTCGAGCGCCGCGGCGATGTAGCGCTCGCGGACCTTCCCGACGGCGAGGAGCCGAAGGTGCATACGCCCGCAGCCTTCCGCCGCGCGGGCACGACCCCTTGACGCGACTGAAGGCGAATGCTATAAGCCTTAAAGGCTAATAACGATAGCCATAGCGCGGAGGGGAGACGGACGATGGAAATCACGGTACCGGGCGGACTGCGCCGGACGTTGCGGCTGGAGGGGGCGCTGGAGTTCGCGGTCGCGATCGCGCTCTACGCGCACGTCTCGGGGGCTTGGCTCATCTTCGCGTCGGCGTTCCTCGCGCCCGATCTGGCGATGCTCGGGTACCTCGTCGACGCGCGCACCGGCGCGGCCGTGTATAACGCGGCGCACTCCTACGTCGGCCCGGCGCTCGTCGGGCTCTGCGGGATCACGTTCGCGCCGGCGGCGCTGCCGTTCGCATTGATCTGGGCCGCTCACATCGGCTTCGACCGCGCGCTCGGCTACGGGCTCAAGTCGCGCAGCGGGTTCCGCGCGACGCACCTCGGCCCGATCGGCCACGGGGCGGCATAGCGGCCTCAGCCCCTGGTAAGCGCGTAGCCTTCGGCGTCGCGGACGATCCGGCCGGCGATCTCCAGCTCGCCGAGCGCACCGAAGAGCTGTGCGGCCGGAAGGGCGAGCCGTTCGGCGAGCACGCTCGCGTCGCGGGTGCCGTCGGCGAGCGCGGAGAGGATCGCGCGGCGGGTCGGATCGTCCTCGCCGGGCGGGCTCGCCACTCGCGCACGGCTCGGCGGGGTCGGCGGAAGGCCGGGAAGGGCCGCGAGGACGTCCTCGGCGTCGCGCACGAGGGTCGCGCCGTCGCGGATCAGGGCGTTGCAGCCGGCGGCCTTCGGGCGGTCGACGTCGCCCGGGACGACGAGGACGGGGATCCCGCGGTCCGCGGCGTGGCCGGCGGTGTTCAGCGCGCCGCTGCGGGCGGCGGCCTCGACGACCAGCACGGCGTCGGCGAGCGCCGCGATCACCGCGTTGCGGGCGAGGAACTGCCAGGGCTGCGGGACGACCTCCGGTGCGAACGGCGAGAGGACCGCGCCCCCGGCCGCCGTGATCCGCGCGGCAAGCTCACGATGGCGCGGTGGGAAGAAGTGATCGTGCCCACCACCGAGCACGCCGACGGTCGGCGCACCGGCTGCGAGGGCACCTTCGTGCGCCGCGCCGTCGACGCCAAGCGAGTCCTAAGCCACCAAGTGTGACCGATACTCGGCCCAGGACGGCTATTTCGCAGGCAGACCGTACGCACAAACCCCTGCTTGGTTTTGGGCAGGGGGAGCGTGACGGCATCAAGTCAAACGAAAATATATGCTCTTCCGGCGGACGTTCTCCGCCGCGCCCTGGTTTGTGGAACTGGTCGTTCCCTTCCCCGGTTTTGAGACGCACGGCTCATGGAAGGAATCTCCTGTGAGCCGGACTCGGAGAATTACATGATCACGATGCTAAGGTCGCTCTTCGGGCACCACGAGCACGAACCTCACGATCCTGAGGATGTGTCGACGACCTTCCTGTTTTCCTCCCCCTCATTTCTTGCGGGCGTTGGGAGTACGGTTACACTTTGGACGAATATCGGCCACTACAACTTTTCGGCAGACGGCGAGGAAGCTGATCAGCGCGCAACCTACGCCGATTGGCGGATGACGGGTCAGGATATTCGAGTTGGCTTGTATCGCGCGGCAGTCGCGGCCGAGTGCGAGCCCGCTGAGAAGTAAAACAGGCAGGCGTATAGAAAAAATGGGGGCTCCGTCACAGGCGGGCCCTCATTTTTATGCCAAACAACCTACCTAGCGCCCAGAGCGACGACCCTCTTCCAGATCCACGCGCAGCACGTCTTGCCCAACCAAGGCAGCAAGAAATTCGTGCGGAGTT
>DATJHK010000029.1:0-4941 GCA_035493875.1 Candidatus Limnocylindria bacterium
GGCCGCGTCGTAGCCGAACTCGATCGAGCGAACGTTCCCCGCGGGGCCTGCGGCGACGGTCAGCACGGGCAGCGGTGTCCCCTCGCGCGCCGGAGGGCCCCAGTACGCGACGCTCGACGCGTCGAGCGAGGCGGCTGGGCGGATCGCGAAGATGTGCCCGAACGAACGGCCGAGCGCGCGCAAATAGGCCAGGTCGGTAGCGTTCTGCTGCGGGATCCACTGGTCGACGGTCGGCGTAACGTCCTGCTGCGGGTCGACGACCTTTGCGCTGAGACCGTAGCGCGAGTAGTTGGCGATGATCTCGCGCGCGATTTGCGCCGACGAGCGGCCCGGCCACTCCGTCGCCTTCTCCTCGAGCCGCATCGCGAGACTCAGGTCCTCACCGATCACCGAGTAGGTCAGCGCGCCGCCTTTGCCGGCATAGGTCAGTTCCTGAAACGACACGATCCCGTCGAGCACGCCGCACAGCGTCGCGTCGAGCCGGATCCCGATCTTCACCCGCGTCCCGGGCTTCACGGTCCCCGCCGAGATCACCGGCAGCTCGGCGGCGGCTCCGACGGGACGATCGGCGTTGACGACGAGCTGGAACGTCGCGGCCCGGTCGTGCGCCTGTCGTACGACGACGCGATCGAGCGCGTCGACGAACTCGGGCGGGACGGGGCTCGGCGAGGACTCGCCCGCGTAGACGACGACGCCCGAGGAGCGAACGCTCATGACGACGAGCCGGGCGTCGAGGGAACGCGAAGCCGGCCGCCGCATTCGGCGACCAGGTCGAACGGATTCATCGCCGCGTTGGCGTCGCAGAGCTGCCAAAACGCGAACGCATCGCCGAGCGTTCGCGCGGCGACGAGGTCGAGACGCTGCGCGAACCGGCTCGCGTCGACAGAGCGAAACGCCGGGATCTCGTCGGCGTCGGGCAGGAAGCGCCGCCGCAGATAGATCGCGCGCGAGCCGTCCGGCGCCTCGTACGTCTCGTGTCCGACCGCCGCGTAGCGGCTCTTCGGGTCAAGCATTCTGTTCG
This sequence comes from Candidatus Limnocylindria bacterium, assembly GCA_035493875.1. Lineage (GTDB taxonomy): Bacteria > Vulcanimicrobiota > Vulcanimicrobiia > Vulcanimicrobiales > Vulcanimicrobiaceae > Vulcanimicrobium. The sequence continues at coordinate 1,022 of DATJHK010000029.1, forward strand.
TCCAGCGAGCGCGACGACGTCTTCAGCAGCGACTGCACGCGTTTCACGTCGGAGCCTGCCGTCACGACGAGCGCGGCATCGTTCTCGAGCGCGCCGTGGTAGGCGAAGAAGCGCAGGTAGTCGCCGTCCTCGGGGACGCTCTTGCCGTAGGTGAGCACCTCGACGTCGATCTGCGCGCTGGCCTGGATCGGGTTGAGCGCGGCGTCGAAAACGTCTTCCTTGATCGTGAGCCCCGTGATCCGCACCGGGAAGACGCGCTTGTTTCCCCACACCAAGATGACGCTGTCGGTCGGCGGCGCCTGGATGTTGAGCTCACCCCGCTTGCGGCGCTCGTTCAGGTCCGCGATCGCGCTGCGCCGCGGGTACGCCAACGTCTCGAGGAGCGCGAGCTGCGGCGCGATCCCGTGCTTCACGGCGGTCTCGTCGCCGACTTGCAGCGCGTCGCTCGCGTCGAAGTAGGCCGTGAACGAGATCGTTTGCGTGGGAGCGTCGGCGAACTGCACGTCCTGGGCGTGCTCCTCACCATCGCCGACACTGACCTGCGGACGCAGCGTGCGCGTGATCGACTCGGGGTTGTACTGAAACGTGACGACGCTTCCGAGGCTCGATCCGACGACCGTGGCGAGCGCTCCGCGCACGACGCCGCCTCCACGACCGGGCATCAGAGCCGCTCCCCCGCGTCGTCGAGCGCGGCGACGAGCCGCGCCGCGATCGCCGCGACGAACGGATCGCGCCCCGGTCCGAAACGCCGATCGGCGATCTCGCGCTCCAGCCGCGCGCCGAGCTCCCGCGCGTCGACGGCTCCGTCGACGACGAGCGAGCCGATCTCGATCACCAGCTCCGTCTCGTTCCTCTTCCCGCTCATCGAACCGTCGCCGTCCCGTTTCGTCCACGGACCCCTTCGAGCCAGCGCGCGAGATCCGGATCGTGCGTGGCGCGATCGAGCTTGGCGTATTCCGCACGCACCGCCGCGGCGATGTCGTCCATCCCGAGGGCGCGTCCCTTCGCGGCGGCGCGGATGGCGGCGTTGATGGCGATGTTTCGGATGTTTCCTCCGGGTATCGGAAGCTTGGCAAGCAGCGGGATGTCGAGCCCCGCCGTGGGCGCGCCTGGAGGGAACGCCCGCTTCCAGATCTGGCCGCGCAGCGCGGCGTCCGGGAACGGGAACTCGACCACGAAGCGGAATCGCCGCATGAATGCCGCGTCGAACGACTCGCGCAGATTCGTCGTCAGGATCGCGACGCCGTTGAACCGTTCCAGTCGCTGCAGGAGATAGCTCACCTCGACGTTCGCGTGGCGATCGTGGCTGTCTTTCACCTCGCTGCGCTTGCCGAACAGGGCGTCGGCCTCGTCGAAGAGCAGCATGATCCCTCCGCCCTCGGCCGCGTCGAACAGCCGGCGGAGATTCTTCTCCGTCTCGCCGATGTACTTGCTGAACACCGAGGCGAGATCGACGCGGTAGAGATCCATGCGCAGCACGCCGGCGATGACGCGCGCCGCGAGCGACTTCCCGGTCCCGCTCGATCCCGAGAACAGCACGGTCAGCCCGATACCGGCCGCTCCGTCCGAGGCAAAGCCCCAGCTGTCGTACACGACGTCGCGATAGCGCACGTGATCGATGATCTGCCGCAGCACGCGGCGCCGGTCTGCGGGAAGGACGAGATCCCGCCAGCGCGCGTCGGCTTCGATCGGCTCGGCCAACCCGTCCAGACGCGGCCGAATCTGCGCGCGAACCGCATCCCAGAGCGCGGGCGGGTCGGCGCCCGGCGAGGCCGCCGCCGCGGCCGCGTCGATCGTCGCGAGACCGACGTCGAACTGCGCCGCCAGGCGTGCGCCCAGATCCCGGGCGCGCTCGTCGTCGCCCAGCCGCGCGCGCCAGTGCGCGGCCTGCTCCGGACGCGTCGGCCGGCGCGCGTCGAACGCGACGACGCCGGCATCGGCGAGTCCCAGGCGCATCGGGGAGAGCAGGAGCAACGGAAGCTGCGCGCGCTCGACGAGCGCCGCCAGCATCCGCTCGCGCTGCGGTTCCTCGCCATCCTCGATCTCGAGCACACCGATCGTCCCGCGCAGCAGCCGATCGCGCTCCCAGAGGTGCACGACGTCGAGCAGCTCGGGAAAGCCTGCCGGGAGCGAGGCGGCGCGCACGAGCGAGAGGCCCGCGCCGAGGGATGCGGCGACGCGTTCCGCGATCGCTCGTCCGAGCGCGCGATCCGGCGAGACGAGCTGGATGCGCGTCCCCGGATGCGAGCGCCACCGCTCGGCGATCGTCTTCGCCAGCGCCTCCTGCTTCGCCGAAAGCACCGCACCGTCGCCGCCGAGATCCGAGACGAACGGGCGCAGTCGTCGATCGACGTGCGGGAAACCCAGGAGCACGTGCACGATCGCCTCGTCGGCGCGGAGCGCCCCGCCCACCGGCGAGGCGCCGTCGATCTCGATCAACCGCCAATACCGCAGCGGCGCGTCGGGGAGAAGCGCGCTCCATGCCGCGTTCGGCAATGCGGCCAGCGCAAGCGAGAGCGTCGGATATCCCCGCGTCGCGTCGGCCGCCTGTGCGCACAGCGCGGCGAAAGAACCGTCCATCTCGGGCGCCGCCGCGAGCGTCAACACGTCGCACTCGAACGCGGTGAGATCGAACGTCGCGCGCACGCGCGCGAGGGCCGACGACGCGTCGAGCGCGAGCGGAGCTGCCGGCGAGGTGCGACTGGACGCGTGAGCGTCGAGAAGCCCCTTGAGGCGCTCCAGCGCGCGCATCATCTGCGCCCGATCGCGGGCAAAGTCGGGCCGCACGACGTTCGTCATCGCGGCAGCACGGTCGGTTCGACGGTGCGCACCGGCGGCGGTGTCACCGGCGTGACGTCGGCCTCGATGAGGATCGTCGAGGCGCGGTAGGCGATCCAAAGATTGTAGGGCACGCGCGGAAACGTCCCCCACAGCTGCGTCATCGCCTGGTGATCGAGCACCTGCGGAACCAGGCGCACGCGCTCGACCCGCCCGTCGAGATCGGATCCGGCCAGATACGGCGTCGCGGCGATGACGCGACGGATCGCTTCGGCCGAAAGAAACGGTCGGGCGTGCAGCGCGCTGACCGCCGCGCCGAGAAAGCGCTGCGGCTCGAGCGTCGCTTCGTCACCGCCGAAGGTCAGCAGATAATCCGCGTCGAGCGCCGCATGCGGCCGTTCGACGTACGTGCCGCTCTCGTCGCGCGTCGCGAGGTCCGTGTTGCGCAGGTGCGGGCTCATCGCAACGCGGTACAGGAACACCGTGCAGCCGAGATGCTGCGGATCGTCGGTCGGCGGACCGAAGCGCACGCGCGGGATCCCCGACGGCGACGCGACGCGTTCCAACGCCTCGCCGACCATCCGGCCGATCGTCGCGGTAACGGTCGCGAGCGCGAGATGATTGCTCACCGCTGGCCGGCCTCGTAGCGCGAGAGCGTCATGCTCGGCTTCGCTCGGCGCGCGAGCGGAGCAGGGAGCGGCGCGCGCGGGGGGCCGACCTCGATCCGGTCGATCGCGATGCGGATCGTGCGCCCTTGGGGCGTCTCGCGTACCTTCGCCGCCGCGACGATCGTCGGCCGCGCCGGAACGACGGGTTCGAGCGCCGGCGCATGCGACACGCGAGAGGCGCCCGCATCGGAAGCACGCGGCGCAGGCGACGGGCGAGATGCGAATTCGGCGTCGGCGTGGCCATGCTGCGCCGAGATCACGTCCCCCTTGACCGGCGACGCCTCGCCGAGCGAGGAGGGCGACGCTGCTGGTGACGCGCCATCGCCGGACGCCCAAATCTCAGGCGTCGACATAGCATGCGGAGCCAGTCTCTCCGTCCCACGCCGAGTCTCGGGTGAATCTTCGGCAGCGCGCCGCACAGGCGATATGCGAGGCGCGAATCCGGTGCGGACGGCGGCATCCCGCGCCGCGATC
>DATJHK010000030.1:0-63592 GCA_035493875.1 Candidatus Limnocylindria bacterium
TGGGCCGAGGGTGTGAACGTGAGGGGAACGACTCAGGAACACCTCGTACCGGTCGGCGAAGAACCGAACGCCATCATGATCGATCAGCAGCACACGACCGTCAGTTCCACGATCGTCGACATCCCGCGTTCGGGCATTCGCGAGATCATGGACGTCGCGCAGGAGGTCCCCGGCGCGATCCTGCTCTCGACGGGCGAGCCGAACTTTCCGACGCCGCCGCACGTGGTCGATGCCGCCGCGGCGGCCGCGCGCGCCGGGAAGACGACCTACGTCGCGAACTCCGGGATCCCGGAGCTGCGCGAAGCGCTGGCCGAGAAGATCCGCACGCGAAACGGGTACGGCGTGACCCCGAGGAGCATCGTCGTCACGAACGGCGGCGTCGAGGCGCTCTTCGCGAGCTTCACCGCGCTGCTCGACCCGGGCGACGGGATCCTCCTCCCCGACCCGGGCTGGCCGAACTTCTCGATGATGGCGCGGATTCTGCGCGCGCGCATCCAGCCGTACCCGCTCGCGGCGGCGAACGGGTTCCTTCCCGCGGTCGAGGACCTCGAGCGGCTCTGCGACGAGGGGACGAAGGTGCTGCTGATCAACTCGCCCTCGAATCCCCTGGGCGCGGTGATCGACCGCGAGCGGATGCGCGCGCTGGCAGCGTTCGCGGAGCGGCGCGGCCTGTGGATCATCAGCGACGAGTGCTACGACGAACTCGACTTCGAGGGCGCGTTCGTGAGCGCGGCCGCGGTCGCCGATCCCGAACGAACCGTCTCGATCTACACCTTCTCCAAGACCTACGCGATGACGGGCTGGCGCGTCGGCTACGCCGCGGCTCCCGTGCGCGCGGCGGAGCAAATCGCCAAGCTTCAGGAGCCGATCGTCTCGTCCGTCAACACGCCCGCGCAGTACGCCGCGCTCGCGGCGCTCACCGGGCCGCAGGAGGTCGTTGCGACGATGCGCGATGCGTATCGCGAGCGCCGCGACGAGGTCTGCGCGCGGCTCGCACGCGCCGGGATCGCCGCGTCGCGCCCCGGCGGCGCGTTCTACGTGTGGGTCGACGTGCGCGCCAGCGGGATGACGAGCCGTCAGTTCACGCTCGATCTGCTGCGCACGCGCGCCGTCGCGCTCGCACCGGGAAGCGCCTTCGGAGCGCACGGCGAGGGATACGCGCGGATCTCGCTCGCCACCGAACCGACCGCGCTCTACGAGGGCGTGGACCGGCTCATCGCCGCGCTGCGCGCCTAGCGTTCTTGCCTAGAGTGGGCGGCGACGAGCGCCTCCCGTGCCTGCGATCTCGTAGGTCACGGATTCGGTGACCGTGAGCGACGTCGTGAGCGTAGCGGCGTCGACCGGCGCCCCGCCGACCATCTCGCTGTCGGGGACGCACCCTCCGGCCTCCGCGACGCGGATGACTTGGCCGAGCGTCACCCCGGTCGCCGCGGCGATCGCCTCGGCACGCCGCCGTGCCTCGGCCAACGCCGCGACCCGCACCGTCCCCTCGAGCTTGACGCAATCTTCCGAGAGGGCGAAGAAGCGCACGTTGTCGATCGCGCTTCCCGGGTGATCGCGCACGTACGCCGTCGCCGCGCCCGCGACGGCATCGAGCTTCGCCTTCGTCACCTCGGGGATCGCGCCGCGCAAGATCGCGACGTTCCCGGAGACGAGACCGCCGGATGGCGAGCCCACCGTTGCGTCGGTGATCCCGGCCGCGCGCATCGCCTGGAGCACGCCGTGCTCGTCCTCGGCTCCGCGGGCGTAGGCGATGAACCGCACCCCGCGCACCGGTACCCGTTGTTGGGCAGCTCCCATCACGGAGATCCCGGTCGCCTGTCCCCCGCTCACCGGCACGGGGACCGGCCGCGGTACGCCCTGCGCGTCGGCGGCCATCGGAAACAGCGCAAGGCTCAGAACCATCGCGCGCACCTTCATCATCGTTTGTTTCGTCGTACGGGACGGGGTTCCGGTTCAGCTCACGGACCGATCGCAACTCTCATGCACGCGCAGGCACGTCCGTTCACTCGGCGCGGTGCCGGATGCGCCCCGCGAGCAGCTCGCCGACGATCCCGCGCCGGAAGAGCAGGACGCACAGCGCGAAGATCGCGCCCATGACGAGATTCGTCTCTTGGCCGATCGCGGTCTTCGAGACGAAGTAGTCCAGCGATTCGAAGAGGCCGGCGCCGACGATCGGACCGACGATCGTTCCCAGGCCGCCGAGAACCGTCATCATCACGACCGCGCCGGAGGTGTGCCAGTCGACCATGTCGAGTCCCGCCAGACGGTTGCCGAGCGCGTAGAGCGCGCCGGCGAACCCCGCCAACCCGCCCGCGAGCGTGAACATGACGAGCTTGTAGCGGTCGACCCGGTAGCCCAAGGCGATCGCGCGCGTCTCGTTCTCGCGCATCGCGCGCAGCACGCCGCCGAACGGCGAGCGCGTCAGCCGCAGCGCGAACCAGACGCCGAGCGCGACCAGCACCAACACCACGTAGTAGAACTCGATGTCGTTCTCGACCGGGAGGCCCAAGAGCATCCCGCGGCCGTTCAACTGTAGGCCGTTCTCGCCGCCGGTGAGGTCGACGAGCTGGAACGCGGAGAAGTACTGGATCTGCGCGACGCCCAGCGTGATCATCGCGAAGTAGATCCCCGCGCGCCGTACCGCGATCGCGCCGACGCACGCGGCGAGGACGAGCGCATACAGCACGCCGAGCAGGATCCCCACCGCGCCGTCGACGTGCGCGCGCGAGATCGCGATCGTCGTCACGTACCCCGCTCCGCCCCAGAACAGCGCCTGCCCGAACGAGAGCATCCCGGCGAACCCGAAGATCAGGTCCAGCGAGACGGCGAAGAGCGCGAAGCACGCCAAGTCGATCGCGACGACCGGATAGACAACGAGCGGCAGGACGACGCCGAGGGCCAGGAGGGCGAACGCGACGAATGTGCCGCGCCGCATCAGCGCCCGTTCTCCGGCTTGCCGAAGAGGCCGGCCGGCCGCAGCACGATCACGACGACCATCACGATGAAGATCAGCGTCGTCGAGATCGGCGCGTAGACGACGCCCCCGAGCGTCTGCAGGAGGCCGAGCGCGAACCCCGCGACGATCGAACCGACGATCGAGCCGAGCCCGCCGATGACGACGATCGCGAAGGTGTAGATGATCACCGTGTCGCCCATCGAGGGCTGCACGTTCGTCGTCGGCGCGGCGAGGACGCCGGCCAGCGCGGCGAGCGCGACGCCGGCGCCGAACGTCATCGTCACGAGGCGCCGCGTGTCGATCCCGAGCGCGCGCACGAGGACGGGGTTCTCCGTCGCCGCGCGGATACGCGCGCCGACCGCGGTACGCTCCAGCGTCCACCACGCGAGGGCGCAGACGACGAGCGAGACGACGATCACGAACAGCCGGTATGTGGGATAGATGGTGAAGCCGAGATTCGTTGCACCGGAGAGCGCGTCGGGAGCCGAGTACGGCGACCCGAGCGGACCGGCGAGAATCCGCATGAGATCCTCGATCACGAGCACGAGCGCGAAGGTGAGCAGCAGCGTGTAGATCGGGTCGAGACCGTAGAGGCGCCGCAGCAGCGTCGTCTCGAGCAGGATCCCGAACGCGCCGACCACGAGCGGCGCGACGACGAGCGCCACGAAGAACGGCAGGTGGACGAGCTGCGCGCCGTAGTACGTCGCGAACGCGCCGAGCATGTACATCGCGCCGTGGGCGAAGTTGACGACCCGCAGCATCCCGAAGATCACCGACAGCCCCAGGGCGAGCAGCGCGTAGAACGCCCCGCTTGCCAGGCCGTTGAAGATCTGGGTGAGGAGGTAGTCGAGGCTCAGACCGCTACCAGTCCTTCTTGCACGTCGACTGCGACTCGGGGCGGAACGCGCGGCTCGGCGGGATCGTCTGCACGATCTTGAACCACGCGTGCGGCTCCTTGACCTGTGATTTCGCCAGCACGTCGACCACGTACATGTCGTGCGTCACGCGATGGTCGCGCGCGCGCCACTCGCCGCCGTGCGCGTAGAAGTCGTTGAACTGCCGGCCGTCCAGGTACTTCTGCACCGCGTCGGCGTTCGTCGTCCCGACCGCCTTCACGGCGGCGATCCACTGCGTGGTCGCGGAGTAGTCGGCGGCCTGGATGTCGGTCGGGCGCAGCCCGTGCATCCGCTTCGCGTAGCGGTCGGCCCAGGCGCGCGCGGCCTTGTCCTCATTCCAGTACCAGGACGTCGTGATGCGCGACCCCTCGAAGACGTCCGGCAGCGCGTCGACATCCGAGATGAACAGCAGGCCGACCGCGATCTTCATCACCTTGTCTAGGCCGAACTGTTTGGCGGCCTTCATGCTGTTGACGGTATCGGCGCCGGCGTTGAGCAGGCCGAGCACGGCGGGGTGCGCGTTCTTCGCCGCGATCATGTAGGACGAGAAATCCGTCGTGCCGAGCGGCATCAGGTCGGCGTGGATGAAGTCGCCGCCCTTGGCCTTCACGGCGTCGGTGAAGTCGGCGAGCATCTGCGCGCCGAACGCGTAGTTCGGGACGATCCCGTACCACGTCTTCCCGCCCGACGCGGCGATGTTCGTCCCCGTCGAGTGCGCGAGCGCGTAGGTGTCGTACGCGTAGTGATAGGTGTAGCGGTTGCAGCTCGCGCCGGTCAGCGCCGAGCTTCCGCCGCCCGTGACGATCGCGAGCTTCTTCTTTTCCTTGGCGACCTCGGCGACGGCGAGCGCGGTCGCCGAGTTCGTCATGTCGAGCGCGAGCTCGGCGCCGCCGTCGTATTCCTCGCGCGCCTTCGTCGCGGCGAGCGGCCCTTGATTACGGTGGTCGACGGTGTCGACCACCAGCGACCGCCCGAGCAGCTTGCCGCCGGCGTCCTCGACGGCCATCTTCACCGCTTCGATCGCACCAGGACCGGAGAGCGCGGCGTAGACGCCGCTCATGTCGGTGATGACCGCGATCTTGATCGGGCCGGTATCGGCGGCGCTGCCGGGCAGCGCGCTCACGGACGCGTACAGCAGCGCCGAAGCGAGCGCTGCCGAGACGGAGCGAAACGGACGCATCGCACCTACCTTGGGGGAACGAGCGAGTTTCCGCTAGGATTATGCCGGCAAGCGAACTTTCCTTCGCCCCCATACCAAGCGAATGCCGTCTAGTCGATCTGCTTGAGGAACGTGAGCGCGCTCATCAGCTCGTCGATCGCGGGCTCGACCGCTCCGTTGCTCACCGCGTTCACGAACGCGTGCTCGAAATAGTAGCGCAGCGCGACGCGGACGGTCGCGTCGAGCGCGCCGCGCACCGCCGCGATCTGGCGGAGGACGTCCAACACGTAGGGCTCGCCGTCGAGCGACGCGATCACGTGGTCGAGGTGCCCGCGGGCAGACTTGAGCCGGTTGAGAACGTCAGCCTTGCGCTCGTCGGCAAGCGGCTCCCGGTGCGGGTCGATTTCGGGACGGCGCTCCATCGTCGTATCCTACACCGAGGGGCGCCGTTCTCATCCCGTCAGCGGGCGAGGGCCTCGCGGTGCGTCGCCTGATAGTCCTGGAGCGAGCGCGGCGGACCGGCTTCGGATTCCAGCGCCGTGACGAGAGCGTGCGCGGTGTCGAGCGAGGTCAGCGAAGCGATCGACGCTTCGACGGCCGCGCGCCGGATGCGGTAGTTGTCGGTCGGACCGCGGCCGGCGCGGAAGTCGTTGATCACGAGATCGACGGCGCGCTTCTGGATCAGCTCGAGCACGTTCGGCGACGGATCGCCGATCTTGTTGACGCGCTCCGCTGCGATCCCGTGCGCGCGCAGCAGGTCGTACGTGCCGGGCGTCGCGACGAGCGTGTGGCCGAGCGCGACGAGCCGGCGCATCAGGTCGACCGCGTCGGGCTTCTCCTCGTCGCTGATCGAGACCAGGACGCGTCCGCCGTCGTTCGGCAACCGGATCCCGGCGCCGAGGAAGCCCTTGCGCAGCGCGCCGGCGTAGGTCGCGTCGATCCCGAGCACCTCGCCCGTCGACTTCATCTCGGGGCCGAGGATCGTCTCGACGCCGCGCATCTTGGCGAACGAGAAGACCGGGACTTTGACGACGACGTAGTCCGGCCGCGGCCGCAGTCCCGTCCCCCACGGCATCTCGCGCAGCTTCTCTCCCAGCGCGATCCGCGTCGCCGCGGCGACGAGGTTGATCCCGGTCGCCTTCGAGATGATCGGGACGGTGCGGCTCGCGCGCGGATTCGCCTCGAGGATCAGCAGTTCGTCGGTCCCCTCGGGGATGACGAATTGGATGTTGATCAGGCCGCGAATCCCGAGCTCCCGCGCGATCGCCTCGGTGACCTCGACGATGCGCTGCTCCATCGCGTCGCCGACGGTCTGCGTCGGATAGACGCTGATCGAGTCGCCGGAATGGATCCCCGCGCGCTCGACGTGCTCGAAGATCCCCGGGATGAGGATGTCCTCGCCGTCGAACGCCGCGTCGACCTCGACCTCGCGGCCGCGCATGTACTTGTCGATGAGCAGCGGCGCGCCCGGCGTGATCGGCGGCGCCGACTCGACGTACGAGGCCAACTGCCCCTCGTTGTAGACGATCTCCATCCCGCGGCCGCCCAGCACGTACGACGGTCGCACGAGAACCGGGAAGCCGATCTCGCGCGCGATCGCGCGCGCTTCGCGGAACGTGTTCGCCGCACGGCCGCGCGGACGCGCGACGCCGAGCTTCTCGAGCACGGCCTCGAACTTCTCGCGGTCTTCCGCCATGTCGAGCGAACGCCGGTCGCTGCCGACGATCGCGATCCCGCGCCGCGTCAGCTCGTCGGCGAGATTGATCGCGGTCTGTCCGCCGAACGCCAGCATCACGCCGCGCGCGTTCGTCCCGCGCGCGGTCGCCTCGACCTCGTCGGCCCCCGGCGGCTCGAACACGAGCACGTCGGAGACGTCGAAGTCGGTCGAGACGGTCTCAGGGTTGTTGTTGATGACGACCGCGGCGCGCCCCGCGTCGCGCAGCGCCCACGCGGCGTGGACGCAGCTGTAGTCGAACTCGATCCCTTGCCCGATGCGAATCGGGCCGCTGCCGACGACGACGACCGCTTCCTTCGCGGGCGCGCGCATCTCGTCGTGCTCGCCGCGCGAGAGATAGTAGTAGGGCGAACGCGCCGGGAACTCCGCCGCGGCCGTGTCGACCATGCGGAACTCACCGCGACCGTCGCTCTCGGGCTCGCTCCCGGCGAGCGCCGCGATCCCGCGGCGGCTGTAGCCGCTCTCGAACGCCTGCTTCACCAACGCCGGGTCGGGACGCTGACCGAACGACGACCCGCCCTCGCGATAGGCACGGAACGCTTCTTCGAGGTTCACCAGCTCGGCCAGCTCGTCGAGCCAGAAGCGGTCGATCGTCGAGAGCGCATGCAGCCCGTCAACCGTACGGCCGCGGCGGAGCAGTTCGCAGATCGCGAAGAGGCGCTCGTGCGTCGCGGTGACGAGGATGCGCTCGAGCTCGTCGTCGCTCCACTGCTCGTACGCGCCGCCGGTGAGCGTCTCGAACTTCAGGTCGAGGCCGCGCACCGTCTTGATCAAGGCGGCAGCGAAGGTGCGCCCGATCCCCATCGCCTCGCCGGTCGCCTTCATCTGCGTTCCCAGACGCGTGTCCGCGAGCGGGAACTTGTCGAAGGGCCAGCGCGGAAACTTGACCACGCAGTAATCGAGGGTCGGCTCGTACGCGGCTTTCGTCACGCCGGTGACGGGGTTCGGGATCTCGTCGAGCGTCTGGCCGAGCGCGATCTTCGTCGAGATCTTCGCGATCGGATAGCCGGTCGCTTTGGACGCCAGCGCCGAGCTGCGCGAGACGCGCGGGTTGACCTCGATGATCTGGTACTCGGGCCGGTCCGGGTGCAGCGCGAACTGGATGTTGCAGCCGCCCTGGACGTTCAGCGCGCGGATGACGTTGATGCTCGCGGTGCGGAGCATCTGATAGTCGGTGTCGGAGAGCGTCTGCGAGGGCGCGACGACGATCGAATCGCCGGTGTGCACGCCGACGGGATCGATGTTCTCCATGTTGCAGACGATGATGCAGTTGCCGGCGCGGTCGCGCAGGACTTCGTACTCCAGCTCCTTCCAACCCAGCAGCGAGGTCTCGACCAGCGCCTGGTGGATGAGCGAAGCTTCGAGCCCCGTCTGCAGCGTCGCGCGCAGCTCGGCCTCGTCGTAGACGATCCCGCCGCCGGTCCCGCCGAGCGTGTACGCGGGACGCACGACGAGCGGATAGCCCGCATCCTGCGCGAACGCGACGCCGGCCTCGACGTCGGTGACGATCAGCGAGCTCGGAACCGGCTCGCCGATCTCCAGCATCTTGGCCTTGAATTGCTCGCGGTCTTCGGCGAGCTTGATCGTTTCGAGCGGCGTGCCGAGCAGTTCGACGCCGTACTTCTCGATGATCCCGGCATCGGCGAGCTCGACGGCGAGGTTCAGTCCGGTCTGCCCGCCGAGGGTCGGCAGCAGCGCATCGGGACGCTCGCGTTCGATGATTCGCTCGAGCGACGCGACGGTAAGCGGTTCCAGATAGACCGCGTCCGCGATCTCCGGATCGGTCATGATCGTTGCGGGGTTCGAGTTGACGAGCACGACGCGCAAGCCTTCTTCGCGCAGTGCCCTACACGCCTGAACCCCCGCGTAATCGAACTCTGCGGCTTGCCCGATTACGATCGGGCCCGAGCCGATCACCATGACGGTCCGACGGGGCATCCCGCCCAGGATACGTCCGGGCCGTCCGACCTCCTTCACGCTCAAGTCATATTCTTGCGCGCGGGCGCTTGATCTACGGCGCTGCGTCGAGCGACCGGTAAGCGGCCGTCCGCCGCAGAACCCGGCGTCCGATGCGCGCCGTGATCACCGCCGGAGGGACCTTGGAGGGAGCGTTCGCGCACGCCGCGGGGACGCGCGTGAAAGCGTTGGCCCCGTTCGGCGCGCGCACGCTCTTGGACGTCGCGCTCGACGCCTGCGCGCAATCCGGGATCGACGGCGTCGCGGTCGTCGGCGGCCCGGAGGTCCGGGCGCACCTCCGAGGCACCGGGGTCGGCGTGATCGACGCGGTCGAGGACGGCGGGACGAACGTGCTGCGCGCGCTCGACGCGTGGCGCGGCGAGCGGTTCGCCTACCTCACCTCGGACCTCCCGTTCGCGGACGGCGCGGGGCTGCAGGACCTGATCGGGCGCAGCGCGCCGTTCGCGCTGACGATGGGCCTGACGGCGGTCGGCGCGTTCGACGCGCGCTTCCCGGGCGCACCGCCCCACGGGGTCACCCTGCGCGGCGAGCGCGTCGTGAACGCGTGCGCGTTCGTCCTGGCCCCCGAGGCGCTCGAGCCGGTGCGCAGCCTCGCGACCCGGTTCTTCGACGCGCGCAAGAGCCTCTTCGCGCTCGCGCGCCTCCTCGGCCCAGGGCTCTGTCTGCGCTTCCTCACCAAACGCCTCGGCGTCGATGACGTGGAGGCGTACGCGCGGCGCGTCCTGCGGGTCTCGGTCGGCGCCGTCCGCGACACCGATCCGGGGCTTTGCTACGACGTCGACACGCTCGAAGAATACCGGTACGCGTGCGCGCGGCTCGGCTAGGCTTCTTCTGGTTCGGGATCCAGGCGGTCTGGACCGCGATCCTCGGCGTCGTGCTGCAGGAGCGTGCCACCGCGCTGAGCGCGCATCCCGTCGGCGCCTACGCCGCGCTCGCCGCGGTCGGCGCGGGGTGCGCAGCGGTCGTCCAGGTCGTCGCCGGGCTCCTCTCCGACCGGCACCGCGCCCGCACCGGATCGCGGCGCCTCTTCTACCGTCTCGGCGTCGCGCTCGCGGTCCCGGCGATCGTCGCGCTCCCGATCGTCCCGTCGCTCGGGTGGCTGTGGGCCGCGACGCTTCTCCTGCAGCTCGGGATGAACGTGGGCGGCGGGCCGTATCAGGCGATCGTCGCAGACTACGTCGAGCCGGAACGCATCGGCCGCGCGTCGTCGTGTATGAGCGTGCACCAGTTCCTCGGCAGCGTCGTGGGGCTGCTGCTGACGACGCTGCTCCACGGCCCGTTCCTCGGGTGCGCGCTCGCGGCATGTCTGGTCGCGGGGTGGCGGCTCACCGACACCCACGTCGCGAGCCTCCCGCGCTCGCGCGAGGCCGCCGCGCCGCTGCGCCTCGACGCCGCCGCGCGCACGGTGCTCGCGTCGCGCGCGCTGATCAACGTCGGATTCTACACGCTCTTCGGCTTCTTGTTCTTCTTCGTGCGCGAATCGCTCGGCGTCGCCGACGCGCGCACGACGACCGGAGTGCTCTTCCTCGCGTTCACGATCGCCGGCGTCGCGGGCGCGGCGCTCGCCGGTGCGCCCGCCGACCGCCTCGACAAGCGTGTCGTCGTCAGCGTCGCGTGCGCCGCGATCGCGATCGCCGTCGGCGCGTTCGCGGCGGCGCCGAGCGTCGCGGTCGCGCTCGCCTGCGCGGTCGGCGCGGGCGCCGCGTGGGGCGCCTTCTTCACCGCCGACTGGGCGATCGCGTACGCCGTCCTCCCGCGCGCGGCGATGGCCTCGGCGATGGGCGTCTGGAACCTCGCCGCCGCGATCCCGCAGGTCGTCGCACCGGCGATCACGGCGCCGCTCGTCAACGCCCTCGACACGCGCAGCGCGGGGCTCGGCCCACGCATCGCGCTGCTCTGCGTGATCGTCGAGTTCGCGCTCGGCACCGCCTGGCTCTGGCGTCTGCGGCTCTCCGCGTCCGCCCCCGCCGAGTAAACCCGCGAGCCGAACGGTCAGCCTTCGGGAAAACGGATCACCACCTTCCCGTTGTTCCTCCCTTGCAGCATCCCGATGAAGGCCTCGGGCGCGTGTTCCAGTCCGTCGACGACGTCTTCGAAGAACCGTACGCGGCCATCGCCGACCAAGCCGCTCATCGCGCGCACGAACGCCTCGAACGCCTCGCCGTAATGGTCCAGAATGATGAAGCCCTGCACGCGAATCCGCTTCATCAGGATCGCGTTCATCAGCAAGGGCAGGCGATCGGGGCCCGGCGGCGGCTCCGTATCGCTGTACTGCGCGACCAGGCCGCAGACCGGGACACGCGCCTCGACGTTCAGGAGCGGCAGCACCGCGTCGAGGACCGCGCCTCCCACGTTCTCGAAGTAGACGTCGATGCCGTTCGGGCACGCAGCGGCCAGTTTTCGCGCGAAGCCGGGATCGCGATGATCGATGCAGGCATCGAAACCGAGATCGTCCACGACATGGGCGCATTTCTTCGACCCGCCGGCGACCCCGATCACACGGCAGCCCTTCATCTTCGCGAGTTGACCGACGACGGAACCCACGGCGCCGCTCGCGGCGGCGACGACGACCGTCTCTCCCGGCTTCGGCGCGCCGATCGTCAGCAATCCATGCCAAGCCGTGAAGCCCGGCATCCCGAGCACACCGAGCGCATGGGACGGGTGCGTCATCTCGGGCGCGAGTTTGGTCAGACCGCTGCCGTCGGAGAGCGCATACTCCTGCCATCCGTCGAAGCCGAGCACCACATCGCCGACCGCGAACCCGTCATGACGAGACGCGACGACGCGCGAGACGGTGCCGCCGACCATGACCTCGCCGAGCGCGACCGGCGGCCGGTAGGACGGACGGTCGCTCATGCGGCCGCGCATGTACGGGTCGAGCGAGAGATACAGGGTGCGCAGCAGAGCCTGACCCTCCCCCGGCTCCGGCACCGGCGCTGATTCGAGCCGAAAATGGCTCGGCTCGGGTGCGCCCTGCGGCCGGCCGGCGAGGACGATGCGGCGATTCTGCGCCGCGTTGCGTGAGGACGTCATGGCGACTCGCTCGCGCTCAGAGACTGGCTTCGAGCACACGACGGCTGACCTCGAGCGTGACGTCCCGATGTTCGCCGAGATGCGTCATGCCGTGATTCTTCAACTGCGCAACGAGAACGCCGATCGCATCCTGCCCGATCTGATAGTCGGAGAGACGCGTCTTGACGCCGAGACGTTCGAAGAACGCCTGCGTCTGATCGATCGCATCGTCGATCCGCTCATCGTCCGTGCCCGTGGTGCAGTTCCAGACGCGCTCGGCGTATTGCAGCAGCTTCGCGCGCTTGCTCTCCTTGCGGATGCGCAGCATGGACGGCAGCACGACCGCGAGCGTACGCCCGTGATCGAGGTCGAAGCGCGCCGTCAATTCGTGCGCGATGCCGTGGGTGGCCCAGTCCTGCGGCACGCCGGCCCCGATCAAGCCGTTGAGGGCCGACGTCGCGACCCACATGAGATTCGCGCGCAGATCGTAATCGTACGGCTGCGCGAGCACCTGCGGCCCCAGCTCGATCAGACTGAGCAGAAGTCCCTCGGCGAAGCGGTCCTGCACCATCGCTTGCGCCGGATAGGTCAGATATTGCTCGACCGTGTGGCAGAAGGCGTCGACCACCCCGTTCGCGAGCTGGCGGGCCGGCAGGCTGTACGTCTTGGTCGGGTCGAGGATCGAGAAGCGCGGAAACACGTGCGGACTTGCGAAAAGCAGCTTTGCCTGCGTCGCTTTGCGCGTGATGACCGCGAAGTTGTTCATCTCGGAACCGGTTGCGGGCAGCGTCAGCACCGTACCGAACGGAAGCGCGCTTCCCACCGTCGCACCGGCGCTCTCGAGGATGCTCCACGGATCGCCCGCGAAAGGCGCTGCGGCGGCGACGAACTTCGTGCCGTCGATGACCGAGCCGCCGCCGACGGCGAGCAGAAAATCGAGCCTCTCCGTGCGGACGCGCTCGACGGCTCGCATCAGCGTCTCGAAGGTCGGATTCGCCTCGATCCCACCGAACTCGCGCGTTTCCCGCGCGGCGAGCGCGCTGCGGATCTCCTCGAGGGTCCCGTTCCTTTCCGCGCTCGAGCCGCCGTAGAGGATCAAGATGCGGGCACCGGACGGGATCACCTCATCCAGCCGGCTGATCGTTCCCGCTCCGAACACGATTCGGGTCGGGTTGTAGAACTCGAAGTTATGCATCGTTTTGTTTCCCATTTTAGTAGACCGGTCGTCTCCGATGACGGCGCACACGATCCCGATACGCCCGTACCGCGAGACCGGGTCGTTGTCAGGAAGCCGGTTTGGTGACCGACGGAGGGAGGCCCAGCTGCCTTCGCGTGCTCTCCATCGCCACGTCGAACGGCTGGCCGTTGCGCGTGAATTTGGAGAGCAGCGTCGCGCCGAGCCACAGTTGGTAGAGTGCCGTCGCGGTGTCCGTGGCGCTTTGGACGCCTCGCACGGAGCCGTCCCGAAGGCCCTCGTCCAGGCACCGGGCCAAAATCCCGATGACGCGGCTCGTCCCCTCCCGCAGGATCGCACGCATCCGATCGGAGAGATCGGATACTTCCGCGCCGAGTTGGACGACCAAGCACTGGTCCTCGACGTCGCCGTTGACGTACGCTGCGCTCCAGTCCTCGCAAAACCGCAGCACACGATCGGCGGCACGTCCCCGCGATGAGGACAAGATCGCCTCGACCCGCGCAAGGTATCCGGCGAAATACTCCTCGAGCAGCGCTTCGCCGAACGCCTCCTTCGAGGCGAAGTAGTGATAGAACGATCCCTTCGGCACCTTGGCCGAGGTGAGGATCTCCGAGAGCCCGACGGCGGAGAACCCCTTGCTCGCGAATATGGGGCGTGCCGTGTCCAGGATGCGCCGGCGGTTGTCGATCTGTCCCCGGGACGTACTCACGCGAGGAGAGTAGCACGGATTAGACCGGTCGTCTACACAAGAGCTTGCGAGCTAACGGCCGCCCTCAGGGAGCTCGGCGGGGATGCTTGCCTGCGGGAGCAGGGCGCTCGCACTACCGCCCCCGCCGAGCCGCTCGTACGCCAGGGCAAGGACGGTTGGGAGGACGACCGCCGCGATCAGAAACGGCAAGAACGGCGGTGCGTCCCAGCCGCCGATGAAGTTCTTGCGCTGGATCGCTTGCGATGCCAGCGTACAGCCCAGGAAGACTCCGAGCGCCCAGCGTCGCGGGATCAGGAGCGCGGGGATCAGGTTGAGCGCGTACCACGTCTGTTGTCGAGCGGCGGTGAAGAGCAGCAACAGCAGCGCGATCTCCACGAACGGCGCGCGGATTCGCCGCAGCGCGAGCACGGTGATGACGACGGCGCACAGCACGATCAAGACGGGTGCCGACCAGCCGCGGACGAGCGCAACCAGCTGCGGCGAACCCGACAGCCGCGCGACGGCGCCGCCGGCGTACGCGAAGAGCAGCGATGCGTTGTACGCGCGCGCGTCCTCGTACGGCCGGATCAGCGCCGCCCACCAGCCGAAGGGCAGCGCGAAGACGAGCGGGACGGCGATCACCACGACGCCCGCCGCGAACGCTCGCGTAATCTTCCGCGTCCGCACGAGGATGAACGCCAGGAGCGGCAACGCGAACGGCAGGAAGGTCAGCTTGCACGCGGCGGAGAGGCCGAGCAACGCCGCGGCGGCGAGATAGCGTTCCCGCCGGGCGCACGCGTACGCCGCGAGCGCCGGCAGCACGGCGAAGAGATCGTCGTGGGCGCCGATCGCGCTCTGCGTGATGACGAGCGGATTCAGCGCGAAGGCGGCGAGGCCGGCCGGGCCCCAGCGCCGCGAGCGCAACTGATCCCACACCAGGAGCGAGATCGCGAAGGCGGCGAGGGCCGCGAGCCCGCGCAAGAGGCGCGCCTGCGTCTCGAGGCTCGCACCGAGCCAGGGCCGCACCGCGGCCCCCATCAGCAGCGTCAGCGCCGGTCCGTACTTGTCGCGAATGACGACGCGCTCGCGCGCGTCCGGCGCTCCCTCGCCGTTGCTCCAGACCGTCGCCGCCTCGTGCAGCTGCCGCGTTGGCGCGGCGTGCTTGCGCGGCGGATCGTACGGGTTGTAGCCGAGATCCGTGAGGTCCGCGTACGCGACGTACGCATACTGATCGGCGTCGAGCGGCATCGGCGTGACGAGAAAGATCGCGAGCAGCACCGCCTCCGCCGCGAACAGTACGCGCACGACCGCCTGCGGCGCCCGGCTCCCGGCGACGACGAGCAGCGCGACGAGCGCGATCAGGGCCGCGCTCCACACGATCTCGGCGGCAAGCAGGCGCGGCCACCAGGCGGCGGCGTGGGGCACGCGTTCGTTCCAAAACACGGCGGCGGCCGAGAACCCGGCGGGCGGCGACCAGGCGCGGCGCATCGCGAACAAAAGAAGGGCGATCGCCACGGCGCTCGCGCCGATCAGCGCGCCGCAGACGAGCATGCCGCGCGCGCGGATCACCGCGCGTTCTTCCGTGCGGAGGCGAGCGGCGGACGGTGCAGCCCGAAGACCCAGACACGGTCGTAGCCGCCGACATAGACGCTTGCGTCGACGACGGTCGGCGTGAGGAACGGGTGCCCTTTGCTGTTCGGCCACAAGCCGATCGGCGCCGAGAAGAGGACGTGCGAGAGATCGGTCGCGTCGTAGGCGAACAGCTGCACCGGGCGCGTGCGGACCTCGTTGATGTTGGGCCGCGTCGTCACCCACACGATCCCGGTCTCCGGCCGGTTTCCGTTCGAAGAGACGGTCGGGGTCGCGCCGCCCGAACCCGGAAAGATGTTCGGCGAGTGCCCGGCGGGGACCAGATGGGGCCGCTGACCGCTCGTCACCAGGCGGTACGCACGCAGTGCATCCTGCGCCCAAACGTTGAAGATCACCCGGCCCGTGGGTCCCTCATAATAGGCCGAGCTGCCGCAGGTTCCGATGCACCAGTCGGTACGGTCGTGCTCGTCGCCGATGACCTGCAGCACCTTGTCCGGCCCGCCGGGCGTGTAGTTCCCCAAGTGGTCGCGGTCGAGCAGGAACAGCGCGCGCATCTTGCTCGCCGCGAGCGCAAGGTGCGGGTAGGGACCGGGCTGATCGGGGAGCACCACGATCCCGGTCCCGCCGAAATCGCCCTTGTTCTGGGCCAGCTCCGCTTGCGTGTACGGCGTGAAGTAGTCGACGACGCGCAGATCCGGCGAGAGCTTGAGGGCGCTGTCGGCATAGTTCGCGCCGCCGTCGTTCGCGTCGAACGGTCCGTACCCGCTCGCGAGATAGAGCGCGCCGTCGTGATCGGCGCTGATCCCGACCCCGCCTTGCCAGACGCCGCCGCCGTTCTCGGCTTGCCAATCACGGACGGTGACGAAGCTCGCGACCTGGTGCAGGTCGACTGCGCGATACGCGAACACCCAGCCGTGCGCCTCCGCGTCGTGGCAGTGCGAACCGTAGCCGAAGTAGAGGATGCCGTCGCGCAGGAGCAGGCCGGTCCGGCTGTAGTGCACGAGCGGATCGAACCGCAGCGTGTTCCCGAGCAGGCGGCGCAGATTGTGTTTCCACTGGGGACCGAAGGTGAAGACGCCGCGATTCGTGAGCGTCGTCGTGCCGGTGATCTCGACCGGATTGCGCCGCTCTTGCCCGGTGTCGAGCGCGAGCGCGTGCAGCGTGTGGTGGAACGTCATCGTGCCCCCGTCGCGGCGCATCGCCTTGGCGAGGACGTACACCGTCCCTCCGGCGCGATCGACGACCGGGGTCGACGAGATGCCGATCTCCGGTGCGACGTGACACACGCCGACGTACGAGACGTCGACCGGCTCGGCGCCACAGCAGCCGGCGACCCCGGTCTTCCACAGCGTCTCGCCGCTGTGCGCGTCGAAGGCGTACACGGTGTCGTGCTCGGTCGCGACCAGCAGCACGTCGCGCGTACCGCGCTGCGGGATCGCAACCGCGTGCAGGTACAGGGGCTGCGCATAGACCTGGCCGTCGACCGGGATCGTGAATCGCAGTCCGAACGCCTGCGGGCCGACGTTGCGGACGGTGAGGACCGTCTCGTGCGGGTTCCAGCCCAGCCGCGCGTTGTCGAAATGATCGGTCAGATAGTCGGTCGCCGTATCGGCCCGGGAAGCGGACGCCTGGAATGACGCCGCGGCGATGAGGAGCAGCACGGCGAGGACGGTTACGCGCACGGCAGCGAGGCCATCGAGGAAGTGCTCACGGCAGTGATCACAGGGTATCGCCCGGCCGCCCCCGACCCACAGGCCTGACCCTCCCCGTCGAATGCTCCGGAATACTAGCCGAACGGGACGTATGACGGCTCGACGCGTCGCGTCGCGCCCCGCTACGCTGGAAACGTGCGATGGTACCAGTGGCTCGTCGTGCTTTGCTTGGCCGCGCTTGCTGCGCAGGCCGGTCGGCGCGTCGTCACGCACGCATCGACGCCGCTGATCACCGGCGCTTTCGTCCTCGCGCTGCTCGTAGGATGCGCGATCCTCGTCTTCCAAGCGCGTACGAACGTCAACGGCCTCCCGCAACGCGCCGCGCTGTGGTTCGCGGCGTTCACCCTGCTGTTCGGCCTGGTCGTCGCCTCACCGACCCGCGCGCCGTCGATCGACGGGATCGCGTGCACCTATGATCCCGAGAAAGGTTACCACCAAGACGTCCACGTCAGCCTGTTCGTCCGCGGGCGGCAACTTGCAGTCCCGCTCGGGATCGGAATGATCGGTCCGCAGGTCGCGCCGTACCCGAGCGGCCCCTACGCAGGCGGTGCCTACGCCGGAAACGACGATTGCGTCTACTGGATGCACACGCACGACGCCACCGGGATCGTGCACGTCGAGCCGCAGGAGGCGCATCAGACCTTCTCGCTCGCGCAGTTCTTCGACGTCTGGGGACAAGAGCTGACGCGATCGCGGGCGGCGACGTATCGCGGCAAGGTGCGGATCTTCCGCTGGCACATCGGCGATCAGCACCCGCGCGTCACCGAGGTCACGCGCGAATCGGGCGCGGCGACGTTCGCCTCTCGCAGCCACGACGAGATCACGGTCCAGGTCGGCCCGCCGTGGGCCCCGCTCCCGCGCTACGTCTGGGCGATCCCGCCGCCGTCCGGCGATTCGGGCAGCGCCGTCTCGCCGCTGCCGTTCGCGAGCGGCGCGCCGATCGTGCTCGCACGCGGCGGTTCGATCGGAGCGCCGGGCGCGCCCGCGCCGCGGACACGGCATCCCGCAGCGAGCCCGGCACGCTCCATCGGGCTCGCCCTGCTGCTGGCCGGCGCGATCGTCGCGCCGCTCGAATGGCTCTTCTCCGGTACCCGGCGACGGCGCACGCAATGGGCGTGACCACGGTCGGCGCATCGAAGGTTCGCGCGAGCTCGCGGCTCCGGGAGAAGAACGACCTCGGGATGCTCTGGCTCGCCGGCTCGATCGCGTTTGCGATCGTCGCCGCGATCCTCTTCTACACCGTCCCGACGGGGAGCGCGGGCTTCTTCGAGTACGTCGGCCGATCGATCGTCGAGGGCAAGACGCCCTACCGCGACGTCTGGGACAACAAGCTGCCCAGCATCTATTACCTGAGCGCGCTTCTTCAACTCGCGTTCGATTCGCGCTACGTGTTCCACTGGATCGCGCAGCTGGGCGTCCTGCTCGCGACGATCGCCCTGTTCGCGCGTTTCGCCCTCGAGGAAGGCGTGCGGCGATGGGGTCCCGCGACGCTCGCCCTCGCGGTACTCCTCTCCTTGCTTCCGCTGCAGCATTTCGGGTACACCGAGCCGTATGCGCTCGCCCTGATCATGGCGGCGTTGGTCGCCGCGCAGCGTCGCACCGTGATCGCGAGCGGCGCCCTGCTCTGCTTGGCGGCGACGTTCTGGATCCCGGCGAGCTTGATGGTGATCGCGCTCGCCCTCTACCTCCCCGATCGTCCCGCACGGCTCCGCTTCCTCATCGGCTTCGCCGCGGCCGGCGCGGCGTACGCCGCGCTCATGCTGTGGCTCTTCACGCCGCCCGTCGTGGCTTCGCTGCTTCACGACATGCGCAGCTACGAGGGCTTGAAATCGCGGGGCGGTGCGTCGGCGTTCCGCGCCGCCGGCACGACGCTGTTCTCGAATCTCGAGGCGACGGGATTGATCGTCCCGATCGTGCTCGCGATCGGCGTCGTGCGCACGCCGCGGACGCGCACGGAGCGTTTCGCCCTCGTGTGGCTCGCGTGTGCACTCGCCGGGGCGGCGATCAACCTCAATTTCTTCCAGCACTACTTCATCCCGTCAGTCCCCCCGCTCGTCTTCACGATCGCGGTCTACGCCGATTGGGAGCGGTTCTCGCTCGCGCGCAAGATCGTGCTCGGTGTGCTCGTGGCCGCATTGCTCACCCGGCTGCCGCACATCACGGCTACGATGCGCGGCGCGATCGCGGAGCAGCGCTACGGCGGCCGCGTCACCGCCGAGGTCGGTCGGATCGTGGACGACGTGCTCCCGAAGGACAGCCGCATCCTCGTCTACGGCACTTCCGACGGGATCTATCTGACCGCGAACCGTGATGCATCGGGACGCTTCGCCAACACGTTCGGCCTCGCGCTCGCCGCACCGCAACTCGCGCCGGCTCGGTACGCCGAGTATCTCGACGACGTGCGCCAGGCCGGCGCGGTGATCGTCGATGCGAGCGGGATCGCGGATTTCGCACAGCTCGACGCGATACTGCGCTCGGAGTTCACCCCGATCTGCGTCGGCCGCACTCAGGGTCCGAAGATCTATGTCAGCCGCCGGATCGCCGCGCGTCGTCCGCCGCCGTGCTGAAGGACGCGCGGCCGAACGGCCCTGCACGCGCTTGGCTCATCGCGGCGGTCGTCTTCGTGCTCGCGACGGCGGTCGCGTTCTATCACCTCCCGGTCGCGAGCGCGGCGCTCTTCGAGTACGTCGGCCGCTCGCTCGTCGAGGGCAAGACGTTGTACCGAGACGTCTGGGACGACAAGTTGCCGAGCATCTACTATCTCAACGCACTCTGGCAGCTGCTGTTCGGCGCGCGGTACGTGCTGCACTGGGTCGCCGAGGTCGCGGTGCTGCTCGCCACGCTCGCGCTCTTCGCCGCGTTCGCGCGACGTGCGCAGGTCGCGCACTGGGCGCCGGCGACGTTCGCGCTCGCCGTTCTTCTGAGCCTGCCGCCGTTACGGCATTTCAACTACACCGAGCCGTACGCCATGCTCTTCATCATGGCAGCGCTGGTTGCCGCGCAAGCCGACGCGCCGATTGCCAGCGGGCTGCTGCTGACGCTCGCCGCGACGTTCTGGCTCCCGGCCGTGTTCCAAGCGTTCGCCGTAGCGGCGCTCTGCACAGAGTCCTCGGCACGCCGGCGCTTTCTCGCGGCGTTCATCGTCTCGGCCGCGGGATGTGCCGTGCTCGTCACGCGCATGTTCGGAACGACGGCGATCGCGGCGGGTGTGCGGGAGGTGTACGGCTGGCAGGCGATACGGTGGAGTCGCGGGCTGCTCGGAGCCGAGGCCCGCAAGCTCTGGGACGTCCTCAACGCGACCGCGCTGCTCATCCCCGCCGTCCTGGCGCTCGCGGTCCTGCATCGGCCCACGAACGATCGCGAGCGGTTCGCCGTGACCTGGCTCGTCTGCGCATTGGCGGGGGCGGCGATCAGCCTCGCCTTCTCGCAGCACGAATTCTTACCGGCGGTCGCGCCGCTCGTCTTTCTGATCGCGGCGTTCAGCGAAGGATGGCAGGCCCCGCCGGTGCGTCGCGTCGTCACCGCGGTGCTCGTCTTCGTCTTGAGCATGCGTGTGCCGGCGATGTTCGCGACGTTCCGTAACGCCGCTGCTCAGGAGATGGGCGAGGCACGCGAGAGCGCCGCGGTCGGACGGCAGCTCGACGCGGCGCTCCCGCGTCGGAGCCGGATCCTCGTCTACGGTTACGCCGGCGGGATCTACTTGAGCGCGCGGCGCGATGCGGCGGGACGCTTCCCGAACCATGCCGACACCGTGGCGACGGGGCCGCGCGAACGTGCCGAACAAGCCCAGTACCTCGCCGGCGCACGCTCCGCCGACGCGATCGTCGCGAGCCGGCACGCCGTCTTCTTTCCGTCGCTGAACGCGCTCGTACACCAGGATTTCGTCCCGGCATGCCGTCTGCGTTCGGCCGCGTTTCGCGTCTATCTGCGCCGAACGCTGCCCGCCGCGGCCCCATGCCTTGCCGCACGGCGGGACGCCCTCTTCGATGTGCCGGCTCTCACGAACGGCGGAAGCGACGCGGGCTTTCGAAGCGATGCATCGTTCAGCGACGAAGCGTCCCCACATGGAGTATCTTCGAGCTACCGCGATGACCGCTGCACTGATCACCGTCGGGATGGTCGCACGCGCGGATGCTCAGGGTCCCGCGACGATTCGCGGCCTGGTCTACTCGTGTCGCACGCAGGCTCCCGTCGCGAACGTGCGCGTGCGGCTCCGCGACATCGACGACGGGACGACGACGACGTTTCCGGTGCGCGCTGACGGCCGCTTCGGGCGCGTCGGCATCACGCCCGGGCGCTACCTCGTCTCGGTGCTGCCGATGGGACCGGCGATCGCCGGCGGCTCCGGACAGCGCGGTCCGCAGGAGATCGCGCCCATCGCGTCCCGCCTGGCACGCGTGGAGAGCGACGACGTCCTGGACGTGCGGCTCGGCGTGTCGTCCGTGCCCTCTCACCCGTGGTTGCGCGGGGTCTCGCTCGCGCCGGAACCCGTCTGCGACTCGGACGTCGTGCCGCCCGCACCGCCGACGTCGGACCGATTCGTCATTCGCTAAGAGACGGCCGAGAGTCGCGGACGGGGCGGCGTCGGATAGGCCTCGACGGGGCGCAGCGTCGTCTCGATCGTGCTTCCGTTCAAGCGGTGCAACGCAAAGCCGGCCGGTTCGAGCCGAATCCCGTAGAATCCCGAGGCGCCGCGGTCGACGACGAGCTGCGGTGCGGTGCTCGGCGCGCTCGATGCGACGGTGCGGGCGAACGGGATGGTCGTCGGCCGATGGATGTGCCCGCAGACGATCCGGACGATCTGCGGATGGCGCGCGACGAGCGCCGCGAAGCGGTCCAAGCCGCGGAAGCCGTGCCGGTCGACGGGCGCGATCCCGGTCGCGAACGGCGGGTGGTGCATGAAGACGAACGTCGGGCGCCGCGGCTGCTCGTCCAGCCTCGCCGCGAGCCACGCGAGCCGGGTGTCGTCGAGCTCCCCGCCCGGATGCTTCTTGCGCGTCGTGTCCAACCCGATCAGCCGTAGCGGAAAGCCGTCGATCACGTACTGCAGCGGGCCGTGCGCCGGGAGATACGCGTGATCCTCGAAGGCTTCGCGAAACGCACGGCGATCGTCGTGATTACCGGGCACGACGAAGAGCGGGATGCTCAGGCGAGCGAGGATCTTCTTCAGCCGCCGGTACTCCTTCGGCTTCCCGCGATCGACGAGGTCGCCGGTCGCGACGACGACGTCGGGACGGTGTTCCATCGTCTCGAGCTGCACGATGCAGCGACGCAGATACCGCGCCGTCGGCACCATGTGGTGCAGGAGCTTGCCCTTGGGACGGATGTGCGTATCCGTGATCTGGGCGATCAGCACGGCCTCATCGTGCCGGCGGCGAGTGCCACCAGGGTGGCACCGTGCCGTCCGCCGCACGGCCTATGAACTTTGAGCTATGGACGGATGGCCGCTGAACGCTCAGAGTAGAGCTAATGTCACGACGAACGTCCGCGGCGGTCGCGCACGATCGTGGCGCACGTTGACGTCGCCCACGAAGGAGGACGGAAGGCGGAAGCATCCGCGGAGCTGGGCGCGTTCGTCAAGCGATGTCGCGCTCGCATCCACCCCGAATCGCGCTCGCTCGGACCGTACTTGCGGTTCCCCACTCGCGTCGGCAAGGCGGTCACGCAAGAAGAAATCGCGGAAGCCGCCGGCATCAGTCGACCCTGGTACGGCATGCTGGAATCCGGTCGGCAGGTCCGCGCCTCTCCGACCCTTCTCTCACGCGTCGCGGATACGCTGATGCTCGATGCCGTCGAACGCGCGGCGTTCTTCCAACTCGCGGTGCCCGAGCTCTGCTCGACGAAGCTCCAGCCGCGGTCGAGCACGGTTCTCGACGCGTTCGCGCCGTTACGCTCGCTCACGCGCCGGCTCTGGGCCGCGAGCTCGGAAACGGAGGCGCTGACGATCGTTCGTGAACACGGCGCAACGCACTACGCGCCCGATCTCATGATGAGCACGGTGCGGGTCGGAGAAGGCCGCTGGGAACGCCCTGCCGCGATAGGCGGGCCGGACGCGCGTCGTCGCCTGGAAACGTTTCACGCGTTCACGCGCGCACACTGCGAGCCCGCCATCGTCGAAGAGATGAACTACCACCCGGTCCTCGCCCAACCGGGCGAGGTGCTCACGCGCGCCGGGCAACCGCCGCCGAGCCCTGATCTCGCCACGCAGTTCCGTCGTGCGCTCGAGGTGATCGACTGGCCGGACGTCGATTACATGGTCGCGAACGTCCGGTCGCGCAGCGGATTCATCGCTCACATCGCGGTGGTTCACTCGAAGCATCACCCGTACTCGGAGACGGACCGCGCGCACTTGAGCGCGATCGCCGAGGTGACGTCGATCGCCCTGGCGGACGCGCCTCCGGCGTAGCAACGCCTCCGCAGTTTCGGCGGGATCAGGCAGCCGCGTCGCGCAGGACGCTCAGGTCCAACAGGCGGTTCACCGGAGGGAGCTTCGTGCGTCCCGTCGCGCGCAGGCTCGCGTAGATCGGCCCCGCGATACGGTGCTCGTCGATCCACAGCAACCCGTGCGCGCGCGTCAGCGCGCTCTGCGTGAGGGGCGTCTGCGCGCGGTTCTGCGCCGTCTCTTGGGTCTCGTCGAGCGCGAGGCTCTCTCCGTAGGTGCGCGCCGCGAGACGCGCCGCCGGCGCCGGATCGCGCAGGTTCGCCGTCCAGCCGCGCCGGACCGCGCGCAGGTACTTCACCAGCGTCGAACGGTTCTTGCTCAGATAGTCACGCGTGCAGAACAGACACTCCCCGTAGTCGGCGAAGCCGAGCTGCTCGAACGTCACCGCGACCGCCTTCGTGCCGTGCTCGGCGAGCGTCAGCGGCTGATTCGTCACGTAGCAGAGGTACCCGTCGCAGGCGCCTTCCACCAGAGGCTGCGGGTCGAAGCCGACGACGACCTCGGTGTAGTCGTGCGGAAGGCGGTGCAGGTTCAGGATCCCGTCGATGTAGAGGTTGCCGCCCTGCTGCAGCCCCATGCGCTTGCCCAGAATGTCGTGCGCGGTGCGAATCGGGCGCGTCGGGAGCGAGAGGATCCCCGCCGGGCTGCGCTGGTAGATCGCGCCGAGCACGACCAGATCGGCGCCGGCGTTGATCGCATCGACGATCCGCTCGAGCTGATCGATCCCGACGTCGGCCCGTCCGCCGACGACGAACGATTCCGGGCTGCCCAGGTTCGGGCCGCCGGCGAGGATCGTCGACGTGATCCCTTCGGCGCGAAAGTAGCCCTCGGCGTCGGCGAGCCAGAACCCGGCGGCCTGCACGTCCTTGATCCAGAGCAGCTGCGTCGTCACCGGCGTGTCGGCGCAGGCGGGCGCCGACGTCGCGGCGAGGGCGAGCCCTGCGGCGGCGCCGTGGAGGAAGTCGCGGCGCTTCACGGCGCGACGGCGAACCGGCTGTCGGAAAAGAGCAGTCCGTCCGGTGCACCGGTCGACTCGGTCGTCCAGGCCCAGATCCGCCACAAGGTCCGCTCGACGTCGTCGAATCCCTCGCGACCGTGCAGCATGCGGTAGTTGTCCAGACACAACGCTTCGCCGGGCTGCAGCAGAAAGCGCGGCGCGTGCTGCGAGGCCTGATACGTCAGGGTCTTCCAGCGCTCGAGCCACATCCGCTGGCGCGTCCGCTCGTCGGCGCTGAGCGAAGGGTCGGGCCGCTGCACGGGCGTCCAGCGCGACATACGGCGCCCCCTTCCGTTGTCGAGGACCACGGGCGCAAGGGAACGCTGGAACCCCGGCTCCGTCTGCTCGACCGGCGAGCCGGTGAGAAAGGCGAGGAACGCGGCGTCCTCGGGACAGTCCGAAGCGGCGAGCGCGTCGAGGATGCGGTACGTGTCGATCGCGAACGATTCGCCGCCGCTCGCCGCGGGCCGGATGCAGAGCAGGAAGATGTAGTCCGGATACTTGTCGCCGTACGCGAAGCCGTCGGTGTGACCGGATTGGAACGGCACGACGCGCCGGTCGTCGCCTTCCCACGTGCGGTAGGTGTTGTCTTTGTTGCCGCCGCCCTCTTTGATCGGCGCCGGATCGGGGACGACCGGCGCGAGGGACGCGAGCACCCGTTGCGCGATCCCGCGCGCGTCCTCGCGCGAGCTGCCCGCGCCGGTGAGCACGACCGCGCCGTCCGCCCGCAACACGCGGAACGCTTCAGCCGGGTCATGCACACGCCGCGGCACGATGCCGTACTCCGAACTCGTCACGCTGCATCGGTAGCGCGCGCGGTCGGCGGGCTCCCTTCGCCGCCTGAGGCATGGTTCGTTCGCGGGGCTATGCCTTTGTCCAGGCTAACGGCGGCCTGAAACGACCGCGCCGAGCCGCGGGTTCAACGAAATGTGGCATTAATGGAAGCGATGGCAACGCCGGCGTTCCGCGTCGCGGCCGGACGCGAGCGGCGCGACGCTCCGCCGAGAGGCTGACGCAAGCAGTCCTTCCGCGACAACCTATCGCCTTTCACCGACGAACGTCTCATCGCGAGGCGTTTTTGGAGTTTTCTTGCATACCGCCCCCGCTTCGCTCGTCGAGTCCGGCTATCGCCGCGGGCTGATCGTCACGGGCGTGATGCTCGCCGCGCTGCTGATGTCGATCGACGCGACGATCGTCAACGTCGCGCTGCCGACGATCGAAGGCAACCTCGGCGCGAGCGTCGACGAGGGCACGTGGGTTCTCACGGCCTACGTGATCGCGAACGTCGTCGTCATCCCGCTCACGCCGTGGCTGCAGCTCCGTTTCGGGCGCAAACCGTACTTTCTCACCTCGATCATCGGCTTCACGCTCGCGTCGCTCGCCTGCGGTATGGCGCCCTCGCTCGGCGCGCTGATCCTCTTCCGTCTCGTACAAGGCGCGTTCGGCGGCGGGATCCTCGCGACCGCGCAGGTCGTGCTGCGCGAGACGTTCCCGCCGGAGCAGCTCGGGACGAGCCAGGCGATCTACGCGATGGGCGTCGTGCTCGGGCCGTCGGTCGGGCCGACCCTCGGCGGCCTGATCACCGACAACATGAGCTGGCGCTGGGTCTTCGACGTCAACCTCGTCCCCGGCGCGATCGCGGTCGCGCTGCTCTGGCGATTTCTACGCCCCGGCAATCCCGGCCGCCCGGCGCCGGTCGACTACGTCGGCGTGCTGTTGCTGATCGTGACGGTCGGCTCGATGCAGTACGTGCTCGACCAAGGACAGACCGACGACTGGTTCTCCAATCAGCTGATCGTCGTCTTCACCGTGACCGCCGTCGTCGGGGTCATCTCGTTCGCGTGGTGGGAGTTGCGTCACCGCGCGCCGATCGTCGACCTGCGCGTGCTGCGCCACGTCGCCGTCGCCGTCGCGCCGCTGATGGCGGTCGCGAACGCGCTGACGTTCTACGGCGGGATGCTGCTCTTGCCGCAGTTCACCGTCGACCAGCTCGGCTGGACCTCGACGGCGGCCGGCTTCCTCGTCGGTTCGCGCGGCATCCCGATCTGGCTGATCACCTTCGGGATCGGCCGGCTCGCGAACGCGCGCAAGTTCGACATGCGCATCCTCATCGCGGGCGGGCTGCTGCTCTCGGGGATCGCGTCGATCTGGCTCTCGCGCACGATCACGACCGGGAGCACGAGCGGGACGTTCCTCGACCCGTGGCTGCTCGGCGGGATCGGCAGCGCGATGATCTACACGCCGCTGCTGCTCACGACACAGCGCGCCGTCGTCCCGGCCGAGGCGCCGAAGGCGGCCTCGTTCGTGACGCTCTTCAACCAGCTCGGCGGCTCGATCGGCTCGGCGACGCTCGTCACCCTCGTCGACCGCCGCGAGCAGATGCACCTCACCACACTCGGCTCCAACGCGACGCTCGGCGACCCGACGGTGGCGACGTTCGTCCACGAACACTCCGCGGCCGTCCTGGCCAACCTGATCGGCCAGCAGGCGATGACGCTCTCCTACGCCGACGCGTTCCTGGTCTCGGGCTGCATCGGTCTTGCCTTCACGCCGCTGGCGTGGTTCCTGGTGCGCAGCCGCAAACAGACCGCGTAGGGAGAGTCCGCGCCGCGCGGACGACGGTCTCTCCCGCTCCCGCCTACCGAGAGGCGGCCGTCGCCTCCTTCGGCAGCAACGCGCCCAGGCCGAAGGCGGTCATCAAGCCGTGCTGGATCGGCGCCACCGCGCCGTTGATCGCCGCCACCGACGGATCGTCGGGCACGATGGTGCGCAACGGACGCGATCCGGCCGGCTGGAGCGCCAGCGCGAAGATCGCTTCGGCGACTTCACGCGAATCGTGGCCGGCCGCCAGTTGCGCGAACGCGTCGAAGATGTTCTGGGCGAGCGGCGTGACCTCGCCGTATCCGGCCAGACGCTGCGCATCGTCGGCGTCGGTACGGGACTTCAAGACGTTCGTTTCGTAGGCGCCGGGTTGGACGATCGCGACGTCGATGCCGAACGGCGCCAGCTCGTACGACGCGGTCTCGGCGAGCGCTTCGAGCGCCCACTTCGAGGCGGTGTACACACCGTTGAATGGGACCACCAAACGGCCCACGACCGACGACACGAACACGACGAGGCCCCCGCGGCGTTCGCGCATCGCCGGCAAGAACGCGCGATTGACGCGCAGCGGTCCGAAGACGTTGACCTCGAACTGCTTCCGGACAGTTTCCGCCGTAAACGCCTCGAGAACGCCGAAAAACACGGAGCCCGCATTGTTCACGAGCACGTCGACCGGACCGGCGGCGAGAATCTCCGCGGCCGCGCGATCGACCGACGCTTGATCGGTGACCTCGAGATCGACGACGTGAATGCCGCGCGCTTCGAGCTCGCCCGCGGATTGCGCGTGGCGGCCGCGCGGATCGCGGACCGTCGCGAACACGCGCCAGCCGGCACCCGCGAAACGCTCGGCAATGTCGCGTCCAAAGCCGGAGCTCGCTCCGGTGACGACGATGGTCTGTTGCTGGGACATGGTACTCCCGGGGCTCTACCCCGCAAAAGGTGTCGGAGCGCCAGTGTATGAACAAAACTGGCGAAAGGGAAGTACATACTGAAAGGTTAGCTGATACCCCATGTCCCACCGCGCACCGCCGATCACCGGAGACTGTTTCAAGGACGCCTGTCCCGCACGTGAGGTCCTCAATCATGTAAGCAATCGCTGGGGCGGCCTGGTCATCGCCGCGCTCCTCGAGCGCGAACTGCGCTATTCGGAGATTCGTGCACGCGTCGGCGGCATCTCGGAAAAGATGCTCGCCCAGACGCTCGACGTGCTGGAACGGGACGGCCTCATCTCCCGCACGAGCCATCCCGTGATTCCCCCGCGCGTCGAGTACGCCCTCACGCCGAGCGGCCGCGAGCTGGCGGACCGACTGACAGACTTGTTCACCTGGATCGGCGCGAACGTCGAAACGTTCGTCAAAGCGCAGGAGGCGTACGACGCCGAGCAGGTGCGTCGATCGCCGTGAGCGACGTGACTACGGTGAGAGCCGGGCGATCACCCACTCCTCGCCGTCGCGCGCGTACGCGATGCGGTCGTGCACGCGATTGGCGCGCCCTTGCCAGAACTCGAAGCGGTCCGGGACGATGCGGAAGCCGCCCCAGAACGGCGGCCTCGGCACGTCGCCCGGAAAGCGCGCTTCGATCTCGCCGACGGCGCGTTCGAGCGCGGCGCGATCCGAAACGATCTCGCTTTGCCGTGACGCCCACGCCGCGATCCGATGTCCGCGCGGGCGGGTCGCGAAATACGCGTCGCTCTCACCCTCCGCAGCCCGCTCGACCGCGCCTTCGATGCGGATCTGGCGCTGCAACGGCCCCCACCAGAAAACGAGCGCGGCGAACGGATGCGCGGTGAGTTCCGCGGCCTTGCGGCTCTCGTAGTTCGTGTAGAACACGAAACCGCGACGATCCCAGCCGCGTAGGAGCACGACGCGCGCCGACGGACGCCCGTCGGCGCCGACGGTCGCGACCGTCATCGCGTGCGGCTCGGCGATCTCCTGGCTCCGCAGCGCCTCGCCGAACCACGCGCCGAACTGCGCGAATGGATCGTTCGCGACGCTTTCGGCGTCCAGCGTTCCGCGCTCGTAGCTGATGCGGCGGTTCAGGATCTCGTCGTTCATCGCGGGCCTGCGGCATAGGGCATTCGGCGTGCTTCGTCCCGCCGAAACCCGTTCACCCCCGGGCGTCCACCGGAGGACGAACGGCCACGACCTGCCCCACCGCTCAAGCAAGCCATCGAACGTTCTACCGGACGGTGCACTCGACTCGCTTGCGCGTGCGGCGGCGACTACCGCGCACCGGAGCGGGTGCGCTATGCACCGGCCAGCGCGCCGCTCTGCTTTCACCAGTCTGCACCGGGATAAAACGGTCGCCAGACAATCGGTGGCCTAACGATAGGAGTATTGGAGAATCGCCTCGGGAAGCCGAGCCCCCTGAACCTCTATGTTGGACGCTGCCTCCTCGATCTCGCGCAGGTCGTCCGGCGTCAGGGTCACCGCGGCCGCACCGATGTTCTCCTTGACGCGCTCCAGCTTGCGCGTACCCGGAATCGGCACGATCCACGGCCGCTGGGCGAGCAGCCATGCCAGTGCGATCTGCGCGGCCGTCGCAGACTTGCGTTCGGCGATGCTGCGCAGAATTTCGACCAGCACTTGATTCGCCTTAAGCGCTTCGGGCGTAAAGCGCGGGAAGGCGGCGCGCCAATCCGAGCTTTCGAATTGCGTATTCGCGTCGATCTTGCCGGTGAGGAAGCCTTGCCCGAGCGGGCTCCACGGAACGAAGCCGATGCCGAGCTCCTCACAGAGCGGCAGCACCTCCGCTTCCGGGTCTCGTGTCCAGAGCGAGTATTCGCTCTGGATGGCGGTAACCGGCTGCACCGCGTGCGCCCGGCGGATCGTCTGCGCGCCCGCTTCTGAGAGACCGAAATGCTTGACCTTACCCACCTCGATCAGTTCTTTGACCGCGCCCGCGACGTCTTGGATCGGCACGTTCGGGTCGACGCGGTGCTGGTACAGCAGATCGATGCGGTCGGTATTCAAGCGCTTGAGCATCCCGTCGACCGCGCGCTTGATGTGGTCAGGACGGCTATTGAGTCCAGGATGCCGCACGCCGGTCTCTTCATCGATGTTCCAGCCGAACTTCGTGGCGATGACGACCTTGTCGCGAACCGGTCCGAGCGCCTCGCCGACGAGCTTCTCGTTCGTGAACGGGCCGTACGCTTCGGCCGTATCGAAGAACGTGACGCCAAGGTCGTACGCACCACGGATGATACGGACGGCCTCTTGTGTATCGGGCGCGGTTCCGTAGCTCGATGCGAAGCTCATGGTGCCGTAGCCGACTTCGGAGACCTCGAGCCGCCCTAGTTTACGCGTCTTCATGCTCATCGACCGGTGGTAGCGAGCAGATCCTCGGGATAACGCTCGCCCTCGATGTGAATCTCCGCAGCCGCGCGCCGAATCTCGGCGAGGTCATCGGCGGTCAGCACGACATCCGCCGCAGCAATATTCTCTTCCAGCCGGTGGAGCTTGGTGGTTCCAGGGATCGGTACGATCCACGGCCTTTGCGCCAAGAGCCAGGCGAGCGCAGTTTGTGCCGGTGTCGCCCCTTTGGCCGCACCGATCCGCTTCAACAGCTCGACCAACGCCTGATTCTTCTCCATAGCGTCCGGCTTGAGGCGCGGCAGGACCTTACGAAAATCGCCCTCGTTGAGCTTCGTATCCTTGCTCATCGCTCCGGTCAGGAAACCTTTGCCGAGCGGACTGTAGGCGACGAGACCAATGCCAAGCTCCTCGCAAGCTTCGAGGATCCCGTTGGTTTCCGGTCCGCGGGTCCACAATGAATATTCGTTCTGGAGCGCGGTGACAGGCTAAACCGCGTGCGCCCGGCGCACGGTCTGCGCTCCGGGTTCGGAGAGGCCGAAATGCTTGACCTTGCCGGCCTGGATTAACTCCTTAACCGTCCCTGCGACCTCCTCGATCGGCACCTGCGGATCAACGCGGTGTTGGTAGAACAGATCGATGATGTCGATGCCGAGGCGCTTCAGCGACGCGTTCGCCACCTCGCGGATGTGTTCGGGCCGGCTGTTCAAACCGACTTGCTTACCCGTATCCGGATCAATCGCAAAACCAAACTTTGTCGCGACGACGACG
Source organism: Candidatus Limnocylindria bacterium (assembly GCA_035493875.1). Taxonomy (GTDB): domain Bacteria; phylum Vulcanimicrobiota; class Vulcanimicrobiia; order Vulcanimicrobiales; family Vulcanimicrobiaceae; genus Vulcanimicrobium. The sequence continues at coordinate 31,046 of DATJHK010000030.1, forward strand.
CGATCGCGGATGGGTTGCAGCGCCTCGCCAACCATCAGTTCGTTGGTGAAGGGCCCGTAGACTTCGGCGGTGTCGAAGAAGGTAACGCCGCGTTCAACGGCTGCCCGGATCAGCTTGATGCCCTCGTCCTTGCTCACGGACTGCGCGTAGCCGAAGTTCAGGCCCATGCAGCCGAAGCCGATGGCGGACACCTCGAGAGCACTTCCAAGAGTACGCTTTTTCACGTAGGTCGTTTCACTCCACAAGCATTGCAGATTCACTTGATGTATGCGTGTCGCGCCACTGCGCCGGCGGCATACCTTCCCATGCGCGAAACGCACGGGCGAACGAGTTTGCATCCTCGTACCCGAGGAGGTAGGCAGCCTCGTTGAGTTCGAGGCGAGAATTCCCCAGATAATGGCGGGCGAGCTGATGGCGCGCACCGTCGAGCACGCGCTGAAAGCTTGATCCCTCATCCTGCAGACGCCGCTGAAGCGTGCGCGAGCTCATGTGAAGCGCGTCCGCGATATCCTCGATCGTGGGGCGATGCCCCGTGAGCCGCAACTGTATCGCCTCGCTCACGCGTTCCGCGAAGCTTTGGTCTCCGCGCTGCTGCTTGAGTTGTTCCTCGAACTGCGGAGCAAGCATCGCCAGAAGTTCGCTATTCTTCGTAACGAGTGGAAGCTGGGCGTCTTGCGCGCGAAAGACGATCGTGTCGTGCGGTGCTCCGAACACGACGGGGCACCCGAAATAGGACTTGAGCGCCTTGGTGTGTGCGCGCGGCTGCACGAATTCAATTCGCAGCGGCGTGATCCGTTTGCCCGTACCATGCCGCGCTAGAGACAGTAGCGAAGCGAAGCAATACTCCGATAGTGCGAGCGGCTCGGCACCCGTCGCGAGGAGCCAGCGGAACTGAATGCGCAGCTCCTCCTCATCGGCTTCGAGGGCCATCTCTTCGGGGACGGCGAGCAGTTTGTAACGCGACATATGCCGCATGGCGGCACCGAGATTCTCGGTTGACAGCGCGGCCAAAGACATCGGATGGAAGCGCTCCGTTTTCGTCTCCGTTCCGATATCAAGCCCGATCGTGGGATCGCCGTTCACCTCGCCGATCGCCTGCCACAGGGCAAAGAGCTCTCCCGTGGTGACAAGCGCGCGCGTCCGGTCGAACAGGTCCTGCGGAAGCCCGGCCCGGCGCAAGACCACAGGTACGCTGACGCCTAGCTCCTCTAGCCTGGTGCGGAGACGGCCGTGGACGCGGAAGTGCTTGTTCATCGAAAGCCTCGAGAAGATTCTAACAACCGCGGCCGGCCCAGGCCCATGCGAGACACGCCAGAAAGCACGCAAAAGGCGCCAGGGGCGTTTTAGCAATCAGGGCAGGCAGGCGCCTTCTGAGCGGTCTGACGGTCTTCGCTCGATGCGGTATCGTCGGTCGTATCGCCCCTCAGATGCCCGGAGCGTCCCCTCCCGTCCCGATTGAGATCCATGCGATCGTGCTGCTTCGCGTCGCCGGAGCCCTCGGCACAGTCGGCCGAGCGCGCGAAGCGCGGCGGAACGGGTGGCCGGCGAACCGGGGGCCGCCGGATATGTCATAGCGAACGGGCGCTACGTGGCAAGTACGAAGAATATCGAGCGCAACATCCGTGATCTTGAGGGATTCGCGGTTCGAATCCGCAACGATGTCAAACGCCGAAACCTTCCCGACTACGACTACGGCCGTGCAGCACGCGCGGCGTTCACAGTCGCAGATTGGAAACGAGCGCGTTTTGAGCGCAATTATCCTGACCTTGATGTTGACGTGCTCCGCGCGGACGGTCGAACCGCTTCCGCCACGGTAACGCTCGCAAAATTGCGATCCGATTACGAATAGTGGATTACACCGTCACCGCTCCGCCTTGATGTCTCCATCTTGAATGGGACTTCCCGCGTCGGCTGTCTCAAGTCCGGTGGAATCCTACAGACTCGTACGGAACCCGCGATCGGAGATTTGCAGTCTCCTGCCTTAGCCACGTTGCTACGCCGCCACGCCGTCAACGCCGCCCCGCGGCGGCGCCGCGCGGGAAGTTCTCGCCGGAGAGCGCACCGCCGCCCAGGAACGTCCCACCCGTCCGCGCGATGCCGGCGTCCTCGCCGCCCTCGAGCCCGAGCAGCGGGAAGAGCAGTTCCGCGACGCGGTAGGCTTCTTCCAAGTGCGGAAACCCCGACGCGATGACCGTGTCGATCCCGAGCGCCTGGTACTCACGCAGGCGCTCGGCGACGGTGCCCGCGTCGCCGACGAGCGCGGTCCCGGCGCCGCCGCGCACGAGCCCGACGCCCGCCCACAGGTTCGGGCTCACCTCGAGCTTGCGGCGGTCGCCGTTGTGCAGCGCGACCATCCGGCGTTGCCCTTCCGAATCGGACTCGACGGTGAGCGCGTGCTGTGCCGCGGCGATCACCTCGTCGGAGAGATCGCCGATCAGCGCGTCGGCGGCGGCCCACGCTTCGCGCTCGGTCTCACGCACGATGATGTGCAGACGGATCCCGAAGCGGACGGTGCGCCCGGCACGTGCCGCACGCTCGCGCACGTCGGCGAGCTTCTCGGCGACGAGCGCCGGCGGCTCGCCCCAGGTCAGATAGGTATCGACCTGCTCGGCGGCGAGCCGGCGCGCGACCTCCGACGAGCCGCCGAAGTAGAGGGGCGGATACGGGCGCTGCACCGGCAGGTGCGCGAGCCTTCCGCCCGTGACCGAGAGATGCCGTCCGGTGAAATCGACCGTCTCGCCCGAGAGCAATCCACGCCAGATCTGCAAGAACTCCCCGGCGGCTTCGTACCGCGCGTCGTGATCCAGGAAGATGCCGTCGCCGGCAAGCTCGCTCGGGCGGCCGCCGGAGACGATGTTCAGCATCAGACGGCCGCCGCTCAGACGGTCGAACGTCGCCGCCTGCCGCGCCGCTTCGGCGGGCAGGATCGCGCCGGGACGCAGCGCGACGAGGAAGCGCAGCCGGTCCGTGTGCGTGACGATCGACGTCGCCGTCGTCCAGGCGTCCTCGCAGCCGAGCCCGGTCGGCAACAGGACGCCGTGATAGCCGAGCCGGTCCGCCGCTTGCGCGATCTCGCGCATGTAGCGGTTCGTCGCCGGACGCCCTCCGCTCGACGAGCCCAGATACCGGCCGTCGCCGCTCGTCGGGAGGAACCACAAGAAGTCGAGTGGACGGTTCGCGATCGCGGTCGTCATCGCGCTACCGCCACACCCTTGGGCGTCCACACGATCGAACGCACGTCGATCGGATGTGGGATGAGGCCGAGCTTGGCGAACGTGTCCGCGATCGACTGCTGCTCCCGCACCACGTCGTCGCTGATGAAGTGGACGCCGTAGTTCCCGCGCGCCGCCGCGACCTTCTCCACCGCGAGGTCGACGCCGGTTGCGTTCGCGAGCACCTGCGCGAGATCGCTCTGGTGACGCTCCGTCCAGCGCGAGGCGCGGTCGAGCTCCTCGACCGTCGTCGCGATCACGTCCGGATAGCGCGTCGCGTAGTCGCGCGACGCGAGGAAGAAGCCGTTCGAGGCCGCGACTCCTTCCGCCGTCGTCAGCACGCGCGCACCGGGGAGCCGTTGGCCGAGCGCGAAGAACGGGTCCCACACGGCCCACGCATCGACGTCGCCGTTGCGAAACGCCGCCTCCGCGTCGGCCGGCTGCAAGTTGATCGCCTGGATGTCGCCGTACGAAAGCCCGGCCTTCGCGAGGGCGCGCACGACGACGTTGTGCGAGCTCGATCCGCGCGTGAACGCGACGCGCTTCCCTTTGAGGTCGGCAAGTTTGGTGATCCCCGCGTCGGCGCGCACGAGGATCGCCGAGCCGCGCCCGGGATTCGGCACCGAGGCGACATAGACGAGGTTCGCGCCGGCGGCCTGCGCGATGATCGGCGGCGTATCGCCGGTCGCGCCGAAGTCGATGCTGCCGGCGTTGAGCGCTTCGAGCAGCGGCGGCCCGGCTTGGAACTCGATCCAGCGCACGGTCGTCCCGCGCGCGGCGAGCCGCTTCGCCAACAACCCCTGCTGCTTGAGGATCAGCAGCGAGCCGTCTTTCTGGTAGCCGATTCGCAACTCCGCGGGACCGGTCACGGCGCGCGCGGGGACGCGCACCGCGGCGAGGACGACGATGAGCGCGACGAGCGCGCGGACGAGGGAACGCATCAGAAACTCCCCGCGACGATCTGTTCGAACGTCGGGTTGGGCAGCTCGACGCCGAGCGCGGCGAGCAAGGTGCGGCGATGGTGGGCGAACCGGCGTTGAGCGCTCTCACGCGGGCGCGGAAGATCGATCGTGAACGTGTGCGCGATCCGGCCGTATTCGAGGACGAGCACGCGGTCCGCGAGCAGCACCGCCTCGTCGACGTCGTGCGTGACCAGCAGCACGGCAGGGTCGTGACGGCGCCACAGCTCGCCGACGAGCAGATGCATGCGCAGCCGCGTGAGCGCGTCGAGCGCGGCGAACGGCTCGTCGAGGAGCAGCAGTTCCGGCGCGCGCACCAGCGCGCGGGCGAGCGCGACGCGCTGCGCCTCACCGCCCGAAAGTGTCGCGGGCCACGCGTCGCGCCGCGCCGCTAGCCCGACCTCGTCGAGCGCCTCGTGTGCGCGCCGTCGCGCGTCCGACGGCGGCAGTCCGAGCGCGACGTTCTCCCAGACGCGCTTCCAAGGTAACAGGCGCGCATCTTGAAACGCGACCGCTCGACGGTCCGGAACTACGACCCGTCCCGCGCTCGGCGCCTCGAGGCCGGCGAGCGTGCGCAGCAGCGTCGTCTTCCCCGAGCCGCTGCGCCCGAGCAGCGCGACGAACTCGCCCGGAGCGATCTCCAAATCGACGCCGTCGAGCACCGTGTTCGCGCCGAACGTGCGCCGCAACGCGCTCACCCGCACTCCTGTTTCGCGCATCACGCCTCCGCCCGCACCAGCGAGGGACGCCAGGCGAGCGCGCGATGCTCGATCGCGCGCACGATCGCGTCGCTCGCGAGTCCCAACAGCGCATAGATCACGAGGCCGACGACGATGATGTCGGTGCGCAAGAAATCGCGCGCGTCCATGATCACGTGGCCGATCCCGCGATCGGCGTTGATCTGCTCGCCGACGACCAGGCTCAGCCACGCCGCGCCGAGCGCGTAGCGCACGCCGACCAGTGCCGAGGGCAGCGCGCCGGGAACGATGACGTGACGAATCAGTCCCCAGCGGTCCAGGCCGAAGACGCACGCCGCCTCGACGAGCTTCGGATCGACGCTGCGGATCCCGCCGAAGAGCGTCAGGTATACCGGAAACGTCGAGGAGAGCGCGACCAGCGCGATCTTCGGCGTCTCGCCGATCCCGAACCACAGGATCAGGAGCGGCGTGAGGCCGAGCAGCGGGACGGCGCGGATCATCTGCATCGGCGGATCGATGATCGTCTCGCCGCGCCGCGACGATGCCGCGACGATCGCGAGCACCGTTCCGCTCGCGATCCCGATCGCCAGTCCCGCCGCGACGCGTCCGAGCGAGACCGCGAGATCGACACCGATCCGGCCCGTCGTCGCGAGCGTCCAGAACGTCGCGGCGATCGTTGCGGGCGAGGCGATGATCCGCGCGGGGATCACGCCGAGCGCGCTCAGGCCCTGCCAAAGCGCGAGTATGACCAAAGGTGACGCGAGGCGCAGCAACGCGCGACGCGGGATGCGGAAAAACACGACCGCGAGCCCTCGTGAACGTGAAGAACGAAGCTGAAGAAAAAAGACCTCTCGCCGATCGGCGAGAGGCCTTTGGATCACGTGCGCAGGTGCGGCACGCTACGGCAAAGTCGCTCCCAACCGACATCGCGTCGGGGAGGAACAACACGCACAACGGAGGTGCTGATTGCCGAGCATTGCGGAGAGCCTAGCATCGTGGACGCACGGTGTCAACCGCCGCGCGCCGCACGGCGTCTCACGGGAAGCGGCCTGCGAGCATCCCGCCGCCGAGCGCGAGGACGACGATGACCCCGCCAGCGAGCGCGAGCGGGAGCGAGGCGTCGACGCGGCGCTCCTCGCGCGTCGTCGTCGCGGCGAGCGCCGCCAAACGGCCGCGCAGGCTCTGCGCGTCGTTCGCGCGCGCGTAGCCGCCGTGCGCCGACTGCGCGATCGCGCGCAATGCGTTCTCGTCGATCGTCGCCGGTTCGATCGTGCCGGGAACAAGCTGCCCGCTGTCGTTCGTCCCGATCCCGACCGTGTCGATCTGGATCCCTACGGCGCCGGCTTGCTGCGCGACGGAGAGCGGATCGACGCCCAGGTTGTTGACGCCGTCCGTGACGAGCACGATCGCCCTGCGCCCCGTGCGCGGGAGCGACCGCGCCGCCGTCGCGAGCGCGTCGCCGATCGCGGTGCCGCCGTTCGGCGGCGGGATCTGCGTGACCGCCGCGCGCGCGGTGTCCTTGTCGTCGGTCAGCGGCTGCACGACGCCGGCACCGCTCGAGAACGCGACGATCCCGATTCGCGTCCCGTTGGGGACGCCGTCGATGAACGCCCGCACCGCGGCGGCGGCCGCCGCCGCGCGCGTCGGTATGACGTCGGTCGCACGCATCGAGCCGGACGTGTCGACGCACAGCACGACCGCGCCGTGCACCGGGACCGGCACGACCAGACGCGGTCCGGCGAGCGCCGTGCCGAGGATCGCGATCCCCAGGCCGCAGGCGAGCGCGAGGGGGAGCGCCGGATCGAAACGCGGCCGCGTCGCCTGCGCGAAGAAGTCGACGTTGCTGTAGGCGAGCGCGGCCTTCGAGGCGCGGCGGGCCGCGACGCGCGCGAGACCGAGGAACGCCGCGGCGAGCACGACGCCGATCACCAGCCAGAACGGATGCGCGAACGTCACGGCAGCCCGAAGACCCGATGGAGCGAGCCGCGCCCGTCGGATTCATCCAAGATCCCGACGCGCCAGCCGGCGTCGTGGAACGTCGCGCGCAGCGCGTCCTCGCGCGCGTGCGCGGCGGCGCGGTAGCGCGCTCGCACCCGCGCGCCGACGTACGCGCGATGGATACGCCCGCTCTCGGCGTCGCGCAGGCGCACGTAGCCGCGCAGCGGGAGATCGTCGCGCCAGGGGTCGCGCGCGAGCAGCACGGTCGCGTCGAAGCGCAGGGCCGCGTAGGCCAGCTCCGCGACCGGCGGGAGGTCGAAGCCGTCGACGACGGCGAGCAGCGAGCTGCCGCGCGGCAGCGCGCGCAGCGCGATCAGGAGCGCGGTCTCGAATCGGAACGGTTCCTGCGCGCGCACGAGCGGCGCGGCGCGGCGGTCGCGCACGACGCGGTCGTCGACGATACGCGCGGCGCGGTCCTCGCCTTCCATCGCGCCGAACCAGGCTCGCACCGCTTCGTCCGCGGCCGTCGCGAGCGGGCGGCGCCGTCCGACCCGCATCGAGGGCGACTCGTCGACGATCGCGGCCAGCACGAGCGCCGTCTCCTCGAGGTAGACGCGCGTTTGCAGCGCGCCGACACGGGCCGTCGCGGCTTGGTCGATCCGGCGCGGATCGTCGCCCTCCTCGTAGCCGCGCAGCTGCGAGAAAACGAATCCGTCACCGCGGCGCGTCCCGCGCACGGCGCCGCCCGGCTGCGGCGTCGCGCGCGCACCGCGCAGGATCGCGGTGCGCAGGGCGTTCACGGCGCGCGCACCGCCGCGACGATCCGCTGCACGACGTCCTCGGGATCGCCGTCGGCGATCGCGATGCGGTCGTCGTACGAGATGCGGTGGCGCAGCACCGCCGGCGCGAGATCGCGCACGTCGTCCGGGCTCGCGAACGGCCGCTCCTCGACGTAAGCCCGCGCTCGCGCGAGCGCGATCAGCGCGAGCGCAGCGCGCGGGCTCGCGCCGTGCGCGACGAGCTCCGCGCCGCGCGTTGCGCGCACGAGATCGACCGCATAGTCGCGCACCTTCGCGTCGACGAAGACCTGCTGCGCCTCGCGCTGCCAACGCACCACGTCCTCGAGCGAGGCGACGTTCGCCGGCAGCTCGGGCTGAGCGCCGCCGAAGCGGTCGACGATCGTGCGCTCTTCTTCCAGCGACGGGTACGCGACGACGAGCTTGGCCAGGAAGCGGTCGAGCTGCGCGAGCGGGAGCGGATACGTTCCGTCGGAGTCGTACGGGTTCATCGTTGCGAGCACGACGAAGGGCGAGGGGAGCGCGTGGGTCTGCAGCCCGATCGTCGCGCGCCGCTCCTGCATCCCCTCGAGGAGCGCCGACTGCACCTTCGCCGGTGCGCGGTTGATCTCGTCGGCGAGCACGACGTTCGCGAAGAGCGGGCCGAACGAGGTCGTGAAGTCGCCGGTCCGCTGATCGAAGATGCGCGTTCCGATGATGTCGGAGGGCAAGAGGTCGGGCGTGAACTGAACGCGCCGGAAGACGCCGCCCAGCGCGACGGCGAGCGCGCGGCAGGCGAGCGTCTTCGCCACGCCGGGCGCGCCTTCGAGCAGGATGTGGCCGCCGGCGACCAAGCCGAGGACCAGCCCCTCGACGACCTCGCGCTGCCCGACGATCGTGGTCTGCAAGGCGTCGAGCAGCGCTTGGGGACGACTCATCGCAACCATGCCTCCGTTGCCTCGACCAGTTCCATGGAAGCCGCGTCGCGCGCGTGCTCCGGTCCGAACGCGCCGCGCTCCGCGGCGATCAGCGCGACGCGCAGCCGGTGGTCGGGCGCGTGCGCCAGCGCGTCGCGCAGCGTGGCGCCGCTCGAGACGCCGGCCGCTGCGAACAGCGCGCCGCGCAGCGTGAGGAGCTGCGCGGCCGAGGGCGTGACGCGGAACCCGCGCAGCGCGTCGGCGACGACGTCGCGCGGCGTGCGCGCCGGCGGCGGCGGGGGAGCCGGTGCGGGCGGCGGCTTCACGGCCCGGCGTCGACGCCGGGCGACACGCCGAGCAAGCGTCGTCAGCAAGACGATCACGACGATCAGCCCGAGCGCGGCCAACGCGCCGCGCTCGATCACCGCGATCAGCTGCGCCGCGAAGGAGTCGAGGAGCGAGGGACCCGCGACGACGACGGTGACGGCGTTCGAGGAGAATCGCGACGGCCGTCCCGTCCGCGCGTCGACCGCGTCGAGATAGGCCGGTTGGAACGTGAACGGTCCGGACGCCGTCGGCTCGAGGGTCAGGGTCTCGACGACGTCGGTCCCGCCCGGAGCGTGGGTCGTGTGCCGCTCGTCGCCGAGGCTCTGCATCGTCCCCAGATCCGGGATGACGAGCTCGTCGAGGGCCTGGACGTTCTCACGCACGCGCACATGGATCGCGAGGTGAAAGACTTGGCCGACTTGCAGCTCCGTGCGGTCGGCCCGCATCGAGAGCGCGTCGACGTGCAGTCGCCGCAGCGACTGCGCCTGCGCCTGCGACGCCAGCGCGAGCAGCAGGGCGAAGCAGAGCCACTTCGCCGCAGGCGAAGTCACTCGATACGGTCCAGCCAGCGTGCGAACAGAGCGCGTGCGTCGAAGGGGCCCGGCGACGCTTCGGGGTGGAACTGGACGGCCTCGACCGCGAGCGTGCGGTGCCGGAAGCCCTCGTTGGTTCCGTCGTTCAGGTTGACCATCGTCGGCTCGAGATCGGCGGGGAGGCTTGCCCCGTCGACGGCGTAGCCGTGGTTGTGTGCCGTGACCAACACTTCGTCGTGAACCAGATCCTTCACCGGCTGGTTTCCGCCGCGGTGCCCGTAGGGCAGCTTGTACGTCTGCGCGCCGCAGGCCAAGGCGAGCATCTGATGGCCCAGGCATACGCCGAAGATCGGCATTTTCCCGATCAGCCCGCGCAGCGTCTCGACCGTTCCCTCGAGATCTTGAGGATCGCCCGGACCCGGCGAGACCACGACGCCGTCGGGCTTCTCGGCGAGCACCTGCGCGCTCGTCGCCGTGTACGGAAGGACCGTGACGCGCGTATCGAGCGCCGTCAACTCGCGGATGATCGCACGCTTGACCCCGCAGTCGAGCAGGACGACGTGCTTGCGCCCCGTGCCGATCGTCTCTCCCGCCGTGTAGGCATCGGCGACCGAGGCGACCAGCCCCTGCGTCGTCGCCTCGCGCGCATAGCGCGTGAGCTCGGCCTCGACGTTCGCGATCGCTTCTTCTCCGACCGCCAGCGCGGCGGCGATGGTGCCGTGCTCGCGCAGCGCGATCGTCAGCGCGCGCGTGTCGATCCCGACGATCGTGCGCACGCCGTACTGGTCGAGCCACGAGCCCAGATCGCTCTTCGCCGCGTAGTGCGAGGGCTTGCGGGCGAGGTGTTTGATCACCGCCCCGGCGACGCACGGATGCGGATGCTGCGAGGCCGTCCCGCTGACGCCGTAATTGCCGATCAGCGGGTAGGTGAAGGTGAGGATCTGGCCGGCGTACGACGGGTCGGTGATCGCCTCTTCGTAGCCGGTCATCCCGGTGTAGAACACCGCCTCGCCCAGCGCGATACCCGTCGCGGCGAGCCCCTCGCCTTCGAAGCGCGTACCGTCCGCGAGCAGCAACGTGGCGGGGTGCATCAAACCGGAATCTCCTCGCGCGGCAGGACGCGTCCGTGTTCGAACACCACGGACCCTTCGACGATCGTCGCGAGCGCGCGTCGCGGCAACGTCATTCCATCGAACGGCGTGTTCTTGCCCTTGGAGCGGAACAGCCGCGCATCGACCGTCCATGCTCGGTCGGCGAAGACGGTCACGTCGCCGACGCTCCCGATCGCCAACGTCCCGCCCGGGATCCCAAGGATCCGCGCGGGGTTGACCGAGAGCAGCTCGACGAAGCGCGCAACCGGCAACTCCGGGAGGGCGAGCGCGTACGCCCCGACCGCGATCTCGAGCCCCGTGAAGCCGACCGGCGCGACCGAGAGCAGTTGCGCCTTCTCGTCCAAGCCGTGCGGCGCATGATCGGTCGCGAAGACGTCGATCGTGCCGTCGAGGACGGCCGCACGCAACGCCTCGCGGTCGTGCTCGGCGCGCAGCGGCGGGTTGACCTTCGTGTCGGCGCGGTAGTCGTCGAAGCGGTCGTCGAGGAAGACCAGGTGGTGCGGCGTCACCTCGCAGGTCACGCGCACGCCGCGCGAGCGCGCCCAGCGGATCAGGTCGAGCGAGGTCGCCGTCGAGACGTGCGCGATGTGCCACGCCTTCCCGGCGCTCTCCGCGATCAGGAGATCGCGCGCGACGATCACGTCCTCGGCGAGCCCCGGCGAGCCTTCGAGCCCCAGGCGCACCGAGGCGGCGCCTTCGTTCATCACCGCGTCGCCCTTGAGATCAGGGTCCTCGCAGTGCGAGATGAACGCGTGCGGGAGTTCGGCGGCGTAGCGCGCCGCGTTGCGCAGCACCCGCGCGTCGCGTGGGGTCGAACCGTCGTCGCTGAATGCGACGCAGCCCGCGTCGGCGAGCAGATGGTACGGCGCGAGCTCGCGGCCGGCGCGGTTCTTCGTGATCGCGCCGACCGGATAGACGCGCGCGAGCCCCGCGGCGTCGGCGCGGCGCATCACCTCGGAGACGATCGCCGCGGAGTCGAGCGCCGGATCGGTGTTCGGCATGCACGCGACGGCGGTGAACCCCCCGGCGACCGCCGCGGCGGTTCCGGTTGCGATCGTCTCCTTGTGCGTCTGCCCCGGTTCGCGCAGGTGCACGTGCATGTCGACGAACCCCGGCGCCACGATCGCGCCGCCCGCGTCGACGACGCGCGCGTCGCCGGCGTCGAGGTGCTCGCCGAGCTGCACGACGAACCCGTTCTCGATCAGCACGTCCCGGTTGGCGTCCAATCCCTGCGAGGGATCGAGGACGCGCCCGCCTCGAATGAGCGTTCTCACGCGACCACCGGCGCGCCGTTGACGAGCAGATCCAGGACGGCCATGCGGACGAAAACTCCGTTGTGGACTTGGGCGACGTAGCGCGAGCGCGGGTCGTCCAGCACGTCGTCGGTGAGCTCGACGCCGCGGTTGTACGGTCCGGGGTGGAGGATCACGGCGTCGTGGCGCAACGCGCGCAAGCGCGCACGGTTGAGCTGATAGCGCTGCGTGTAGTCCTCGAGCGAGGGCAAGAGGCCGCCCGCGATCCGCTCGCGCTGGATGCGCAGCATCATCACCGCGTCGACGTGCGGGAGCACGTCGTCGAGGCTGCGCTCGATGCGCAAGCCCGGCGCGGCGAAGGCGTCGGGCAGGAGCGTCGCCGGGCCGACGAGCGTGACGTCGATCCCGAGCGCGCGCATCCCGACGATGTTCGAGCGCGCGACGCGCGAGTGCAGGATGTCGCCGACGATCGCGATCTTCAGCCCGGCGAAGCGCCCGAACTCGTTGCGCAGCGTCATCAGGTCGAGCAGCGCTTGCGTAGGGTGCGCGTGCGTCCCGTCGCCGGCGTTCACGACGTGGCCGTCGAACGCGTCGGCGAGCCGGCGCGCGAAGCCCGACTCCGGGTGGCGCACGACGATCACCCGCACGCCGATCCCGCGCAGGGTCAGCGCGGTATCGGCGATCGTCTCGCCCTTCCCCAGGCTCGAGGCGCCCGGCGCGAACGAGATGACGTCGGCGCCGACGCGCTGCTCCGCCAGCGTGAACGAGGTCGCCGTCCGCGTCGAGGCTTCGAAGAACAGGTTCAGCACGGGGACGCCGGCGAGCAGATCACGCGGCGGGAGCACGTCGCGGAACGCGACGGCGCGGTCGAGGACGCCGACGAGCTCCTCCGGGGTCAGATCGTCGACGTCGAGCAGGCTACGGGGCGGCACGGTCCTCGTCGAGCGAGACCGTCACCGCGTCGGCGTCGGAGCGCTGGGGCGCGAGAATGACGTCGATGTGCTCGCGCCGGCTCGTCGGGATCGTCTTGCCGACATAGTCGGCCTGGATCGGAAGCTCGCGCAGCCCTCGGTCGATCAGGACCGCGAGGCGGATCGCATTCGGGCGCCCGAGATCGGTCACCGCGTCGAGCGCCGCCCGGATCGTCCGCCCCGTGTAGAGGACGTCGTCGACCAGGACGACGGTCTGCCCGGTGATCGTGCTGCGGATCTCCGATTCGGGGAGCTCGCGCGCGACGTCGTCGTCGCGATAGAGGTTGACGTTGAGGAAGCCCAAGTCCGGGACGACCCCGCGGATCTCACCGATCCGGGTTGCGAGCCGTCGCGCCAGGGCCTCCCCGCCGCGACGGATCCCGATCAGGAGGATCCCGGTCTGGGTGTCCTCGGGCTCGACGATTTGATGGGCCATGCGCGCGATCGCCCGCTCGATCTCGTCGGGCGACATCAGCACGCGCCGCCTGGCGACCGCAGTCTGCATCAGGCGAACCTTCGTCGCGGCGGGCGGTCATCGCCTCTGAGCCTGCGCCCCATTTCCCGCGCACGCTCGTTCGAGGGGACGGAAACGCCCGGCGTCAGCGGTGGATCGGGAAGACGAACTCCGCCCCGGCCCGGATCCCCGTCGGCCAGCGCGCCGTCGTCGTCTTGAGGTGGGTGTAGAAGCGCACGCCCTCGTTCCCGTGGACGTACGTGTCCCCGAACAGCGAGCGTTTCCAGCCGCCGAAGCTATAGTACGCGACCGGCACCGGGATCGGGACGTTGATCCCGACCATCCCGGCCTTGACGTGGTGGTTGAAGTGCCGCGCCGTATCGCCGTCGCGGGTGAAGATCGCGGCGCCGTTCCCGAACTCGTGCGCGTCGATCAGCGCGAGCGCCTCGTCGTAGGTCGCGGCGCGCACGACCGAGAGCACCGGCCCGAAGATCTCCTCGCGGTAGACCCGCATCGCGGGCGTGACGCGGTCGAGCAGGGTCGCGCCGAAGAAGAACCCGCGCTCGGGGAGCGCGGCCGTGCGGCCGTCGACGACGATCGTCGCCCCTTCTTCCGCCGCCAGGTCGACGTAGCCGCGCACGCGCTCGCGGTGCTCGGCGGTGACCAGCGGTCCCATCTCGACGCCCTCGTCGAGCCCGGGGCCGACGCGCAGCGCCGCGAGCCGTTCGCGCAACCGCGCGATCACCGTTTCCGCGGTCGGCTCGCCGACGACGACGGCGACCGAGATCGCCATGCAGCGCTCGCCGGCCGAGCCGTACGCGCTGCCCATCAGCGCGTCCGTGACCTGGTCGAGGTCGGCGTCGGGCATCACGAGCAGATGGTTCTTCGCCCCGCCCAGCGCCTGGACACGCTTTCCGGTCGCCGCGGCACGCGTGTAGACGTGCTGCGCGATCGGCGTCGAGCCGACGAAGCTGACCGCGTCGATCCCGGGGTGCTCGAGGATCGCGTTGACCGCGTCCTTGTCGCCGTTGACGACGTTGAAGACGCCGTCGGGCAACCCGCTCTCGGTGAGCAGACGCGCCAGCTCGAGCGCGAGCGTCGGGTCCTTCTCGCTCGGCTTCATCACGAACGCGTTGCCGCACGCGATCGCGACGGGGAACATCCACATCGGGACCATCGCCGGGAAGTTGAACGGCGAGATCCCCGCGCAGACGCCCAGCGGCTGACGCAGCGCGTACGCGTCGACCCCGTTCCCGACGTTCTCGCTGATCTCGCCCTTGAGCAGTTGCGGGATCGCGCAGGCGAACTCGACGACCTCGAGGCCCCGCTGCAGCTCGCCGCGCGCGTCGTCGAACGTCTTGCCGTGTTCGCTGGTGATGATCCGCGCCAAGCGGTCTGCCTGCGTGCGCACCTGCTCTCGGAAAGCGAACAGCACGGCGGCACGGCGTGCCGGCGGCGTCTCCGACCAGCCGGCGAACGCGCGGCGCGCCGCGGCGACCGCGGCGTCGACCTCGGCGCCGCTTGCGAACGCGACGCGCGCCTGCACCTCGCCGCTCGCCGGATCGTAGACGTCGCCGAAGCGTCCCGAGGTTCCGGTGACGGCCGCGCCGTCGACGTAGTGGCCGAGCTCCCGAACTGCGATCTGCATGGCGGCTCCCTCCCGACGCGGCTCCGTTTCGCCGCAACGCACGGCGCGCCCCGGTCAATGACCGCAGTCACGGCGGCCGCGAATGGGAACAACGCACCATCACCAAAAGGCACCGTTACGCCGCACAAGCGTGGGGTTGGCGATGAGCAAGATCATCGGGATCCATGGGTCCGACCGTGGGATCCGGCTCAAACGGATCTACGACGAACCCGCGGCCTCCGACGGCTTTCGCATCCTTGTGGAGCGTCTGTGGCCGCGCGGCTTGCGCAAAGAGGATGCGGCCATCGATCTCTGGCTCAAGGAGATCGCGCCGAGCACGGAGCTGCGGCGCTGGTACGGCCACGACGTCGCACGGTGGCCGGAGTTCCGACGGCGGTACGAAGCCGAGCTTCGCGCGAACGGCGATGCCGTGCACGCGTTCGAGGAGTGCGCCGCGCACCATCGTACGATGACGTTCCTCTACGCGGCGCACGATAACGAGCACAACTCCGCGGTCGTGCTGCGCGATTTCGTGCAACGGCTCATGACGTCGACAGCCAACGAAACGCGGCGCGAAAGACACCCTTCCCGCCGGCCCGCACGACGTCCCCATGACCGACGATGATCCGATCGAACCCCAGGCGAGAATGCATTCGGGGGACGGCCCGATGACGGCGCAAGCGAGGGAACGACTCGCTCAGTCGTTGCGGCACGGGCGCCGTCCTTTTTGGGGTTGAGCCGAGACGCCGCTCGCCTGGACGCCGAACATCACGGCGGACCTTCCGGTCAGCACGGGTGTGCTCGGCGTCCCAGATCGGCGCACCGGCGATGTGCATGCGCTCGGGGGGAACGAACGCATGAACGATGCCTGTCCTGCGCGTGCTCTGCGCCATGCTGCTCGCCGTCCTGCTGTGCGGCGCAGGCGCGTCGGCGCAGGGCCTCCCGATCACGTTTCCCCACGTCGATTCCAGCGCGTCGCCGACGATTCGCCAAGACGGCCTCTTCACCACGGCGACGGTCACCCTCGACGGGCCGATCCTGCGTCTCGCCGCCGCATCGCCGCAGCCGCCGGGTCAGGTCCCGCTTGCCGACCGTGCCAACGCCGTCGAGAACGTGCTGCAGCACGTCGTCTCCACGAACGGCTCCGGCCCAGACGCGACGACCGAGTACGCCCCTTCGACGATGCGCGTCGAGCTCGAGCGCCAGCACGGGCAGAACGTCTTGACGATCATCGACGCGAGGCACCGGGACCCGCTGACGATCCTCACCGTCACCGCCGACGATGCGCGCTACCGTCACACCGACGTCGACACGCTCGCGACGCGCTGGCAAGAGCACCTGCAGACGACGCTGCAGCATTCGCTGGAGATCCGGCAGCCCGCAACGCAGCGGCGCGCGATCGACGACGTCGTCCGCGGCGGCGCGGCGCTCGCGCTGGTCACCGTGTTGTTGTTCGGGCTGACCACCCGGCTGCGACGCCGCATCGAGGCGCTCGAAGACGAGCTCCTCGCCGCCGAGCAGCGCGTCGAGGAAGAGGCGACGCAAGCCGCCCATGCCGCCGCACCGCCGGCACGACGCAGCCGGCTGATCCGTCTCGCGCTCAGCGAGCTAGCTCCCGAGCGCAAGCTGCGCTTCTACACCTCGCTCGCCGCGCTCGTGCTGTGGCTGTTGGCGCTGATCTGGTTCATCGCGGTGAGCTGGGGGCTCTCGCTCTTTCCGCAGACGGTCGCGACCTCGCGCACGCTCTGGCGCGGCGGCTTCCGCGTCGCGACGACGTGGATCGTCACGGCGATCGTCGACCGCCTGCTCAACCTCACGATCAGCCGCCTCGCAGCCGCGGCGCGGATCCGCCGCTATGCGTCGGCCGAGGAACGGACGCGCACCCTGCTGCGCGTCCCGACGATCACGAACGCGATCGCCGGCTTCAAGACGTTCATCCTGGTTTTCATGGCCGTCCTCGCGACGCTCGGCGAGATCGGCGTCCCGGTCGGATCGGTCGTGACGATCGGCGGCGTCGTCGCGATCGGGGTCTCACTGGCGGCGCAGAACTTCGTGCGCGACTTCGTCAACGGCTTTCTCGTGCTCTTCGAAGATCAGTACATCGTCGGGGATTTCGTCTCGATCAACGGCTACACGGGTCTGGTGGAACAGCTCAGCCTACGGATGGCGCAGCTGCGCGACGGAGCCGGCAACCTGATCACGATCCCGCACAGCTCCGTGACCAGCGTCGTCAACCACTCGCGTAACTGGTCGCGCGTCGACTACCGCGTCTCGGTCGATCCCGCCACCGACCACACGAAGGCAGTCGACGCGGTGCGCGGCGCGCTCGAAGATCTGGCGCGCGACCGGCGTTGGCGGGGGGCGATCCTCACCCCCGTCGAGTGGATCGGGGTCGACGGCCTGAGCCGTGACTGGATGCTCCTGCGCGCGAGCATCAAGACCGCGCCGCTGCGCCAGTACGAGCTGCGCCGCGAGATCAACGCCCGGGTACGGTTGGCGTTCGAGGAGACCGGGATCGCGCTCGGCGCGCCGATCCCGGCCGAGTTCATCCCGCCGGCCTGACGCTATACGACGACGACGAGCTTCCCCGTCGCGCCGTTGGACTCCATCACGCGGTGCGCCTCCACGATCTCATCGAACGCAAAGACGCGATCGACGTTCGGATCGAGCGCGCCGCTCGCGACCAGGTCGACGATGTGCTGCATCGTCGCGGTCGCGCTCTCAGCGTTGATGACGTTGCTGCCGTAGGCCGTCAGCTTGGTCCCCGTCGGGATCGCCGTGGCCGGTTCGAACTCCGGGATCGCCCAGCGATTTCCGAGCACCCCGGCGCTGCAGACGATCCCGCCGCGGCGGACGATCTTGAGCGAGTCGAGGATCGCGGTCGCGCCGATCAGGTCGTAGACGTATTCCGGGCCGTCCGGCCACTGCGCCCGCACCTCCTCGCGCAGGCTCTCGTTCTCGAAGAAGACGTGGTCGGCGCCGCGCTTGCGGAGCGTCTCCGCCTTGAGGGCGCTGCGCGTCGTCGAGCCGACGACGAGCCCGTGCGCTTTCGCCAGGCCGAGCGCCGCCAAGCCGACCGACGACGTCCCGCCGCGGATGAGGAGCCGTTCTCCGGCGCGCGGCGCGAGCGTGTCGAGCGAACCCTGCGCGGTCAGAAACGTCTCGGGGAGCGCGCCGAGCGTCGCCCAGTCGAGCGTCGTCCGCAGCGCCATCAGCTGTGCCGCGGGGAGCAGCGCGTACTCGGCGTAGCCGCCGTCGAACGCGCGGCCCATCCCGCCCATCACGGCGGCGACCGTCGTCCCGACCGGGAGACGCGCCTCCGCCGACTCCGCGACGACGCCGACGCACTCGATCCCAAGGACGCGCGGCAGCGCGACGCCGGGCGAATGGCCCTGCCGCGTGAACAGTTCGGAGCGGTTGAGCCCGAACGCTTTGACCTGCACCAGGACCCAACCCGGCTTCGCGCTCGGCCGCGGGATCTCGCGGATCCGCAGCACCTCGGGACCGCCGGGCTGGTCGAGCACGACGGCCCGCATCGTTGGAGTGCTCATACGAAACGCCACGAGCGCACGCACGGCCGGCGCGGTTGCACGGACGACGTCCCCCGGCGCATTGGACGATAATCAAGCGATGGAACGCTCTGCTATCATCCGATTCGCTGTCTCGTAGAAGGCACGCGTCGCTTCTCTCGACAACCATATTAGGTTCTCCGCCAGCGACTCCAAGCTGAGGATGAGAGATGGCTGCGATCGCATCTGAGACGCGGAAGAGCGGGATCGACGTCGTCGGCGACATGCCGTGGGGGACGCACTTCTGTCTCTTTTACGACACGAAAGAAGATCTGCTCGACACGTTGAGCGCCTATTGCAAGGCAGGGTTGGAGGCGGGCGAGTTTTGCCTTTGGGTCGTCGCCGCTCCCTTAACGATCGACGAAGCAGTCGCGGCGCTGAAAACGCTGACGCCTCAGGCCGAACGATACCTCGCGGACGGCAGTATCGAAATCGTGTCCGCGCGCCATTGGTATATCACAGGCGGCACGTTCGATTTGAAGCGTGTGACGAGCGGTTGGCATGAGAAGCTCGCACGCGCATCGGCCAGAGGGTACGCCGGCGTCAGAGTAACCGGAGACACGGCCTGGCTGGAAAAGAAAGACTGGAAAGACTTCTGCGAATACGAGGAGGGCCTGAACGAAGCGGTCCTCAATCAGCGCCTGGCGGTGCTGTGCACGTACCCGCTCGCAGTGTGCGGAGCCGTCGAAATCCTCGATGTGGTGCGTACCCATCAGTTCGCGATCGCACGACGACGGCAAGATTGGGAAGTCATCGAGACCGCCGGCCTCAAGCAAGCTAAGGCTGAGATCAAGAAGCTCAACGACGAGCTCGAGCAACGCGTCGCGGAACGGACCAGCCAGCTAAATATTGCCTCGGAAGCGTTGCGCGAAGCGCGGATGGAGCTTGCGCACGTCAATCGCGTCACGACGATGGGGCAGCTCGTGGCGTCGATCGCCCACGAGATCAACAACGATCAGTTGGACATCAACGAACCGATCCTCGAAATCCATCGCCATCACGCGCAAGTTGAGCACCACACGCGACTCGGGAGCGGGCCTCGAGCCCGGCGGTTTGGTTCGGCTCTTCGACGCATTCTACACGACCAAGCCCAGCGGGATGGGGATGGGGCTCTCGATCTGCCGTTCGATCATCGAAGCGCATGGCGGCCGCGTGTGGGCTACGGCGAACGTACCTCGAGGTGCCGTCTTCACGTTCACGCTCCCGGCAAAACGGTCGGTATAGCGTAACTCTCGGACCTCAAGGCGGCATACGCTCTCTGAGCAGCCGCTTCACACGTTTTTCAGAAGTTCCGTGTAGGATCGACGCAGCAAACCCGCTTCGGGAGATTGGCATGCGGCTCGCCGCGATCGCCTTCGTGCTCGGTGCGCTGCTGGTGTGCGGCGCGCCGGGCAACGCGGCGTCCTCTCGCTCCGACCCGAGCACGATCCCGCTCGTCGATCAGAACGACGCCGCGTTCACGCTGCGCGACCTGCGCGGTCGCCCGCTGCTGGTGACGTTCATCGCCACGCGCTGCACCGATGCGTGTCCGATCGCGAATGCGGTGTTCGCCGGGCTGCAGCGCGACCTGCGGGAGCGTCACCTCGACGCGCGCCTCTTGACCGTGACGCTCGACCCGCGATACGACACCCCGTTCGTCGTTGCGCGCACGGCGCGCGCGCTCGGCGCGGACCCGGCACTGTGGCGCTTCGCCGCCGGGACGGTCGCCGACGTGCAGCGGCTCCTCGCCGCCTTCGGCGTCGTCACCGCGGCGGACGAACGCGGGATCCCGGACGTTCACAGCACGTACGTGTACGTGCTCGACCGTGCCGGGAACCTGACGCGCACGCTCCTGCTCTCGACCGCGATCCGCCGCGAGCTCCTCGACGTGCTCGCCGCCGAGCGCGCTCAGACGAGCGCGGCCAGCGCGTCGCGGTTGCGGTCCAGCTCGCGCTGGTAGTCGGCGAGCTTCGCGCGCTCGGCCGCGACGACGTCGGCCGACGCCTTCGCCACGAACCCTTCGTTGGCGAGCTTCTTCTCCGACCGTGCGACCTCGGACTCGAGCCGCGCGACCTCGCGCGTGTAGCGCTCGCGCAGCTTCCCCGTGTCGGCGACGGCGCGAATCGCGAGGATGCGCTCGCGCAGCGTCCCGTCGCCGCCGTCGTAGGTCGCCAGCTCGGCACGGGCCAGCGTGGCGATCGCATCGGTGACGCCGTCCTCACCCTGTAGCGAGGCGGGGATCTCGACCCGCAGCGTCTCCTTCGGCGCGATCCCCCACTCGGCGCGCGCGTTGCGCAGTTGCTCGACCTTCTCGATCACGGCGCGGAACGCGTCGGCCTCGGCGGGGAACGCGGGGATCTCGGCGAGGTCCGGCCACGAGGCCGTGACGATCGTCGCGCCGTCGTGCGGGAGCGTCAGCCAGATCTCCTCGGTGACGAACGGGGCGATCGGGTGCATCGCGCGCACGAAGGCGTTCAGCACGAACGAGAGCACGGCCGCGCGCGTCGCGCGCTGCGTCGGCGCCTTCGTCGCCTCGACGTACCAGTCGCAGTAGGTGTACCAGCCGAACTGCAAGAGCGTATCGGCCGCGACGCCGAACTCGAAGCCGTCGTAGGCGCGCTGCACGGTCTCGACGGTCCGCCGCAGCTCGGTGAGGATCCACTTGTCGGCGAGCGTGAGCCGGTCGTGCGGCGGAAGCACCGTTGCGCCGGGAAGCCCTTCCTCGAGCGCGCAGGCGTAGCGCAACGCGTTCCAGAGCTTCGTCGCGAAGCGTTTGGCCTCGTCGCAGTAGCGCTCGTCGAAGCGCAGCTCCTGCGACTCCAGGCGCATCTGGCGCAGGATCCCGAAGCGCGTCCCGTCGGCGCCGTACTTCGGCACGAGGTCGGTCATCGGATCGATCGCGTTGCCGAGCGACTTCGACATCTTGCGGCCCTGCAGATCGAAGACCAGCGGCGTGACGAAGACGGTCTCGAACGGCAGCTTTCCGACGAACCGCAGTCCGAGCATCACCATCCGCGAGACCCACAGGAAGATGATGTCGCGGCTCGTGATCATGACCTGGTTCGGATACCAGTGCGCCAGCTCGGGGGTCTGCTCCGGCCAGCCCAGGATCGAGAACGGCCAGAGGCCCGAGCTGAACCAGGTGTCGAGCGTATCGGGATCGCGGCGCAGCTCGCTCGTGCCGTAGCGCTCCTGCGCGATGACGAGCGCTTCCGCTTCGTCGTGCGCGACGATCACGTCGTCGGCCGGCGTGTACCAGACCGGGAGCTGGTGGCCCCACCACACCTGGCGCGAGATGTTCCAGTCGCGAATGTTCGCCAGGCCGTATTCGTACGTGCGGCCGAAACGCTCGGGGACGAAGCGCAGCGCGCCGCTGCGGTACGCCTCGAGCGCCGGCTGCGCGAGCGACTCCATCCTGACGAACCACTGCAGCGAGAGGAGCGGCTCGATCACCGCGTGCGAACGCGAGCTGACCGGGACCTTCGTCTGATACGGCTCTTCCTTGACGAGCGCGCCGGCGGCGCGCAGGTCCTCGACGATCCGCTTGCGCGCGGCGAAGCGCTCCAGCCCGACGTACGGCTGCATCTTCGCGGACTGCGCGTCGATCGCCGCGCGCTTCTCGGGCGCCTCGTCGTAGCGCCAGAGCGGCACGGCGATCGTGCCGTCGAAGTCGATCACCGTCGGCATCGGCAAGCCGTGGCGCTGGCCGATCTCGTAGTCGGTCTGGTCGTGCGCGGGGGTCACCTTCACCGCGCCGGTCCCGAACGTCGACTCGACCGCCGCGTCCGCGATCACCGGGATCGCGCGATCGATCAGCGGCAGCACGACGTTCTTCCCGATCAGGTGCGCGTAGCGCGCGTCGTCGGGGTGGACGGCGACGGCGACGTCGGCCAGATACGTCTCCGGGCGCGTCGTCGCGATCACGAGCCCCTCGCCGCCGTCCTCGGCGCGATAGCGCAGGTGCCACAGGAACGTGTCGCGCTCTTCGTTCTCGACCTCGGCGTCGGAGAGCGTCGACTGCGCCTTCGGGTCCCAGTTGACCAGACGCGTGCCGCGGTAGATCAGCCCGTCGCGGTAGAGGTCGACGAAGACCTTGACGACCGCCGCCGAGAGGCCGGGGTCCATCGTGAACCGCTCGCGCGCCCAGTCGGGGCCGAACCCCAGGCGCTGGAACGACTCGTTGATCGCGTAGCCGTACTTCTCGCGCCACTCCCACGCACGCGCCAGGAACTGCTCGCGGCCCAAGCCGTCGCGGGTCAGCCCTTCGGTCGCCAGCTCGCGCACGAGGACGGCCTCGGTCGCGATCGCGGCGTGGTCTTGTCCGGGGATCCAGTCGGCGTTCTCGCCGAGCATCCGATGGTAGCGGGTGAGCAGATCCATCGGCGTGTAGGTCGAGCCGTGGCCGAGGTGTGCGCGGCCGGTGATGTTCGGCGGCGGCATCGAGATGATGAACGGCGGCCGCGCCGGATCGGGCTCCTCGTGGAAGACCCCCAAGTCGAGGGAGCGCCGGTAGAGGCGCGGTTCGACCTCGTCGGGATCGTAGTGCTTCGGAAGCTCGGGACGGCCGTTCACCCGCGAAATATACGTGGAAGCCGAGCCGTTCCCCGCACGTTCGACGGGGGCCGCCAGCCGTAGAGCCATTCGAGGTGCGTGAAGTCGTCGGGCGCGCGGCGCGCGAGCATCGCGTCGCGCAGCGTCGCGCCGACCTCGTTCACGTGCCAGATCTCCCCGAAGAGCCGCGCGCTGTACTGCACGCGCGCGGTGCGCAAATACCGCTGCTGCTGGTAGGCGAGGAAGCCGGACGGCTCGTCCTCGGCGGCGTCGAGAGCGTGCGCAAGGACGACCGCGTCCTCGAGCGCTTGGCACGCGCCTTGCGCGAGATACTGCAGCATCGGGTGCGCCGCGTCGCCGAGCAGGGCGAGCCGTCCGCGCGTCCAGCAGCCGATCGGCTCGCGGTCGTACATCGTCCAGCGCCGCTCGCGCCCGATCCGCTCGATCCCGGCGAGCACCGGGGCGCACCCGCCCGCGAACCGCGCGTCGAGCTCGTCGGGGGTGCCCCAGTCGTCGCTGTCGGCTCGGAAGCGGTCGCTGCGGAAGACGGCGACTTGGTTGAACAGCTCGCCGCCGCGGATCGGGTACTGCACGAGGTGCAGCCCGTGGCCGGTCCAGAGCGTGACGTCCTCGAGCCCGGCGCCGTCCCACAGCGCGGAGACGGGGAACGTCCCGCGGTAGGCGACGTAGCGCGCCGGGATCGGGTCGCCGTCGGCGTGGACGAGCGCGCGCAGCTTCGACCACAAGCCGTCGGCGGCGACGCACGCGACGCCGTCGAACGCGGCACCGTCGGCCGTGTAGATCCGCACGCCGGCGTCGCGTTCCTCGACGTCGATCACGGTGCGCCCGCTCTCGAGCACGATGCGCCCTTCCGCGCGACACGCGGCGAGCAGCACGTCGAGCAGATCTCCGCGGTGCATTACCAGATACGGATAGCCGTAGCGCTCCTGGAACCGCGCCCCGAGATCGAGCTCGGTGACGAGGTTCCCGCTGCGCGCGTCGCGCCAGACGATCCGCCGCGGGCGCACGGCGTACGGCGCCAGCAGGTCGAGGATCCCGAGCTGCGCGAGGGCGTGCGAGGCGTTCGGCGCGAGTTGCAGCCCCGCCCCGATCTCGCCGAACTGCGCGGCCTTCTCGAGGACGTGGACCTCGCGCCCGCGCCGCGCGAGCGCGAGCGCCGTCGCGAGACCGCCGATCCCGCCGCCGACGATCAGGACGGGAGCGCCGCCGGAACGTGCCACGGAGCGGCCACTCCGCCGCTACCCGCACGTTCTCCTCGCGCCCCGGCCGAAGCGCTACGCCGCGGTTCCCGAGCCGCTGAGAACCGGCACGCGCGAGAGCGACGCGCGTTCGCGCTTCAGGTCGTTTATCGAGATGGTGAAGCGAGAGTCGCCGCCATCGGACGACCGTTTCGCGAGACGCCAGTGGGCCGGAGGGACGCCGTGAATGCGCCGAAACGCGCGCGAGAAGTAAGCCGGGTCGTCGTACCCGCACGCCGTACCGATCTGCGCGATCGGCGTCTCGGTGAACTCCAGGTCGTGGCGTGCTCGGGTCATGCGAATGTCGGCGATCCACTTCCCGAGCGAACGCCCGGTGTGGGTGCGGACGAACTCGGGCAGGTAGTTGGCAGCGTACCCGATCTCGCCCGCGAGCGTCTCGAGCGAGAGCTGCTCCTCGCGCCGGTCCCGGAGCGCGCAGAAGAGGGTCTCCAAGGTCTCCTGCGCGTACGGCGCGCGCTTGCGCCACACGAGCGGCGCAAGATCCACTCGGAGCGCATCGACGTCGTCCGCGCGGACTGCTTCGTCTCGCACGAGGTCGAGGATCCCCGTCAACCGCTTGTCCCACGCTTCGCCGTCCGTCGGCGAGAGCTGACGCACGAACGGCAGCGTGAAGTGCTGCCAGTCGTCCGTCGCGCGCTCGGCGAGCCCGACGACGACCGCCGAGCCGTCTGCGCTCATGTCACAGTGAAACGGCCCCGGCGGGGCACAGATCAGCGTCCCGGGATCCAACGGCCCCGTAACGTTCGGAGAGCGGAACCAGCCTTCGCCGCGCGCAACGTAGACGACGAACGGGGCGCCCGCTATCATGCGCACGCCGGACTTGGGGAATTGGCTCTTGCGGTCGGTGTAGCCGTCCGCCGGGAGGCCGGGGCGGGTCACCACGATGCGCTGGTCCGGGATCTCCATTCGGAAAGCCTCAACACGCCAGCTCGTGCTGCCGATGCGGTGGGTCCCAAGTTCCTCAAAAAGTCCAAGTCGCCCCGGACATCCTTCCTCGGCGAGTCCTACTTCCCGCGGAGAGCGGCGCCGTACGATGGCGGGCGTGGAAACGCAACACGGTACCGTCGAGTACGGGCTTCGCCGTTGGATCATCGTCCTCGCAGTCGTCGTGGCCCCGCTGATGGAGACGATCGACTCCTCCATCGTCAACGTCTCGCTGCCGACCATCGAAGGGAATCTCGGCGCGACCCTCGATCAGGCGACGTGGATCGTGACGGGCTACCTGACCGCGAACGTCATCGTCATCCCGCTCACCCCCTGGCTGCAGAGCCGCTTCGGGAGGCGCCAGTACTTCACGGCTACGGTAATCGGCTTCACGATCGCGTCGATGCTGTGCGGCTTCTCGTCGTCGATCGTCCAGCTCATCGTCTTCCGCGTGCTGCAGGGATTGTTCGGCGGCGGGCTGATCGCGACGGCGCAAGCATCGCTGCGCGACCTCTTCCCCATCGAGCAAGTCGGGGTCGGCCAGGGGATCTTCGCGGTCGTGATCCTGATCGGCCCGATCGTCGCCCCGATGCTCGGCGGCACGATCATCGACAACGCGACGTGGCAGTGGATGTTCTTCATCAACCTCGTGCCCGGGATCATCTCCGCGACCATCGTCAGCACGATGTTGCGCAACCCGGCCGAGCCGCAGCGCTCGCCCATCGACGTGCTGGGGATCGCGTTCCTCGCACTCGCACTCGGCGGTTTGCAGTTCACCTTGGACGAAGGGGAGCGCCACGACTGGTTCGGCGACTCGGCGATCGTCACCGCAAGCGCTCTCTCGATCGTCGGGTTCCTCGCCTTCACGAGCTGGGAACTCTTCGGCGCCCGCACCCCGATCGTCGATTTGCGCATCTTGGGCAATCGCGTCGTCGCGGTAGGGACGCTGCTCGCGGCGGGGATCGCCGCGACCCTCTTCGGGACCGTCTTGATGGTGCCGCAGTACAGCCAAGGGATCTTGGGCTTCACCGCCTTCGACAGCGGCGAGCTGCTGTTCTTTCGCGCGATTAGCGTCGTGCTGCTCGCACCGGTCGTCGCAACGATGGTGGGAAACGGCCGCCTCGATGCCCGTATGGTGATCGCGATCGGCTATGCGCTCACCGCGTTCGGATCGTTGCTGATTGCCAACGCGACGACGACGCAGACGTCGTTCGGACACCTCATCCCCGGCCTCATGATCGGAGGCTTGGGCACGGCGATGCTGTTCATCCCGCTGCTCATCACGATCCAGAGCACGACGGCGGCGAAAGATGCGCCGAAGGCGTCGGCGTTCGTGACGCTGGCGTTTCAGCTGGGCGGCTCGATCGGGAGCGCTTCGTTCGTGACGATGCTCGATCGCCGCGCCCAGTTCCACGCCGACATCCTGGCGGGACAAGTGACCCTCGCCAAGCCCGCCGTGCGCGCACTCTCCGGACTCGCACCCTCGCGGCTCGCCGAGCTCGTCGACGTGCAGGCCCAGACGCTCGCCTTCGCCGACGTCGCGTACGTCGTGACCGCGCTCGCGGTCATCCTGATCCCGCTTGTCTTTCTGATGAGGCGCCAGCCTCGCGTCATGTCCGAGGTGTCATTCGAATGACCGCAGCCAGCCACGAACGGGACGACCTTGCTCTCGACGCCGACGCGCTCGCAGCGCTCCAGCGCTTCGACGGCGACGCGCGAGCGCTCTGCGCCGCATGCCGACAGGGCGCCGGCGCACCACACACCATGCACATCTGGGCGACAGCCGCCTACCGAAACGCCCTCGTCGAAGCATCGCATCACCGCTGGCAAGTCTTCGTCCGCAGCGTGGCCGCGCTCGTCGCCGCGCCCATCATCACCACATCGCATTCAACTGCGGCACGCGCGGCCGATCGACTGCGGTGTATCGTCGAAGAGAACGCCGATCTTCTCCCTGCTGATCGCCACGGCGATACCTGAACACATCACCGTCGCGTGGCAACCAGGGTTACGCGTGGTCGTCGGCCGGACGCTCCTTCTGCGGAGGGATGAAGCCGCCGCTGCTGCCGTAGCCCGACGGGATGACGCCGTCGGCCGTGCGCGTGCTCGTCTCGCGCACCACGTCCTCCTCGCCCTGGATCGTTTCCGGCTTCTTCTCTTGCGTCGGGGCGGGTTCGTCGCGCTCGGTGCGATCGTCGTTCATCGCGCTACCTCCGCCGTCGCCTGTACCCCTCAACGCGCGGCGGAAACGAACGCGTCGAGTTCTCGCAGATCGGTGAGCGTCGTTTCGGGTCCGGAGCTCAGCGTCTCCGCGGCGAGCCCGGCGCGGTTGCACCACGCGACGCGAAAGCCGAACGCCGCCGCGCCCGCCGCGTCCCACCCGTTCGACGAGACGAACACCACCTCGCGCGGCGCGCAGGCGAACCGCCTGGTCGCCAGCGCGTAGACGCGCGGATCGGGCTTGTACGCGCGCACCGCCTCGACGCTCAGCACGTCGTCGAACAGGGGGCGCAACCCCGCCGACACGAGCACGGCTTCGGCGGCGTCTGGGGTGCCGTTCGTGAGCACGGCCAGCGGGATTCCTCGTGCGCGCAGCACCGTCAGCGCGGGGCGCACGTCGTCGTACGCGGGGAGCTGCCGCAGCGCGCCCGCGAGCGAGGCGCGTTGCGGCGCGTCGAGCGCGACGCCGAGCTGCGCGCAGGTGTGGTCGAGCGCGAGCTCCGTCAACTCGTCGAAATCGCGATATGCCTGCGCAAGCGAGGTAACGAAGGCGTATTCCAGTTGCTTGCGGCGCCAGGCGGCGACGAACGCCGCGGGATCGGGCACGCCGGCCGCGGCGACCGGCTCGCGCAGCCCTTCGATCGCGAGCAGCGTCCCGTACAGATCGAAGACGACGGCGCGCACCGGCATCGTCACGTCCGGCCCGCGAGCGTTCGTTCCAAAAAGCGCAGCACGCGTGTGAGCGGGAAGTCGACCTCGACCAACGGGTCGGTCAGGATCGAGCGCAACCCGAGCAGCTTCGCGCCCAGGACGTCGGTGAAGAGCTGGTCGCCGATCACGACGGTCGCACGGCGCCGCGTCGCGAGCAGCCGCAGGGCGCGTAAGAAGGCGAACGGGAGCGGCTTGAGCGCGTTCGGGACGACGGGGATCGCGAGGAGCGCACCGACCGAAGCCACGCGTTCGCTGAAGTTGTTGGAGACCAGGACGAGCGCGAATCCGCGGCGGCGAGCCGCGGCCACCCATTCGGCGACCCCGGGGGCCAATTCGGGCTGATGATAGGCGCAGACCGTGTTGTCGAGATCGACGATGATCCCGCGGACCCCGGCCTCCCAGAGCCGCTCGAGCGAGACCTCGGGTAGGGTCTCGACATGATGATCGGCTCGGAACCTCTCCACGCTATCCCCGCTTTCGTCCACAGCTCGCTCACCCCGCTCGCCGGACTTCCACACCTGCCCCAGACCCATCCACGTAAAGAGTCGAGTTTCTCACTGCCCCTCCACAAGGGCTCCGCGGTGCGGTACAATATCTAGTACAGCCCGCCGGGAACAGGCACAAGCGATTGTGTCATTCCGGCCAGGGGCGCCCGTAGGGGGTTGACGAGAGCGAACGTATGTTCGATACTCGGAAGTCCCCCGCCACGAGCTTTTCGCGACCGAGAGGACCGCAGCCGGCATGAAGTTCTCACGTACCTATACCACCACCGGCGACCCCTACGCGGGCGTCGTCTTCGAGCCGCGTACCTCGCGCATCGTCAACCCCGACGGGCGCGCCGTCTTCGAGGCCAAGGACATCCAGATCCCGGCCGGGTGGACGCAGGTCGCGACCGACATCATCGCCCAGAAGTACTTCCGCAAGGCCGGCGTCCCGAACAAGACGGTCCGCGTCCCGGAGGACGGCGTCCCCGAGTGGCTCTGGCGCTCCGAGCCCGCCCCGGACGCGACGTTCGGGATGGAGACCGACGCCCGCCAGGTCTTCCACCGGCTCGCCGGCTGCTGGACCTACTGGGGCTTCAAGCACGGCTACTTCGACGACGAGTTCCACGCCCGCACCTACTATGACGAGATGTGCGCGATGCTGGCCCGTCAGGTCGGCGCCCCGAACTCGCCGCAGTGGTTCAACACCGGGCTGCACTGGGCGTACGGGATCTCCGGCCCGGCGCAAGGCCACTGGTTCGTCGACCCCAAGACGGGCGAGCTGGCGCAGTCGACCAGCGCCTACGAGCATCCAGCCCCCCATGCTTGCTTCATCCAGAGCGTCAGCGACGATCTGGTGAACGAGGGCGGGATCATGGACCTGTGGGTCCGTGAGGCGCGCATCTTCAAGTACGGCTCGGGGACGGGCTCGAACTTCTCGCAGATCCGCGGCGAAGGCGAGCGGCTCTCCGGCGGCGGCACGTCGTCGGGTCTGATGTCGTTCCTGAAGGTCGGCGACCGCGCCGCCGGCGCGATCAAGTCGGGCGGCACCACGCGCCGCGCCGCCAAGATGGTCACGCTCGATCTCGACCACCCGGACGTCGAGGAGTTCATCTCCTGGAAGGTCGTCGAGGAGCAGAAAGTCTCCGACCTCGTCGCGGGCTCGATCACATGCGAGAAGCACCTGAGCGCGATCATGCGCGCCGCGACCGACGCGACCGTGCCGGAAGCGGCGCGCCTCGATCCGACGCTCAACGCCGGACTCAAGTCCGCGATGCGCGCCGCGCTGCACGCCGGGATCCCGCAGGCCAACATCCAGTACGCGCTCGACTTCGCGCGCCAGGGCTACAAAGAGCTCAAGGTCGAGACGTACGACACGAACTGGGATTCGAAGGCCTACGGTACCGTCTCGGGCCAGAACTCGAACAACTCGGTCCGCATCCCCAACGACTTCTTCGCGCGCCTCGACGCGGGCCAGACCTGGGACCTCATCCGCCGCACCGACGGCCGCGTCGCCAAGTCGATCCCGGCCGAAGAGGTGTGGGACCGCATCGCCGTCGCGGCATGGCAGTGCGCCGACCCCGGCGTGCAGTACGACACGACGATCAACGAGTGGCACACGTGCCCCGCGGACGGCCGCATCAACGCGAGCAACCCGTGCAGCGAGTACATGTTCCTCGACGACACGGCGTGCAATCTCGCCTCGCTGAACCTGGTCACGTTCCTCGACGAGGCCGGGCACTTCGACGCGCGCCGCTTCGCCGAAGCGTGCCGCATCTGGACGTTCACGCTCGAGATCAGCGTGCTGATGGCGCAGTTCCCCAGCCGTGAGGTGGCGCGCAAGTCGTACGACTTCCGCACGCTCGGCCTGGGCTACGCCAACATGGGCACGCTGCTCATGCGGATCGGCCTGCCGTACGACTCCGAGGAAGGCTTCGGCTGGTGCGCCGCGATCTCGGCGCTGATGACCGGCTCGGCCTACAAGACCTCGGCCGAGATGGCGCGCGAACTGGGGCCGTTCCCGAACTACGACGCGAACGCCGAGCACATGGGCCGCGTGCTGCGCAACCACCGCCACGCCGCCTACGCCGCGCAGGCCGGCGAGTACGAGGAGCTGACGATCGTCCCGACGACGCATCAGCCGACCCTCTTCACGCAAGAGACGTGGGCGCTGGCGCGCTCGATCTGGGACAACGCGCTCGCGATCGGCGAGGTCGCCGGCTACCGCAACGCGCAGGTCACCTGCATCGCCCCCACCGGGACGATCGGCCTGCTGATGGACTGCGATACGACCGGGATCGAGCCCGACTTCGCGCTCGTGAAGTTCAAGAAGCTCGCCGGCGGCGGCTACTTCAAGATCGTCAACCAGTCGGTCGAACCGGCGCTGCGGCGTCTGGGCTACAACAACGAGCAGATCGCCGCGATCGAGACGTTCGCCAAGGGGACGAACACCCTCGAGGGCGCGCCGCACATCAACCGCGCGACCCTCAAGGCGAAGGGCTTCGACGACGCCGCGCTGGCGCGCGTCGAGTCGGGGCTGCTCGGCGCGTTCGAGATCGGGTTCGTCTTCAACAAGCACGTCCTGGGTGAGGACTTCTGCCGCGAAAAGCTCGGGATGACCGACGCGCAGCTCGCGGACTGGAACCACTCGATCCTGCGCGACACGCTGGGCTTCACCCAGACGCAGATCGAGGAAGCTTCGGACGTGATCTGCGGCCGCATGACGCTGGAAGGCGCGCCGTTCCTCAAGAACGAGCACCTCCCGGTCTTCGACTGCGCGACGCCGTGCGGCAAGCACGGGGCGCGCTTCATCCGCCCGCTCGCGCACGTCGACATGATGGCGGCTGCGCAGCCCTTCATCTCGGGCGCGATCTCCAAGACGATCAACCTCCCGCAGACGGCGACGATCGGCGACGTCAAGGAAGCCTATCGCTACTCCTGGGAAAAGATGGTCAAGGCGGTCGCGCTCTACCGCGACGGCTCGAAGCTCTCGCAGCCGCTCGCCGGCAGCTACGACCTCGGGACCGAGGACGACGGCGAGTTCGGCGCACAGCCCGCGTTCGAAGGCCCGGTGCGGATCGCCGAGCGCGTCATCTACCGCTACATCGCGAAGCGGCGCCGGATGCCCGACCGCCGCGGCGGCTACACCCAGAAGGCGATCGTCGGCGGCCACAAGGTCTACCTGCGCACCGGCGACTACCAGGACGGCACGCTCGGCGAGATCTTCGTCGACATGCACAAGGAAGGCGCCGCGTTCCGCTCGCTGATGAACAACTTCGCGATCGCGGTCTCGCTGGGTCTCCAGCACGGGGTCCCGCTCGAGGAGTACGTCGACGCGTTCACCTTCACGCGCTTCGAGCCCAACGGTCCGGTCGTCGGCCACGAAAACATCAAGATGGCGACCTCGATCCTGGACTACATCTTCCGCGAGCTGGCGGTGAGCTATCTGGGCCGCTACGACCTGGCCCAGGTGCAGCCCTCACAGCACGTCGACGCGATGGGCGTCGATCCCGACTACATCGGCGAGGAAGACAGCGGCGAGGTCCACTACGTCTCCCCGACCGCGATCTCGCCGACGGCGATCGCCGCGACCTCGACCGCGCCGGCGCCGGTCGCCGTGCGCGCCCCCGAACCGGTCGGCGCGGTGGCTTCTTCTCCCGCCGCGAGCGGCGCGGCGAAGGGCCAGATCATCGCCGCCAAAGCGCGCGAGGCCGTCGCCAAAGGCTACAGCGGCGACGCCTGCACGCAGTGCGGTCAGTTCACCCTGGTCCGCAACGGCACATGCCTGAAGTGCGACAGCTGCGGCACCACGAGCGGGTGCTCGTAATAGTACGCTGAATCCGAAGGGCGCGGGTCGAAAGACCGGCGCCCTTCTTCTTTGCTGCTGCCGATGACGGGAGTACGGATGCTCGAACATCATCGCCGAACGGCGCGCATCCTCGCAATCGCGCTCCTAGGGATAGGCCTTTTCGCAGCGAGCTCGATTGACGCGGCTTCGCCATTCTCCACCGACGGCGAAGCGACGGTCTATGTCGCCGGTACTTTCGCCAAGCCGTTC
>DATJHK010000031.1:0-54360 GCA_035493875.1 Candidatus Limnocylindria bacterium
GTTAAGCCCGCCAGCGCCGATGGTAGTCGGACCGCAGGGTCCCTCGAGAGTAGGACGTCGCCAGATTATCCGTCACGAAGAGCCCGGCTCACTCAGCTAACCCTGAGCGAGACCGGGCTCTTCGCTTTTCCCGTCACCCCCGGGGAGAGGCGTCCTGTTAGGACGCCGTGGGCGGGGTCGATGGTTCGAGCGGGAGCGGCTCGCCCTGCGGGGTCACGAGCGGCGTCGTCGGCGGAGCGGCGTCGGCGGTCGAGTTCGAGCCGATGCGGCCCTTCAGCCAGCGAAGCGTGATGAATGCCGCTGCGGCAAAGCCGAGTAGTCGGAGAAACCTGCGCATGTTGCTCTGTTCGTACCCGTTCGGCGGCGGTTCCAGCGGTGCGGCCGCTCAGGTCAGTTCTCGGCGCGACGGCAGCGCGACGAGCTGCGAGGTCAGGAAGCCCGAGACGATGAGGATCGCGGCGAGGAGCGCGCGTAGGCCGAGGGAAACCGCGTCGGTCTGGTCTGCTTGGAAGACGTAGAGCAAGCTCTCGTACGAGATCGAGCCGGGGACGAGGACGAGCAGAGCCGGGACCAGCACGACGGACTGGGAGATCCGCAGGTACCGGGCGGCGAGGTCGGTCACGAGGCCGATGGTGAACGCCGTCGCGAACGGGCTGGCCTGGACGATTCCGACGGCGGGAAAGAGCCGGGCCAGGACGACGGTGCCGACGCACGCCGCGACGATCCAGCCGACGTCGCGATACCGCGCGCTCAGGATTGACGCGATCGCGAGCGCCATCAGCGTCGCGGCGAGGATCGTCGAGCCGGGCGTCGTGTGCCCGGGGCTCACGGTCGGCGCATTGAGGATCGCGTTCCCGGCGAGGCCGGCGCCGAGCGCGAACCCGGATCCCAAGGAGAGCAGCGTGACGAGCACGCCGCCCAGACGCGAGGTTCCCGAGACGAGGTTTCGGCTCGCGAGCTCGTGCAGCGCGGTGGTGAGCGAGTAGCCGGGGAGCAGCTGGACGATACCGGCGATGAGCGTGACGTAGAGTGAGATCGGCGAGCCGAAGCGCTCCCACAGCGCGATGATGAGCGTGGCGACGAACGCCGCGGCGAGCTCGAAGACGCGGTCGATGCGGCGGTAGCGCCGCGCCAGGGCGGCGATCGTGCCGATCGCGACCCCGCCGATCGTCGACACGACGACCTCGTCGCGGCCGCCCCCGAGCAGCAGGGACGCGCCGCACGAGAGGAGCGCGTAGGCGAGGACCGTCTGAGCCGGCGGCTCGGGTGGGACGGCGGCGTCGATCC
The DNA here is from genome assembly GCA_035493875.1 of Candidatus Limnocylindria bacterium. Taxonomy (GTDB): domain Bacteria; phylum Vulcanimicrobiota; class Vulcanimicrobiia; order Vulcanimicrobiales; family Vulcanimicrobiaceae; genus Vulcanimicrobium. The sequence goes on from DATJHK010000031.1 coordinate 1,288, forward strand.
GCACCACCTCGGCGAGGGCGAGTCCCGGCTCGAGGCCCTCGCGCAGCTTCAGGATCAGCGTTTCGAGCAAGGCGAGCTTGCGCAGGTTCAGCTTTCCGGGCTCGAGCCGCAGGACCACGAGCCGTTGCGCGAACGGCGGCCCGACGGCCAGCGTGAGCGTCGTCGGGAGCGCGTTGATCTGCACGGCGAGGCGCAGAAAGATCGCGACCTCGCGCACCGCGTCCTCGAGCGCGTCGCTGGCGAGGCCGGACTGATGCAACGCGCGGCTCAGGGCCAGAAGCAGCTCGGTGCGGTCGTCGCGCGGCGAATCCACCCGGGGCCCGTTCGTCGGCGGAGGTAGCGGGCTCCGCCCGCTTGCGCCGGCGCCGCGAGACGGACTATGCTCAGCCCAAGCGAGCCCGGTGGGCGGAGGTGAGGATGACGGATCGCGGTCCACACTCGCACGGCGACCGAAACCCGACCCAGCGCTGCGTCATGCTGGCGATCGCGCTCGTCAACGTCGCGTTCGCGGCGCTCTTCGCCCGCTACGCACAGGCCGATCTGGAGTTCATCGTGATCGATTGGATGCAGGGCGGCGTTTTCGATCGGCTCATCGACGTCATCGTCGCGGTCTTCGAAACATATCTGGTGGTCTCGGCGTTCGTGTGGACGTGGCTGGCGCTGCGGCCGGCACGGCGGCACCCGGAGGACGCCCGGATCGCTCGGTGAAGCCGCCTCTCGAGCGGAGGGCGGCCGATGGCAGTGTACGTCCGGCGAGGGACGGTCCCGGAAAAGCGGCACACGCAGTTTCGCGCGCCGCGCGGCGACCTGTACGCCGAGGAGCTGATCTCGACCAAGGGTTTCGAGAGCGTCTACTCGCTCGCGTACCATCTACGGCCGCCGACCGCGACGCTCGAGGTGACCGCCTGGGAGCGGCCGCTGGTCCGCTTTCTTCCGAACGACCCGGTGCGCAATCGCCATTGGTTCACCGGGCGTGCAACGCGTGCCGGCGATGCGATCGAGGCGCGCGTTCCGCTCGTCGGCAACGACGACATCGTGCTCTCGGCGGCGTACGCGACCGAGCCGATGTCGTATTTCTACCGCAACGCCAGCGGCGACGAGATGCTGTACGTGACCGAAGGCCAGGGCGCGCTGCTCTCTCCGTTCGGACGGCTCGCGTATCGCGCGCACGATTACGTCTACGTTCCGATGGGGACGACGTATCAATTCCAGCCGGAGACGCCGACGCGCTTGTTCGTCGCGGAGTCCTCGGGACAGATCACGGTCCCGCGCAAGAATCGTAACGAGTTCGGCCAGCTTGCGGAACACGCGCCGTACTACGAGCGCGACTTTCGCGCGCCGGTGCTCGGCGAGCCGGTCGACGCCGTCGGCGCGTTCGAGGTGCGGATCACGAACAAAGGCCGCGCCGCGATCTACACGCTCGCGCACCATCCGTTCGACGTCGTCGGGTGGGACGGCTACTGCTACCCGTGGGCGTTCAACGCCGACGAGTTCGCGCCGGTCACCGGGAAGCTGCACCAACCGCCGTCGTCGCACCAGATCTGGGACGCGCCGGGCGCCGCGTTCATCCTGTTCGCGCCGCGGCTCTTCGACTACCATCCGCTCGCGGTCCCCGCGCCGTACAACCATTCGTCGGTCGACTGCGACGAGATCATCTACTACGCGTCGGGGAACTTCATGTCGCGGCGCGGGATCGAGACGGCGTCGATGACGCTCCACGCCGCCGGCGCGCCGCACGGCCCGCAGCCCGGCGCGGTCGAAGCATCCCTCGGAAAGACGGCGACCGACGAGCTGGCCGTCGCGATCGACTGTTTCCGGCCGCTGCGCATCGCCGAGACCGCGACCCCGCTGGAAGATCCGGCGTACTACCGCAGTTGGATCGCGACGGGTGACCTAGCGCGCTAGGGCGCTCCGGGATCCGGGGCGTGACGGCGGTGGTGGAAGAGGTGCCACCACTGGCGGCGCAGCCAACCCGGCGGCGGGCTTGCGTCGTCGGGCCCGTTCGTGGTCTGCCCCGGAGCCGCGCTCGCGCCGGGGTTGGGCGGACCGGGCGGGGCGCCGGCGTTGTCCGGGTTGGCGTTGGCGGGGTTCGCTCCCGCGGGCCCGTTGTCGCCGTCGTCGTCGGGGCCCGTCGAGACGATCAGGACGACGTTGGAACCGGCGCGGAGCTGCGTCCCCGCGTCGGGTTCTTGCCCGATGACGGTGTGCGCGGGCGCGTCGTCGGAACGCGAGGCGACGTCGGGGTGCAGGTGCACCCCGAGCAGCGTACGCTCGGCGCTCGTCGTGCTCAGGCCGTGCACGTCGGGGATGGTGACGATCGGCGGACCGCTGCTGACGACGAGCTGCACGACATCGCCGTGATGGACCGGCGCGCCGGGGGTGGGGCGTTCGGCGATGACCTCGCCCGCGGGGACCGTCATGTCGGCGCGCGTGACGATCGAGGGCGCGACGCCGAGGGCGGTCAGCGCGGCGCGCGCGCGGGCGAGCGGTGCGTGACGGACGTCGGTGAGCGCGACGGTGCGCGAGCGCAGCGCGGCCATCCCGCCGAAGGCGAGCAGCAGCAACGCCGCGACGACACCGAGCGCGCGAAGGGTGCGACGCGGTGCGCGCGATTTGGGCGCGGTCGTGGCCCATGCTTCGAGGGGCTCAGCATGACGTTCGGGGCGCGTCGCCGTCTCTCGTGTGAAGGCGCGCGACGTCGCCGGCGGTTCCTCGAGCGCGCCGAGCGCGCGGGCCAGCTCGGCGGCGCTACCGAACCGCGCGGCCGGATCCTTCTGCAGCAGACGATGGACGATCGCGGCGAGCGGCCGGCTCATCGAGCGCGTGAGCGCGGCTTGCGTCGGCGGCGGCATCGTGACGTGCGCGACGGCGATCGAGACCGGCGAGGCGCCTTCGAAGGGCAGCTTCCCGGTGACGAGCTGATGCAGCACGACGCCGAGGCTGTAGAGATCCGACGCAGCGGTCAGCGGAAGCCCCTGCGCTTGTTCCGGCGAGAAGTACGACGCGCTTCCGACGACGGTCCCCGTCATCGTCAGCGAGCGTTCGACGTCGCCGACGAGCGCTTTGGCCAGGCCGAAATCGGCGACTTTGACCTCGTCGCGCGGGGTGAGCAGGGCGTTGGCGGGCTTGATGTCGCGATGGAGGACGCCGTGCGCGTGTGCGGCGGCGAGCGCCTCGGCGATCTGGCGCGCGTACGAGACCGCGGCGGCCTCAGGTATGCGGCCCTCTTGCGCCAGCACGGTCGCGAGCGACGGCCCGTCGACGTATTCCATCACGATCGCGTGCGTCACGCCCTCGGCGAGCACGTCATGGATCGCGACGATGCGGCGATCGACGAGCCCCGCGAGCGCGCGTGCCTCGGCGTAGAACCGCGCGACGAACTCCGCGTCGCCTCCGAGCGTCGGCTTGAGCAGCTTGATCGCAACGGCCCGGCAGAGGACCTCATCGTAGGCGCGCACGACCGTCCCCATCGCGCCTTCGCCGAGGACGGGCCCGATGCGGTATCGGCCTTTGAGAAGCTCGCCGCTCGCCGACGCCATACGAAATCGTTGTTCCCGAAGCCGCCGTGGACCCGGCGAGGAGGTTAGACGCTCGCTCGTTTCGTGCCGCCGAGCGGCGCGGCGACGAGCGCCTCGTGCCGCGCGCCGGTCGATGCGGTGAACGATTCGTAAAGCGTCAGCGCCTCGACGTGCAGCCGCGAGCGCGGCGGCGCGATCGCCGGGAGCGCGGTGCGGCCGTCGGCGCGGGCGAGCGTGACGTGCGGCTCGGCGTCGGGATCGAACGAGTAGCCGAGCGCGACGAGGCGGCTGCGCACGACGCCGCAGAGCGTCCCGAACGCCGGCACCGCCGCGCGCGGTCCGACCCATGCGACGCGTGGGCGCTGTGCGTGGGGAAAGGCGCCGATCGCGTCGAGCGCGATCGTCAGCGGGGCGAGCCGCTCCGCGGCTTCGGCGAGCGCCTCGGTCACGGCGGCGACGCGCTCGTCCTCAACGGAACCGAGAAAGGCGACGGTGAGGTGATAGGTTCGCGGGTCGATCCAGCGGCCCGTCCAACCCGTCGCGCGCAACCGCTCGGCGACCGCGGAGCAGGCATCGCGCGCGGGATCGTCGAGCGCCGCGGCGATGAACAGCCGCCGTTTCACGTCAGGAGTTTGTCGAGCCGGAGGGGCAGATCGCGTACGCGGATCCCCGTCGCATGGTGGACGGCGTTCGCGATCGCGGCGGCGGTGCCGACCATCCCGATCTCGCCGATCCCCTTCGCGCCCATCGGGTTGACGTAGGGATCTTCCTCGGCGATCCAGCTCACGTCGATCTCGCCGACGTCGGCGTTCACCGCGAGGTGGTACTCGGCGAAGTCGTGATTCGCGTAGTGCCCGAAGCGCGCGTCCAAGACGCTCTCTTCGAGCAGCGCCATCGAGATGCCCATCGTCATCCCGCCGAGCAGCTGCGAGCGTCCCGTCTTCGCGTTGATCATGCGGCCGACCGCGAAGACGCCGACGAGCCGCGGCACGCGCACCTCGCCGCTGTCGACGTCGACGTGCACCTCGGCGAACTGCGCCCCGTAGCCGTGCATCGCGTAACTGCTCGCGGCGGGATTCCGACCCGCTTCGCCGTTCGCCTCGAGCCCGTCGGCGGGGACCTCGCCGCCGTGCTCGTTCTCCAGCCGCCAACGTAGCTTCTGCGCCGCGTCGATGACCGCCGTCCCCCACGACGCCAAGCCCATCGAGCCGCCGGCGATCGGCGCGCGCGGGAGCGCCGTGTCGCCGATCTCGAGCCGCACGCGATCGACCGGCACGCCGAGCGCGTCGGCGGCGATCTGCGTGAGCGACGTCCACGTCCCCGTGCCGATGTCCGACGCGCCGATCAGCACGCTGTAGCGTCCGGCGCCGTCGACGCGTGCGAGGGCCTGCGACGGACGCCGCCGTGCCGGGTAGGTCGACGACGCGACGCCCGTGCCGACGTACCAGCGCCCCTCGCGGCGCGCGCGCGGCGTGGGGTCGCGGCCTTCCCACCCGAAGCGCCGCGCGCCCTCGCGCAGACACGCCACGAGGTTGCGGCTGCTGAACGGATGCCCGGTGTCGGGATCGACCTCGGGTTCGTTGCGGATGCGCAGCTCGACCGGATCGATCCCGCACGCGATCGCCAGCTCGTCGAGCGCCGACTCGAGCGCGTACATCCCGGGCGTCTCGCCGGGCGCGCGGAAGATCGACGGCGTGGGGAGGTCGAGGCGTGCGAGCCGGTGCGTCGTGCGCCGGTTCGGCGCGGCATACATCATCCGCGTCGCGACCGCGGTCTGCTCGGCGAACTCCTCGATCGTCGAGGTCTGCTCGACGACGTCGTGCGCGATCGCCGTCATCCGCCCGTCGCGTTCGGCGCCCAGGCGGATACGCTGTATCGTCGGCGTGCGGTAGCCGACGAGCGCGAACATCTGCCGGCGCGTGAGCGCGAGCTTCACCGGGCGTCGCGCGGCGCGCGCCGCCATCACGGTGAGGATCACGTGCGGGTGCGTGAATGCCTTCGACCCGAACCCGCCGCCGACATAGGGCGAGATGACGCGGACGCGCTCGGGCTCGAGACCGAACGCGCTCGCGACGTCGTCACGGATCCCGTGCGGCCCTTGGTTCGCATCGTAGAGCGTGACCCCGCCGTCGTCCCAGCTCGCGACGGTCGCGTGCGGTTCCAGCGGGTTGTTGTGATAGGCGGGCGTCGTGTAGGTGTGGTCGATCGTCACCGGGGCCGCGGCGAGCGCGGCCTCGACGTCGCCGCTCGCCGTATCGGTGGCGAAGCCCGCGTTGACCCTCTCCGGCGCGTAGAGTGCCGGGTGATCCGTGCGCAGAACGACGTCGTGCGGCTGCTCCTTGTACGTCACGGCGACGATGCCGGCGGCCTGACGCGCGATCTCGTACGATTCGGCCACGACGGCGGCGACGAACTGGCCGTGGTAGGCGACGGCGTCCGACTGCAGGACGGCGAGCGCGGCATCTTCGACCGACGCGAGTCGCGGGGCGTTCCGGTGCGTGAGGACGTGCAGCACGCCGGGGATCGCGCGCGCGGCGCGCGTGTCGATCGCGGTGACGCGACCTTTCGCGATCGTGCTCTGCACGGGGAAGACGTAGGCGATGCGCTCGAGCGCGTGCTCGTAGGCGTAGCGCGCCGCGCCGGTGACCTTTGCCGGACCGTCGATGCGGTCGAGCGGCGCGCCGATCGCGCCGGGCGCGATCATCGGACGCCCGCCAGGTCGAGCAGCGTGCGCACGATGATGTTCCGCGCGAGCGGGACCTTGAACGCGTTTTCCCGGAGTGGCCGGGCGTTCGCGAGCTCTGCCTCGGCGGCGCGCCGGAACGTCTCCTCGGTCGCCGACGCGCCGCGCAACACCTCCTCGGCCGCGCTCGCGCGCCACGGTGCATGGGCGACGCCGCCCAGCGCGAGACGCGCGTCGCGGACGATCCCGCCTTCGACGTCGAGCGCGGCGGCGACCGAGACGAGCGCGAATGCGTACGACGCGCGATCGCGTACCTTGCGGTAGCGCGAACGGTTCGCGAACGCGAGCGGCGGCAGCTCGACCGCCGTGATCAGCTCGCCGTGTTCGAGCACGGTGTCGCGCGAGGGCTCGTCGCCGGGGAGTCGGTGGAAACCGACGAGCGGGATCGTGCGCTCACCGGAGGGGCCCTGCACGCGCACGCGCGCGTCCAGCGCGACGAGCGCGACGGCCATGTCGGACGGGTGCGTCGCGATGCAGTGCTCGGACGCGCCGAAGATCGCGAGGTTGCGGTGATAGCCCTCGCGCGCCGGACAGCCGCTCCCGGGGACGCGCTTGTTGCACGGCTTTGTGACGTCCTGGAAGTAGACGCAGCGCGTGCGCTGCAGGAGGTTGCCGCCGGTCGTCGCGAGGTTGCGCAACTGCCCCGACGCCCCCGAGAGCAGCGCCTGCGCGAGCACGGGAAAGCGCGTGCGGATCGTGCGGTCGGCGGCGAGCTCGCTGTTGCGCACCGTCGCGCCGATCCGCACGCCCCCGTCGGCGAGCAGCTCGATGCGGTCGTACGGCAGCCGCGCGACGTCGACGAGCAGATCGGGCGTCGCGACGCCGAGCTTCATCAAGTCGACGAGATTCGTCCCGCCGCCCAAGAACGCGCCGTGAGGCGCGGCGCCGAGCGTCGTGACGGCGCCGGCGGCGTCGCCGGCGCGTTCGTAGCGGAACGGCGTCATCGCTCCCGACCTTGTCCCTGGAGCCTGTCCTGAGCTTGTCGAAGGGCGGGGACGATGTTCGCGTACGCGCCGCAGCGGCAGAGGTTCCCGCTCATGCGCTCGCGGATCTCGGCGTCGTCGAGCCGGACGGTCTCGGCGGCGAGGTCTTCGGTGACGGCGCTCGGCCAGCCGGCTCGCACCTCGTCGTACATCCCGAGCGCCGAGCAGAGCTGTCCGGGCGTGCAGTAGCCGCACTGGAACGCGTCGTGCTCGATGAACGCGCGCTGCAGCGGGTGCAGTGTCTCGCCGTGTGCGAGCCCCTCGACGGTGACGATCTCGGCGTCTTGGTGCGCGACCGCGAGGGCCAGGCAACTGTTCGCGCGGCGCCCGTCGAGCAGGACGGTACACGCGCCGCACTGGCCGTGGTCGCAGCCCTTCTTCGCGCCGGTCAGGCCGAGCCGCTCGCGCAGGGCGTCCAGGAGCGTGGTGCGGGTGTCGAGGGTAACGCGCCGTGTCGCCCCGTTGACTCGCAGGGTGATCTCGAGATCCATGATGGTGAGGCCCCTGTACCCTGTCCGCGCGCGGTCTATGGCTTCGCATCCCTCGCTCGCCAAGGGGCATAGCGGCGGGGTTCGTCCGCGTCGTGCGCGAAATCAGATGGGAAAGGAGACCGTGTGCCCGACTATTATCTGATCCCGCTGCTGCTCGTCCTGATGTCGCTCGCGATCGTGGGCCTCATCTACTGGGGCGGTTTCATCGAAGAGCGCCGCAACGGCCGCAGCAAAGCATAGTGGATTGCGCTTCGCGCAATCCGTCGCGTTCGGCCTTCGGCCGATCCGCCCCTAAATGAACCACCCGGTCTCCCGGGGATGAAAAAAGAAGAAGGGCGCCGCGATCGCGGCGCCCTTCTCGTTCGTTACGGCGCGCGTGCGTCGCGTTACGCGACGTGCGCCGGCGCCAGATCGTGGGCTTGGAGCACCAGACCCGGCGAGGTGACGTGCTTGTTGAGCCCGAGCAGCGAGGGATCGACGCCCAGCGCGAGCGCGACGAGCTGCGGGAGGTGGAAGATCGGCAGGTCGGTGCGGCCCCAGCGCGCGACCGAGTCGGCCTGGTAGCCGTCGAGCGCGAGGTGGCAGAGCGGGCACGGCGTGATGACCGCTTCCGCGCCCTGGTCCTTCGCCATGCGCATGTTCTGGCCGACCATGTTCGGCGCGATCCCGTCCTTCTCGAGCTGCACGTGGAAGCCGCAGCAGCGCGTCTTCCCCGCGTAGTCGACCGCCTCGCCGCCGAGCGCGACGATGAGGTCTTCGAGCGAGTGCGGGTTGCGCGAGGACTCCCAGCCGTTGACCGACTCGGGGCGGATGATGTGGCAGCCGTAGAACGCCGCGACCTTCAGCCCGTTGAGCGGGCGCACCACCATGTCCTTGAGCGCGTCCAGGCCGATGTCGTCGATCAGCAGCCAGAGCAGGTGACGAACCGTCACGCCGCCGTTGTACTTCGCGCCGAACTTGCCCAGGATCGCGTTGGCCTGCCCCATGTGCCCCTCGTCCTCGAGGAGCTCCTTGTTCGCGGCGCGCATGTGGCCGGTGCAGGTGGAGCAGATCGTGATCACGTCGTCCAGGCCGAGCGCTTCGGCCTGCGCGTACGTGCGCGCGTTGAGCACGCGGGCGACGTCGCGGTTCGTGTCGTTCAGCACCGAGGCGCCGCAGCACGACGCGGCCGTCAGCTCGACGAGCTCGATCCCGAGCCGCTCCGCGAGGAGCATCGTCGAGTTGAAGAGCTCCTTGCACGACTCTTTCGCGACGCAGCCGGGGAAGAACCCGTACTTGCGCATCTGCGCCGACTTCGACTTGCCGCGAATCTGCGGCGCGTCCATTACCATGGCCATCAGAGTGTCGGAGCCTCCAGGGTATCGAAGATCGTCCGAATTTCGTCGACCTTCGGGACGGGCTTGAGGAACATCGGCGGCAGCTTGCCCGCCATCGCGAGACGCAGACCGAAGGGCGCGACCTTCAGCAGCCCCTTGATGTTGAAGCGGCCGACCGTCCCTTGGATCACTTCGGTCTCGTGCAGCATCCCGGTCTGCTTGATCGTCTTCGCGACGACCAGCGCGTGGCGCGGACCGGGCTCGTTCACGAGACCTTCTTCGATCGTCGCGCGCTTGACGGCGATGATGTCGTCCTGCGGGTCGACGTGCTTGGGGCAGTACGAGCACGCATAGCAGTGCGCGCACAGCCAGAGGTAGTCCTCACTGATCTGCGCGGCGCGTTCCTTGCGCTTCGAGTCGCGCACGTCTTCGATGAAGCGGTACGCGTACGCGATCGCGGCCGGGCCGGCGAACGCCGGGTCGACCGAGACGACCGGGCAGAGCGCGTAGCAGGTCGCGCACATGACGCAGTTCGCGACGGCGACCAGCTTGTGCATGTCCTCGGGCGAGACGCGCCGCTCGGTCTTGTGGTCCTCGTCCTTGTCCTTGGGCTGCAAGTACGGCTTGAGGCGCGTGTACTTGTCCCAGAACGGGTCCATGTGGACCACGAGGTCCTTCATCGGCTGGAAGTTCGGCATCGGGTCGATGCTGATCGTCCGGTCCGACTTGAGCACCTCGGAAACCGGCGTCTTGCATGCCAGGCCCGTCGTTCCGTTGATGTTCATCGAGCACGAACCGCAGATCGCGGAACGGCACGAGCGCCGGAACGTGATCGAACCGTCGATCTCGGCCTTCGCGTACTCCAGCGCGTCGAGGACCGTCGCCGACTCCGGGAAGTCGGTCAGCTCGACCCGATCGCGATGCGGAACGTCGTCGGTCGCTTGATCGAAGCGGAAGATGTCTAACGTGTAGGCCATATCAGTACGTGCGCACCATGGGCTGCCACTTGGTGATGGTGACTTTGCGCGAGTAATCGGCTTGGGGGTCGCTGGTCTGACCGCGGTAGTGCATCAGCGTGTGCTTGAGCCACTTCTCGTCGTTGCGATCGGGGAAGTCGGTACGGGCCTGCGCGCCGCGCGACTCGTCGCGGTTGAGGGCGCCGAGCATGATCGGCTGCGCGATGTCGACGAGGAACTCGGTTTCGAGCAGGTTGACCAGATCCGTGTTGAACGTCTTGGACTTGTCCTGCACGGTCATCGTCGCGGCGGCTTCGCGGACCTTGCGCAACGCGTCCATCCCGTTGGTCAGGGTCGGCGCGTCGCGGAAGATGAACGCGTGGTCGCTCATCGCGGCGTTGACGGCCTTGCGCACGTGGCTGTGGCGCTCGCCGCCGCTGCGGGCGAGGATGCCGTTGATGCGGTCCTGCTCGCTGCGCAGCGTCTTGACGCTCGGGGTGACGTCCTTGACGCCGTTGATGTAGCTCGCGGCGTGCTTCGCGGCACGGGCGCCGAAGACGATCGTCTCGAGCAGCGAGTTGCCGCCCAGGCGGTTCGCGCCGTGAACCGAGACGCAGGCGCACTCGCCGGCGGCGTAGACGCCGGGGATGTTCGTCGCGCCGTCCTTGTCGGTCGCGATCCCGCCCATCGTGTAGTGCATCCCCGGGAGGATCGGGATCGGCGTGTCGATCGCGTCCTTGCCGGTCGCGTCGAGCGCAAGCTCGCGGATCTGCGGGAGGCGCTCGAGGATCTTCTCGCGGCCGAGGTGGCGCAGGTCGAGGAGCACGCAGCCGTCGATCCCGCGGCCTTCGAGGATCTCGGTCCACTCGGCGCGGCTGACGACGTCGCGCGAGGCCAATTCGCCCTTGTTCGGGGCGTACTTGAACATGAACCGTTCGCCGTCTTTGTTGAGGAGGTAGGCCCCCTCGCCGCGCGCCGCCTCGGAGAGCAGCACGCCGTTCTCCTTGAGCGAGGTCGGGTGGAACTGGACGAACTCCATGTCCATCAGGGGGATCCCGGCGCGGTAGGCGATCGCCATCCCGTCGCCCGTCGAGGCGTAGCCGTTCGTCGTCTTGGCGTAGACGCGGCCCGCGCCGCCGGTCGCGAAGATCGTCGCCTTCGCGGTGACCAGCTCCAGCTCGCCGTTGCGCATGTTGTACGCGACGACGCCGGTCCCGATCCCGTCCTCGACGCAGAGCGCCGTGGCGAAGTACTCCTCGTAGACCTTGACCTTGAAGCGTTCGAGCTGCTCCCACAGCGTGTGCAGGATGACCAGACCCGTCACGTCGGCCGAGTAGCAGGTACGCGGCGACCCGGCGCCGCCGAAGGGGCGCTGGGCGATCCGGCCGTCGGGCAGCCGGGAGAAGATGCACCCGCGGTGCTCGAGCCAGATGATCTGGCCGGGGGCGTCCTCGGCCATCACCTCGATCGCGTCCTGGTCGCCCAGGTAGTCGGACCCCTTCGCGCAGTCGAAGGCGTGGTTCTCCGGCGAGTCGTCCTCGCGGTTGCCGAGGGCGGCGTTGATCCCGCCCTGGGCGGCGCCGGAATGGCTGCGGACCGGATGCATCTTGGAGACGATCGCGACGTCGGCGCCGCGCTCCGCGGCTTCGACGGCCGCGCGCATCCCGGCGAGACCGCCACCGATCACGACGATGTCGTGCTTGATCACGTGTACTGTTTCAGCCCCTCATGGAGGTGGTATCCAGTCAAGTCTACATAAAATTGTTGCCTTGCAGAGCCACCTTCGTAGCAGGGAAGGTTCATGCGGGACGGCGTGCCGGAGCCGGGAAGAACAACCGGTTTCTTGGCTTGCTGCCTATGGTGTGATAGCTCGCTTGCTTGCTGCCGGCTGCGGGGCTGAGCCCGCTCGCGGCCGAACTTCCGTGACGAGAGGCGGGTTGTATACGGAGGGTGCCGACGGGGGTGCCCGGTATCTCCCGAGTTTCCCGAACCCCGCCGCCGCCAAGGTTACGTAACGCTTGAGCTCCTTCGTCCATCTGCACGTGCACAGCGAGTACTCGTTGCTCGATGGTGCCTGCCGCGTCGATCAGCTCTGCAAGAAGACCGCTGAGGACGGCGCCCCGGGGATCGCGCTGACCGATCACGGCGTCATGTTCGGCGCGGTCGACTTCTACGACACGGCGAAGAAAAAGTACGGTCTCGTACCGATCATCGGGTGCGAAGCCTACATCGCGCCGCGCGGCCGCTTCGACAAGACCGTCCGCGACGAGGCGCACATCACGCTGCTCGCCGCCGACGAGGTGGGCTACAAGAACCTCACGACCCTCATCTCCAAGGGCTTCCTCGAGGGTTACTACTACAAGCCGCGGATCGACATGGATCTGCTGGCCAAGCACAACGAGGGCCTGATCGTCCTGTCGGGCTGCATGTCCTCGCTGGTCGCCGCGCCGCTGCTCAAGAACGACTACGAGACCTCCAAGAAGAACGCGATGATGTTCCACGACATCTTCGGCGACCGCTTCTACATGGAGATCATGCGGCACGGGATGCCCGAAGAGGACGCGATCAACGACGGGCTGATCAAGATCGCGCGGGAGCTGAACTACCCGCTCGTCGCGACGAACGACTCGCACTACCTGGGCCGCGAGGACGCGCAGGCGCACGACGTGCTGCTCTGCATCGGAACCGGGAAGACCGTCCAGGACACGAGCCGGATGAAGTTCTTCTCGGACCAGTTCTACGTGAAGTCCGCGGAAGAGATGCGCGAGCTGTTCGCCGACGTCCCGGACGCCTGCGACAACACGCTCGAGATCGCCAAGCGGATCGACATCAAGATCCCCGAGAAGGTCTACTTCCTCCCCGACTATCCCGTGCCGAAGACCTCGGCCGAGGACGTCGCCGGCGTCCTCGCGCCGCTCGAGGCGCAGCGCGCGAGCGACGTCGAGCCCGGCCGCGAGCTGCAGCTCTCCGCCGAGGAGTACCTCCGGCTGGTCTGCGAGCGCGGTCTGCTCGAGCGCTACGGCGAGGAACGCGCGAAGAACGATCCGGTGCTGCGCGAGCGCCTGGAGTACGAGCTCGGCATCATCATCACGATGGGCTTCGCGTCGTACTTCCTCATCGTCTGGGACTTCATCAAGTACGCGCGCGACCACGACATCCCGGTCGGTCCGGGGCGCGGCTCCGCGGTCGGTTCGCTGGTCGCCTACTGCCTGACGATCACCGACCTCGACCCGATCAAGTTCAAGCTGTTCTTCGAGCGCTTCCTCAACCCCGAGCGCATCTCGATGCCGGACGTCGATACCGACTTTTGCGTCGAGCGGCGCGACGAAGTCATCAAGTACGTCACCGAGAAGTACGGCAAGGAGCGCGTCGCGCAGATCGTCACGTTCGGGACGATGGCCGCGCGCGCCGCGGTCCGCGACGCGGGCCGCGCGCTCGGCGTTCCGCTTCCCGACGTCGACAAAGTCGCGAAACTGATCCCCTCGGGTCCCGGCGGGCTCTCGATCCCCGAGGCGCTCGAGCAGATCCCCGAGCTGATTCAGCTCTACAACTTCGACCCGCAGATGCGCAAGCTGCTCGACACGGCGAAGTCGATCGAAGGGCTCGCGCGCAACGCCTCGACGCACGCGGCGGGCGTCGTCATCTCGAAGAACCCGCTGACCGACCACGTGCCGCTGGTGAAGATCGGCGAGGACGGCGTCAACACGCAGTACGAGATGTCGATCGTCGAGCGGATCGGCCTGCTCAAGATGGACTTCTTGGGCCTGCGCAACCTGACGGTGATGAAGGCGGCCTCCGACGAGATCCGCCGCACCGTGAACCCGGACTTCGATTTGGCGAAGATCGCGGACGACGACAAGAAGACCTACGACATGCTCGGCCGCGGCGAGACGAACGGCGTCTTCCAGTTGGAATCCGACGGGATGAAGCGCGTCTGCATCGACATGAAGCCGTCGCGATTGGACGACATCATTGCGCTCGTAGCGTTGTATCGTCCCGGGCCGATGGAGTGGATTCCGGACTACATTGCCGTCAAGCATGGGCGCCGGACGCCGAAGTATCTGCACCCAAAGCTCGAGCCGATTCTTGAAGATACGTACGGCATCGCGTGCCTACGTGCTGGCACACCCGTTTGGTACGCTGACGGGACCGTGAAAGCGATCGAAGACGTCCAGGCCGGCGATGCGATTCTGACGTTTGACCAGGGCGACATGCGCCCGGGCCGCGCGGCCAAAGTATGGCCGAGCGGAAAGAAGCGGATCCTTCGAATCACGCTTTCGACCGGCACGGTTGTCGAATGCTCCGAAGATCACCGCTTCCCGACGCCGATCGGCGATCTTTTCGCGCGCGATCTTCGCCCGAATCAAGGATACAAGAAAAAGGGGCACTACGCGTACGCGCAGCCCGAGTCGATCATGTTCGAGGCGTGGGAGCGGCCTCTGTCGTATTCGCGGCAGAACGCGACGATCGGCGGTGAGGATCGAGCGTGGCTGCTGGGGATGCTGGTCGGCGACGGTTCGCTCAAAACCCACGGTTCCGTGAACGTAACGTGCGGCTCGCGTGAGGACGCCGAGCTCGTCGCAGCAGCGTTCGAGGCGTCGTTCCACTGCCGAACGACAATCTACCACAACACTCGCGCCTGGTACGTGCGTCCGGCCTTCGACACGACGCCGAAGCCGACGCCGCTTACGCTATGGATGGACGAGATCTACGGCGATCGTTCCTGGAAGGTGCACACGCGTGAGAAGCATCTTCCCGAGAACGTCTTGGATCTTGGGCTCGACGAACGCGTTGCGCTGCTGCGCGGTCTCTGGGATAGCGACGGTACCTACGCCGGCTCGGTTCAATACTTCCGCTCGACGTCGCCGAAACTGATCGGTCAAGTAGCCGCGCTGCTCGCTTCGTTGAAGATCTCCTATTACGTTCGCGATACCGCGGTGTTCATCCAAGATCGTACGCGATTCACAAACGTCGTCGGCGCACCGGGGCTTCCGTCGAAGCGCGTCGTCGAGAGGCTTCGCGCGAACGTCATGCCGGTTCTTACGGGCGCGTTGCGTGCGAAGGTCGGATCAGCGGCATACGGTGCCGATGCGGGTGCCGTGAAATCGCTGCACCATGCCACGGGCGCCGTCATGACCAAAGTCCACGCAACGAGCGATTGGACCTCGCGCATTCCGCGATTCTGGAATGCCTATGCGTCTTCGTATGAAGAGTTGTACTTAGGCGCAACGCGACCGGTGTTCATCGAGAGCATCGAACGCGTTGACGAGGACGAATGCTTCGATATTCAGATGGAAGATCAGCGTTCGCCGTACTTCATCGCGAACGGGATCGCTTCACATAACTGCTACCAAGAACAAATCATGCAGATCGCGCGCGATCTTGCCGGCTTCACGATGGGACAAGCCGACGAATTGCGCAAGGTCATGGGGAAAAAGCAGAAGGACAAGATCCCCGTCTACAAGTCGAAGTTCGTCGACGGTTGCTTCGAGGTGAATCAGATCTCGAGCGATCTCGCCGAGCAGATATTCGCGTTCGTCGAGCCGTTCGCGGGGTACGGGTTCAACAAGTCGCACGCGGCGGCGTACGGGTGGATCTCGTACCAGACGGCGTTCCTCAAGGCGAACTATCCGCTGCAGTACTTCTGCGCGCTGATGTCGTCGGTTCGGGACAAGACCGAAAAGCTCGTCGAGTACATCGACGAGGCGAAGAAACTCGGGATCACGGTGCTGCCGCCGGACGTCAACGCGTCGCTGGTCGACTTCGCGGTGGTCGGTGAGGAGATTCGTTTCGGTCTCGCCGCCGTCAAGGGTGTCGGCGAAAACGCGGTGCGCTCGATCCTCGACGCGCGCGACGCCGGCGGGGCGTTCGAGGATCTCTTCGACCTCGCCAAGCGCGTCGATCTCAAGGCGGTCAACCGCAAGGTCTTCGAAGCGATGATCAAGTGCGGCGCGCTCGACAAGCTCCCCGGGAACCGCGCGCAGCTCCTCGACGGGCTCGACGCCGCGCTCGACGTCGCGGCGCGCGAGGCGCGCGACCGCGAGCTGGGGCAGGCCTCGCTCTTCGGGATGATCGAGGAGCCGCATCCCTCGCTGAAGCCCTCGCTGCGTCCGCTCCCCGCGCCCTCGACGATGGAGGCGCTGCAGTGGGAGAAGGAGACGCTCGGGATCTTCGTCTCCGGTCACCCGCTCGCCGACGTTGCCGAGGCGCTCGCGCGTACCGGCGCGATCTCGGTGCGCGACCTGCGCAACCAGGAAGACGACGCGCAGGTGAAGATCGCCGGCCTCATCACCGGCGTGCGCCGCACGATGACCAAGGCGGGTGCGCAGATGCTGATCGCGACCGTCGAAGACACGACGGGCGCGATCGAGTGCGTCGTCTTCCCCAAGCAGTACGGCGAGCTGCAGGGACGCTTCATCGAGGACGCGATCGTCACGATCACCGGGCGCTTGCGGATGCGGGAACGCCGAGGCTCGACGCCCGGTGAGGAAGTGCCCGTCGAGCTGAACATCTCGGTCAACGACGTGCAGCCGTTCGACCGCAACAGCGTGCGGCTCGCGCCGCCGCCCCCGGCCGGCTGGCACGTGACGGTGACGGCGCGCGAGCAGATCGACGACCTCGCCCTGCTCCTCTCCGAGTGGCCGGGGACGACGCCGCTCGTTCTGCACATCAACGGTTCGACGGTGCAGCGCAGCGTCGCGAACGACCGCCGCATCCGCGAGCGGCTCGTCTCGATCTGCGGCGCGCGTAACGTCGACGAAGGGGCTCCGTGAAACTACCCGCAGGCGTCCGCGACTGGCTCCCGCACGAGCTGGCGCGCAAACGCGAGATCGAGCAGCAGATGCGCGCCGTCTTCGGCCGCTGGGCGTACGACGAGGTGCAGACGCCGATCGTCGAGCGCTTCGACGTGCTGGAACGAGGCTTGGGCGAAGAGACGAGCGACCTGCTCTTCCAGTTCAACGACCGCCGTTCGACCGCGCTCGCGCTGCGGCCGGAGATGACGACGCCGATCGCGCGCCTGGTCTCGACGCGGATGCGCGAGACGCCGCTCCCGCTGCGCCTGGCCTACATCGCGCCGGTCTTCCGCTACTACGAGCAGCCGCAGGAAGGCCGCATGCGCGAGCTCACGCAGGCGGGGACCGAGCTGATCGGCGCCGCCGGCGTCGACGCCGATGCCGAGGCGCTCTTCATGGCGATCGAGGCGCTCGACGAGATCGGGCTGCGCGACGCGCACTTCGACGTCAACGACGCGCGGATCGTCGACGGGATCCTCGACGGCGTCGGTCTTTCGGGCGACGCTGCGAGCGAGGCGAAGGCGCTCATCAAGAGCCGCAACATCGTCGCGCTGCGCAAGTTCGATCGCCCCGCGCTGGTCGATTTCGCGCTGCGCCGCGGCGGGACCGATGCGATCGTCGCGGCGCGCGCGATCTGCCGCACGCCGGAGTCGCTTGCCGCATTACAGGCGCTCGACCAGCTGCTGCAGCGCGCCGCCGCGCTCGGCTACGGCAGCCGCGTCAGCGTCGACCTCGCGCTGCTCCGCGATCTGGAGTACTACACGGGCTTCATCTTCGAAGGCTACGTCGAGGAGATCGGGTTCTCGCTCTGCGGCGGCGGCCGGTACGACTCGCTCCTGCCGCGCTTCGGCTACGCCGTCCCCGCCGTCGGCTGGACCGCCGGTGTCGAACGTCTGCTCATCGCGCTGGAGCGGCGCGGGAAGCACACGCAGCGCGTGCGTCACCGCATCGACGTGATCGTCGCCGGCTCCGACGTCATCGCCGCGCGCGAACGCGCCGCCGGCAACGTCGTGCGCTTCGCCGCGGGCGGCCTCTCCGACGAGGCGCTCGTCGAGGACGCACGCGCGCACGGGATCCCGCGCGTCGTGATCGCGACCGACGGCACGGTCCGCGAACTGCGCGTCGGCCCCGCCCCGCGCGGTCTCCCCGAGACCCGCACCCCGTCGAATTGGGACGCCCGATGATGCTTCGACAAGCTCAGCATGACAGACGGATGCTTCGACAAGCTCAGCATGGCAGGCGGATGCTTCGACAAGCTCAGCATGACAGACGGGTGCTTCGACAAGCTCAGCATGACAGACGGATGCTTCGACGAGCTCAGCATGACAGACGGATGCTTCGACAAGCTCAGCATGACAGACGGGTGCTTCGGCGAGCTCAGCATGACAGACGGATGCTTCGACGAGCTCAGCATGACAGGCGGATGCTTCGACGAGCTCAGCATGACAGACGGGTGCTTCGGCGAGCTCAGCATGACAGGCGGATGCTTCGACAAGCTCAGCATGACAGACGGATGCTTCGACAAGCTCAGCATGACACCGGAGCGATAGTGCACCCTCACTCACGTCATGTTGTGCCCCCACGTCGTGTTGTGCCCTCACGTCGTGGCGTGCCCCCACGTCATGTCGTGTCGCCACGTCATGTTGCGCCCCCGTGCAGTCTCGCACCCCGGCATAGTGTCGCGCCCGATATCGTGTCGTGCCGCCATCTGATCCCGGCCACCCAGTGTCATGCTGAGCTTGTCGAAGCATGGGCCACCATGGTGACGGCGTGAACGACCGACTGACCATCGCCGTTCCCAAGGGCGCGCTCTACGACGATGCGGCGGCGCGTTTGCGCGCCGCGGGGATCGACGTCCCGGACGACATCGGGCGCAAGCTGACCGTCACGACCAGCGATGGGACGACGCTGCTCTTTCTGCGGCCGACCGACGTGCCGGCGTACGTCGAGTTCGGGTCGGCCGACTGCGGGATCCTCGGGAAGGACGTGCTCTGGGAGACGGACCGCAACGTCGCCGAACTGGCGGATCTGGGCTTCGGGTACTGCCGGCTCGTCGTCGCCGGACGGCGGATCGACCGCTATCACGAAGGCGCGCCGCTCCCGACGTTCCTGCGCGTCGCGACGAAGTTCACGCGCTCGGCCGAGTCGTTCTTCGGTGAGCGTGATCTCCCGGTCGAGTTGATCCCGCTGCACGGCTCGGTCGAGCTGAGCCCGCTCGTCGGCCTCGCCGACCTGATCGTCGACCTCGTCGCGACCGGGACGACGCTGCGCGAGCACGATCTGGTCGTCGTCGAGGAGATCGCGGAGAGCACCGCGCGCTTCGTCGTCAATCCCGTCCGCTTCCGCGCCAAGTACGGCGCGATCTCCGCCCTCCTCGAACGCCTCGGAAACGTCCCTGCATGAAGCTCGTCCCCGCCCATGACCGCGCCGCGCTCGCTGGCCTCTACGCCGGCGGCTGGGACCCGCCGCGCACCGTCGTCGACGCCGTGCGCGCGATCCTCGACGACGTCCGCGCGCGCGGCGACGACGCGCTGATCGACTACACGCGGCGCTGGGACGACGCGGGCGCCTCGCTCGCGAGCCTGCGCGTCGCGATCCCCTCGCGCAAGACTGCGCGCGCGCTCGTCCCCGAACAGATCGCGACGGGCCTGGAGATCGCGAAGGAGCGGATCGCCGAGTTCCACGCCCGCCAGCTCCCGGAAACGATCGACTACCACGCACCCGACCTGACGCGCTACGCCTTTCTTTCGCGGCCGCTCGCCGCGGTCGGCGCGTACGTTCCGGGCGGAACGGCACCGCTGCCCTCGACGGTGATGATGACGTGCGTCCCGGCGAAGGTCGCCGGCGTCGAACGCGTCGTCGTCGTGACGCCGCCGCAGCGTGACGGGCACGTCAACCCCGCCGTCCTCTACGCCTGCGCCTTGTGTGAGGTCGACGAGCTGTACGCCGTCGGCGGCGCGCAGGCGGTCGCCGCGCTCGCCTACGGCACCGCGACGATCGCGCCGGTCGACAAGATCGTCGGGCCGGGGAACGTCTTCGTCACCGAAGCGAAGCGGCAGGTCTTCGGCGTCTGCGGGATCGACGGGCTCGCCGGCCCGTCGGAGGTCCTCGTCGTCGCGGACGAGCGCGCGTCGGACGAACGCGTCGCCGGCGAGATCGTCGCGCAGGCGGAGCACGATCCGCTCGCGCGCGTCGCCGCCGTCTCGCGCGACCGCGCGCTGCTCGAGCGCGTCGCCGCGCTGCTCGAGGGTCCGTTCGGACGCGAGAGCGGACGCGACGCGATCGTCGCGCAGGTCCTCGCCGACCGAACCTGGCTCGTCCATGCCGCGAGCGACGCCGAGGTCCTCGAGGTGATCGAGCGCTTCGCCCCCGAGCACCTCTCGCTGATGGTCGCGAACCCCTACGACTGGGTGCCGAAGATCCGTCGCGCCGGCGCGATCTTCGTCGGCGACGACACGCCGGTCGCGGCGGGCGACTATATCGCGGGGACGAACCACACGCTTCCGACTTCAGGTGCCGCACGGTTCTCCTCGGGGCTGCACACCGCCGACTATCTGCGCACGATGACGCTCGTCGAGAACACCCGTGAGCGGATGCGCAACGACGCCGACGTGCTCGCCGCGCTCGCCGACTTCGAGGGCCTGCCCGCGCACGCGCGCACGGCCCGCATGCGCGCGCGCTGATGGCGCGCGCGACGATCGGCGTCGTCGGGCTGGGCAGCATCGGCGGCGTCATCGCGGGATCGCTGCGCGACGCCGATCGGCACGACGTCGTCGTCTGCGTGCGCAGCCCGCTCGAGCGGCTCGTCGTCGAACGTCCCGACGATACCGTCGACGTTCCCGTTCGCAGCTTGGCCGATCCGGCACAAGCGAGCGCGGTCGACTGGGTCTTGCTGTGCACGAAGGCGCAGCAGACGGCCTCCGTCGCCCCGTGGTTGTCCGCGCTCTGCGGGCCGCAAACGCGCGTCGCCGTCTTGCAGAACGGGATCGATCATGCCGGCCGCCTCGAGCCCTTCGTCGGGGAGGCGACCGTCGTCCCGACCATCGTGTACTACAACGGCGAACGGCTCGCCGCCGACCGCGTGCGCTTCCGCCACGCCGGCGAGCACGACCTCGCCGTGCGCGACGACGCCGACGGCCGCGCGTTCGCGCAGCTCCTCGAAGGGACGCCGCTGCGCATCCTTCGCGTCGACGACTTCGCAACGCTCGCGTGGCGCAAGCTGCTCGTCAACGCGGTCGCGAACCCGATCACGGCGCTCACCCTGCAGCGTCAAGCGGTGTTCCGGCGCGAGGACATCTACGCGCTGTGCCTCGACGTGTTGGAGGAAGCCGCGCGGGTCGGCCGCGCCGACGGCGCGCACTTGGAGCCCGACGTCGCCGCACGCACGATGCAGACGATGATGACGTACCCCGCGGACGCGGGGACATCGATGTACTTCGACCGTTTGGCGGGGCGGCCGTTCGAGGTCGAAGCGCTGACCGGCGCGATCGTCGCCGCCGGCGAGCGCCACGGCATCCCGACCCCGCTCAACGGGATGCTCCTCACGCTGCTGCGCGCGATCAGCGACGCCGCTGCGTCCGCCTGAGGAAGGGGACGCTTGCCGTTTGAGCGTCGAAGAAGCGCGGAACCATGCGGCCGGGCGTCGAACGGCACGCCCAATGCTGTCCTCGACGCGAATTCGTCTCATCGCGCTGGACCTCGACGGTACGCTCATCGGCTCTGATCTCGTGGTGCGCCCGCGCGTGCGCGAGGCGATCGCGCGGGCGCGCGACGCCGGCGCCGAGGTCACGATCGTCACGGGCCGTATGTTCGCAGCGGCGCGACCGTTCGCGAACGTGCTCGGGATCACCGGGCCGATGGTCTGCTATCAAGGCGCTGCCGTCTACGACGCGGCGAGCGGCGCGACGCTTCGCGAGACGCCGGTGCAGCCGAACGTCACGCAGCACGTGCTGGAGTGGGCGCGGGCGCAAGGCGTGCACGCGCAGTGCTACGCCGACGACAAGCTCTACGTCGAATCGATCAACCGCTTCTCCAAGAGCTACACGGATCTGGCCCGGGTCGAACCGGTTCTCGTGCCGTCGCTGCGTTCGGAGTTCGCGCACCGTCCGACCGTCAAGATCGTGCTGGTCGACGAGCCCGAGCGCGCCGAGGAGCACATCGCCGCGCTGCGCGCGCTGCTCGGCGAACGCGCCTATCTGACGCGCAGTCACACGGCGTTCGTCGAGGTCATCGATCCCGCGGTCAACAAAGGCGAGTCGCTGCGCTTCGTGAGCGAGCGATACGGTGTGCCGCTCGACGAGACGCTCGCGGTCGGTGACGCCTGGAACGACGTGCCGCTGCTCGACGCCGCGGGGATCGGCGTCGCGATGGGCTCCGGGCCGCCGGAGCTGCTCTCGCGCGCCGATGCGGTCGTGGGCGACGTCGCGCACGACGGCGTCGCCGAGGCGATCGAGCGGTTCGTCCTGGAGTGAGCGCGCGCGTGCGTCCCGGACCGCGGACGCTGCCGCGACGCCGCAAACCGTCGCTGGCCGCGCGGGTGCGGCCGTTCTGGATCATCGCGCTCGTGCTCGTCGTGCTGCTCGGTTGGGGCGGGTACGCGCTCGCGAACTCGTCGTGGTTTCGCCTCGCGCACGTCGGGATCGACGTCCCGCTCGCCTCGCCGGTCTCGGCCGGGGAGGTCCGTGCCGTCGCGGCGATCGCGCCCGACGAGAACGTCTGGCTCATCCGCACCGGCGCCGTCGCGCGCCGCATCGAGGCGATCCCCTACGTCGACCGCGCGGCGATCCGCCGCGGGCAGTTTCCCCGACCGTTCGTCGAGATCGAGGTCTCGCTGCGCCGGCCGACGGCCTGCGTGCGCGGCGCCGACGGCACCGTGACGATCGACGGGACCTCGCGCGTGCTGCAGAAGGGCTGCGCGCTCCTGGGAACCTCGCTCATCGACGCCGGCAAGGCGGCGCTGGCGGCCCCCGGCGCCCGGATCACCGATCCGGACGTCGCGCGCCTGCTCGCCGACGCGAAGCTCCTCTCCGAGGCGAACCTCTCGGTCCGCAGCTTGCGGCGGGACCGCTGGGGCGGCCTGGAGGCCGTCGACGTGACCGGCCTGACGCTCCGCTTCGGCGACGACGGCGACCTGGCTAAGAAGGTCGTGCTCGTGGCGCCGGTCCGGGCGGGGGTCGGAACCAAACGACCGATCCGCGCGATCGACCTGCGCGCCCCAGGGACCCCGGTCGTTCAGTTCCGCTGAGAATCGTTCCGAATACCGAATCTGTGGACAGATGTGGTAGGTATCTTCACGCCCGGGCACAATATATGGTGGTGCTAGTGAAGGCGTTGACGGATGGCTAGAGGCGAGACGATCGCCGGCCTGGACATCGGCACGACGAAGACGTGTGCCGTCATCGCCACCTCCGGCCCCGAGGGTCTCGAGATCATCGGCGTCGGCGAAGCGCCCTCGACCGGGATGCGCAAAGGGGTCGTCACCGACCTCGAAGAGACCGTCCGTGCGATCGAGTCGGCGACCGAGAAGGCCGAGCGGATGGCGGGCGTCCACGTGTCGCACGTCTACGTCGGCGTGACCGGCGAGCACATCCAGTCGACGAACAACCGCGGCGTCGTCGCGGTCACCGGCGACGACCGTGAGGTCGCGCAGGTCGACGTCAAGCGCGTCGTCGACGCCTCGAAGATCATCAACCTCGCCGCCGACCGGCAGATCATCCACGCCTTGCCGCGCCATTTCACGATCGACGGCCAGGACGGTGTGACCGATCCGATCGGGATGAGCGGGAGCCGGCTCGAGGTCGACACGCACATCGTCACCGGCGGCTCGACGTTCATCTCGAACGTGCTCAAGTGCGTGCACCGCGCCGGGCTGGAACCGGCCGCGATCGTCTTCGAACCGCTCGCGTCGTCGGCCGCGACGCTCCTCTCCGAGGAGAAGCAGGTCGGCGTCGTGCTGCTCGACATCGGCGGCGGCACGACCGACATCGCGGTCTACGCGAGCGGCGGGATCGTGCATAGCGCGACGATCCCCGTCGGCGGCAACATCCTCACCAACGACATCGCGCTCGGCCTCAAGACGACGTTCGCCGAGGCCGACAACGTCAAGCGCACGTACGGCTCGGGGCTGCTGCGCGCCGACGAGCCGGAGCAGACGTTCCACGTCAAGACGCTCGACGGCCGCAGCACGCGCGAGGTCACCAGCTCCCATCTGCGCGCGATCGTCGTCCCGCGCGTGCTGGAGATCTTCCGGCTCGCGAAGGCCAACGTCGTCGAGCACATCCCGCGCGATCAGGTCCTCAGCGAGCTGGTCGTCACCGGCGGCGGCGCGCGCCTGCGCGGGATCGAGACGACCGCCGCCGACGTGTTCGGCTTGCCGGTGCGGATCGGCGTGCCGACGACGATCGCCGGCTTGACCGACGCCGTCAAACAACCCGAGTACGCGACCGCCGTCGGTCTCGTGCTCTTCGGTCCCCGCGGCGAACAGGCGCCGCACCTCAACGGCCAGGGCGGCGGCCCGCTCGCCAAACTCTGGAACTGGTTCACCTCGATCTGGAACTAATCGCTGCTTCCGATTCTTTCGGAGGAAGAACACTGAACGATGGCTGACGCAAAACGCTATGTGCCCGAGCACGCGGCGACGATCAAGGTGGTGGGTCTCGGCGGAGCCGGGTGCAACGCCGTGAACCGCATGATCGACGCCGGCCTCGCCGGTGTCGATTTTTACGCGGTCAACACCGACGTCCAAGCGCTGCGCAACAGCAGGACGAACAACACCGTGCAGATCGGCGCGGGGCTGACGCGCGGACTAGGCGCGGGGGCGAATCCCAACATCGGGCGTGAAGCGGCCGACGAGTCGCGCGAGGATCTCGCGCTGATCCTCGACGGCGCGGACCTCGTGTTCATCACCGCCGGGATGGGCGGCGGCACGGGGACCGGCGCGGCGACGGTCGTCGCCGAGCTGGCGCGCGAGTCGGGTGCGCTGACGATCGGCGTCGTCACCAAGCCGTTCTCGTTCGAGGGCCGCAAGCGGATGCAGCAGGCCGAGCGCGGGATCTCCGATCTCGAGGCCAAGGTCAACACGCTGATCACGATCCCGAACGAGCGGATCCTCCAGATCATCGAGAAGCGCACGCCGCTCCAGGAAGCGTTCACCTACGCCGACGATGTGCTGCGCCAGGGGATCCAGGGGATCAGCGACCTGATCACGCAGCCGGGTCTGATCAATCTGGACTTCGCGGACGTGAAGACGATCATGACCGAGGCCGGCTCCGCGATGATGGGGATCGGCGAGGGTTCGGGCGAGCACCGCGCCGCCGACGCCGCGCAGAAGGCGATCGCCTCGCCGCTGCTCGAGACCACCATCGAAGGCGCGCGCGGCGTGATCTTCAACATCACCGGCGGCACCGATCTCTCGATGTACGAGGTGAACGAGGCGGCCGAGATGATCTCGCGTGCCGTCGACTCCGAGGCGCAGATCATCTTCGGCGCGTCGATCGACCCGAAGATGGATGGTCGCGTGCGCGTCACCGTCCTCGCCGCGGGCTTCGGCTCGCGCCCGATGCGCAACGCAGGGATGTCGATCGGTCAGTCGGTCGAGTTCGACAAGGTCTCGCCGGTCAACATGGACGACATCGAGGTCCCGGCCTTCCTGCGCTACCGCAGCTAAGTGGATTCGGCGTAGCCGAATCCTTCGCGTTCGGCCCTTCGACAAGCTCAGGACCGATTCGCCGAGAACAGGGAAAGCGTGGCGCCGCCGCCGAGATACGCGGCGATGAGCGCCACGCTTCCCGCCGAGATCGCCGAGCGCGCCGTCGCGATCCGGCGTGAGATCCACCGGCACCCCGAGCTCGGTTTCGAAGAGCACAACACGCAGGCGATCGTCGAGCGCGAGCTCGACGCCGTCGGCATCGAGCACCGGCGGATCGCCGGGACCGGCGTGATCGGGATCGTGCGCGGCGCGCTGCCGGGACACGTGACGGGGCTCCGTGCCGACATGGACGCGCTCCCGATCCTCGAGGACTCCGGCGAGCCGTGCGCCTCGGAGGTCCCGGGGAAGATGCACGCCTGCGGGCACGACGCGCACACCGCGATGCTGCTCGGCGCGGCACGCACGCTGCAAGCGTCGCGCGAGACGCTGCGCGGCACGGTCGTGCTGCTCTTCCAGCCGGCGGAAGAAGGGCCGGGCGGCGCGCTGCCGATGATCGAGGCCGGCGCGATGGACGATCCGAAGATCGAGGCGGTCGTGATGCTGCACGTCGATCCGCGTCTGCCGACGGGGACGATCGGCGTGACGCCGGGGCCCGTCAACGCGGCCGCCGACGAATTCCACGTGACGATCCGCGGCAAGGGCGGGCACGGCGCGTACCCGCACAAGGCGATCGACGCGATCCCCGCCGCGGCGGCGACGGTGCTTGCGCTGCAGAACGTCGCCGCGCGCGAGACCGATCCACTCGGTTCGATCGTCGTCACGCTCGGGACGATCGAGGGCGGCTACCGCAACAACGTCATCGCCGACCGCGTGAAGCTAACGGGGACGATCCGCACGCACGATCCGGCGATCCGCGAAGCCGCGCACGCGAAGGTGCGCCGGATCGTCGAGGGCGTCGGCGCGGCGTACGGTACGCAGTCGGAGACCGAGATCATGCTGGGCTATCCGCCGGTCGTCAACGATCCGGTGCTGACCGCGTCGTTCGGCACGTACGCGCGCGAGGTCGCGGAGATCCCCGTCGAGGTGCCGGCGCCGACGATGGGCGGCGAAGACTTCGCGTACTTCGCCGAGCGCGTCCCCGGCGTGCTCGTCCGACTGGGGATCTACAACCAGGAGCTGGGAAGCATCCATTCCGGCCATAGCCCGCAGTTCCGGCTCGACGAGGGCGCGATCCCGACCGGGATCCGCACGCTCGTCGCGTTCGCGCGCGGCGTCGGCGACGGAAGTGTTACGATTCGCTGAACGTTCGCGGCCGAGCTACCGTCGGGGGACGCTCGGCGGTGCGGCGACGGGAAACGGGACCGTCGAACGAAAGGCGGTCGCGTAGGTCAGCGGTGTGCTTCCCGCCGGAAACCCGTTCTGCTCGAGGATCGCGGCCATGATGCGGACGTACTGATCGTCCGTCAACGCCAGCGCGTTTTGCATCGGCATGTGGCGCGTCGCATGTTGGAAGATCGCGCCGACCGTCACGCGGGAGCCCGTGAGCGGCGGTCCGGCGCGAAAGCGATCACCGTGGCATTGCGCGCACTTGCCCGCAAAAAGCGCTTCACCGCTTTCCGCTTGCTGTGCCGTGTAGAGGGCGGGTTGGGTCTGCGGGTTCGCCGCCAGCGGCAACCCGGCGATCGCCGCCAGCGCGAACAGGACTGCGTTGCGGTGCCGCATGGTCCATGCTAGCACTAGTCCCCGGGGCGCGTCTGCACCCACACCACGCTGCCGCCGCGCGCGCGCACCTCGGCGATCGGACGGGTGCTCGTGAAGAGCGAGATGCTTCCGCCGACGATGCGGAAGTCGGCGCTCGGAAGCGGCGCCGTCGCGGCGTCGAGCAGCGAGCGCGCAAAGGCGCGCATGATCTCGGCGGTCGGCATCCCCGTCGCACGCTCCATCGCGGCGAGGTCGACCTGGTCGGTGTCGGTCACCGCGTCGAGATACGCATCGCCGAAGCGGTCGTAGAGGAAACGTTGCAGCAGGTACGCTGCGCCGTACGAGCCGCCCGTGAACGGGCGTTGCACCGCGCCGTCTTGCACGGCGAACGTCAGCGCGCTGTAGAGGTTCGGCTGCGCGAGATATTCGTTCGCCAGCGCACCGGCACCGAGCGCGTCGACGCGCGCGCCGAAGCTGCGCTGCACGGCGAAGTCCTGCGCGAGCATCGAGAGCCCTTCGTTGAGCAGAGGGGTCTGCCGGACCGACGGGACGCTGCGGATCGCGTGCCGCACGAAGTTCTTCAGATGCTGCAACTCGTGCGCGGGGCGCGTGACGAGCGTCGCCGCGAGCGTCTCGCGCGGTGCGTCCGTGTCCAACGCCCAGACGAACAGCCCCGGCAGCTCGTTCGATTTCGCTCCGCCGCTGCAGTTCAGCGCGGCTTGATAGCGGTACGATCCGAGGTCGGCGTATCCGTAGTGCGCGGCGCTCGCCGCGACGATCAGCACGCTCAAGAGCTCGCCTCGCGACGGGACGAACGCGGGGATCGCGTACGGCGTGCGGCGCGACGGGGTCGAGCTCTCGCACCCGGCGACCATCCCGTGGCGCGCGATCTCCGCCTGCGAGTAGCTGAGCGATCCGAAGCGCCCGTGCAGCGCCGCGTACGCGCTCTCGACGTCGCCGGGAAGGCGCGCGACGATCTGCGGATCGAGCGTTCCGAGCAGGTCCCGAGCGATCCAGATGTCGGCGTGGGGCGTCGCGTGCGTCAGCACGGCCTCGACGCGGCGGTACACGTCGCGGCGATCGCGGCCGGTTCCGTCGTACCAGCGCACCCACCAGCTGCGGCGTTCGCCGGGGCGCGCGTGAAGCGGCGGCGCCTCCGGCGCGCGGTGCGCAAGCGCGAGCGTCCGCGGGAGCGGCGCGGGCGCCGCGAGGGTGGCCGGCGGATCGCCGAACTCGACGTGGATGCTCACGTCGTCTGAGGCCGGGACGAGCGAGACGATCGCGACGCGATAGCGGCCGGGGAACGGCGCCCCTGCGGCGGCGCCGAGCAGCGTGCACGCGGCGAGCGCAAGGCCCAGGAGGCGAGCGCATTCATGCCGCTTCCTCCCACTAGGCGTTGTAGCAATCACCGACGCGCTCCACAACATCTTGTGGTTTTGAAAGGAGCGTCCTGGTCGCGGCGACGAACCTTGGTCACCATGGCTCTGCCGTCCGTGTCCCTGGACCGGCCGTCACCGCGGGCGCTCCTGCGCAGCCAAGAACTCGCCTCGCCCGCGCAGACGGCCTTCGACCTCGTGTGTCAGGTCGAGAAGTGGCCGGTGTGGATGTCGTTCTTGCGCACCGCGCGCCGCGTCTCGCCCGACGAGCCGCTCGAACTCGGGAGCGAGATCGCAATCCGCTCGCACCTTCCCGGCGAGGAAGAAGAGCTGTTCGAGATCGACCGCTTCATCCCGGGGCATCAGCTCTCGCTCGTCGGCGCGTTCTCGATCCGGCGCCGCATCGACATCCGCATCGAGCGTAAGGGCGAGCGCAGCAAGGCTGTCGTGCGGGTCGACTACCCCACGTACGGCGGCGTGCTGGGGAAGCTCCTCGATCGGGTCACCCGACGCCGCAAGCTCGAGGTCGCGCTCGGCGACTCGTTGATTCATTTCAAGGGGCTATGCGAATTCGACCGCGACCCAGGCGCCATCCTCGACGATTTCTAGCGAGGCTGCCGACCGCACTGGCACTCGTTGACGAAGTCTGCTAGACTCGAAGTCGCGACGTTTTCCCGCCCCGGAGTTTGCATTGCCGCTCTACGATTACCAGTGCCGTTCCTGCCAGCAGGTCACCGAGATCCGCCACGGCTTCCGTGAGACCCCCGACGGGGCGTGCCCGGCGTGCGGCGGCGAGCTGGCCCGCGTCTTCAACCCCGCCGGGATCGTCTTCAAGGGCTCCGGCTTCTACATCACCGACTCCCGGAAGGGCGGCGACTCCGGCTCCGGCGGTTCCAAGAGCGAATCGAGCGCGGCCTAGCCGTGTCCGCGACGGCGATCGTCTGGCTCGTCATCGCGATCGCCTGGATCGCCGTCCTCACGCTCATCGCCGTGCAGGCGCTGCGGGCGGTGCGCGAGGCGAAGCGCCTGCAGCACCGAGTCGTCGGCTATACGGACCTTCCGGTCATCGCCGCCGTGCAGGGCGCGGCGGCGAACGTGCAGCGCCTGGAACGCACCGCGGCCGATGCCGAGCCGCTGCTGCTGCGTGCTCAGGAGGCGATCGCCGTGATCCGGCGTGGGCCGCTCCCGCCGGAGGTGGTCGAGGCGTTCTTCCGGATCCGCGACGAAGTGGCGGCGTTCCGGCGCGTCCGCGCCGGCTGACGCCGCCGGTCTAGCCTGGCGGCGCTTCCTCCGGCGGTTCCCACGACCAGCCGAACCCACCGCCCGGCGGCTCGCCCGCATCGAAGGACACTTCGTCCCCCGGGATCGCGAACGGCGTTCCGAACGGGGCCGCCGAAGGCGGCGCCGGGACCGACGGGACGGCCTTCGGCAGCGGCGCGGCGGCTGCCGGAGCCGGCGCGGCCGGCGGCGGGATGACCGGCGGAAGCTCCGGCTCTTCCGAGAAGCCGAAGTAGTCGTCGCGCGCGGCCGGGACGGCCTGTACCGCCGCGGCTGGAGCGGCCGCGGGCTGCGGCAGGGACGGCGTCCGAGAGGCCGCCGGCGCCTTGGGGACGGGGGCGGCGGGCGGCATGATGACGACGTCGGGCCGGAACTGCGTCGCGGTGCCGACCGGAAGCGTCTCGCCGGCGGGGACGCCGACGAGCATGATGCGCGAGAGGGGCAGCAGCTGCGCGTCGGGGCGCGCCGCGAGCTCGCGCAACTCCTCGAGGTAGCGCTGCGGCATCTCCTCGATCAGCATCGCCTGCAGCACCAGCGCGATCGTCTCGGAGACGGCGTGCTTGGGCGGGACGCGCGTGAACGTGAAGAGCGACTGGTAGACGTCGGCCTTCACGATCGAGAGCAGCTTGCGCCAGTAGTCGAGCGGCTGGTACTGCTCGAACTGTCCCGCCTCACGCTTCGCGCGCGCGTAGAGCGCCGCGATGCGACGGCCCAACGGATCGGCCGGCGGCGAGGGCTCGACGATCGCGACGCGTTTCCCGACGCGTCCCAGCTCGGAAACGATCTGCGCGTGGAAGCCGGGGTCGACCTCGTGCAGGTAATGGAACGCGATCGCGACGTCGTAGGCGTTCTCGACGGCGGGGATCATCGTCGCGCTGCCGCGCAGCGCGGTCGCGCCGAGCTGCGCGATCCGCGCGATCGCAGCGTCGTCGCTGGCGACGGCCCAGACCTTGACGCCGATCTCGACGGCGCGCCCGAGCCATGCGCCGCCGTTCGCCAAGCCGAGGAAGAGCGCCGTCTCACCCGGCTGGAGCGAGAGTGCGTCCCAGATCTGCTCGTCGATCCGGTAGGATTCGCGTTGAAATTCGGATGGGGTGATCATTTAGGGAAGGTGGGACTCGAACCCACATGAGCTCTCACTCGGTCGCTTTTGAGGCGACTGCGTATACCGTTTCGCCACTTCCCCGTCGGTGATGGCGGGGTTCGCGGCGACCCACGCTGCTTCATCTTCGGCGAATGCGCGCGCCGACGTGAGCGTCGGCGCCGGACCGAAGGCGTAGATCGCCCGATGCCAGGTCCCAGGGTTGATCGTCAGCGCGAGGGTTCCTGTGCTCCGGAAGGGCGTCCAGGAGACGGCGGCGGCGTCGCCGCGCGGCCACGCAACGACGGTGACCTGCGCCGGCTCGCCGAGCGGGGCACGATAGCTCGCCATGAACGGCGGCGGCAGCCCGCTCGGCGCCGCGACCGGGAGCCCCAAGAGGCCGGGCAGCGAGGAGCGCACGATGCCCCGCCGCCCGGCCGCGGGTCCCGCAAACGTAACGCGCTCGTCGACGACGAGTCGGTGCGCGTCGGGCACGAGGGTCAACACGCGCTCGAAGGTCGCGCCGAGGTCGGGCTCGCTCGCGCGCAGGCGCACGACGGCGCAGGCGCCGCTGGAGACGATCGTCGCAGCATACGGGCGCTGCGCCGTTCCGTTCGGATAGTCGTGCGTGTAGCGGGCGATGTAGTCTCGCGGCGAGGGCGGCGGGCTCGGCGTCACGTCGTCGCGCGTCGCGCCCGTCGCGTCGGTCGCGTTCGCGCCCGCGCCGTCGCCGATCTCGACGATGCGCCCGCCGCCCTGCGGCGCGACGATCACGCGCAGGAACGCGTTGCGCAGCACGATCGTCCCTCCGCCGTCCTCGAAGACGTCGGCGCGCCGCGCGATCGCGCCGTGCGGGGGCGCCGAGGGCATGACGACGGGGACGAACCGCGCCGTCGGTCCCAGACGAATCGCGCCGCGCGCGACGGCGGCCGGATTCGGTGCCGCGCCCGTGGTCGAAGGACGGAGGGTGCGATCGATCCGCGCGCCCGCGATCACCGCGTGCAGCTCGCACGGTGAGACCGGCCCCGGTGAGGCGAGTACCACGCGGCCGGCGGCGACGCGCAGCGCGCAGGTCGAGGGAAGGAGCCGGTCGCCGCGCGCGAAGCCCGGGAGCGCGCCGAGATCGACTCCGAGCGGCAGCGTCACCGCGCTACGCCCTGGCAGCGTGAACGAGGGGAGCCGGTACGTGCGCGTCGCGGTGCGCAGCGCGGGCGTGCGGTACGTGAACGCGGACGTTCCCCAGTTGCGCA
Organism: Candidatus Limnocylindria bacterium; assembly: GCA_035493875.1. Classification (GTDB taxonomy): domain Bacteria; phylum Vulcanimicrobiota; class Vulcanimicrobiia; order Vulcanimicrobiales; family Vulcanimicrobiaceae; genus Vulcanimicrobium. The sequence continues at coordinate 33,422 of DATJHK010000031.1, forward strand.
CGTCGACGAACGTGCCGCCCGGTCCGGCGAGGACCGTCGCGTCGATCGCGTCCGCGCCCGGGGGGACGCTCGCCACGACGCGGACGCCGCGGCGCCGCGCGCGCGCGAACGCCGCCGTCACGGCGCCGCGCAGCGGGACGTCGAGCGGATGCGGTACGACGAGCGTCTGCGCGGCGGGCACGTCGTCTTCCGGTGCGATCAGGCCGCAGGTGTGTCCCGCGAGCCGGCATGCGCGGAGCGCGTCGGTCGTGCGTGCTGCGAGCGTCCCGATCTCGCCGGGCGTCAGCGGACGCGTGTACGCGCCGCCGAGCCACGCGATCGCGACGTCGCGGACCGGCTCGGTCCGCGCGAGCAGCGGACCGAACGAGGCGACGAGCGTACCGAACGCGCGGGTCGGTGCGTACCGCGCGCTCGGCCGCAGGTCTACGTCGTAGGCGGCGTCCCAAGCATAGAGCGCGTTCGAGAACGGCGCTTCCCAGCCGAACGGCGCGAGCGTGTCCTGCAGCGGGAAGTCGATCACGCCGTGCACACCCTGCGCGAGCAGCTCGTGCAGCGCGAGCGCGGTGTTCTCCGGCTCCGCGGCGCGCGGCAGCGGGTCTTCGGGGCCGGCGAGCCAACCGGCTTGGAACTCGCTCTGCGCGAGCGGGCCTCGGCGGTTCGTCCCGAGCAGCGCGGTTGCGAAGTCGAGCTGCGTGCGATCGTGATCGCCGATCGCGTAGGTATCGCTCTGGTACCAGTTGCCCATCGTCCAGACCGGGACGCTCGCCGGGACGCGCAGCTCGTAGGTGTTCACGAACGTCGGAGTCACCGGCCCGACGACCTCACGCACCTGCGCGTTCAGCCAGCGCAGATAGGCGAGCAGGTGCGGCGCCGGATACGTCTGGTTGTCGATGTACGCGCCCTGGTCGTCGTCGAGCTGCACCGCGATGACGCGGTCGGCGACGGGTCGGAACTCCGCGAGCACGCGGTGCAGCCAGCGCGCGGCGTAGCGCCGGTGCGTCGCGTTGCGCAGCCACTCCGCCGCCGCGTCGTCGCTGTGCGCGTTCTGCAGTGTCGCGGTCGCGGGATAGCGTCCGTCGAGGACGTCGCGCAGCGGCATGTCGTAGTCCGGGCGCCGCAGCAGCCACGCCGGATAGCCGCCGTTGCGCCATTCGTTGCGGATGACGGGACCGGGACGCACGACGAAGTGAAAGCCGAGCTCCTTGCCGAGGCGAAGCACCGCGCGCAGGTTGCGGCGCGGGTTGGTGTGCCCGTCGAAGTCGAACGTGCCGTCGGCGACTTCGTGCCAGTTCCAGGGGACGTACAGATCGAGCGTGTTGACGCCCACCGCCCGCAGCGCAAGCATCGAGTCGCGCCAGCGCGAGGGCGGGATCCGCTCGTAGAAGAACGCGCCGCCGAAGAAGAAGAACGGCTTGCCGTCGACGAGGAGCTGCGGCGCGCCATCGCGCTGCACGATCCGTGCGTGTCCGAACGACGGTCCCCCATTGTCATGCTGAGCCGCTCGAAGCAGCGCCGCGGGAGCGGTTCCGGTCCCCGCCAGCATTGCGAGGGCGAGCGTCGCGAGCGCCGCCGCGAACGGCCACGAGCGCGCATACCAAGCGCGTCCGAGGAAGACGAGCGCACCGAGCGCGAGCGTCCCCAGGCCGAACGCGATCGCGTAGCCGCCGCTGCTCGCGAACAGGAAGAGCCAGCCGGTGAGCGCGACGAGCGGCGGCAAGGGGTAGAGCGGGACGCGAAACGTCGCCGCCGGCGACGCGCGCCGCACCAGCGCGAGCGCGACGACCTGACCGACGCCCTGCACGAGCACGATCCCCGCCGTCAGCGCCGAGATCACCGCGCCGAGCGGGAGCAGCGAGGCGGGGAGCGCGAGCAGTCCGATCGCGACGAGCGAGACGTGCGGGAAGCGCCCGCGCGCGTGTAGGCGCGCGAACGGGGCGAGGAAGTCGCCCTCGCGTGCCGCAGCGTACGGTACGCGCGAGGCGGCGAGCAACAGCCCGAACGTCGAGCCGAACGCGGTGACGAGGACCGCGAGCGTCACCGCGATCGCGAACGGCGCGCCGAGCGCGCGTTCCGCGACGAGCGATGCGACGGTCGACGACGCGGCGATTTGCGCCGGGCTGAGCGCCGCGACGACCCCGAGGTTGAGCAGCAGGTACGCCGCGCCGACGAAGCAGACCGAGAGCACGACGGCGCGCGGGATCGTGCGCGACGCCGCGACCACCTCCTCGCCGAGCGCGCAGACGTCGGCGTAGCCGCTGTAGTCGTAGAGCGTGATGATGAGCGCGGCGCCGAGGGCGGGGAGCGAGACGCCCAGCGAGAGCGTCGCCGGGAGCGTCTGTGCGAACGGTGCGCGCGGGTGGGCGAGTCCGGCGAGCGCGACGAGGACGAGCGTCACGAGCGCGATCGCCCCGAGCACCAGTCCCGTGCGCGCGATCTGCGGGATCGCGCGATGGAGCGCGAGGAGCGTCACGATGCCGACGCCGAGCGCGACGAGGTGGCTCGGGAGCGGCGCGGCGAGCGCCGGGACGAGATAGGCCGCGTACTGGGCGAAGCCGATGTAGCCCGACGCGATCACCAGCGGCGCCCAGAAGAGGAACTGCCAGACGAAGAGGAATGCCAGGAGCCGGCCCGCGCCGTGCGCGCCGAACGCCTCGCGGAGATACGCGTACGTCCCGCCGCTGCGCGGGAAGCGCGCGGCCAGTTCCGCCCAGACCAGGCCGTCGCAGAGCGCGATCGCCCCGCCGACGACCCATGCGAGCGCCGAGACCGACCCGTGCAGGGCCGCGACGACGAGGGGCAAGGTGATGAAGGGCCCGGCTCCCACCATGGTCGCGACGTTGATCGCGGTCGCCGAACGCAGGCCAACGCCTCGGATCATCAGAAGCGCTTCGCCGTCCCGTGTCTGAACTCTCGCTCTTGCTCCGCCTGCGCGGTTCGCTGCGCATCGACACCGTCGACAGCCCCGCCTTGCGCGGCAACGCGCTGGATGATCCCTCCGTGCGTCCGCTGGCGGTGTACACGCCGCCCGGCTATGACCCGGAAGGCTCGCGCCGGTATCCGGTGCTCTATTGTCTGCACGGCTACTCCGGCGACGTCGCGGGGCTCCTCGCGGCGCGCGCATGGGAGACGAACGTCGTCCAGTGGGCGGACCGGCTGATCGTCGAGGAGCGGATGCCGCCGGTGATCCTCGTGCTGGTCGACGGGTTCACGCGCCTGGGCGGCTCGCAGTACGTCGACTCGATCCACAACGGCGACTACGCGACCTACGTCGTGCGCGACGTCGTCGATCACGTCGACGCGCGATACCGCACGATCGCCGCCGAAGGCGGGCGCGCCGTCTTCGGCAAGTCGTCGGGCGGCTTCGGCGCGCTGCATCTCGCGCTCGCGCATCCCGGGACGTTCGCCGCGTTCGCCTCGCACAGCGGCGATGCGTACTTCCGCTACGCCGACTTCCCGGCGTTCCCGACGGCGCAGCGGACGCTCGAGCAATTCGGCTCGATCGCGGCGTTCGTCGCCGAGTACGAACGCCGCGAGAAGCGTCCGCCCGCGTTCTTCCTCACGCTCGAGATGATCGCGTACGCCGCGGCCTACTCGCCGCGCGCGAAGGAGGCGTTCGCGATCGACCTGCCGTGGGACGCGCAGACTGGCGAGCTGCGTGAGGACGTCTTCGCCCGCTGGCTCGCGTTCGATCCGTGCGAGCGCGTCGCAGGCGGACGTGCGGCGCTCGAACGGCTGCGCCTACGCTATCTGGACTGCGGCCGGCGCGACGAGTACGCCCTCGACATCGGGGCGCGCGTGTTCGCCAAACGCTGCCGTGACTTCGGGATCGCGGTGCGGCACGAAGAGTTCGACGACGATCACCGCAACGTCGGCTACCGCCACGCGATCTCGCTCCCGGCGCTCGCCGAGGTGCTCGACCGCTAGTTCTGCGGTTGAGCTTGCTGCTGCTTGTGGCGGAGCTCGCGCATCTTTTGCGGATCCAACGAGATACCGAGCAAGAATCGGCCGGCGTCGTTGCCGCGCATCATCCCGCCGCCGCGGTGCATGCCGCCGCCTTGGCCACCGGGTCCGGCTTGGCCGGGTCCACCTTGGCCGCCGGGGCCGGGGCCTGCGTCGGCGGGACGGTTCGCCTGCATCGCGGCGACCATCTTGTCACGCTCGCCGAGGATCGCTTTCGCCTCGTCGGGGGTGAGGATGGCGTCGATCTGCTTCGCGTCGTCGACCAGGTCGGAGAACGAGTTCGCGTCGTTCGCTTTGGTGATGATCGCCTGAACCTTCGCGCGATGGTCGGGGGACAGGTCGTTCATCGCCGCCGTCTTGGCGTCGTTGCGCATCTGCTGGTACTTCGCTCGCTGATCCGGCGAGGGACCGTTGCTGGATTGCGCATTCACTTGCGAACACGCGGTAAGGGGGATCGCCGCCGCGAGTGCGAGGGCGAGCACCGATGATGGCAGTTTCATGCCCCAAGCATAGCGAGCGTTTCCGGGGGCGGCCTGAGAACGCGATGAGGCTCTGGTAAAAGGGAAACGGCGAGGCCACGGCGGCTTCTCCGCGCCGTGGCCTTGCCGTCATCCGTCAGGAGCGCGCCGTCGTCGCGGCGCCGCGTGTGCTCCTGGCGAACAGCCCGATCATCTCGCGGTTGAATGCCGGGATGTCGTCCGGCTGGCGCGAGGTCACGAGGTTGTCGTCGACGACGACCTCGCGGTCGACCCAGGTGCTGCCGGCGTTGCGCAGGTCGTCCTGGATCGTGAAGTAGCTCGTGAGGGTGCGGCCATTCGTGATCCCGGCGCTCACGAGCAGCCACGGTGCGTGGCAGATCGCCGCTATCGGCTTGCGTGCGCCGTCGAACGCTTTGACGAACGCGCGCGCTTGCGGGACCATGCGAATCGTGTCCGCGTTGATCGCGCCGCCAGGAAGCATCAACGCGTCGTAGCGATCCGGCTTCGCCTCGTCGAACGACAGGTTCGCGTTCACGGTCTCGGCCGGATCGTGGTGTTTGAAGCTGCGCACCGGGCCCGCTTTCTGCGAGATGATGTCGACGTCGGCTCCGGCCGCGCGCAACGCCTTCACCGGTTCCGTCAACTCGGCTTGTTCGAATCCTTCCGTCACGAGCACCGCGACGTGGGTGTTGCTCAGCTCGTTCATGACGACTTGGATGTGCCCAGCGCCGAGAGGGGGTTCACGTGGCACCGGGTCCCTTGCCCGTAGCGCAGAGTCTGCGGTCCGTCAGTTCGTCGACGCGAGATCGAGCGTCGCGTCGAGGGCCGCGCGGAGATCGGCGATGAGATCGGGCGCGCTCTCGATCCCGACGGAAAGACGCAAGAGGCCGTCGGTGATGCCGCGCCGTTCGCGCTCCTCCTTCGGGATCGAACCGTGCGTCATCCGTGCGGGATGGCAGATCAGCGATTCGACGCCGCCCAGGCTCTCGGCGAGCGAGAACAGCTTCGTCCGCTTGGCGAACGCGAGCGCGCGCGACTGCGGCCCGCGCAGCGTCATCGAGACCATCCCGCCGAAGCCGCGCATCTGCCGCTGCGCGAGCGCGTGCTGCGGATGCGAGGGCAGGCCGGGATAGTAGACGCGCGACACGTCGTCGCGCTCTTCGAGGAACGTCGCGATCGCGTGCGCGTTGCGCTCGTGCTCGCGCATCCGCAGCGCGAGCGTCTTCGCCCCACGCAGGGTGAGGAACGCGTCGAACGGTCCGGGGACGCCGCCGACGGCGTTCTGGTGAAACTTGACGGTCTGCGCGATCGCGGCGTCGTTCGTCAGCACCGCGCCGCCGACGACGTCGCTATGGCCGCCGATGTACTTCGTCGTCGAATGGACGACGACGTCGGCGCCGAGCGCCAGCGGCGATTGGAAGTACGGCGAGGCGAAGGTGTTGTCGACGACGACGAGCTGCCCCGCAGCGCGCAGCTCGGCGATCGCGGCGATGTCGATCAGCTTGAGCAGCGGGTTCGTCGGCGTCTCGAGCCAGAACAGCTTCGTATTCGGTTTGATCGCCGCGCGCACCGCGGCGAGATCGCTCATGTCGACGTAGTCGAACGTGATCCCGTAGCGGATGAGAACCTTGGAGAAGAGGCGGTACGTCCCGCCGTAGAGATCGTCGGTGACGACGGCGTGGTCACCCGCGGAGAGCAGGTTCATCACCGCCGACTCCGCCGCCATCCCCGAGGAGAAGGCGTAGCCGTACGCGGCGTCCTCGAGCGCCGCGAGCTGGCGCTCCAGCGCGAGCCGCGTCGGGTTGATCGTGCGCGAGTAGTCGAAGCCCTTGTGCTCGCCGACGCCCTCCTGCGTGTAGGTCGAGGTGGCGTAGATCGGGACGATCGTCGCGCCGGTCGTGGGGTCGGCGTCCTGTCCGGCATGGATGGCACGGGTCGCGAAGTCCATGCGACATGCTTCGCAGCCCGCTCGGCCGCTCCGCCCCGGGCGGTCAGCCGGCGGCGCTATCGGCGATGTCGAAGACCCGGTAGACGCTGTCGTTCCACGCCGCGCTCTGCTGCTCGGACGTGAGCGTCCCCGCGTAGTTCGGGGCGGCGATCGTCCCGGTCTCCTCGGTCGTGTCGACCGACGTGGGGACTTGGGCCGGATGGCCGACGACGATGGTCTCGCCGGAGGCCGTCGTCATGGAAAAGTTCACCGCGCGACAGGAGAGCGGAGTCGCCGGTGCGTTCAGCGCCGCGTTCTGCGGGTGCGTGCCGTTGACGGGGCGGCAGACCCAACGAGCGCCGACGTTGATCGCCCCCTTCTTGTGCGGACCTTCGACCTCCAGGCTCTTGCGCATCATCTCGACATAGCGCTGGTTGAGCTCGATCGCCGTCATCCCGCCCGTGGCCGGGATCGTCACGCTGACCTGCTCGGTGGCCGCGTTCGTCTCGGGCGTGCCGATGACGATGACGCGCCCGCTCTTCGTCGTGACGGTCGCGTTGATCGGCGTGCAATGCATCGACGTCTTGCTGTTCGTCGAGCTCGCGTTCGCCGGATGGCCGGCATCGGCGGGCCGGCACACCCAGCGTTCGCCGATGTGGATCGCTCCCTGGTGCGTCGGCGGAGCCTGAGCGCCCGCCTCAGCCGCGAGCGAGAGCGCGCCTAGCGCGACGCCGATCGCGAGGGCGCCTGCTCTCGGGACGTGCCTCCGCATGCGTGCTACCTCCCGGAAGACAATAGGGCCTCGCACGAGCGTAGCGCGCCCGCGGCCCGCGATGTGTCCCAAAAACGCACTTCGCCCCCGTCTTTCGGATACGCGCGGGGCCGCAACTCGTTCAGCTCCTGAAGAGCGTCCCCGCGCGCGGGATCTTCGCTGCGATCTCGTCGCGAATCGCGCTCGCTTTCGCCAGCGCCTCGGCACGCGTATGGGCGTAACGGAACGGCATCTCGATGATGAGGAGTCCGCCACCGATGTCGCTGCCGTGCGCGTCGGCGATGGGGAGCGCCATGTCCCAGAAGCTGCCGACGCGCTGCGGGACCGCGGAGGGCTTTCTGCTCGTGACGACGGCCATGTCGGACGGTGAGGAGAGCTTCCCGATCTTCGAGGGGATGTCGCTGGCGATGATCACGTGATCGCGCGATCCGGGGAGCGTCACGTGCAGCCCGATCTTCTGGATGTCGGCGTGCTCGCGCTTCTCGGCGATGACGAGCCGCTCCGCATACGGCGCCCGAAAATGCACGGTCGTGTACTGCGCCGGTGCGGCACCGGCGGCGAGCGGGGCACACGAGAGCGCCGCCGCGAGCCAGAAAGAACGCATGATCGCCATGGAACCGTACCCGTCTTACGGATGCGTTAAGGGATCGATGCGACGGCTCATGGGGATGGTGCTTGCGTGCGCCTTGGCGACGGGACCGGCGTCGGCTGCGGGGCTCGGCGCCACGGCGGTACCGGTGTGGACGCATGCGATCGATCCGGCGGGGAGCGACGTCCCGCCGCACCGTGGCGAGAGCGTCGCGAACCTCGCGACGGCTGCGGGCCGCGTCTTCCTCGCATCGGGAGGCGCGATCCGCGCACTCGACGCGCGCACGGGCGTCGAACGCTGGAGATCGCGCGACGAGGGTTTCGGCGTCCCCGCCGCCTCGGCCAACCTTGTCGTCGCGATCGCCCGCGACGGTGTCGTCCACGCCTTCGACGTGCGAACGGGAGCGGAGCGGTGGAGAAGCGCCGGGCTCGCCGCGCCGCTCGCGTGGGAGACGCCCGACATCCGACCTCTCCTGCGCGGCTTGAACGACGGCGGTTTTTTCGTCCTCGCGCCGCAGAGCGGTCTCGCCGCCGAGATCGACGCCTCCGGCAAGGTGCTCTGGTCGGCGACCTACCCACAACATCACTACGCGGGAATCACGGCGATCGCGGACGGCGTCGTGTTCGTCACCGCGTGGGAAGAAGGTGCGATCATCCACCCCGTGCTGAACCTCTTTCGGATCGGCCGCGCGGGCGGTCTGATCGCGCAGGTTTCGAACGCGCTGCGCCCGCTTGGATTCGACGGCTCGCGGTATTGGGTGCTGGACGCGTACCCCACGGCGTCGACGATGGTCACCATCGCGCGCCTCGACACGGAGAAGGGCAACCAAAGAATTCCCGACGCCGACCCGTGGCGCTACACGCCGGACGACGGCGCGTCATCGATCCCGGGCTACGGCGACGCGGCGATCGAGCACGGCTTCCTCTACGCCTGGACGCAAGACGGCGAGGGGCACGATCCGCTCTACCGCTATCGTCTCGCTCCGCCGAACGGCCAGCGCCCGATCCTCGTGAGCCGCGACGGGGCGTGGATCGCCGGGCCCTATGAGGATCGTGTCGTCGTGCAGCGGCCGACGGGGCTGTGGCTGCTGCACCTCGTCGGCGATCGCGTGCAGACGAGGAACATCACGACCTACGCGCCGCCGGTGGTCGCGCAGGCCGTCGCCTTCGACGGCGATCTCGTCTACGCCGCGCTCTCCGACGGCCGCATCGTCGCGGTCGACGTACGCGACGGAGAGCACCGTTTCGCCGCGACGACGTCGTGCCGTACCTGTCGCGGAATCGGCGTGCATGACGGCGAGCTCCTCGCGGTGTGCGCGCGCACGGTCTTCGCGTTCGCGAAGCCGCGCTGAGCGCCGCGCGTCAGGCTGGGGTTTGCGCGGAGAGGAAGGAGATGATGTCCTGGCGCGTGACGACGCCGACGGGTTTGCCGCCGTCGGTGACGACGATCGCCGAGTTCGCCATCGTCAGCAATTTGTAGGCGCGTTCGACTTCGATGTCGTGCTCGAGCGTCGGGAACGCGCGGCCCATCACGTCGCCGACCGGTTTGTGCACGATGTCGGCGTGGTCGAAGACCGCCTGCATCACCGCGACGTCGTTGATCGAGCCGACGACCTCCTGACCGCGCGTGACGGGGAGCTGCGAGATCTCGTAGCGGCGCAGCAGATCGAGGGCCTCCTTCACCGGCTGCTGCTCGGTGACGGTGATCATCGGCGGGAGCGGCTGCTTCGTGCGCAGCACGTCGCCGACGGTCTCCTTGCGGCGTTCGTCCTCGAGGAATCCGTTCGCGCGCATCCACTCGTCGTTGAAGATCTTCGACATGTAGCCGCGGCCGGAGTCGGGCATCATGACGACGAGCACCGCTTCGGGCGGCAGATCTTTCGCGATACGCATCGCGGCGGCGACCGCCGTCCCCGACGAACCGCCGACGAGCAGCCCTTCCTCGCGCGCGATGCGGCGCGCCATCAGGAAGCTCTCCTTGTCGGTGACGCGGTAGATCTTGTCGATCACGCGCATGTCGACGGTCTGCGGGAGATAGCTCATCCCGATCCCCTCGACCTTGTACGACTTGGGCGTGTCGCCGCTGTAGATCGAGCCCTCCGGATCCGCGCCGACGACGACGAGCTGCGGGTTCTTTTCCTTGAGAAAGCGCGCCGTTCCGGAGATCGTCCCGCCGGTCCCCATCCCGCTCACGAAGTGCGTGATCTTGCCGGCGGTCTGTTCCCAGATCTCCGGTCCCGTCGTGACGTAGTGCGCGCCGGGGTTCTGCGCGTTGTGCCACTGATCGGGCTGGACCGCGCCCGGGATCTCCGCGGTGAGGCGGTTGGCGACGCCGTAGTACGACTCCGGCGAGTCGTTCGGCACGTTCGTCGGCGTGACGACGACCTCGGCGCCGTACGCCTTGAGCAGGTCGATCTTTTCCTTCGACATCTTGTCGGGCATCACGAGGATGCAGCGATAGCCGCGGATCGCGGCGGCCATCGCGAGGCCCGTCCCGGTGTTCCCCGAGGTCGCCTCGATGATCGTCGCGCCGGGTTTGAGGATCCCGCGCGCCTCGGCGTCCGCGATCATCGCGACCGCCGGACGGTCCTTGACCGACCCGCCTGGATTGACGTACTCGACCTTCGCCAGGACGAGACACCGGGCGTCATCCACCACACGGTTGAGTTTGACCAGGGGGGTGTGACCCACGGCCTCCAGGGCATTCTGGAAGTACGTCATCCCCGTGACCGTCGGCCGGGTGTCCGTGAGCGCCATCAGAGTTTCGCGCTTCCGCAACTCCGCGGGGCCCGCCTGCGTCCTATCCACTAGCTACAGAGGAGTGTCATGGCTACCGACTTCCGTAACGGAGAGTTTCCGCGTCGCGGCCGCGAGGTGCTCGACGGCTTCATGTGGATCGCGCGGGTGTTCGACAAAGCGCGCGCGGCCCGCAACGGAACGATCCACGACTATATCTATCCGTGCCCGATGGATCGCGGCGTGTTCGACCGCTGGGGGATCACGGCGCGCCTCTTCGACGGAGCGCTTGAAACCTGTCAGACCGACGCGGAGATCCTCGCGTGGCTCAAGGCGCGGGTCCCCGAAGCGCGGCGGGATGAGGCGAACCGCTGGCTGACCGAAGAGAAGAGCGAGAGCATGGATCGCCAGGACGCCGAGGAGGGCGTTCCGGTCGCCTGACGCGAACGGCGAAGCGTGACACGCGCTCGCTTCGCTCTGTTAGCGTTGCCGCTCGCTTTCTTGACTTCATGCGGCAACCAGATCCCGCCGGCCCAGAACTACGGGACGATTCGTGGTCGTGCCTACGACGTGGCCACGAACCAACCCGTCGCGGGGGTCGGCGTCTCCGTTCTGACGATCATCAACGCGACGACCGGGTCGGACGGAACGTACACCCTCGTTAACATCCCCGCCGGTTCGTACGGACCGATGGGGATCACCCCTCCAAGTGGATATACCGTGCAGCCGAACCCAGCCTACAGTGGAAGCATCGCCCTCGGCGAGACCGTGACCGTCGACATCCCCCTGACGAAGCGCTGATCGTTGCGCGTCGTCATCGCGCCCGATAAGTTCAAGGGCAGTTTGGACGCGGCCGGCGTGGCCGCTGCGCTCGCGGCCGGGCTGCGCGAGATCGAGCCGGACGCCGTGTGCGAGCTGATCCCGATGGCCGATGGCGGCGACGGGACGGTCGAGGCGTTCCTCGCCGACGGGGCGGAGCCGCGCACGGTGCGGGTCTGCGGTCCGGTCGGCGCGCCGGTCGACGCGACCTATGCGCAAGCGGGCGCGACGGCGGTGATCGAGATGGCCGCGGCGTGCGGGCTCGCGCTCCTCGGCGACCGGCTCGACGCGCTGCGCGCGACGACGCGCGGGACGGGCGAGCTCTTGCTCGATGCGCTCGATCGCGGTGCGACGCGGATCGTGCTCGGGATCGGCGGGAGCGCAACGACCGACGGCGGCGCCGGCGCGCTCGCCGCGCTGGGCGCGCGCTTTCTCGACGCGCGCGGCATCGCGCTCGACCCGACGCCGCGCGCGCTCGCCGAACTCGATCGCATCGACCTCTGCGCGCTCGATCCGCGCGTGAGGGCAGTCGATCTGGCGATCGCCTGCGACGTCGACAATCCGCTGCTCGGACCGCACGGCGCGGCGGCGATCTACGGACCGCAGAAGGGCGCGACGCCGGACGACGTCGTGTTCCTCGACGGCGTGCTGCGCCGTTTGGCGGACGCGATGTCGGTCGCGACGGGACGCGACCTGCGTGAGCTTCCGGGGGCGGGTGCAGCGGGCGGCCTCGGTTGGGGGCTGGCCGCGGCGTGCGGCGCGCGACTGCAGCCCGGCGTCACGCTCGTCGCCGAAGTGCGCGGTCTCGCGAACGCGCTGCGCGGCGCCGACCTCTGCTTGACCGGCGAGGGCCGTATCGACGATCAGACGCTGCGCGGGAAGGTCGTCGCGGGCGTCGCCGCGCTCGCGCGTGAAGCGGGTGTCCCCGTCATCGCGTTCGGCGGGAGCGTGCAGACCGCGGTCGAGCCGGAGCTGCGCGCGCACGGCGTGCGCTGCGTCCCGATCGTGCCGGGGCCGATCTCCCTCGAGACGGCGATGCGCGAAGCGGAAACGAACCTGCGCGCCGCCGCGGCGCGCGTCGCGGCGCTGCTGCGTCCGAGTACCGTCGCGCGCTAACGCGCGGACGCGGCCGCGATCGCGGCCTCGTCCCACGCGATCCCCGTCCCGGGACGATCGCTCGGCCACGCGTAGCCGTTCTCGACGCGCACCGGCTCGGCGAGGATCGGGCCGGCGTGGTCGAGATACTCCAGCCACGCGGCGGTCGGCGTCACGCCCAAGAGATGCGCGCTCAGCTCCGGAAAAGTGTGGCTCGAGGCCGGAAGGCTCGCCGCGTCGGCGAGCGCCGCAGCGCGCAGCCACGCGGCGACGCCGCCGAGCTTCATCACGTCGAGCATGACGTGATCGGACGCGTTCGCCGCGATGCTCTTCGCGGCGTCCGACGGTCCCCACCAGTTCTCGCCGAGCTGGATCGGCGTGCGCGCCGCTTTTGCGATCCGCGCGTGGCCGGCGAAATCGTCGGCGCGCGTCGGTTCCTCGATCCAGGTCAGCCCTTCGTCGTCGAGGACCTGCACGCGGGCGATCGCCTCGGCGACCGAGAGGCACTGGTTGTAATCGACCATCAGCGCGATCTCCTCGCCGATCGCGCCGCGGACGGCCCGGATCGTCGCGAGGTCCGCGGCGAGATCGGCGCGACCGATCTTGACCTTCACCGCGGTGAAGCCGAGCCGCGCGAGCTCCTCGGCTTCGGCGGCTGCGGCGTGCGGGTTCATCGTGCGCAGGCTCGCGTAGGCGCGCACCGGCTTGGGTTCACCGCCGAGTAGCGTCACGAGCGGGACGTCGCACGCTTTGGCGCGCGCGTCCCACAGCGCCATCTCGATCCCGGCGATCGCGATCCCGGTCAGTCCTTGCGCCCCGAGGAGCCGAAACTGCCGCTGCAGCTTGCGTTCGATCGCGAACGGCGCCACCGCATCGCCGGCGACGAGCGGTTCGAGGTTTCCGATCAGGTCGGCGAGGGGCTTCAGCGCGAGCGACGTGTAGCAGCGCACGTAGCTGCGTCCGACGATCCCCTCGTCGGTCGTGAGATCGATCAGGACCAGCGGGGTCGTGCGCATCACGCCGCTCGCCGTCTCGACGGGACGCGCGAGCGCGAGGTCGAGCGCGCGGACGCGCAGCCCGCGGATCGTCAGGCGCGGCTCGACGCGTCCCGACGTCACGTCGAGGTCGCCGGCGTCGTCGTGGTGGTGCGGAAGCGCACGTACGACGCGCGCGTCGCGACCGCTTCGTCGACGATCCCGACGACGACGGCGGCGAGCCGCTCGGGATCGTGACGGACCGTCTCGTTCTCGCTGATCACGTTGGCGCGCACGACGCGCACGCCTAGCGCTTCCAGCTCAGCCTCGTCGGGGTGTACGGGCAGCTGTCCCTCTTCGGCATACGCTTCGCGCAGCTTGTGCGGGAGCTGCTCGTTGACGACGACGACGTCGCAGATCCGCTGCGAACCGGCGCCGCGCACGAGCGCGCGCACGTGATCCGACGCGGTGTAGCCGTCGGTCTCGCCCGGCTGCGTCATAACGTTGCAGACGTAGATCTTCACGCCGCTCGACGCCTCGATCTCCTCCGCGACGCGATCGACGAGCAGGTTCGGCATGATCGAGGTGTAGAGCGAGCCGGGGCCGAGCACGATCGCGTCGGCGTCGCGGATCGCCGCGATCACCTCGTCGAGCGGCGCGGCGTACGAGGGGTCGAGAAAGACCTCGTCGATCGTGCCACGCGCTTCGGGGATCTTCGACTCGCCTTCGATCACGCGTCCGTCACGCATTCGCGCGCACAGGCGCGCCACCGCGAGCGTCGAGGGAAGGACGCGTCCTTTGACGTTGAGGACGCGGCTCGAGACCTTGATCGCCTCGTCGAAGTTGCCGGTGACGCCGGTCATCGCGGCGAGGAAGAGGTTCCCGAACGAATGGCCGCTGAGCCCTTCGCCTTCCTGAAAGCGATAGCGGAAGAGCGCGGTCACCAACGCCTCGTCGTCGGCGAGCGCGACCAGGCAGTTGCGGATGTCGCCCGGCGGGAGGACACCCAGCTCTTTCTGCAAGCGTCCCGAAGAGCCGCCGTCATCGCTGACGGTGACCACGGCCGTCAAGTTGGTCGTGATCTTCTTGAGGCCGCGCAGCATCGTCGAGAGCCCCGTCCCGCCGCCGACGACGACGATGCGGTAGCCGCGTTCGAGCTTCCGTTCGCGGATCGCCTCGAGCATGCGCGACGAGCTCTGCGGTGCGACGGCGGTGACGATCGCGTTCAGCCAGCGCCAGATCCCGAGCGCGACGAGCAGCGCGCCCAAGCCGATGAAGATCCACGAGAGCGCGGAGGGCGGCATGAACTCGACGACGAGCTGGTCGACGAACTCGTTGATGCGCAGCGTCGTCCCTTCGTCGGTCAGCCAGCGCGAGACGCCGTTGACGAACAGCGCCGCGCCGACGACGGCAAGGATCAGCCAGCGCTTCACCCCCAGACCCGGGCGAAGCCAACTCGCGGCGGACAGAACACGGTACACGCGGCTCATCGATGGACGTCCCGAGCATCGAACGTGGCGATCGCGCCGGTCGTTTCGGAGAGATGACGCCGCAGGCGCCGGCCGAGGTAGACGCTGCGGTGTCGGCCGCCGGTGCAGCCGATCGCGATCGTGACCTGGGATTTCCCCTCGCGCTCGTACCGCGGAACGAGAAAGTCGATCAGGCGGAACAGGCGCTCCAAGAACTCCTCGGTCTCCGGGATCGCTTCGAGATAGGCCTCGACGGGTCCGTCGGCGCCGGTGAGCGGACGCAGGCTCTCGACGTAGTTCGGGTTGGGGAGGAACCGCACGTCGAAGACGAGGTCGGCGTCGAGCGGGAGCCCGTATTTGAAGCCGAACGCGACGATCGCGACCCGCAGCCGGCGGGCGTCCGTCCCGGCGAAGGTCGTCCCGATACGGTCCTTGAGCATCCCGTGGGTCATCTGCGAGGTGTCCCACAGGTGGTCGGCGCGGTCGCGCAGCACGGCGAGCGACGCCCGCTCGGCGGCGATCGCGTCCTCGAGGCGGCCGCCGCCCTCGCCGAAGGGATGCCGGTGCCGCGTCTCGCTGTAGCGGCGAATCAACGTCTCGTCCTCGGCGTCCAGAAAGAGCACCTCCGGCGCGAAGCCGGCCGCCTGCAGGTCTTCGAGGGCCGCGACGGCATCGCCGAAGGGTCCCAGCGTTCGCACGTCGAGCGCGAGTGCGGCATTTTCGATCCCGGCGCGCTCCGCCAGCGTGACGAAGTCGCGGGCCATGACCGGCGGGGCGTTGTCGAGACAGGCGAATCCGAAATCTTCCAGCGATTTCATGGCCTGGCTCTTGCCCGCGCCCGAGAGCCCCGTTACGATGACGAGACGGCGCATGATATGAAGCTCTTTTCGGCTGAGAAAGCGAACGCCCTCATCCCCGTCCTCGAACCGTTGATCGAAGAGCTCTGGACGAAACGACGGGAGCTCGCGATCAAGTTGCTCGAGACGGATCCGGCGTTGCGCGCCGGCCGCCCCGACCCGACGCGGGATCGGCGCCAGTCACGGGCGTTCACGGAACTGAAGGCCGAGATCGTGCGGTTGATCAACCGAATCGAAGCGCATGGTTGCGTGGTGAAGGATCTCGATCTGGGGTTGCTCGATTTTCCCTCGATGCGGGACGGGCGCCCGGTATACCTGTGCTGGAAGGCGGGGGAGGCGGGGCTGACCCACTGGCACGGGACCGACGAGAGCTTCGCCGACCGCAAGCTGCTCTGATGTGAAAAAGCCGCCCGACGGGCGGCTTTTTCGGTTCGGTCTGATTGCAGGGCTACGCGGGCTGCGCTTCGCCGGCCTCGACCTTGATGAAGTCCTCTGCCAGACCCTGGAGGCGAACCTCGCCGAACTCGACGGTGTACGCGCCGGCGGCCAGGTCGGTGACCTTGCCGAACTCGGGGACGCTCGCGAGCTGCGGGATCTTGGCGCGGATCTCGTCGGGGAGACGGACCGTATCGCCGACCTCGAGCGCGGGCTGTTCGAACAGCTTCTCGAGGTCGCCCATCAGCAGGTTGAGCGGGATGCCGTAGCCTTCGCTGACTTGTTCGACCGTCTCGGTCTCGCTGATCGAACAATGCGAGCAGCCGCCCAGATGGAAGCGCGCGAAGACGCGGCGCGCGCCGGCATGCGTCTTGAACGCTTGCTCGACGGTCATGTCCTTGGAGAAATGGGCCACGGTAGCCATTGTTCTTCCTGACCTGGAGTCGGCCCCGCCGGTTGCGGCAGAAGGAAGAAGGATCGCGGAGGACGCCTATACGCCGGATTCTGTTCCGCCCCTCGCTAGGCTCGGGGCGGTGGCCGTCATCTCTCTGGGGCCGACCTCGCGGCCGACCTCGATGCGACGTGTGCTCGAGCCGCCGGGCAGGCGGGCCCTGCGACGAGCGCAGGACGATCGAGCGGTCTTGCTCCAGGTGGGGTTTACCCGCGCGCACGTCACCGTGCAGCGCCGTGCGCTCTTACCGCACGATTTCACCCTTACCGCCCTTCGACAACCCTTCGACAAGCTCAGGGATGACGGGGACGGCGGTATGTTTCTGTGGCACTTTCCTTCGAGTTGCCCCGACAGGACGTTATCCTGCACCTCGCCCGATGGAGCCCGGACGTTCCTCAACCCTCAGCCCGAGGGTTGCGACGACCCAGCGTCCTCCGCGACCGGACAACACTACACGAAGTCGCCGCTGCTCACAAGTGCGCGCGGCGGAGTGCCTACTGTTCGTGCACGAAAAGCTTGACGGCGATGGCGCGAGGAACCCCGAAGGTCTGTGCGTAGGCAGCGTCCATCGCGCCGCCGCCGTGTGCGATGCGATGCCATCGCCCCGCATCCTCGCGCAGCAGTGACTGCCCTCCCGTGTTCTCGTCGGCCCAGTCCACGAGCGCATACCGGCCGACGACCGTCACCGCGCGAAACGGCATCTCGGCGCACCGGGCGGTGCCGCACTGCGCCTTCCACGCGCTGCGTTCGGCAGCACGCACCTGAGCGATGGCGACGGCGGGACCGTGATCGTAGGGAACGTCCATGATCCGGCAGTCCCAGCCTGCGCTCGCCTGCTCCTGCCGCACGGTCCGGCTCGCCAAAGAAGAAGCCCGCCAAGCCTTGCGGCGGCGGGCTTCCGGTCGTGGTGGAGGATAGGAGACTCGAACTCCTGACCCCCTGCATGCCATGCAGGTGCTCTACCAACTGAGCTAATCCCCCGAGGGCGACCGACGCGAGTTCCGGATCGCCATGTCGCACTCCTGTGTGTCACGCAAACTTCGTTGCGAACGCTCTGGTCGTAGAAGAAGAGAAGCCGCGTCGGAACGCGGCTTCTCTTCTTCCGTCGGCGCGTCGCGGACTAGTTAGTGTCCGCGATGTCCGCCGCCATTGTCGTTGCGCGGCGCCGCTGCGCGCGCGGCCGGAGGTGCCTGACGCATCTGCGGCGCGGGAGCGCGGAACGCGGGTGCCGCGGGACGGAAGGCTTGCGCCGGCGGCGCCTGCGGCCGCACGGGAGCGGTAGCCGCCGGCGGCTGGAAGGCGCGCGGCGCGGCGGGTGCCGTCACCGGCGCGATGCGCTGCGCAACGGGCGCGGGCCGCGGGATGACCGGCGTCGCCGGCTGCGGATGATACGCGACGCGATTGACCGGTGCGGCCGGCGCGACGGGCTGCTGCGCGCGCACTTGCGGGGCGGGGGCGGGAGCGGGAGCGCGGCGGACCGGTTCGGTGGTGCGGCGCGCCGGCGGCGCGTAGCTCACCGGTTGCGGCCCGTAGGCATGGCCGTCCGACCCTGCCCACGCGGAACCGTGGAACGGCTGGTGCTCGGCGTGCCAGGCGTTGCCGCCGGCGAACACGATCCCGACGCTGAACGCGGGGCCGTAGCCGTACGCGAAGCCCGGATACCACCAGCCCGGACCGTAGTAGGTCGGCGCCGGCGCGGGACCGCTGAGTTGATACGGCGTGTCGATCTCGTTCGCGACGAACTGCGAGCCGTCGGCATAGCCTTCGATCGTGACGTCCATCCCGCTCTCGAGCGTCAAGCCTGTCGGGTTGATGATCGTGCCCTGATAGAGCGCGACGTTGTCGCTGAAGCCGCGCGCGTCGTCGACGGTGATGTTGAACGTGCCGTCGATCGAGGCGATGCGGCCGGTGATCGTTTCGTCGCTGCTCGCGCTCGCCGGTTGCGCGTACGACGGAACGTCTTGCGCGGATGCCGCGAGCGGGAGTGCGAGCCCGGCGATCGCGAGTGCTGCGGCGACGAGCCGCGAGCGAGTTGCTGTGATGATCATGGATGATGCCTCTGCCTTTCCGTTTCCGGAGAGCACATCCAAAGGATATCGCCGCCGGATTACAGCTTGCTGGGGGACGAGGCAAGCACATGAGAGACGAGGGAGAGTTGCGTGAGGGCGAGATGAGCGGTGCATGCGGCGAGCCGCTGCCGCACCTGCGCGAGATCGGGCGACGGGAAACGCGCTCTCGCGCAACGAGACGACGGGGCCGAGTGCCGTTTGGGGCGAAAATTGCTAAACCGGCCCAAATGGAATACAATAGGCCCATGCCAACGGTCGAGGGGCGCCGCCTTGCCGGCGCCGCGATCCGGACCTTCGAGAACATCGCCGAGCGCTGGGGGCTCAAACCTGCCGAGCGGATGGCGCTGCTCGGCAACATGCCTTCGTCGACGTACTATCGCGTGCGCCGGAAGCCCGACAACGCCGAGCTCGGAAGCGACACGCTCGAACGGATCTCGCACGTGCTCGGCATCTATAAGGCGCTGCACGTGCTCTTCCCGTCGGACGCCTACGCCGACCGCTGGATCTCCGAGCCGAATACGGCGTTCGGCGGCACGTCGGCGAAGGAGAAGATGCTGCTCGGCTTCACCGAGCTGGTCGACGTTCGCCGGTATCTCGACGCGCAGCGCGGATGGTGACGAGCCGCGTCACCTGGCGGCCGTCGTATCGCCTCATCGCCGCGCGGCTTCCGCGCCTGGACATCTTCGAGACGATCGCCGATCCGGCCGATCTCCCGGCGGTGCTCGAGTTGGAAGCGCTCACGAATCCGCGGCTCTCGCCGACGATCGGTCCGCTGCAGGCGATCCCGGTGGAAGACCGCATCGTCGGGCCCGGCGCGGCGTTCGTCATGGCCGCGTTCGCCTACCCGACCGTTGGACGCTTCACCGACGGACGTTACGGTGCGTACTACGCGGCGGGCGATTTGGAGACGGCGATCGCGGAGGTGTCGTACCATCGCGCGCGCTTCGCCGCTGCCACGCCGACGCCGCCGATGGATTTCGACGAGCGCGTGATCGAAGCGGAGATCGACGCGGAACTCGTCGATCTGCGCGGAGAGTCGCGCGAGTCGCCGATCTACGATCCGAATCCCGAGCACTACGCGCACGGCCAAGCCTGCGCGGCCGAGGCGCGCGCCGCCGCCGCGCAGGGAATCGTGTACACGAGCGTACGGCGTGCGGGGGGAGAGTGCGTCGCGATCTTCGTGCCGCGGCTCGTCCGCAACGCGCGCACGACCGGTTACGTCGGCCTGCGCTGGGACGGCAAACGGATCACCGACACGTACCGCAAGGAGTCGCTCACGACGACGTATCCGCTAGACGACGACCGGTAGCCTGGTCAGGATTTCGTTCGATTCGCGATCATCGGCCGTGCGATGATGCCGAGGCCGACGACGATCAGGATGATCGCGAAGACCGAGATCTTCACCCCGGAGACGCCGGCGATCCCGGCCGCCAGCGCGACGACGCCGAGCGCTGCCGTGAACGCGTTGACGGCGATGCCGTTGAGGTACCGTATCGCGTTGACGCCGAGCATGATCACGCCCGCGCCGATCAGCCAAGCATCCTGCGGCACGCTGTCCGGGAAGAGCCAGATCGCGCCGATCATGATCAGGAATAGCGCCCATCCAATTTCGTCCAAGCGCCTGTTGAAGCCATCCTTGGTGCGCGTGACGTCGACCGCCATTTCGCTTCACCTCGTGGAGATCGCTGATGCCCCGTCCGTTCGTCCACTCATGGGTGGCGGGGACTCCAGCATCGCGCGCCGACATGGAGAAGCTCGGAAGCCGGCGAGAATTGCGCGAGAACGGCACCCAGAATCCGCCTTATCGCATTGCAGATGCGATCTTCTGCGCGATGAGAGCGGCGAGGCTTCTTGCGCCGTGCTCGTTCGGATGAAGCCCATCAGGCCAATCGTGACGATCCGAGGACGGGAATGTCGTCCGCAAATCGATATACGTTGCGCTGGCGGTGCGCGCCACGTCCCGCTCTCGCTCATCCCACGTCCGCACCTCATCAGGTTGTCTGTAGGCACAGTATCGGACCCCGACGAGGACGATCTTTGCCCGTGGGGCACGGGCTCGAATGGCGGCGACGACTGCATCGATACGAGACAGCGCGCTGAGTCCCGTATAGAGAAGGTCGTTCGCACCGCCCTCATAGACCACGACATCGGAGTCCCGTGGCACAAGCGGAACTTGCTGCGCGATCATCTCGTCCGTCTGAGCACTTGGAACAGCAAGATTCGTGACGCGGGCGTGGAGCGTCGTGACGAAGTATGCCGGATACGCGGTAGCTGGATCGTTGGAGTACAAGAATCCCGACGGCCCATT
>DATJHK010000032.1:0-11749 GCA_035493875.1 Candidatus Limnocylindria bacterium
CACACAGAGGACCGCACGCTTCGCGATTGAGCATTTGGCGAAAGATGCTCGGTTAAGACCAGCCTAAGATCCGAAGATGCCGGGACGCGTTCGAGCGCCGGCGCTATTTCAATAGAAGGGGAACGATGCGCTTCTCTCAAGCTTGGCGTGACGGGTTGTGCGCCTTCGGCATCTTCAGCATCCTCGCGACGGCTGTACCAGCCGCCGCTCAAACCGCACCACCTGCCCCGACGGCGGCGCCCACGACGCCGACCGCGCCGAGCACGTCGAGCGTTCTGCAGGGCACGGTGCGCGGCGCCGGCGGCGCCGCGATCGCCGGCGCGCGCATCACCGCGTCCGGACCGGCCACCGTCTCCACGACGAGCGACGCATCGGGTGCGTTCACGCTCACGGTTCCCCCCGGCATCTACCACATCGAGGTCACGCACGGCGGGTATCTTCCGGCGAACCTCAGCGACTACGCGGTCGTCGCCGGAACCTCGGTCCCGGTCAACATCTCGCTGAGCGAACCCAACCTCACCTCGCTGCGCTCGATCGGCTCCGTCAGCTCCACCTCACGGGGCAGCGGAAGCGCGATCAACACCGGTGCTGCGGCGTCGAGCTTCCTGAGCGCGCAAGCCTTTCAGAACACGGGCAACCCGCAGATCAACGACACGCTGCAGCAGCTTCCCAGCGTGACGATCCAGCACATGGGCAGCCAGCAGGACACGACGATCATCGCCGGCGGCGTGCAGCCGTACGAGACGCAAGTCCTGGTCGACGGCCATCCGCTCGCGCTCGGTCAATACGGCGTGTGGGTCAGCCAATATTTTCCCTCGTTCCTGATCGGCGGCGTCGAAACGCAGACCGGTCCGGGCAATACGACGCCGTTCGCGAACATCGCGGTCGGCGGCACCGTCAACCTGCTCACGCCGAGCTTCACGAAGCAGACGACGGCCGAGTTCGTGACCGGGATGGACAACTACTCGACGCAGTTCTCGCACATGCTCGCGACCGGGTCGGCCGGCAAGCTCGAGTACGTCGTCGATCTGGGCACCGACGGATACAACGGGCCGTACTATCAGACCAGCCATTGCGACGTGACCGCTCAGGGCAGCGTCGGCATCATCCAGCAATGCGGCGACGCGAGCGGGTCGTTCTTCAGTAAGGGCACTATTCTCAAGGCGCAGTACGACTTCTCGCCGCGCACATCGTTCGAGGCCGGATTCATCGGCGCGTGGGGCGGCTACAGCCCGCAAGGAACGGCATGGGCGACGACGTCCGGCCCGGTGACGATCGTTCCGTGCATCTCCAATCCCGCCACCCCCGGGAACTCGGCTACGACGAAGTGCACGAACCCGAATTACTCGAACTACATCGGGCAACAGGTCAACTCGATCGACTGGTATCCCGGCTCGACGATCTACAACAATCAAGAGCTCTTCGACGCCCAGCTGCGTACGTCAATCGGCAGCCAAGACACGCTCCTCGTCCGTCCGTACTGGGGAAGCATCGAACCCGAGGTCATCAACGGTTCGGGCGAGGCCGGGTATCCGGTCCTCTTCTCCCCCGCAAACCCGACCTCCGACCAGACTGCCGCCTTCGAGGCAGCCTGCAGCAACGCGTACGGCAGCACCGTGGGACCGAACGGTCAACCGACGGTAGTCAACGGGCAGACGCAGTGCTACGACAGTCCCTACTCAACGTTCGAGAAGGATCAGCTGTACGGTACCACGTTCTCGTACCTACACCCCATCGGCGAGAGCCTGTTGAACCTGACCTACGACTTCCACGGCGAGAGCACGTACGCGTACGTCGGCTCGCCGAACCCGCCGTCGGTCCCGTTCTCGACGGACCGCTACTCGACGATCTCGCTGACCGGCGATCTTCACTTCATCAAGAACGTCGGCGTCGGCGTCGGCCTCTACGATACGCGCTACACCGTGGTCGGCGTCCAGCGTGCCGATCCGAACTCATTGACGGATACGTCGCTCACCGGCTTATCGCGCACCATCACGCGCTTCGACCCGCATCTCGCCCTGACGTTCCGCCCACACAGCGATCTCTCGTATCGCGCATCGTGGGGCACCTCGACGACCTTCCCGTACATCGGTCAGGTTAGCGGTCTTGCGACCTACGAACAACCGGCACAATCGCTCGGGCCCTACGCGCTCGGCGGGACGCTGACGGAAAAGAACCCCAGCCTCGAGCCCGAGCAGAGCATCGCCTATGGTGTGGGCGTCGACAAACGCTTCGCGAACGGCTCCGTGCTCAGCTTCGACCTCCAGGACTCCGTGATCCACGACGTCTTCGAGCCGCTCACTCAGAGCGTCGCGGTTCCAGGCGGTCTTGAGGGGATCTTCTACCCGATCAACGCAGCGCGACTCGACACGCAGATCGCAACACTGCAATACCGACACGCGCCGCTCGTCGGGTTCGGCTACAACATCTCCGCCGCCGGTGAGCGCTCCATGGTGGAAGGGCTGCCGCCTTCGGTGTATTCTTCCGGCAGTCAGAGCTTCCCGGTGAACAATGTCCAGATTTGCGGGAACGGCATTGCGGGCCCGGGGATCCCGACCTGCATTCCCTACCTCAAGGGCTACGGCCAGTTGACCTACACCTGGAACGACGGCACGTATACGGCGCTCGGCGTCGATTACGAGGGGAAGAACAATGCGTACTTCCAGCCTCCGTTCGCGCTGGTCGACTTCACGCTGCGCCGCCCGATCCGCAAAGGGCTCGACTTCGAGATGGGCGTCCAGAACTTGCTCAACACGAACAACTACGGGACGTACCTTTCGACCGTCAACGCGGGCACGCCGATCGTCGCCGGGTCGGTCGACGCGAACGGCAACGAGATCCAGCAGTCGTTCACCCCGATCCGCATCTCGGCTCCGCCGCGCATCGTGCGCGTCCAGTTGCGCCTCCACACCGGACGGTAATCTCCGCCCAGTCACCCCGAACGAGGTCTCGCGCTCCGGCGCGGGGCCTCGTTTCTTCTTCTCCTCCCTTTCCGTCTTCCGTCAAGGCCCGCTGATGTACCGATCGATCGTCGCCGCACTCGTTCTCGTCTTCGCTGGCGCCGCGGCACCCGCACCCGCTTCCCCGACCGACCGCGCCGCGGCGTATCTCGCGGCCGCCGTGCACGATTCGAACCCGGCGCGATTGCTGGAGTTCATCGCCGCGATGCCCAAGGGCGGCGACCTGCACCATCACCTCACCGGCGCCGTCTACGCCGAGAGCTACATCGACTACGCCGTCGAGGACGGCGACTGTTTCGACGCCGGCTTCACGATCGTCGCGCCGCCCTGCGATCCCGCCAAAGGGCTCTCGCCGGCATCACGCGCGATCACCGACTACGACTTCCGCAACCTCGCGATCGACGCGCTCTCCGTGCGCAACTTCACGCCGACCCCGACCGACCACACGCTGCTCGGCCACTTCTTCGACACGTTCTTCAAGTTCGACCGCGTCACGAACGGCCACTGGGGCGAGATGCTCGCCGAGGTCGTGCACCGCGCCGCGATCCAGCACGAGATCTACCTCGAGACGATGCTCACGCCCGACCAAGGCGCGGCGGACGCGCTCGGCCGCAAGGTCGGTTGGAGCGACGACTTCGCGACGATGCGCGCGCGGCTCGACGCCGCCGGGATGGCGAACGCGGTCGCCGCCGGGCGCCGTCACCTCGACGACGCCGAGGCGGCGATGCGCCGCATCCTGGGCTGCGGGGGTCCGCATCCCGATCCGGGCTGCGCGGTGACGCTGCGCTACCAGAACCAAGTGCTGCGCGCGATGCCGAAGGCGGAGGTGTTCGCCCAGATGCTCGCCGGCTTCGAGCTCGCGAGCGTCGACCCGCGCGTCGTCGCGGTGAATCCCGTGCAGTCGCAGGACGACTTCACCGCGATGCACGACTTCGAGCTGCAGCTGCGCATGTTCGCGTACCTGCACCGCGTCTATCCGAAGGTGCACATCACGATGCACGCCGGTGAGCTGGTCCCCGGGCTCGTGCCGCCCGAGCAGTTGGAGACGCCCTCGCACATCCGCGCCTCGATCGACGTCGGCGCGGCCGAGCGGATCGGTCACGGCTTGGACGTCCTCCAGGAACGCGATCCGCAGGCGCTCCTGGCCGAGATGGCACGCAAGCACATCCTGGTGGAGGACCCGCTCTTCAGCCACGAGCTGGTGAAGCCCGGACGCGTCGGCTCCGACGTCATCCTCACGTATCTGCGCGCCGGCGTCCCCATCTCGCTCGCCACCGACGACGAGGGCGTGATCCGTTCCGACCTCACGCAGAGCTTCGTGCGCGCCGTGCAAGGCTACGGGATCGGGTACCGGACCCTCAAAAGGATGGTCCGCGACAGCCTCGAGCACGCCTTCCTCCCCGGCGCCGATCTCTGGGCTGCTCCGGAACGTTTCGGCACGATGAGCGCCGCCTGTGCCGGAGTGCCGGTGACCGCGTTTCCGGCGACCACCGCATGCCGCGCGTTCCTCGCGAACAGCGAGAAAGCCGCGCTGGAATGGCGCGAGGAGGTCGCGTTCGCGCGCTTCGAGCGCGCCTATTGAACCAAGGGGGCGTCCCGCACTACACGCCTGATTGGTCGGGGTGCGTTTCGGGTACGGGGACCGATAGCTCCGAAAAGAGGTCGCGTCTTCTTGGATCACACGAGCCGAAATCGAACACAGGAACAGCTCGCTCTGCTCGTGTTGGCAGGCGAGATGTTCCACCGATCGCTCGAGATCGAAGAGACGCTGCACAATGTCGCGCGGATGGCCGTCGAGTCGTTCGCCGACCTGTGCCTGTTCGATCTGATCGACGAGTATTCGCAGCGGCTCTACGTCACCGCGGGTGCGCATCGGGACCCGGAGCTCGAGGCCGAGCTCAAGCAGCTCGGTTCCTCGGTGCTCTACGGGAAGGAGTATCAAGTCCACCCCGCATTGCGGGTGACGGAGTCCGGAACGTCGTTTTTCGTACCGAAACTCGACGAGAAGACGTACCGCACCCACGCCGCGTCGCCGCAGCACGAGATGTTCATGCGCAAGATGGGGTACCGCTCGAAGATCGTCGTCCCGGTGCAGGCGCAGGACCGCATCTTCGGCGCGCTCACGTTCGTGCGCACCGCAGAGGGATCACCCTTCGAACGCACCGACGTGCAGGTCGCCGAGGAGCTCGGCCGGCGCGCCGGTCTCGCGGTCGCGAACGCGAAGCAGTATCACCGCGAGCAGCACGTCGCGGCGACGCTCCAGCGCGCGTTCCTCTCCAAAGAGCTACCGCGTCCGGGAAACGTCCAGTTTCACGCACTCTACCGGCCCGCGATCGGCGACGCCGAGCTCGGCGGCGACTGGTACGACGCCTTCGAGCTGCGTAACGGAGACGTGGTATTCACGATCGGAGACGTCACCGGGAAAGGGATCGGCGCCGCCCGGATGATGGTCCAGATTCGTCAGTCGATCCGTGTCGCCGCGACGATCACGGACGACCCGGCGGGGATCCTGACGATCGTCAACGATGCGCTGCTCTGGGAAGGCTCCGAGATGCTCGCCACCGCCTTCGTCGCCGTGGTCGAGCGGGAGACGCTGCGGGTTCGCTACGCGTCGGCAGGCCATCCGCCCCCGTTCGTCCGCTGGGAGAACGGCGAAGTCCAAGCGCTGCGCGGCACGTCGCCGCCGCTGGGAATTTGCGACGATCTTCGCTTCGAGGGCGCGGAGCTTCGCGTCCACGAGGGAGCGCAGCTCGTCCTCTACACCGACGGCGTCACCGAGGCGACCCGCGATGCGATCGCGGGCGAACAACGGTTGCTGGATCTCATTCGCGACGAGGCGTTCTACCGTGCCGCGAATCCCGCCCGGTACATCGAGCGCGCGATCGCCGGAGAACCCCCGCGCGACGATGTCGCGATCATGACGCTCCGCTTCGGCGCGAGTGATCGCCATTGGCGCTTCGACGTCGCCGACTCGACGGCAGCGTATGCGATCAAGCGCGATCTCTTCGCCTCGCTCGCGCAGGTCATCGACGCGGACCAGAGCGATCTGCAGGCGTCGGAGTTGATCTTCGGCGAGTTGGTCGGCAACGCGCTGCGCTACGCCCCCGGCTCGCTGAGCATCGCGCTCACCGTCGAAGACGGGCGCGCCGAGCTTCATCTGATCGACGAGGGGCCGGGGTTCGAGTACGATCCGCATCTTCCGGACGACGTCATGTCGGAGTCCGGCCGCGGCCTCTTCCTAGTCTCGATCCTGGCGGACAGCGTCACCGTGCGACGCTTGCCCGGCCGCGGCAGCTACATCAAGGTGACGCTCCCGGTACGCGTCCTCACGCAAGCCCCGCCCGTCCGCGAACCGGTCGGCTCGCGCTGAAGCAAAAAAGGCCCCGCCGGACTGCGGCAGGGCCTCCTTCGAGATTGGAGCGGGCGGCGGGAATCGAACCCGCGACTCTTGCTTGGAAGGCAAGGGCATTACCATTATGCAACGCCCGCGCTCGTCCGGTTCTACGGAAAGACGGCGCGGGGTCCCTTTCGGGCTCCCGCGCCGCTGACTTGGTGGGCAGGGCTGGATTCGAACCAGCGTAGCGCTTTCGCGCGCCGAATTTACAGTCCGGTGCCTTTAACCACTCGACCACCTACCCACGGTGGGACCCGACCTGATACGCGAACGCGATGCGGTGTTCCTCGTTGCGGCGCGAGGTTTCCGCATGGTTGCGCGCGGAAAGCTCCGCTCACGCCGACGTACCCGAGTGGTTGAAGGGACCAGCCTTGTAAGCTGGCTGCGCAAGCACGTCGTGGGTTCGAATCCCACCGTCGGCTCCACGCCCGCCAACGCACCGCGAGAACGCGATGGTGACGATGGCCGATTCGGGACCCTTTCGCGATCGCGCGCAAGCCGGCGCCCAGCTCGCCGAGGACGTCTCGCACCTCGCGGGACGTGACGACCTCGTCGTGCTCGCCCTGCCGCGCGGCGGCGTGCCCGTCGGCGCGGCCGTCGCCGCGGCATTGGGCGCGCCGCTCGACGTCTTCCTCGTGCGCAAGCTCGGCGTCCCCGGCCACGAGGAGTTGGCGATGGGCGCAATCGCGAGCGGCGGGACGATGCTCGTGAATCGCGACGTCGTCGACGCGCTGCAGGTCCCCGAAGAGATGATCGCCGCGGTCGCGGAGCGCGAGCGCGCCGAGCTGGCCCGGCGCGAAGCGCTCTACCGCGACGGCCGCCCGATCCCGGATCTCGCCGGAAAGACGGTCGTGCTCGTCGACGACGGGCTCGCGACCGGCGCGAGCATGCTCGTCGCGATCGCCGCGCTGCGCGAGCTGGGCCCGCGCCGGATCGTCGTCGCGGTCCCCGTCGCGGCGCCGGAGACCTGCAACCTGGTCGGCCGTGCTGCCGACGCGATCGTCTGTTCGCGCACCCCCGAGGACTTCGAAGGCGTCGGGAAGTGGTACGAGGACTTCACGCAGGTCTCCGACGAGGAGGTCACGGCGCTGCTCGCAGCCGCCGCGCGCGCCTAGACGAATCGCGCGACCTCGTCGAACGGCAGCCGCGGAAGACGCCCGAAGAGCTTGGTGTCATCGCCGAAGCCGAGGTTGATCAGGAAGATCGAGGCGAGTGTGCCGTCGGGGAAGAACTCGGCGTCGCATTTCACCCGATCGAACCCGCCCATCGGCCCCGCGTCGAGGCCGACGGCGCGCGCGGCGAGCATGAAGTACGCGCCCTGCAGCGTCGCGTTCGTCAGCGCGAACTGGCGCGTCGTCGCGGCCTTCTCCTCGCCCGCGAAGTTCGCGCGCACGTCGCGGTGCGGAAACGTGCGGTGCATGTGTTCGTAGAAGTGCAGGTCGGCGGCGACAATCGCGGTGACCGGGGCGGCGAGGGTCTTCTCCAGATTGCCGGGCGAGACGATCTCGCGCAGGCGTTCCTTCCCCTCCGGGGTCGTGACGAACACGAAGCGGGCCGGGAGCGAGTTCGTAGAGGTCGGGCCGTGCTCGGTCAGCTCGACGATGCGCTCCAGCAGTTCGCGCGGGACCGGACGTTCGAGGAACCCGTTCGCGCTGCGCCCCTCGAGGAACAGCGTGCGGAGCGCGCGCTCTTCGAGCGCACGAGCGGTCTTGGCGGCGACGATCTCGTCGAGGGTGGGGGTAGAAGCCTCAATCGACACGCCTCTCCCAACCGGTGCGGTGGGAACGACGGTTCCGCTCGCGCGAAGGAGTCCAGGTGAGCGACCCGATCGAAGTCAACCCTGCGTGGCGGCGCCAAGGCGGCCTGGCGTTCGTCTGTGAGAAGTGCCTGAACGTCCGCTTCCCCGAAGACTATCCCGAGCATGCGGGCGACGAGCGCTTGCGGCTACGCGAATGGCTCAAGGATCGTCTCAAGGCGGACGGCCACTGGGGCGCCGTCCGCGCGACCGGGACGACGTGCCTGGACGTGTGCGCGAAGGGCCGCGTGACGATCCTGCTCGATCCCGTCGGCCGCGGCGGCGAACAGCAGTGCCTGGTCTTCCATCCGCTCGAGGACCGCGAGCGGATTTACGAGACGATCGTGCGCGAACTCGCTCCGCGCTAGAGAGGCTGCGGCACGAAGAAGGCCCCGCCACCGGGCGGGGCCTTCTTCGTTTCCGTCTGACTCCTCGAAGACGTCGGCTGACGGATCAGCTACGCGCCCCTATGTCCTTTCAAGGCAGCTCGATCTCGGCGAGGTTCTTCTCGATCTTGCGCTTGACGCGCTGCAGCGCGTTGTCGATCGACTTCACGTGCCGGTTCAGATCGCGCGCCATCTCCTGATAGGACTTGCCTTCCAGGTAGGAGAGCAGCACCTGCGACTCGAGGTCGGAGAGGTTCTCCTGGATGCGCGCCTTGATGTCCTCGGAGACTTCCTGGTTGATCACCAGCTCTTCGGGGTCCGACGTCTTCTGCGAAGGCATGACGTCGAGCAGCGTCCGCTCGCTGTCCTCATCGTAGATCGGCTTGTTCAGCGAGATGTACTGGTTGAGCGGGATATGCTTCTGACGCGTCGCCGTCTTGATGGCGGTGATGATCTGACGCGTGATGCACAGCTCCGCGAACGCGCGGAAGCTCGACAGCTTGTCGGCCTTGAAGTCGCGCACCGCCTTGTAGAGACCGATCATCCCTTCCTGGATGATGTCCTCGCGGTCCGCGCCGATCAGGAAGTAGCTCTTTGCCTTGATCCGGACGAAGTTCTTGTACTTGTTGAGCAAGAACTCCATGGCGAGGTTGTCGCCGGATTTCGCCGCGGAGACGAGGTCTTCGTCCGGCCGCTCGTGGTAATCGAGGGCCTCGGCGGCGGGCTGAGTGAGCGCCATGAAACCTACCTTGCCAGGGAATGGTCGCGCCCGAAAACGCGGGCCGGGGCCCGTCGGGCCGTGCGCGACCTTACTAGTATAGGGAGGTCCTTCTACTGGGTCAAGGTGAGTTTAAGGACTCTCATCCCGGCCGCCTAGGTCTCCCCGCTGACGGACGGCTTCGTAGAGGAGAATCCCCGCCGCGACAGAGGCGTTGAGGGACTGGACCCGACCCAGCATCGGGATCGCGACGAGCGCGTCGCACTCCCGGCGTACCAAGGGAGCGATCCCTTCACCTTCCGCCCCGATGACCAGCGCGACGTCGCCGGTCAGGTCGAGGGCGGTATACGGGCGCGCTTCGTCGGCGAGGGCGGCGCCATAGACCCAGATCCCGGCCTTCTTCAGCGTCCGAATCGCCTGCGCCACGTTGGCGACCCGGGCGATCGGAACGAACGCCGCCGCCCCGGCCGAGGACTTGCGGACCGTCGCGTTGACCCCCGCCGCCCGGCGCTCGGGCAGGATCACCGCGGCCGCGCCCGCACATTCGGCCGAGCGGATGATCGCCCCGACGTTGTGCGGGTCGGTGACGTGGTCGAGGACGACGAACAGCGCCGGTCGCCCGCGGTCACGCCCTGCGATCGCCTCCTCGAGGGTCGTGTAGGCGAACGGCTCACCGAACCCGACGACGCCCTGGTGCGCCTTGTACGGGAACGACGCGAAGAACGCGCGGCTCTCGAACCGCACCGGGACCTGCGCGGTGCGCGCCAGCTCCAGCAGGTTCTTGAGCGCCGGGTCGCGCTTGCGGTCGTCGCCGACGTGGACGTGGCGCAGGGGCTCGCCCGCGACGAGCATCTCCTCGACGGCATGGACGCCGTAGACGACGTCGTCGAGATCGATGCGCGGAGCGCGGCGCGGCGGCTGCGGGCGCCCAGCGCCTACGCGTCGGCTACGGTCCACGTCGTCCCGTTCTTGGAATCCTTGAGCACGATCCCCTCGGCGGCGAGCGCATCGCGCAGCCGGTCACCGAGCGCGAAATCGCGATTCTTGCGCGCGGCGGTGCGCGCGTCGATGATCGCCTGCACCGCCGCCTCGGGGCCGCCGCCGTTGAGGTGCACGGCCTCGCCGACGCGCGCCGCGAGCCGCTCCACCAGCGCAGGGTCCAGCTCGACGCTGCGCTCGACTTCGAGCGGCCGCTCCAGCAGCGGCTCGAGGCCGAAGAGCGCAAGCGCCTCGCGCAAGAACGCGGCGCCGGCGGCGCGTTCCGCCGCGTGCGGATGCCGCGTGAGCGTCGAGACCAGTTCGAACAAGACGCCCGTCGCACCGGCGGTGTTCATGTCGTCGTCGAGCGCCTCGAAGAAGCGCGTCGCGTACGCCGCGGCGGGCTCCGCGCGCTCGGCGGCCGGCGGCGGCGCGATCTCGGCGGTGAGGACCGCGTAGCCGCGGCGCAGCCGTTCCAGGCCGCTCTTCGCGCCGGCGATCGAGTCTTCGGTGAAGTTCATCGGCTTGCGATAGCCGGTCTGCAGGAACAAGAGGCGAATCGCGAGCGGATCGTGGCGGTCGAGCAGCGCGGTGAGCGGATCGAAGTTGCCGAGCGACTTCGACATCGTGCGCCCCTCGAAGTTGAGCAGGCCGCCGTGCACCCACGTGTACGCCATCGGCGGCGCCGGCATCAGCGCTTCGCTCTGCGCGATCTCGTTCTCGTGGTGCGGGAAGATCAGGTCGTAGCCGCCGCCGTGCATGTCGAACGGGACACCGAGCAGCGCTCGCGACATCGCGCTGCACTCGATGTGCCAGCCGGGCCGTCCCGGGCCCCACGGCGCGTCCCACGAGGGTTCGCCGGGCTTGGCGAACTTCCAGAGCGCGAAGTCGAGCGGGTCGCGCTTGTGCTCGTTCTCGGCGATGCGCGCGCCGATCATCAGCTCGTCGGTGTTCTTGCCGGAGAGCGCGCCGTAGCGCGGAAACGCCGAGACGGAATAGTACACGCCGTCGTCGGTGGCGTAGGCGAAACCGCGCTCGATCAGCTCGCCGATCATCGCGACGATCTCCGCCATGTACGCCGTCGCATACGGCTCCTCGTCGGGCTCCCGCACGCCAAGGCGCCGCATCGACTCCTTGAACGAGCCGTAATGCGCCGCGACGATCGCGTCGAAGGTCGTTCCTTCCCGCTTCGCCGCCGCGATCGAACGGTCGTCGACGTCGGTGACGTTCTGCACGTACGTGACGCGATAGCCGTTGCGCGGGTGCTCCAGATACCGCCGCAGCACGTCGAAGAACAGGAATGAGCGCGCGTGACCGAGGTGCGCCTCGGCCGAAGGCGTGAGCCCGCAGACGTAGATCCGGGCATGGCCCGGTTCGAGCGTCTGGAACGGTTCGACCGTGCGCGTGCGCGTGTTATAGAGACGAAGCGGCATCGTTGTGGTGCTCGAGTTCGGCAAGACGCCGCTCCAACGCTGCGATGCGCTCGGAGAGTTGCGCGATGAGCGGCGCGTTGGGGTC
>DATJHK010000033.1:0-39202 GCA_035493875.1 Candidatus Limnocylindria bacterium
GGGACGTTCGCGCTCAAGCGCAACAAGCGCAACGACTACCTGATCGATCGCCAGGTGCAGAAGACGCAGACGTTCACCGGGATCACCGGCGTCAACACGCAGGACATGGCGCTGCAGGAGGGGATGGGGCCGATCGTCGACCGTTCCAAGGAGCACCTGGGGACGAGCGACCGCGCGATCATCGTGATGCGCCAACTGCTGCTCGAGGCGATCGACGACCTCGAGGCGGGCAAGCCGATCCGCGGCACCGATCCGGCGACGTACGGCCACGTCCGGGCGGTCGACCTCGTCATCCCGCCGGCGCCCGATTGGCGCGAGGCACTCAAGGAAGAGCTGGTCGCGAAGTTCTGAGATGACCGCAGCACAGACGGCGTTCCCGTCCACCCACTATCCGAGCCTGATCGCCCGCGCCGTTCGCATCCTGAACGACAAGGGGATCATGGACATGAACGGTCACGTCAGCGCGCGTGACGAAGACGCTCCCGGGACGATGTGGATCAACTCCCGCAAGGCGAGCCGTTCGACCCTGACCTTCGCCGACGTGGTCCCGGTCGATCTCGCCGGCGGGCGCCGTATCGGCGAGGGCGATGAGCCGCCGAGCGAGTTCCACATCCATCGGGCCGTGATGCGCGCCCGGCCCGACGTCGGCGCGGTCGTCCACTCGCACCCCGAGTTCATCGTGACGCTCTCGATCGCGGGGCACAAGCTCGTCGCCGTCAGCGGGATCGGCTCGTTCCTCCCCGAGGACGTCCCGGTCTTCGACGACGCCAACCTGATCAACACCGCACTGCGCGGCGAGGCGATCGCCGCGGCGCTCGGCGATGCGCCGATCCTGGTGCTGCGGGGGCACGGTGCGGTCGTCGTCGGGGCGACGGTAGAGGAGGCGGTCGCGCGCTACGTCTGCGCCGAGGAGAACGCACGGATGCAGTACCGTGCCTCGCTGCTCGGCACGCCCCACGTCCTTCGCGGCGAGGAGCTGGAGATCGTTCGGCGCGAGACCTGGACCGCGACGATCACCAAGAAGCACTGGCATTACCACGAGGAGTCGGCGCGCCGCTCCGGCGCGTTCGAAGGCGTCGAGGGATGAGGCGCGCGCTGCAGGCGATCGATGCGATCGTCGGCGCAGCGCGCGCGGCCGGTTACGTCGTCGCGATCGCGATCGTCGACGCGCAGGGCGATCTCGTCGCGGCGTACCGGATGGACGGCTGCCGGCCCCGCTGGATGCGCGCCTCGCTGCGCAAGGCGTACACTGCCGCGGTGATGGATCGCGACAGCGACGTCTTCCACGACGAGGTGGTGGCGCGGCAGCTGCAGATCGGCTACTACGGCGATCCGATGCTGACCGGGCTTCCCGGCGGGATCGTCGTCACCGACGCGGCGGGGACGACGATCGCCGGGATCGGCGTCACCGGCCCGACGAAGGGGCTTGACGCCGAACTCGCGCGCGCTGGCCTGCGAGCGTTCGACGGCGCTTCTTCGCCGGGCGAGAGAACAACGGACGATCGCTGACCGGGGCGAAGAACGCTTCGTGCGCCGCGACGGCACGCCGCGCGCGCTTTTCCTCGCCCGAGGCGATCGCGTCGATCAGCTCGCGGTGCGCGGCTAGGTTCTGGCGGTTGTCGGCGGCGCGGTGACGGTCGACGACGGCGACCCCGGGCTCCGGCTCGTTCGCGTCGAGCAACGTGATGTAGAGGTTGCAGAGCACGCGGTTACGGCAGATCTCGGCGATCCGCCGGTGGAGCCGCCAATTCTCGTGCAGGTAGCCGACGGGATCGTCGCTCTTCTCGGCCATCCGCTCGACGATCGCTTCGAGATCGCCGATGTCGGCCCGGGTGCGCGACCGGGTGGCGTCGAGGGTGACCGCCTCTTCGAGCGCGTGCCGGACCGCCGCACAGTCGGCGAGCGAACCGCCTTCCGGGAAGCCGGAGAGCAACTGGCTCAGGCGCAAGCTCGCGGTGGGAACGCTCGCGAACAGCCCGCCGCCCGGGCCGGTGCGGGACTTGACGAAGCCGCGCTGCTGGAGAATGCGCAACGCTTCGTTCAGAGTGCCGTACGCGACGTCGAACCGCCGCCGTAGGTCGTCCTTCGTCCCGAGCCGTTCGCCTGTCCCGATCTCGCCGCCGACGATCGCCGCTTCGATCTCGTCGGCGAGGCTTGCCGCCCTACTGACCATTCTGTCGTTCTCCCGCATCTCCACGAGAGCACTTTCGTCCGCCCCCGAACCGTCTCCATCCGCCGTTGGTCGAATACGACGAACGGACGTTCCGTCAATCGAGTATACCGCTCACCGCGACCGGTGCCCTCGCGGCGCCTCGGGGAGGACGACGAGGGGTCGCCTCGGGCTGACGACCTGGCATCATGCGGAGAGCGCGGCCCGGACGTTGGCGGACGTGAAGGGCGCGGTGCGAACGCGCACCCCGGCGGCATCGTAGATCGCATTCCCGATCGCCGCCGCCGTCGGCCGCGACGACGGTTCGCCCGCACCGTACGGCGGAATGTCGTGGTGTTCGACGAGCACGACGTCGACGCGCTCGGGAAGATCCGGGGTGCGCACGACCGGATAGGTGGCCCAATCGCGCGAAGTGACCGCTCCGCCCTCGAAGCGCACCTCTTCGTAGAGCGCGCGGCTCATCGACTGCATGAGGTTGGCCTCGATCGTCCCGCGCAGCGAGCGCGGGTTGACGATCGCCCCGCAGTCGTGCGCGCAGACCAGACGCGTCACGCGTACCTTCCCGTTCGCGACATCGAGCGCGACCTCGGCGATCGTGGCGACCATGGTCTCACCGCGCGTCGCGAACGCGACGCCGCGCCCCCGCACGGTACCGGCGTGCGTCGCGTTCTGCGCCGCCGGCCTCGGTGTCCAGTGAGCCGCTTCCGCGGCTTTGCGCAGCACCCCGATCGCGCGCGGATCGCGCAGGTGCGCGATGCGGAACGCGACGGGGTCGGCCTGCGCGCGCGCCGCGAGCTCGTCGATGAACGACTCGATGATGAACGTCGTCCCGGGGCCCTCCGGATCGCGGAGATGCGTCGTGCGCAGCGGCGAGATCGACGGTGCGAGCGGAGCGACGAGCTCGGCGAGCGCGTGCAGCGCGGTGATCTCGTACGCGCCGGAGTTCTTCCCGTAGACGGCGTACTCGATGCGCGGCTTCGTGTTGGCGTGCCCGGCGAGCTGACCGCCCAGAAAGTTGCCTGCGCTGTCGGGATGCGAGGAGATTTCTCCGCCGTTGAAGGCACGGATCGTCAGGTCGAGCGCCGCGATCTTCCCGTCGCGCAGCGCGCCGCGCAGCCGGCCGACGATCGCGGGCGCCTTGGGCCCCCAGGCCGTCATGTCGGCGCGCATCCATTGCACGCGCACCGGCTTCCCGACGGCGCGCGAGAGCAGCGCGGCGTCCGCGGCCGCGTCGTCGAACCCGGCGCGCCCGTAGGACCCCGCGTCTTCCGCGAACACGACGCGGACGCGCGACGGCGGGACGTCGAGCAGGTCGGCGATCCCTTCGCGCAACGCGTGCGGCTTCTGCGCGCCGCACCAGATCGTCACGCCGCCGGCGCGGACGTCCGCGACGGCGCAGCCGGGGCCCATCGTCGCATGTGACTGGAACGGCCAGGCATAGGAGGCCTCGATGATCTGCGCGTCCGCCGATGCCGCGACGACGTCGCCGCGCGCGACGACATGGTCGCGCGACGACGCCGGCATCGCCCACATCGCCTCCGGCAGCGCCCCCTGGGGCGGGAACGTCGCCGACGGCGCGCTCCAACGGACGCGAAGATCCCGTGCCCCCGCAACCGCGTCCCACTCACCCGAGGCGACGACCGCGAGCAGATCGCCGACGCGCACCAGCCGCGCGTCGCCGTGCGCGCGCAGCGGCTCCTGATCGATCGCGAGCGGACGCGCGCCGACCGCGGGCGGCCGCACGACCCGGCCGTGGAGCATCCCGGGGAGCTTCACGTCGACGACGTAGCGGAACGTGCCGAAGACCTTCGGCGCGACGTCGAGCCGTGCGACCGGCTTGCCGACGATGCGATACGCCGCCGGGTCCTTGGGCTTCGCTGTGCCGGTGACGTCGAGGCCGAACGCCTCGCCGCTGACCGCGAGCGCCGGCGCGGAGGCGAGTGCCGTGACGAGCGCGCCGTACGGGACGGAGCGTGCGACGTCGTCGCGATCGTGCACGACGCCGTCATCCACGTCCAGGCGCTCCGAGGGGATACCCAGACGCCGTGCGGCCGCGGCGACGAGAACGCGACGCGCCTCCGCGGCGGCGTGACGAAGCGGACGCGCCCCGAGCTGCGTCGAGGTGCTCCCGCCGACACCCCCCTGATCCGGCGTCGTCGCGGTGTCGCCGGTCGTCATCCGGATCGCGGTCAGCGGAACGTCGAGCTCCTCGGCCACGATCTGCGCAAGGCCGGTGATCGTCCCCATCCCGATCTCGACCTTCCCGGTGAACACCTCGACGGTCCCGTCCGACCCGACCCGCAGCCAGGTCGTCAGGCGCGCGAGGTCGGGGTCTGCGGAGGCATCCGCGGCGGCGACCGCGCGAAACCCCCCGGGAACCGCGAGGACGGCGAGCGCCCCCGCGCCGGCGGCAAGAAAGGTACGACGCGTCGGCGCGCGCATCACTCCGCGGCCCGCTCGATCGCGCGCATCATCGCGAGCTGGGCGCCGCAACGGCAGACCAGCCCCGCGCAAGCCTCGCGCACCCGTTGCGGCGAGGGGTGCGGCTCACGATCGACGAGCGCCGCTCCCGTCATGATCCAGCCGTTGACGCAGTAGCCGCACTGCATCGCCTGCTCCTCGAGGAACGCGCGCTGTACCGGGTGCGGATGTTCCGGGGTCCCGAGCCCTGCGAGCGTCGTCACGCTTTTCCCGGCGGCCTGTGAGGCGGGCAGGGTGCATGACCGCACCGGCTCGCCGTCGACCTGCACCGTGCACGCCCCGCACTGAGCGAGACCGCAGCCGAAACGCGGATTGGCTAGGCCGAGCTCGCCGCGCAGCACGTACAGCAGCGGCGTCCGCGGGTCGACGCTCAGCACGCGCTCGCGTCCGTCCACCGTGAGACTGAGACTCACAGGACTTTCTAACATTTCGCGCTCTCCGGACAGGTTTTAATTTCGCTTTAAGCATATTCAATGCAGTCAAAGAATTTTCTTTCGCGATAGGACGCCGCGGAGGGTATTTCTGGAGGCTCCCGGCGGCGTGTCAGGAGGACCCATTGTTCAGATCCACTTTTGGGCCGCGCCGTGCGGGTACGGTGCTCGCCATGAGCGCGGTCGTGTTCGTCGCTGCCATGAGTGCGCGGCAGTCGGCGTGCGCCGACGAGCTTCCCGGCCTCAACGGTGCGCCGCCGCCCGTCGTCGATCGCACTGAAGCGGCGGCGCCGTCTGTGACGGCTACGGCCGCGCCCAATTCCAAGGCCTCTGCAGACCCCTCGTCACCGGCGGAGAGCCGCTCCGCAGCCGCGCCCGCGGGCCGCGGAGGGTCGTCGTTGCTTCGGCTCCCGCGCAAGTTCGAGCACTGGGACATCGACCCCACGCTGTCGTGGTCGTTCTCGACGGGCTCGGATGAGATCCCACCGGGCGGCGGAGTGCAGTCGATCGGGAAGCCGGCGGGCAACACGCTTCCGCTCGACCTCCTGCGAATCACCGGGAGCGCCCGCTACCGGTTCAATCGGCGCTTCGGGCTCGCTTTTCAGCGCATCGACCACGTCGGCGCCGACGGGCGCACCTACAAGGGAAAGACGCCGCAGTACAGCGGGCAAAGCGAAGATCTCGAGGAGCGCCTCCTCGCGACGGATCAGCTCGATCCGAACACGGTGCTACGCGCCGGGTACGCGCGCCGCTGGCGGACCTGCTGCCCGGCATCCGGGGCGATCGGAAACGAGAATCCGCGCTTCCACAGCGGGTTCTTCTCCGACATCGCGTATCGCTTCGGACCGAACACGGTCGGCGGGAAGCCTTTGACGACGTCGTTTCGCTGGGAGGAGTACAAGCACAACGTGAGCATCCCGACGCCGTCGAACGACGAGGGTGTCAAACCGACGTTCGCCTATACCCTGTACTCGAACTTCTTCTTGCTTCACCAGACGAAGGTCGTCCCGTACTACGGGATCGAGTACTTCTCGACGTACTTCAGCTACAGTCCGCAGATGTCGATCACGTGGCGCAAGGTCTATGGCGTATCCTTCAAGGTCGGGCCCGACACGACGTGGCGCGCATATGTGAAGAACGACCAGACGGGGGGTGCCGACGCTACGCTGCCCGACTCCAAGCACAAGTCGACGCTTTACCTCGACGGCTCATACCGGCTCCATCGGTAGCCCGGCGCGTGCCGGGCGGGCCGGGCGGGAGAACATCTCTCGCCCGACTGTTCTCTTCAGGAGATCCCCGGGCGTGGCGCTACCGCTGCGATGAGTTCCCGAGCGGAGAACGGCATGGCGATCACGCCGTACGTAGCGTCCTAACAGCCGCGCCTTGCCGGAGCGATGGCCGCCGCCGTCGCGGAGCCGCCGAGCGCGCCGAGTGGTGACGTCGAGTCCGACCTTCTTGAAGATCCCCGATTGCCAGTCCGGGTCTTTCCCGCTCGTGATGGTCGCGCTCTCGTTGACGACCAGGCTCGTCGTCGAAGCCGAGACGATGAGCGCGGCGACCCCGGCGGCGACGAGAGGACGATCGATGGGCATCGGCATCATCCCGGGAGACCCAGCAGTGAGCGGAACTGTCGTTCGAGGCCGGCGTACTGAGCGGCGCTCGGCCTGCTGATGACGAGGTAGGGATGCTTCGGATCCCAGATCGCCGGGTTGTTGTTGACGTCGGTGCGCGAGGAGATCTCGCCGCCGCCGCGCTGCGCGATGAACTGTTGTCCGTCCTTCGAGACGAGCCAGTCGAGGAAGACGCGCGCGGCGTTGGGATGCGGCGCATTCTTCGCGAGGCCGACGGGATTGAGCGAGACGAAGAGCGGTGAGGGATTCGTGAAGTCGATCGACTTGCCGGCGCGTTTCTCCTGATCCGCCATGTAGCCGTAGGCCGTCGGCGTCGCATCGAACTCGCCCGACTCCAGCGACGTCACCGTCTGCGTGTGTCCCGATGTCTTGACCGGGCCGTTGCCGGCGATCTTGGCGGCGAGATCGGCGCCGCCTTTGTCTGCCTGCAAGACGCCCATGTACCAATTGAGCGCACCGGTGTCGAAGCCGAACTTCCCCCTCCACTCGGGCTTCGCGAAGTCCGCGAGGGAGGTGGGCGGCTTGAGGTGATCGGCCTTGAGGCGCTCGGGATTCCACGCGATCACCGTCGTGTTCTGGTAAAGATTCGTCCAGAAGCCGTTTGGATCGACCGTGCCTTTGAGGAACTTGCCGGTGTCCGACGCAGCGTACTTCTCGAACGCGCCTACGTCGACGAGCTGGAACACCTGGAAGCCGTCGCCGGAGATGACGTCGGCGTTGTACTTTCCGGCGCGCTGCTCGGTCGTGATGCGCGCGGGGAGCTGCGAGCTGCCCAAGCGCAAGGCCTCGACCTTGATCCCCGGATGGCTCTTCATGAATGCCGCGGCGGTCGCATTCATGTCCTTGGTGTTCATCGTGCCGTACCACACCACGACGCCTTCCTGCTTCGCCGCGTCGTCGGCCGCCGCGGCCACGACCGGCGCGGTCGCCAGCCGCAGGGCGAGCGCGCCGAACAGCGCGACCGCGCCCGCGGCGAACGGGGACCCTCGTTGCTTCATGCGTTTCCCTTCTCAGGAGCGGAGATGATCGAGCGGTCAGGCACCGCAACCGCCGCGCGCGGCGTCCGCGACGGAATGGCAGGCCGCATGCCGCCCGTCCTCCATCCCGCAGGCGAGTGCCGTAGCGAGTGCGCTGCTACGCAAGCAATTTCCGCAAAAAGGCGCGGGCTCCCCGTATCGCTGTATCTGTTGTAATGAAATTTTTTGGGGCGGGAGGCCTCAGGCGGCCCGCACTATCCGACCGTCACGGCAGCGCCCTGTTCAGCGGCTGCGCATGGCGCGATTCGGGAAGGGCGGGAACGTCGGGCGCGCGGGGGTTTTCGCGAGCGCTTCGTCGATCAAGCGCAGCGCTAGCTCCATCTGCGGATCGACGCCGCGCAGCGTGTCCTGCGGCGCGATGTCGATTTCGTGCGTCGGATCGGTCCCGTAGTTCTCGACGCCCCAGCCCGCATCGCTGAACCAGAACGAGTACTCCGGCTGCGTCGTCTGCGTCCCGTCGACGAGGGTGTGGCGCGGATGGATCCCGATCACGCCGCCCCACGTGCGCATCCCGACCAGCGGTCCCAGGCCGTAGAGTTTGAAGCAGTGGCTGAAGATGTCGCCGTCGGAGCCCGCGAACTGGTTCGTGAGCGTGACGATCGGCCCGGCGACCGACTCCTCCGGGTACGGCTGCGGCGGGCCCCAGCGCGAGATGTCGTAGCCGACGCGCCGCCGCGCGAGCTTCTCGAGCAAGAGCGCCGAAACGTGGCCGCCGCGGTTGTAGCGCACGTCGACGAGCAGCCCGTCGCGGTCGAACTCGCTCAGATAGCCGCGGTGGAACTCGGCGAAGCCCCACGGTCCCATGTCGGGGACGTGCACGTAGCCGACGCGTCCCCCGCTGTGCGCGTGCACGAACGCGCGGTTCGCCTCGACCCATGCACGATAGCGCAGCATCCGTTCGTCGCGCAGGGTGCGCACCAGCACGCGCCGCGGCGTACTGCCCTTGCCGCGAGCGATCGTGAGCACGACGTCGCGTCCGGCCTGATTCACCAGGAGCGCGCCCGGACCGACGCGCTCGGTCAGGGCGCGCCCGCCGATCGCGAGCAGCAGATCGCCCTCCTTCACGTCGACGCCCGGCTCGGCGAGCGGTGAGTCGACCTCGCGATTCCACGGGTCGCCGCGCAGGATGCGCGCGACGCGATACGCTTGCAGCGCGTCGTCCCAGACGATGTCGGCGCCGAGAAACCCCCGTTTGTATTGCGGGGGCATCGGCCGATCACCGCCGATCTCGTAGGCGTGCGAGGTGCCCAGCTCTCCCTGCATCTCCCAGATCAGGTCGGAGAGCTCGTTGCGCGTGCGCAGCTTCGGCAAGAGCGCGGCATAGCGCCGCAGCACGGCGTCCCAGTCGACACCGCTCATCTGCGGATCCCAGAAGTTCTCGCGCTGCAGACGCCACGCTTCGCGCAGCATCTGCGACCACTCCAGCGCCGGCTCGACCAGCACGCTCACGCGCCCGAGATCGAGCCAGCCGGTGCGGCGCCCGACCTCCGGCGCCGGTTTGTCCTCGTCGCCGTCTTCGGGGAGATCGCCGCCCGCGTCGATCGCGCGCAGCTTGTCGCGCGAGGAGTAGACCAGCGTGCGGCCGTCAGGCCCCAGAACGAAGTCCTCGATCTCGGTCGCGAGCGTCGCGCCGCGCTGTTCGCCGAAGTCGTAGGCCTGCAGCTCGCCTTCGGCGTCGTCGTGCTCGTGCGCGTTCGGACGGATCCCGCGTACCGCGAAGCGCGAGTAGATCGCGCGCCCCCGCGCGCCCGCGATCCGGTCGTACGCGCCTTCCTCGACCGGGAACGCCAGCATCCGCAGCGGCAAGCCTTCCGCCTCGATCACGATCGGGGGCTTGGCATCCTTTTTGTCGTCCTTGTCGTGCTCGTCGTCCTTGTCGTCGTGTTCGTCGTCCTCGTCGTGCGGCTTGTGCAACGGCGCGGGTTTCGCGACGAACGGGTTGGGGACGGTCTCGCGCAGCGTGACCAGATAGGGCCGCGACGCCTCAGGGAAGCTCAGCTCGAACTGCA
The DNA here is from genome assembly GCA_035493875.1 of Candidatus Limnocylindria bacterium. GTDB lineage: Bacteria > Vulcanimicrobiota > Vulcanimicrobiia > Vulcanimicrobiales > Vulcanimicrobiaceae > Vulcanimicrobium. The sequence goes on from DATJHK010000033.1 coordinate 9,760, forward strand.
GCGCGTCGTAGACCGGGTGGAAGTCGCGCGTTGAGATGAAGTAGAGGTAATTCCCTTCCGGATCCCAGGTCGGCGAGTGATCCTCGCGCAGCGCGGTCGTCGCATCGACGATTCGCCCCGTCGCGCACTCGGCGATGCGCACGATCGCGGTGTGCAGCTTCGGCGAATACGTGTAGGCGAGCCACGCGCCGTCGGGTGAGAAGGCGAGGTCCGCGATGCGGTCGCCGACGCCGGTGTCGAGCTTGCGCGGCGCGGCGCCGAGGTCGACGAGCCACAGCTCGTGCCGGTTCGTCGCGAACGCGAGGCGGTCGCCGTTCGGCGAGGCCGCCAGCTCGTGCAGCACGCCGTAGTCGTCGTGCGTGGCGTACGAAGGGAGCGCGCTCTGATCGCGCGGGACGATCGCGATGCGCTCGAAGCCCGAGGCGTCGTCGACGTACACGAGGCGCTTGTCGTCATGGAGCCACGTCGCCAGCCGCCGGCGCGCGCCGTCGTCGACGCCGTGCTCGGTGACGGCCTCCTCCCACAGCGGCATCGAGTAGACGCGGCCACGCGAGACGAGGGAGAGCGCGGTGCCGTCGTGCGAGGGACGCCACTGCTCGAGCAGCTCGCCGGCGTCGACGAAACGGCGCGCCGTCTCCTGTGCGCTCGAAGGCATCCGCACCGGGACGCGACGCGTGCTCTGCGCGCGCGGATCGAGGACGACCAGCTCCCCGCCGCACGCGTAGACGATGCGGGTTCCGTCGGTGGCGGGAAAGCGGACGTAGTAGTCGCGCTCGTCGGTGTGGCGGCGTAGGTCGCCGCCGTCAGGCGCGACCGAGTAGATGTTTCCGATCCCCTCGTGGTCGGAGAGGAAGAAGACGCGGCCGTCGAGCCACATCGGCCACACGAGGTTGCCGTTCAGTTCGCGGCAGATGCGCTGGTACGTTCCGTCGCCGCGCGCGTCGACCCACAGATGGCCCGCGGTGCCGCCGCGGTAGCGCTTCCAGCGCGCGGGATCGAGCGCGTTGCGGCCGACCACCGTCGTGCCGCCGGCGGCGACGTCGATCGAGACCGCGTGACCGATCCCGAGCGCGACCGGCTCGCCGCCCTCCGCGTCGACGCGGAACGCGACCGTCTCGCGCACGAACGGCGCGCCTGCGTCGGAGCAGAAGTACACGGTGCGGCCGTCGTGTGACCAGCCGCTGCAATACAACGCTTCGCTTCCCATGTGCGTGAGCCGCGCGGGGCGTCCGCCCTCGGCGTCGACGACGTACAGCTCGGGATGCCCCTCGTCGCGACCGACGTAGGCGATGCGCGTACCGTCCGGTGAGAGCCGCGGCAAGGAGCACTCGCCTGCCGCGGTCGTCAGCCTCCGTGCGACGCCGCCTTCCGCCTCGACGCTCCAGAGATCATCCTCGCAGACGAAGACGATGCGGTCTCCCGCGATCGTCGGCGTGCGCACATAGCCTTGTCCGGTCACACGCGTAGGTACGCGAGCAGCGTCACAAGGTCCCTGAGAGCCCTGAACTACCCGAAAGGAGATCCCTACAAACCGTTTGGTCGCTGATCGGGCTCGGGTACGGGGAGGCGGCTATGAACGACGATCGCTCGCTTCACGAGCTCCTGGAAGACGTGCGCCGCCGGGTGGAGAGACGGACCTTCCTCCCCGATCTGGTCGCGCCGGGGACCGGCGTTTTCGACTACCGCCGCATCGCGGCGAAGCTCAACAACCTCGAGCATGCCGTCGACGAGCTGGCGGCGGCCGTTGCGCGCGTCGCCGACGGCGAGGAGCGCCGGAGCGCTTGAGGGGAACCGCGCCGCGCGTGCGTGAACGCGGGGCGCGATGGACGACCTCCTGGGCGCGTTTCGGGCCGGCGACCCGCGGGCGCTCGCGCGCGCGATCTCGCGCTGCGAGTCCGGCCGCGGCGCCGAGCTGATCCACGCGCTCTACCCGCTGACCGGCCGCGCGCTCACCGTCGGCCTCACCGGGCCGCCGGGGGTCGGCAAGTCGACGCTCTCCGCCGCACTGGTCGCGCACGCGCGCAAGCTCGAGCGGAGCGTCGGGGTGATCTCCGTCGATCCCAGCTCGCCGTTCTCGCACGGTGCGCTCCTGGGTGATCGCATCCGGCTCGCCGAGCACTTCACCGACCCGCGCGTCTTCATCCGCTCGATGGCTTCGCGCGGCCATCTCGGCGGCGTCGCCGGCGCGACGGCCGATGCCGTCTCACTGATGGATGCGTTCGGCAAGGACGTCGTGCTGGTCGAGACGGTCGGCGTCGGGCAGTCGGAGATCGAGATCGCCGAGGTCACCGACACGACGATCGTCGCCTTGCAGCCCGGAAGCGGCGACTCGGTGCAGGTTCTCAAGGCCGGCGTGCTCGAGATCGCCGACGTCTTCGTCGTGAACAAGAGCGATCACCCGATGGCGCTCCAACTGCAGCGCGAGATCCGCTCGATGATGGAGATGCTGAACTTCAGCGGCTGGATCCCGGCGCTGGTGAGCACGCAGGCCGTCGAAGGGAAAGGCGTCGACGCGCTCTGGGATGCGATCGTCGCGCACGACGCGTGGCTGCGTGAGAGCGGCGCGCTGCGCGCGAAGCGCCGCACCGCCTTCGCGCACCGCGTCCGCCAGCTGACGCTCGGCGCGCTCGAACGCGAGGTCGAGGGCGCGATCGCCGCGCTCGACGGAGACCTCGATCCCTACGCCGCCGCCGAGGTGATCCTCGGGCGCTTCGGCATCGAGGGCGGCGGCTCGGTGCTGGGCAACGTGCGCCCGCGCGGCGACGTCCGTGCAACGGTGAAGGGGCTGTAGTGGCGTTCGCTGCGATGGAACGCCGCATCCATCTTTCCGACGGCGGAGAGACGACGCTCGAGCAGTGGGGCGAGTGCGGCCCGCTCGTCGTCGGCGTGCACGGTCTGGGCGCGTCGCGGCGCGGTTGGGCGCGGATCGGTGAACGGCTCGCCGGACGCTATCGCCTCGTTGCGTACGATCAGCGCGGGCACGGGGACACCGCGCGCGCGACGGAGATGACGTTCGCGCGCACGGTGACGGATCTCGGCGATGTCGTCGCGGCGCTCGGTGAGCCGGTACATGCGCTGCTCGGCCATTCGTGGGGCGGCGCGGTCGTGATCGGCGGCGGGCGCGATCTCGACGTCGCGCGCGTCGTCGCGATCGATCCGATGCTGCAGCTCGCGCCCGGCGTGTGGAGCGCGAGCGTGCTGCGCGAGTTCCGCACGCTGCTGGCGGGGACGCTCGCCGAGCGCGAAGCGGCGATCCGCCGCGCGAACGCGGCGCTTCCGGAGATCGAGATCGCGGCGAAGCTGCACGCCGCGCGCTCCATCACGCTCGATACGATCGAAGCGCTCGGCGGGCAGAACGCGATCGACGCGGGCGGGTGGGCGCTGCGCGCGCTGCTCGACGACTACCCGCGTCCGCTGCTGCTCGCGCTCGCCGACGAGCAGCGCACGGTCTTCGGTGTCGAAGACCGTGCCTACGCGCGCGCGCACGGCGGCCCGCACGTGCGCATCGAGCCGTTCGCCGGCGCGAGCCACTCGCTGCAGCGCGACGCCTTCGATCGCTTCGCACCCGTGCTGGAAGCATTTCTCGCCGACGCGTAACGGCGCCCCTGCGGAGCGGCTCAGCATGACAACGGTTGCGAGCGCGTAGCGCGTTCGCTCGGCCCGCGCGGTCGATGCCGCGGCGTTACGGCCGCGGCGGCTCGCCGTAGGTGATCGGCGGCGCGGTCGCGGTGGTGCGCACGGCGGTGCGCGGCGCCGTCGGACCGAGATAGCGCGCGAGATAGGCGACGACGGCGGGTTCCTGGGCGGCCTTCAGCGGCGCGCCGAAGCCGCGCATCTTCGTCACCTCGGCCTTCCACGTTGCGGCGGAGAGGCGCTGCTGCGTGACCATGTTGAGCGAATGACAGGCCTCGCAGCTGTTCTGCAGCGCGAGCAGCTCCGGACCGGCGGGGAGGGTCACGGGGCCGGCGTGGACGGGTGCGGTTTCTTGCGCGCCGACACCGGCGTAGGCGGCGAACGTCGCGGCGAAGAGGGCCGCACCGAGCACGACGAGCTTACGCATGGGCCGCCTCCACCTGCACGGACTGGATCGCGTTCCAAAGATAGCCGCCGGGGTTCCACGGCGAGACACGCGGCTGCACCGCGCCGCGGTCGTCGGTCGCGCGCGCCATGATCGTCGCGGTCCCGGCCTGCGGCGTCCAGCGGTGGCTGAAGGTGCGCCAGCCGAAGCGTCCCGGGCTTTCGCCCAGATCGGCGTCGCGCCAGCTGCGGCCACCGTCGACCGAGACCTCGACGCGCCGGACCACCGCGCCGTCGCCGGACCAGGCGACGCCGCGGACCACGGTCGCCGTACCGGCGCGCGGGCGTGCCCCGTCGAGCGGCGAGAGGATCAGCGACTTGACGTTGAGGGTGGTGACGGGATGCTCGTCCGTCGGTTTGACGCCCTTGCCCGGCGTGCCGAGCTTATTGGGATAGCGGTAGCCGGCCGAGGTCCAGAAGTCCGTGGTGATCGCGTCGGCGATCGTCATGTGCGTGATCCACTTCACCCAGTGGTCACCGGCCCAGCCCGGGACGATCAGCCGTACCGGGAAGCCGTGGTAGTACGGGAGCGGCTCGCCGTTCATCTCGTAGGCCAGGATCGAACCGGGGTCGAGCAGCTTCTCGAGCTCGAGCCCGCGGATGAACTTCGGCGTCGTCGGGAGGAGGGGGTTGTCCAGGCCGTAGTTGTTGGAATAGCGTGCGCCGGACTTTACTCCGGCGCGGTGCAGGAGGTCGCGCATCCGAACACCGGTCCATCGGGCGTGCCCGACACCGCCGTACTGCCACTGCGCGCCGGCGGGATGCGACGCCGTCGGGAACGCCGTGCCGTAGAAGAACCGGCCGTTCCCCGAGCACTGCAGGACGGCGGGGACGTCGACGTGCTCCATCTTGCGCAGGTCGTCGAGCGAGAGCTGAAGCGGGCGTTCCACCATGCCGTCGATGGTGAGCCGCCAGGCCGCGCGGTCGATCGAGGGAGGGGGGCCCATGTGGCTGCGGATGAAGAACGCGCGGTTCGAGGTGTAGAGCCCGTCGAGGCCGTCCAGTTCCGCGAGCGGCGTTCCCCAGTCGTAGGGGCGTTCGACGATGACGTCCATCAGGGGCGCCGACGCGGCGCGGGCCGAGAGCGGGAGGGCGGCCGCGCCGAGCGCACCACCTAAGGCGGCTAGGAGCCGGCTACGGGACAGCGAGTTCTCCATGGCACCACGCTAATCTGAGACAGACGATAAATCAAAGTAGAAGTTTTTGGGATCGCCCTTAGTTCTGCTTATGGGTCGCGGCGGGGGCGGGGGCGGCGTCGGGAAAGTTTGGCCGGTGAGGCGAATCTCGTTGGTCGCACCTCCCAGGGATAGTGAAAACGTGGCGAAGATGATCGATCGGCCGTCCGGCCTGGGCCCGGACGAGACGCCGGAATATCGCGAACTGAAGGAGGGTTGGGAGGCGAGGTCCGCCGCCGCTCCGCCGCGCCGCGGCAAGGGCTCCGGCGCGACCGACCGCACCATCTCGGACCTTCCGCTGCAGCCGCTCTACGGGCCGGCCGACGTCGCGCACCTCGACCTCGCGCGCGATCTGGGCGTCCCGGGCGAGTATCCGTACACGCGTGGGATCCACCCGACGATGTACCGCTCGCGGCTGTGGACGATGCGCCAGTTCGCCGGCTTCGGGAACGCCAAGCAGACCAACGAGCGGTATCACTTCCTGCTCGCGCAGGGGCAGCACGGGCTCTCGGTCGCGTTCGACATGCCGACGCTGATGGGCTACGACTCCGACAGCCCGCGCGCGCTCGGCGAGGTCGGCAAGTGCGGCGTCGCGATCGACTCGGTCCGCGACATGGAGCAGCTCTTCGACGGGATCGACCTGGGCGCGATCACCACGTCGATGACGATCAACGGGCCGGCCGCGATCGCGCTCGCGCAGTACGTCGTCACCGCGGAGAACAAGGGGATCCCGCGCGCCGCGCTCGGCGGCACCTTGCAGGCCGACATCCTCAAGGAATACATCGCGCAGAAGGAGTGGATCTTCCCGCCCCGTCCGCACGTGCGCATCATCGTCGACATGATGGAGTTCTGCACGCGCGAGATGCCGCGCTGGAACACGATCTCCGTCTCCGGCTACCACATCCGCGAGGCGGGCTCGACCGCGGCGCAGGAACTGGCGTTCACGCTCGCCGACGGCTTCGCGTACGTCGAAGCGGCGATCGCGCGCGGGCTCGACGTCGACGCGTTCGCGCCTCGGCTGTCGTTCTTTTTCAACAGCCACATCGACTTCTTCGAAGAGATCGCGAAGTTCCGCGCCGCGCGGCGCATCTACGCGCGCCGCATGCGCGAGGTCTACGGCGCGCAGGACCCGCGCTCGTGGCAGCTGCGCTTCCACACGCAGACCGCGGGCTGCAGCGCGACCGCGCAGCAGCCGGAGAACAACATCGTGCGCGTCGCGTACGAGGCGATGGCTGCGGCGCTCGGCGGGACGCAATCGCTGCACACCAACTCGATGGACGAAGTCCTCGCCCTACCGACCGAGAAGTCGGTCGAGATCGCGCTGCGCACGCAGCAGGTGCTCGCGTACGAGACGAACGTCACCAACGTCGTCGACCCGCTCGGCGGCTCGTACTTCGTCGAAGCGCTGACCGACGCGATCGAGCGCCAGGCGCTCGAGTACTTCGACCGGATCGCCGAGTTCGGCGGGATGATCGAAGCCGTCGAGGCGGGCTTCCCGCAGCGCGAGATCGCCGACGCCTCCTACCGCTACCAGCGCTCGATCGAGTCGGGCGACCGCATCGTCGTCGGCGTCAACGCCTTCGAGAAGCCCGACGAGACGCATCCCCCCGACCTGCTCAAGATCGGCGCCGAGATCGAGCGCGGGCAGGCGCGCGCGGTGCAGGAGGTGCGGGCGAACCGCGACGGCGCGGCCGTCGCGGCGGCGCTCGCGGCCCTCAAGCGCAGCTGCGCGAGCGAGGCCAACGTCATGCCGGCCCTGATCGACTGCGTTCGCGCGGTCGCCACCGAAGGGGAGATCGTCGAGGCGATGGTGCAAGTCTACGGCCGCTACACGGAGACGACGCAATTCTGACCATGGCAACCACAGAGCCGGCGAAACGCCCGCTGCGCGTGATCGTCGCGAAATCGGGGCTCGACGGCCACGACCGCGGCGCGAAGGTGATCGCGCGTGCGCTGCGCGACGCGGGGATGGAAGTGATCTACACGGGGCTCTTCCAGACCCCCGAGCAGATCGTGCAGACCGCGATCCAGGAGGACGCCGACGGGATCGGCCTCTCGATCCTCTCGGGCGCGCACATGACGCTCTTCCCGCTCGTCGTCGAGCAGCTGAAAGCCCAGGGCGCAGAGGACATCGTCTTCTTCGGCGGCGGGACGATCCCGCCGGACGACGCGGAAGAGCTCAAGCGTCTGGGCGTCCGGGAGATCTTCACCCCGGGGGCGCCGCTCTCCGAGATCATCGCGTTCGTCGAACGCGAATGCGGCAAGCGCCGGGAGCTGGTCGGATAGCGTGAGCGAAGCGAAGACCGCGCGCCGCGTTCGAACCCGCGTCGCGCCCTCCCCGACGGGCGATCCGCACGTCGGCACGGCCTATGTCGCCCTCGTGAACTATTGCTTCGCGCGTAAGCACGGGGGCGATTTTCTGCTGCGCATCGAGGACACCGATCAGGTGCGCTCGACGCTCGCCTCCGAGCGCGCGATCCTCGACGCGCTGCGCTGGACCGGCCTCTCCTGGGACGAAGGCCCGGATGTCGGCGGCCCGCACGGGCCGTACCGGCAGAGCGAACGCTCCGCCATCTATCGCAAGTACGCCGACGAGCTGCTCGCGAACGGGCACGCCTTCCGCTGCTTCTGCACCGCGGAGCGGCTCGACGCGATGCGCGCGGCGCAGCGCGCGGCGGGGGTTCCGCAGCACTACGACGGGCACTGTCTGGAGATCTCCGGCGAGGAATCGCTCGCGCGCGCCGCGGCCGGCGAGCCGTATGTCGTGCGGATGAAGGTGCCGCGCGACGGCGTCTGTATCGTGCAGGACCTGCGCCGCGGCCCGGTCGAGTTTGCCTGGTCGACCGTCGACATGCAGGTGCTGCTCAAGTCCGATGGGCTCCCGACGTATCACCTCGCCAACGTCGTCGACGACCACCTCATGGAGATCACGCACGTGATCCGCGGTGAGGAGTGGCTGCCCTCTGCGCCCAAGCACCTCTTGCTCTACAAGTACTTCGGCTGGGAGCCGCCGGCGCTGATGCACCTGCCGCTGCTGCGCAACCCCGACAAGAGCAAGCTCAGCAAGCGCAAGAACCCGACCGGGATCTTGTTCTACGAGCGCATGGGCTATCTGCCCGAGGCGCTGATCAACTTCTTGGGGCTGCTCATCTCCTCGGCGCCGGAGGGTGAGGAGATCGTCGACCTCGCGACGCTCGTCGCGCGCTTCGACCTCGAGCACATCTCGCTGGGCGGCCCCGTCTTCGACATCGCGAAGCTCGACTGGCTCAACGGCCGCTACCTGCGCGAGCTGACGCCGCGGCAGCTGCTCGAGCGGACGCGCGCGTGGGGCTTCGACCAAGCACGGCTCGAGAAGATCGCCGAGCTGGCGCGCGCGCGCGTCGAGCGGCTCAGCGACGTCGTCCCAGCCGCGGCGTTCCTGTTCGCCGGACGTTTGCCGATCACGAAGGACCAGTTCGCCGGGACGAAGCTCGACGACGAGACGATCCGCAAGGCGCTCGCGCTCGCGATGTGGTGGCTCGACGCGGAACCCGCCGTCGACAAGGAGACCGTCGAGCGCGTCCTCAAGCGCGTCGGCGAGACGCTCGGCAAGAAGTTCCGCGATCTCGCGCGTGTCTACTACGTCGCGATGACGGGGAGCCCGACCTCGCTGCCGCTGTTCGACTCGATGGAGCTGCTGGGCCGCGACATCTGCCGCGAGCGCTTCCGCGTCGCGCTCGACGTCCTGGGCGGCGTGAGCGGGAAGGAACAGAAGGAATGGCAGCGGCTCGCGCCGCCGTGCGCGTCGGGGGACGCGGCGTGAGCGCGCGCGCGATCGTCCTCGCCGCGGGCAAGGGGACGCGGATGAAATCCGCGCGGCCGAAGGTGCTGCACGAGCTGTGCGGCCGCTCGATGCTGTGGTGGGTGCTCGAAGCGCTGCGCGAGGCGGGGATCGACGACGTCGTCGTCGTCGCGAACCCGGAGCTCGAAACGCTGCTCTTGGCGCTCGGCGTGCGCACCGTCGTGCAGCACGAGCAGCTCGGCACCGGCCACGCGGTGCGGATCGCGCTCGACGCGCTGCCGCCGCAAGACGGCACGCTGGTCGTCGCCTACGGCGACATGCCGCTCGTCGAGCCGGGGATCTTCCGCGAGGTGCAAGGCGCGCTCGACGGCGAGGCGGCGCTCGCGCTCGTCACCGCGCGAATGCCGCTCCCTTCGAGTTTCGGCCGCGTCGTGCGCACCGCTGAAGGTGTGGAGCGGATCGTCGAGGCGAAGGACTGCACCCCCGCGCAGCTCGCGATCGAGGAGATGAACGCCGGGATCTACGCCTACGACGAGCGCGCGCTGCGCGAGACCATCGTGCGCGTCGGCAACGGGAACGCGCAGGGCGAGTACTACCTCACCGACACCGTCGAGCTGCTCCTCGCCGCGGGGCGTCGCGTCCGTCCGGTGCTCGCCGCGGACCACCGCAGCGTGCTGGGCGTCAACGACCGCGTCGAGCTGGCGAACGCCGCCGCGATCATGAACCGGCGCTTGTGCGAAGAGCACATGCGCGCCGGCGTCACGATCGTCGATCCCGCGACGACGTATCTCGAACCGGGGCTGATGATCGGCGCCGACACCGTCATCCTGCCGGGAACGACGATCGGTGGGACGACGACGATCGGCGCCGGCTCGCGGATCGGCCCGCGCAGCCGCCTCGCCGACGCCACGCTCGGCGAGCACGTGCAGATCAACGAGAGCGTCGTCGTCGACTCGCGTTTGGGCGATCGCTGCAAGATCGGGCCGTACGCGCACCTCCGCGGCGGCTGCGTCTTCGCCGACGACGTGACGATCGGCGACTACGTCGAGTGCAAGAACGCGACCCTCGCTGCTCGCGTCAAGGCGATGCACCTGACGTACCTGGGCGACTGCAGCGTCGGGCCCGACACGAACATCGGCGCCGGGACGATCACCTGCAACTACGACGGCGTGAACAAGAACCGCACCGAGATCGCCGCGAACGTCTTCATCGGCACGAACACCCTGCTCGTCGCGCCGGTCACCGTCGGCGAGGGCGCGATGACCGGCGCCGGGACCGTCGTGATCCGCGACGTCCCGCCGCACGACCGCGTCGTCGGCAACCCCGCGCGCTCGATCGCCAAGAAACCCGCGGAGACCTAGTCTCCTACTCAGCGTCCGAAGGTCGGCGGGAGGTGGATCGCCGGAACGTGGGGGGACGAAGCCGAGCGCAAGGCCGCCGAGCGCGAGCAGAGCGCGACGATCGGGATCGCAGCAGCAAAGTGGCGACGAGACCGATGCGCCGCATCCGGCGTCTCACCTCACGCTCGTGGTCATCCCCGGTGATCTACGCGCGTCGCGCGCCGACCGGGAGGTCCCCGGCATCCGCGCGAATGCCGCGAGTCCAGCCACGTATCGAGGAGGTCTCATGACCACGCAGTCGTCCACCGAGCGAGCCGGCGCAGTGACGTTCAAAGGCAATCCGATGACGCTCGTCGGGCCGGAGGTTCGCGTCGGGGAGCCCGCGCCGGAGTTCGCCCTCACCACCAAGGATCTGCAGCGGCTGACGCTCGAGGAGGCGATCGACGACGGCGCGCGCGCCGCGCTCCTGATCGTCGTCCCCTCGCTCGACACGAGCGTCTGTGCACTCGAGACGCAGACGTTCCATCAGCGGGTCGGCGAGTTGCCGGAGGGCGTCGCTGCGTTCGTCGTGAGCATGGACCTGCCGTTCGCGCAGCAGCGTTGGGCGAACGCGAACGGCGCGACCGGGCTGAACTACCTTTCCGATTACCGCGAGCGCAGCTTTGGTCCCGCCTACGGCGTGCTCATCAAAGAGCTGGGCCTGCTGGCGCGCAGCGTCTTCGTGATCGGCCGCGATCGCATGGTCGCCTACGCGAACGTCGTCAAGGAAGTCACCGAGCAGCCGGACTACGACGCGGTCTTCGCGGCGGTGAAGTCACTGCGCTAGAACCCGGTCGCTACGCGCCGATCTCGATTTGCCGCGGCGCGCCGCCCTCGTGGCCGTGCGCGTCGCGCATCACCAGCGCGAGCGGCGCGAGCAGCACCGAGACGACGGCGGTGATCAGCGCGGCCTCGGCGTAGCCGAGCACCGCCGACTGCGAGGCGAGCATCCCGAAGAGATTCGGGACGAGCCCAGGCACGTGCTCGCCGCCCTGTGAGGCGACGTAGTGCGCGACGCCGGGGCGGTCGAGGCGAATCGATTGCGCGAGCGCGGCGTAGTCGCTCGTCGCGCCGCGCTGCGCGATCGTGACGAGCAGCGCGGTCGAGACGCTCCCGCCGAGCTGGCGTGCGAGATTGGTGAACGCGGAGGCGGCCGGGACGATCGCTTCGGGTACGGCGCCGACCGACGCGACGGTCATCGGCACGAAGATCTGCGACATCCCCAGGCCCAGCGTCATCAGCGGGATGACGAAGGCGTGGAAATCGGTCTGCGGCGTCTCGACGTGGAAGAGCAGCCAGTTCCCCAGGCCCAGCAAGACGAATCCGAGCGCGACCAGATAACGCGCCTGGACCTTCCCGCTGCCGAGGATCGCGACCGAGACGAACGTCAGAATCCCGCTCGTTCCGGCCTGCACGAGGAAGAGCTGTCCGCTCATCGTCGCGGTGAAGCCGAGGACGCTCTGCGAGTACTGTGGGATGAGCAGCACCCCGCCGAAGAGGGTGAAGCCCAGCACGACGCTCATCGCCGAGCCGATCGAGATCGGTGCATAGCGCAGCACGCGCAGGTCGACGATCGGGTGGCGCGTCCCGAACAGCTCCCAGAGGACGAACGCGACCAGTCCGACGGCGCTCAAGCAGGCGAACGCGGTGATCGCGGGGTCGGAGAACCAGTCGTTGACCTGACCCTGGTCGAGCACGTACTGCAGCGAGCCCAAACCCGTGATCAACAGGCCCAGGCCGACCAGATCGATCGGGCTCGAGCGCGGCTTCTCCGGATCGCGCAGCATCGTCGCGGCGAGGATCGCGGCCAGCGTCCCGATCGGCAGGTTGACGAAGAACGCCCAGCGCCACGAGAGCTGGTCGGTGAGGAAGCCGCCGAGGACGGGGCCGACCGCCGGACCGACGATGACCCCCATCGCGAAGATCCCGGTCGCCAGCCCTTGCTGCTCGCGCGGGTAGGTGTCCGCGAGGATCGTCTGCGCTGTGGAGATCAGGCCGCCGCCGGCGAGCCCCTGGAGGATGCGGAAGGCGACGAGCACGGCGAGGTCGTTGGAGATCCCGCACAGCAGCGAGGCGAGCGTGAAGACGACGATCGAGGCGACGAAGTAATTGCGCCTCCCGAAGCGCGTCTGCAGCCAGGGCGTGAGGGGGATGACGATGACGTTCGCGATGATGTAGCCGGTGACGACCCAGGCGGCCTGCTCGACGTCGGCGCCCAGGTTCCCCTGGATCGTCGGGAGGGCGACGTTGACGATCGTCGTGTCGATGATCTCGATCATCGCCGCCACGATGACGGCCAGGGTGACGGCTGCCCGGCGCCAGCCGTACTCGATCACATCGACCCGGCCGCCGGGGGCGCGTTCCTGCTTTGCATCCATGGTTGTACTCGGATACACTCATGTATCGGAGTGAGTTTCATCGAAATCGAAGCAAGAGGAGCGAAACGTCGCCGGCTCGGAGAGGAAGACATGGCGGTGATACGGCGCGTCCGCCGGACGCGCGCCGAGCAGCGGGAGGAGACGCGCCGCCGGTTGCTCGAGGCGGCCGGGGGCCTCTTCCTGCGCCGCGGTTACGAGGCGACCTCGCTCGAAGAGGTCGCCGAGGCGGCCGGGTTCACCCGCGGCGCGGTCTACTCGAACTTCCGCGACAAGGAAGACCTGTTCGTTGCTTTCCTCGCCCAGCGGATGGCGGAGGAGGCCGCGGAAGCCTCCGCCGCCGTGCGCGCCGAACCCGACTTCGCGGCGCGCATGCGGGCCTTGCGCGAGCGCTTCATCCATTCGCACTGCAAGGACACGACGCTCCTCTATGCGGAGCTACAGCTCGCCGCCGCGCGGCAACCGGCGCTGCGCCGCAAGCTGCGCGTCCTGTATGAGAAGCACGTCGAGACGTTCGCGCAGATCATCGCCGACGTGCACGGCGAGATCCCCCCGCAGTTCCGTCCGGTCTTCGTGGCGATGTTCGCGACGATGGTCGGGATCGGGCTGCAGGACGCGGGTGGCCACATCGACGACGCGGCGGCCGAAGCGGCGCTGGCGATCGTATTCGACGCGCTGGCCCCGCTCGTCGCGCCCGTCCGCACGGCCTGATCGCCGCAGGCGCGCACGGCGACGCGCGGAAGTTCGCGGTCGTGTACGACCATCCGCGTGATTTCACGGGCTACGGCTCCCGGCCGCCCGATCCCAAGTGGCCCCGCGGCGCACGCCTCGCGGTACAGATCGTGATGAACTACGAGGAAGGCTCGGAGTACGCGATCGGCGAGGGCGACGGCACCTCGGAGACGTACCTCACCGAAGTCCCCGGCGCGACGCTGGGGCCGAACAAGCGCGACCTCATCGTCGAATCGATCTACGAGTACGGGAGCCGTGCCGGCTTCTGGCGGCTGATGCGGATGTTCGGCGAGCGAAAGATCCCGATCACGGTCTTCGGCGCGGCGCTCGCGCTCGAGCGCAATCCCGATGCCGCGCGCGCGATCGTCGACGCCGGATACGAGGTCTGCTCGCACGGCTGGCGCTGGATCGGGTTCCAGAACATGAGCGAGTCGGAAGAGCGCGAGCAGATGCGCAAGGCCGTCGCGTCGCTCGAGCGTACGATCGGGACGCGCCCGTACGGCTGGTACTGCCGCTACGCGCCCTCGGTCAACACGCGCCGCCTCGTCGTCGAGGAAGGCGGGTTTCTCTACGACTCCGATGCGTACAACGACGACCTGCCCTACTGGACGCGCGTGAAGGGCAAGCCGCATCTGGTGATCCCGTACACGCTCGACAACAACGATATGAAGTTCTCGGTCGCGCCGGGCTTCACGTCGGGCGAGGGCTTCTACCAGTATCTCAAGGACGCGTTCGACGTGCTCTACCGCGAGGGGAAGACCGCGCCGAAGATGATGTCGATCGGGCTGCACACGCGCTTGGCGGGCCGCCCGGGCCGCGCCGCGGCGCTCGAACGATTCCTCGACTACCTCGTGAGCTTCGAGGACGTCTGGATCACGCGCCGGATCGACATCGCGCGTCACTGGATCGCCACGCACCCCGCGCCGTGACGACGCTGCACGGCCGGCTCGACGAGCTCGCAACGCTCGGCGCGACCGGCGAGGGGATCGATCGCGCGCTGTTCACCGCGCCGGAGCGCGTGGCGCGCGAGCGCTTCGCCGCCTGGAGCGCGGCGGCGGGCTTGCGCGTCGAACAGGACCGCGCCGGAAACGTCTTCGCGCGGCTCGCCGGCCGCGAGGACCTGCCGCCGGTCCAGTGCGGCTCGCACCTCGATACCGTGCGCAACGGCGGCGCGTACGACGGCGCCTACGGCGTCGTCGGCGGCCTCGCCGCGCTGGAACGGATCGCGGCGTCGGGGACGCGGCCGCGCCGCCCGCTCGAGGTCGTGGCCTGGGCGGGAGAAGAGGGCAGCCGCTTCCCGCTCGGCTGTTTGGGGAGCGCCGTCTACGCGGGCCTCACGCCGTACGATGAGGTGTGCGCGCTCGTCGGTGACGACGGCGAGCCGTTTCCGCAGGCGCTGCACGGGCCGACGGGATTGCTGGCGGGCGTGCCGGTGCGCGACGGCTTCCCGCCGCCCGCGGCGTATCTCGAGCTGCACATCGAGCAAGGGCCGGTGATGGAGCGCGACGGCGTGCGGCTCGGCGTCGTCACCGCGATCGCGGGCCAGCGCCGTTACCGCGCCGTGATCGACGGCGTCGCCGGACATGCCGGGACGATCCCGATGGCCGGCCGCGCCGACGCGCTCTGCGCCGCGAGCGAGCTCGTTCTGGCGGTGGAGCGCGCGACGCGCGAGGTCGGCGAGGCGGTCGGAACGGTCGGTCACCTCGTCGTCGAGCCGAACCAGACGAACATCGTCCCCGGCCGCGTCACGCTGCGCATCGACGTGCGCTCCGTCGACGACGCGCGCACGCTCGCGATCGAAGGCCGGCTCAACGCCGCCGCGATCGCGATCCAAGCCGAACGCGGCGTGCGGATCGCGCTCGAGGCGATCGAGACGCGCGCCGCCGTGCCGATGGACGCGCGGTTGCGCGAGCTGGTGCGCGGCGCGTGCCTCCCGCTCGATCCGCGCGCCGCCGATATCGCCAGCGGCGCCGGTCACGACGCGATGTGCGTCGCGCACGTCGCGCCGACGGCGATGATCTTCGTGCCGAGCATCGGTGGGCGCAGTCACGTCGGCGACGAACGGACTGCGCCGGCCGATCTCGAACTCGGCGTCGAAGCGCTCGCCGCCGCGCTTGTCGCGGCCGACCGCGACCCGGCTTTCACCTGACCACAAGGACATCGATGCAGTTCTTCATCTGCGGCTCGGCGCTGCGCGGCCAGCCCGACCACGGCAACCTCGGCGAAGCCCGCTTCGTGCGCGAGGCCGAGACGAAACCGATCTATCGCCTGCACTCGGTCGAAGATCAGCACCCGGGGATCTACGAGGTCGCCGAAGGCGGGATCGCGATCGCCGGCGAGGTCTACGAGATGACCGACGCGCAGCATGCGCACCTGCTCGCCACCGAGCCGCCGAACCTCTACGAAGCCCCGATCCAGCTCGCGGACGGCACGTCCGTCAACGCGATGATCTACCCGCGCGAGCTGATCGAGCAGCGTGGCTACAAAGACATCTCCGAGTACGGCGGCTGGGCCGCGTTCAAAGCCGCCACGAAGTAGCGGGGGCGCGGAATTCAGCTGCCGCGGTAGGTGGAGTAGCCCCAGGGCGAGAGGAGCAGCGGGACGTGATAGCGCGTCCCGGTTGCGTCGATTCGGAAGCGGATCGGGATCGTGTCGAAGAACGTCGGCGTCGCGGTGCGCGCGAAGTAGGGGCCGACCTCGAAGACCAGTTCGTAGAGGCCGGGGGCGAGGGCGGTCGCGAGCGGCGCGTCGGTACGGCCGTCCACATTCGTGATCGCTTCGGCGAGACGCGAGCGCCTCTCGCCGTCGAGCGCGTAGAGCGCGAGCGTGATCCCGGCCCCGGGGGCGCCGCGGCCGAGGTCGAGGACGTGGGTCGAGAGCGTCGCGCTCACGGAAGCTTCGCCCCGCCGGCGATCCAGGCCGCGACGGTCGCGCGCTCCGCGTCAGTCATCTTCGTCGCGTTGCCCAGCGGCATCGCGTGCGAGTCGACGGCTTGCTGTTGAATGCGCGCGGCGTTCGCCTTGATGTGCTCGGGCGTGTCGAGCAGCACGCCGGCCGGCGGGGCGCTGAAGCCCGGCTGCGTCGGGTTCGCGCCGTGGCAGACGGCGCAGCGCTGCGCCATGATCGGCGCAACCTGCGCGAACGCGACCGGCGCGCCGCCCGCGGCGGCGGCTTGCGGGCGCGGTGCGATCAGGATCGCCGCGCCGATCAGCAGCACGGCGGCGCCGACGGGGAGCGCGGGGAGATGGCGGCCCTTGTGCCCGAGGACCATGAAGCGCCGCACCAGGACCCCGGCCACCGCGATCATCGCCAGCGCGATCCAGCCGTACGGGCTTCCGTACGTCATCGGGAAATGGTTGCTGATCATGATGAACAGCACCGGGAGCGTGAAGTAGGTGTTGTGGACCGACCGCATCTTGCCGAGCAGCCCGGGCCGTCCGTCGGGCGTCTCGCCGCGCCGGATCTGCGCCAGCATCTTCTTTTGACCCGGGATGACGACGAAGTAGACGTTGAGCACCATGATCGCGCCGATGATCGCGCCGACGTGGATGTACGCGGCACGCCCGCCGAAGACGTGGAAGAGCCCGTAGTCCATCAGCAGGAGGAACAGGCCGATCGCCGTCCAGAGCACGGCGGGCCGCTTCTCGAAGACCTTGCAGAGCGCGTCGTAGACGAGCCACCCGATCACGAGCGACGCGATGCTGATCGCGATCGCCTCGGGTGGGGTGAGCGCCATGACGCTCGAATCGATCATGAACGTGCTCGCGCTCGACCAGTACACGATCGCCAGCAGCGCGAGGCCGCTGATGAGCGTCCCGTACGCCTCGGAGAAGAACCAGTGCAGGTTCTCGGTCAGCGGCTCGTTCCTGGGGCCGGTGAGGAACTTGATGTTGTGGTAGAAGCCGCCGCCGTGGACGGACCAGAGGTCGCCGTAGACGCCGTTGCGCTTGTCGGCCTCGCTCGGGGCCTCGAGGCTGTCGTCGAGCCACACGAAATAGAACGACGCGCCGATCCAGCCGATCCCGACGATGATGTGCGTCCAGCGGACGAGCAGGTTCGCCCAGTCCAGCAGATAGGCGAGCATTAGTCGTGCACCGCGTCGCGCAGGCGCAGGCGCGCGATTTTCGCGATCTCGCCGAGCGCCGTATCGATCTCGGCGGCGCGATCGTTCGTCGCGCGGTGTTCGAGCGCGGCGAGGATCGAGAGCTTGTCGTGTTCGCGCGCGCAGATCACGAACGGGAACCCGAAGCGCGCGCGGTAAGCGTCGTTGGCGGCATCGAAGCGGATGATCTCCTGCGGGGTGAGTCGGTCGAGTCCCGCCGCGGCCTGCTCGCCCCGCGAGGCGGCGGTGAGCCGGCCTTCGCGCGCGACGCGCCCGGCCAGATCGGGATGTGCCGTGATGAGCGCGATCTGCCGCTCCGCGGGCGCGTCGCGCACGGTGCGGACCAAAGCGCCGAGCAGCGCGTCGAAATCGGCAAACGGTCGCCGCTCCCAGGCCTCCTCGGCGATCCAGGGTGAGTGCTCGAAAGCGAAACCGACCGCGGCGACGAACGTGGCGCGATCCGCTGCGTTCAACGCGGCGAGGCTCGTCATCGTAGGACTATTCCCATTCGCAGTCTGCTTCTCCGTCATGCCACGCTCGTCGCGACGTTCGACGACGCCGATCGCAGCTTCCCCGACGGCGCCGTGCTGCTGCGCGGCAACACGATCGAGGCCGTCGGCTCCACGCGCGAGCTGAGCGCGCAGGCCGACGAGATCGTCGACGCGCGGGGGCTCGTGCTGCTCCCGGGTCTGGTCAACACGCATCATCACTTCTACCAGACGCTGACGAGGAATCTGCCCGAGGGACAGGATGCGGAGCTGTTCGACTGGCTCGTCGCGCACTATCCGGTCTGGGCGCGGCTCACGCCGGAGGCGATCCGTGCGAGCACCGCGACGGCGATCGCCGAGCTGCTCCTCTCCGGCTGCACGACGGCTGCGGATCATTGCTACATGTGGCCAAACGGCGCGCGCGTCGACGATCAAATCGCCGTTGCGCGCGAGATGGGTTTGCGTTTCCACGCATCGCGCGGCTCGATGTCGCTCGGCCGTTCGCGCGGCGGTCTGCCGCCGGACGAAGCGGTCGAGGACGAGGACGCGATCCTGCGCGACTCGGAGCGCGTGATCGCCGAGCACCACGATCCTTCGCGCTATGCGATGACGCGCGTCGTGCTCGCGCCGTGCTCGCCGTTCTCCGTCACCCCGGGTTTGATGCGCGCGAGCGCGGAGCTGGCCCGCAAACACGGCGTCCATCTCCACACGCATCTCTGCGAGACGGTCGACGAGGAGCGCTACTGCCTCGAGACGTATGGGCAGCGGCCGGTCCCGTTCGCCGAGTCCCTCGGGTGGAGCGGGCCGGACGTGTGGTTCGCGCACGCGATCCACATGGCGCCGGAGGAGCTGGCGCGCTTGGGCCGCTCGCGCACCGGCGTCGCGCATTGCCCGACCTCGAACATGCGCCTGGGCTCGGGGATCGCGCCGGTCCTCGCGCAGCGCGACGCCGGGATGCGCGTGGGCCTCGGCGTCGACGGCTCCGCCTCCAACGACGGCTCGCATCTGCTCGACGAGGTGCGTCACGCGATGCTGCTGCAGCGCGTCGCGCACGGTGCGAAGGCGATGAGCGCGCGTGAAGCGCTGCGCCTGGCGACGCGCGGCGGGGCGAGCGTGCTCGGCCGCGACGACGTCGGGATGTTGGCGCCGGGGATGGCGGCCGATCTGATCGGGATTCGCGTCGACGATCTGGCGACCGCGGGCGGCTCGGTCCACGACCCGCTCGCCGCGACGGTGTTCTGCCGGATCCCGAACGTCGCGCTCTCGATCGTGAACGGTGCGGTGCGCGTGCGCGACGGACGGCTCGTCGACATCGATCTGCCGGAGCTGATCGCGCGCCACGACGCAGCCGCACGCGCGCTCGTCGCGTAAACGTTCTTCCGTTGATTTCATGAATCCAGAGAAATATGTTGTCACTACGGAAGACTTAGCGCGTCCACAGGTGCGGGCGGTATGCTGCCTGCGTGTCCGCCGCTTCCACGCTGACGCGACCGAGTGCGGCGCCGGCTTCCTCGCCGTCGCCGGCACCGCCGCTCGCCGCACTCGTCGTGCCGTGCATCGTCGTCTTCCTCGGATATCTCACCGTCGGGATGCCGCTGCCGGTCATCCCGCCGCACATCCATGACGCGCTCGGCTTCAACGCGGTCGTCGTCGGCTCGGTCATCGGGCTGCAGTCGTTCGTCACGCTGGTCACGCGGCCGTTCAGCGGCCGCATCGTCGACGAGCGCGGTCCGAAGACGGCGCTCCTCGCGGGCGGCGTGCTCGCGTCGCTCTCCGGTCTGACGTATCTCGCCTCGCTGGCGCTGCACGATCGCGGCGCGAGTCTCGCGGTGCTGTTCGCCGGGCGCGCGATCCTCGGCGTCGCGGAAGGGCTGATCGTCACCGGCGGTCTCGCGTACGGGATCGCGACGCTCGGTGCTCCGCGTTCCGGCGCGGTGATGGTGTGGATCGGGATCGCGATGTACTCCGCGATGGGCGGCGGCGCGCCGCTCGGCGCCGCGCTCGGCGATGCGCGCGGCTTCGGCGCCGTCGCGCTGACGGTGACGCTGATCCCGCTCCTCGGGATCGCGCTCGCCGCGACGCTGCGCCCCGTGCGGCGCGCGCAGGGCGCACCGATGCCGATCGGGGCGGTCCTGCGCACCGTCTCGCCGGCGGGCGCAGGGCTTGCGCTGTGCTCGATCGGGTTCGGCGCGATCACGACGTTCGTCGTGCTTGCGTTCAACGCGCGCCACTGGGGCGGTGCGTCGTTCGCGTTCACCACGTTCGGGATCGCCTTCGTCCTCGCGCGCCTGCTGTTCGGCCACCTCCCCGACAAGCTGGGCGGTGCGCCGGTCGCGATCGGCGCGCTCGCCGTGCAGATCGCCGGGCAGCTCTTGCTGTGGCTCGGCGCCGGTCCGGCCTACGGCTTGGCGGGCGCGGCGCTCACCGGCTTCGGCTACTCGCTGGCATTCCCGGCGTTCGGCGTCGAGGCGGTCAAGCGGATCGCGCCGACGAGCCGCGGCGCCGCGCTCGGAATCTACGTCGCGTTCTTCGACTTGGGGATGGGCGTCACGGGGCCGTTGAGCGGGATGGTCGCGTCGGCGTTCGGCTACCCCGCGATCTACGCGTTCGGCGCGCTCGCCGCGCTCCTCTCGCTCGCGATCGCGTGCGCGCTGCGCGTCACCGCGCGGCGCGCGACGACCTAATCGCGCTCGAGGTCGACGGTCCCCGGCGTCGTCACGCGCGGGGCGGCGACGTCCCCACGGACCGTCGGCACGGTACCGCTCTCCGTCGCCGCAGAGGCTGACGTCGCTTGGAGCTGCCGCGTCGCGGTCTCGACGCGGCCGCTCCACCGCTCCGTCAGGCGTGCCGCCGTGTCGCGTCCGCCCAGACCGAACGCGAGACCGAGCGCGAGCGCGACCGCGCCGACCAAGCCGATGTAGAGCGTGTTCACGACGACCGGCGCCACGTTGAGCTGGTTGAGCGCGGCGATGATCGCGAACGCGATCACGGCGCCCTGCGTGAGCCGCGCGAGCAGATCCGCGTTGCCGATCCTCGCTTCCCGCGCGCTGCCGCGTACGATCCCGCCCAGGAGCTGCCCGACGAACGCGCCGACTCCCAGGATGATGACCGCGACGATGATGTTCGGGATGAAGCCGAGGATCTGGTTGATGACCTGCGTCACCTGCGGCATCCCGAGTTGATCGGCGGCCATCTCGATGAAGACCAGCCGAATGACCCACTTGACGATCTCGCCGAGGATCCCGCTCGCGCGAATCGAGGTCCCGCTCTGCTGGAGGAAGCCGTTCACGCCGACGCGATCAGCGACCGTGTCGACGTGGATCGCGCGGCAGAATCGCGTGACGAGGGCGGCGACGATTCCGGCGACGATCCACCCGATGATCAGAATCAGGATGGCGCCGATGATGTTCGGGATGGCGCCGAAGAAGCGGGCCATCCCGGCGGTGAGGCCGGTGATGAATCCGGCGGTCCAATCGGTAACGGTCGTCACGATGCGATCACTCCCCCTCGCTTGCGCGTGTGATGGGTGTCGTTCAGCTACGCAACGCGGCCGTGCGCTTCCGGCCGGAACGGCGGGCGATCAGTCGGGGTCGGCTTGGAGCCCCTCTGCGGTACGCTGCATCACGCGCGCCAGGAGCGCGATCGCGCCCGCTCGGCCGGTGTTGAGCAGCATATACTGCATCACGTCGTTCGGATGCAGCACGACGAAGATGCCCTTGCTCCCTTGCGTGATCGACGCGAGGACGTGGTCGACGAAGGCTTTGTCTTCGGGCGCGAGGTGCGTGGACGTGGACGCGGCCTCGTCGCGGACGAGATCACGCAGCATGGCGTCGAGGTCGTCGGGGACGTTCATGGGGACGAGGATAGCCGACGAACCTCCGGCATCTCCGTTTTCGCGCCCGGACGTTCCGCAGACAGAAGCGGCCGAACGGCCGCGCGGACGGTTCTGGGAGGAGTGAACCGTCCGCCGGCCGCCGTCAGGCCGTGACGGGGAGTGGTTCGTCGACGCTGTTCGTCGCGTCGGTGAACAGGATCGTCACCGCGCCCAGAACCAGGATCACCGAGCCGATCACGAAGCCGGCCGCCCACGAGCCTGTCCGGTCGACGAGCACGCCGAAGACGAACGGCGAGACGATCGCCGAAACGCCGGACGCCATGTTCATGATCGCGGAGGTCGTGCCGCAGTAGTGCCGGCCGCCGAGATCCATCGCGACCGCCCAGCAATTCGAGACGGCGCATTCGAGCATGAACATCGCGCCGGTCTGCAGTGCGACCGAGAGGTAGGGGTTCGCGACGAACACCGCCGGGATCGTGAACGCCGCGGCACCGATGAACGACGTGACGATCACGCTCCGGCGCGCGAAGTTCAGGTTTCCGGTGCGGCGCCAGATCGCGTCCGACGCCCAGCCGCCGAACAGATCGCCGAGGATCGCGCCGATCAGCGGGATGCTGGCGAGGAAGCCCATCTGCGCGAAGCTGAAATGGCGTCCTTCCTTGAGGTACGTCGGAAGCCACGTCAGGTAGATCCACAGCGTGTAGCCGTACGCGAAGTAGCTCAGCGTCAACATCCACACGTCTTTGTTGCTGAAGATCTTCTTCCAGGGCACGGCGCGCTTCTCGCCGGTCGTCGCGGCGGCGGTGCGGGTTCCGATCGCATCGAGCTCGAGCTGGTTGACGAACTTCGACTCCGCCGGGTTGTTGCGATAGTACAGGTAGAAGCCGATCGTCCAGAGGAAGCCGAGCGCGCCCAGGATGTAGAACGGCGGGCGCCAGCCGCCCGTGTAGCCGACGATCGCGACGACGATCGGCGGCGCGAAGGCGGCGCCGGACCGCGAGGCCGCGTGCGTGACGCCTTGCAAGAAGCCGCGCATCGTCGGCGGGAAATACGTCGCGAGCGCGCGCGTCGCGACGGGGAAACCGCCGGCCTCGGCGGCGCCGAAGAACAGGCGGTTGACGAAGAAACCGGCGTAGCTCGTCGCCAAGCCCGCGAGGATCGTGAACGCCGACCAGAACGCCATCAGTCCGGCGAGGATCGAGCGCGGTCCGAAGCGATCGCCGAGCGTCCCGCCCGGGATTTGAAAGATCGTGTACGTGATCGCGAAGGCCGAGAAGATCGAGCCCATGATCGTCTTCGAGAAGTGGAACTCCTCGATGATCTTCGGCGCCGTCACCGAGATCGTCACGCGATCCAGGTACGAGATGAAGTAGAGCAGACACAGGATGGCCAGAACGACGTAGCGCGTCTTCGTTGCGCGGGCGGCGCGTACGACGACGCCGGCTTTGACGGTCATGGGACCTCCGACCCGAGCGGAGCTCGGAAACAGGAAAGTTCTTCCGTGTTCGAGGTTGCTGTGATTGCGGGCGCCCGTGAGGGCGCGGGAGCGGCTCCGGCCCTTAGAGGGTCAGAGCCGCCAGGGTCGCGGCGTCCGCCGCGGTCGAGCGCGCGGTGAGGTGGGCGAGTGCTGCCGAGAGGCCGTCGCCGTGCGGGATCCCGGCGAGGTCGAGTCCCATCTGCACGCCGCCGAGCGTCGCGACGAGCATCAGGTCGTTGAAGTCGCCGAGGTGTCCGATGCGGAAGACGCGGCTCTTGAGCTTCCCGAGCCCCGTGCCGAGCGACATGTCGAAGCGCTCGAGGATCACGTCGCGCAGCGCGTCGGCGTCGAAGCCCTCGGGGACGTAGAGCGCGGTCAGCGAGTTCGAGTATTCGCGCGGGTCGAGGCAGACGATCTCGAGACCCCATGCGCGCGCGGCCGCGCGCGTCGCTTCGCCGTGGCGCGTGTGGCGCGCGAAGACGTTGGCGAGCCCCTCCTCACGCAGCATCGCGAGCGCTTCGTGCAAGCCGTAGAGCATGTTGGTCGCCGGCGTGTAGGGGAAGAACCCTGCGGCGTTCGTCGCCAGCATCTCCGACCAGTCCCAGTACGATTTCGGCAGCCGGGAGCGCTTCGCGGCAGCGAGCGCCTTCGTCGAGACGGCGTTGAAGCCCAGACCCGGCGGGAGCATCAGCCCCTTCTGCGAGCCGCCGACCGTCACGTCGACGCCCCACTCCTGATGCCGGTAGTCGATCGAGGCCAGCGAGGAGATCGTGTCGACCAGGAAGAGCGCGGGGTGTCCGGCGCGGTCGATCGCGGCGCGCAACTCGGGGATGCGGCTCGTGACGCCGGTCGAGGTCTCGTTATGGACGGCGCAGACGGCCTTGATCGTGTGGCCGCGATCCTCGGCGAGGTGCGCCTCCAGCGCCGCCGGATCGACCCCGTGCCGCCAGTCGCCGGGGACGAAGACGACGTCCAGGCCGAGCTTCGTCGCCATCGCGCGCCAGAGCGAGGCGAACTGCCCTGTCTCGAACATCAGGACGCGGTCGCCCGGCGAGAGCGTGTTGACGAGCGCCGCTTCCCAGGCCCCCGTCCCGGACGAGGGGAGGATCACGACGGGCTCGTCGGTCTTGAAAACCGCCTTGATGCCGTCGAGCACCTCGAGGGAGAGCTTGGCGAACTCGGGGCCGCGATGGTCCATCGTCTTGCGATCCATCGCGCGCAGGACGCGATCGGGGACGTTCGTCGGGCCGGGGATCTGCAGGAAGTGCGGGCCGCTGCGAAACATGGACACCCTCCGTCGGGTAGCTTGCATATTGCATGCAATATGCGGTTTCCCGGGAAGCGCCACTTGCATGCAATATGCACGGAACTCCTCCCTGGCGCCGCGAAATTCCCGAGACGAGAACCGATGACCGTGACCGCCACAAGCCCGATCCGCCGCCTGACCCTCCACGACGAGGTGGTCGCTCGCTTGCGCGAGCTGATCGTCCGGGGTGAGCTGCGCCCGAACGAGCGGCTCGGGGAGCGAGAGCTGTGCGAACGCTTCGAGATCTCCCGCACGCCGCTGCGTGAGGCGCTCAAGGTCCTCGCGGCGGAGGGGCTCGTCGAGCTGCTCCCGCATCGCGGCGCGCGCGTCGCCGGGCTCACCGCGGGCGACGTGCAGCACATGTTCGAGGTGATGGCCTCGCTCGAAGCGCTCTCCGGCGAGC
The DNA here is from genome assembly GCA_035493875.1 of Candidatus Limnocylindria bacterium. Classification (GTDB taxonomy): domain Bacteria; phylum Vulcanimicrobiota; class Vulcanimicrobiia; order Vulcanimicrobiales; family Vulcanimicrobiaceae; genus Vulcanimicrobium. The sequence continues at coordinate 34,890 of DATJHK010000033.1, forward strand.
TGGCCGCGACGCGGATCACGGCCGAAGAGCTGGCGGAGATCGACGCGCTGCACGCCGCGATGGTCGACGCCTATCGCGAACGCGACCTCCCACGCTATTTCGCGCACAATCAGGCGATCCACGAGCGGATCATCCTGGCCGGACGCAACCCCGTGCTGCGCGAGGTCTACCAAGGCCTCAACGGCCGCATGCGCCGCGCGCGCTACGCCGCGAACATGTCGGAAGACCGCTGGCTCGCCGCGGTGCGCGAGCACGAGGCGATGCTCGCCGCACTCCACGCGCGCGACGCCGCCGGCCTCGCGGCGATCCTGCGCGACCACCTGCACAAGAAGTGCGAGGTTGTCCTCGCCCACCTCGCCGATGGGGACCTAGCGGCGCCGTCCTAAGCGACGAACGCGGAACGTGACGTCATGACGGCGGGGCGGTTCGTCGTCGCGCTACGTCGACGGTGACGCTACTCCGACGAGGGATGCGGCGGAGGATGTCGCGCGCCTGCGGGCGGCGGTGATTGCGGCGAGGACGCGTTCGGGGGTCATCGGCAGGTCGTCGACCCACGCGCCGGTCGCGTCGTAGATCGCGGCGGCGACCGCGGGGGCGAACGGGACGAGCGGCATCTCGGCCATCCCGCGCGCGCCGTACGGGCCATCGGGATCTGCGAGCTCCAGGATCACCGGAACGATCTCCGCCGGCATGTCGAGTGCCGTCGGGAGCAGGTACGTGCTGAAGTGCGGGGTGAGGATCTTCCCGTCACGCACGACGAAGTTTTCCGTCAGCGCGTAGCCCAGCGCTTGCGCGAGACAGCCTTCGATCTGTCCTTCGACCTGCTGGCGGTTGATCGCACGGCCGACGTCGTGCACGCTGATGATGCGCACCACGCGCGTCACGCCGGTCGTCACGTCGACCTCCACCTCGACCGCCTGCGCGCTGTACCCGTAGCACCAGTTCGGCGATCCTTCGCCGGTCTCGCGGTCGACGGGCGTCGTCGGGGCGGGACGGTACTGCACCGTCGCCGCGGCGGGGCGTTCCCCACGCTCCCACGCGGCGCGCGCCGCGCGGGCGGCGTCGTGCACCGCGCGTCCGGCGACGAACGTCAAGCGCGAGGCGGAGGCGGAGCCGGCGTTCGGCGACTGCGCCGAGTCGTCGCTGACGATCGCGACCGCCTCGAGCGGCAACTCCAGCGTCTCGGCGGCGATCTGCCGCAGGATCAGGTGCACGCCTTGTCCGACGTCGGTCGCGCCGCTGCGGATCACCGCGCGTTCGAGCGCGCGCGTCCCGATCAGCTCGACGCTCGCCGTCGACTGCTCGGGAAATCCGAAGGAATAGCCGACGTTCTTGATCCCGCTCGCGATCCCGACGCCGCGGCGCGTCGTCGCGCTCGGCGCGTTCGGGACGCGTGATCCGAAGCGCGCGCGCATCTCGGCGACGCAGCGTTCGAGCACCGGAACGGCGCTGACCCCGGCGGGGAGCACGTTGCGGGTCGCCTCGGTATCGCCCTCGCGGTAGAGGTTCTTGCGCCGGATGTCGGCCGGATCGATCTCGAGCGCGTGCGCGATGCGCGTGATCATCGATTCGGCGGCCCAGTGCGCTTGCGGCGAGCCGAAGCCGCGGAACGCGCCGCTGGGGACGTTGTTGGTGTAGACGACGTAGCCGTCGGTCGCAACGTTCGGGACGCGATACGGTCCCTGGGCGAAGACCGCCGCGATCTTGAGCACCTCGACGCTGGTCGAGGCGTAGGCGCCGCCGTCGCCGACGGTCCGCGTCTCGACCGCGACGATCGTCCCGTCGCGTTTGGCGCCCCAGCGCGTCGTGATGTGGAACGGGTGGCGTTTGTGGTGTCCGACGATCGACTCTTCGCGGCTCCACACGATCGCGGTCGGGCGCTTGAGCTTCCACGTCGCGAGCGCGAGCAGCGCCTGCACCGAGAGATCCTCGCGGCCGCCGAACGCGCCGCCGACCTTCGCGTAGCGCACGACGACGTCGTCGTCGGCGAGCCGCAGCATCGCGGCGAGCTGACGCCGATCCTCGTGCAGCCACTGCCCCGCGGTCTCGACGACGAGCGTCTCGCCCTCGTAGTACGCGATCCCGGCGTCGGGCTGGAGGTACGCGTGCTCTTGCCAGGAGGTGGTGAACGTTCCGCTCAGCACGATGTCGGCCTGCGCGAACCCCGCCTCGACGTCGCCCTTGCGGATCCGCTGATGGAGCAGCACGTTCGAGCCGTGTTCGGGATGGACGAGCGGCGCGTCCGGCTCGAGCGCGGCGAGCGGATCGGTGACGAGCGGGAGCTCCTCGTACGTCACGTCGACGAGCGCCGCGGCTGCGGTCGCGATCGCGGGGCTCTCCGCGACGACGAGCGCGACGCGGTCGCCGACGTAGCGCACGCGTTCGCTGCAGAGGACTTCCTGATCGGCCTCGATCAGGCCGTAGCGGTTGTAGGGGACGTCGGCCGCGGTGAGGACCGCGACGACGCCGGCAAGCGCGCACGCGGCGCTCGTGTCGATGCGCACGATGCGTGCGCTGGGCCGGTGCGCGAAGACGGCCTTGCAGTGCAGCATCTCGGCGCGCACGAGGTCGGCAGGATAGCGTGCGGCGCCGGTGACCTTCGCGCGCGCGTCGGGACGGGCGACGGACGTGCCGATCAGGTTCACGCGCGCACCGCCTCGCCGGGGAGCCGCTCGTGCGCGGCGAGGGCGCGGGCGCCCTCCTCCATCGCATCGAGGATCTTCCGATAACCGGTGCAGCGGCAGATGTTCCCGCTGATCGCGGCTTGGCGCTCCTCGAGCGAGGGTGCGCGGCGCTCGTCGAGCAGCTTCACGCCGGCCATCAGCATCCCGGGGATGCAGAAGCCGCACTGCACGGCGCCGCAGGCGATGTACGCGTCCTGCAGCGGGTGCAGCTCGTCACCGTGCGCGAGCCCCTCGATCGTCGTGATCTCGGCGCCGTGCGCCTGGGAGGCGGGGACCAGACACGACATCACCGCCGCGCCGTCGAGCCAGACGGTGCATGCGCCGCACTCGCCTTCGGCGCAGCCTTCCTTCGCGCCGGTCAGCCCGGCGTTCTCGCGCAGCGCGTTCAGCAGCGTCTTGTGCGCGGCGTCGGCAAGGGTGCGCGGCGCACCGTTGATCGTCGTCGCGATCGTCCCGTCGAACGGCGGCTGCTCGCGAAGCACGGCGCCGCTCTCGAGCAGTACGGGACGCTCGGGGAAGCCCTCGGCTTCCCGGCCGTCGGCGATCCGTTCGAGTCCTTGCACGATCAGCGCGGCGAGCGTCGCGCGGCGATACGCGGCGGAGCCGCGCACGTCGTCGATCGGCGCGGCGTCCTCGCAAGCGAGCTGCCCCGCGCGCGCGCAGGTCGCGGCATCGAGCTGCGTGCCGAGGAGCGCGCGTTCGGCGCGCGCCGCGCGCACGACCGTCGGCGCGAGGCATCCGAGCGCGATCCGCGCGTCGACCACCGTCCCGTCGGCGGCGAGCGCGACGACGAGCGCGACGTCGATCACCGAGATCGCCTGGGCGCGCCGCAGCCCCAGCTTCAAGAAGATCCCGCGCCGCGTGGGGTCGAGCGCGCGGAAACGGATCTCGCCGATCAGCTCGTCGGCGCGCAGCGCGGTGCGCCGGAATCCGGTGAAGAACGCGTCGAGCGGAAGCGTCCGCTCGCCGCGCGCGGAGAGGAGCGTGACGCGCGCGTCGAGCGCGAGCAGCGCCGCGATCGTGTCGTTCGCCGGTGAGGCGGTCGCCAGGTTCCCGGCGATCGTCCCGCGGGCGCGGATCTGCGGTGCGCCGACCTCGATGCACGCCTGCGCGAGTGGAAGGGCGGCGTCGCGTGCGAACGGCGCGGCGAGCACGTCGTTGTGGGTCCCGAGACCTCCGATCGCGATCTCGTCGCCGTCGCGCCGCACGTACTTGAGAGCGCGCAGCGCGGAGACGTCGATCAGGGTCTCCGCCGGTTTGACGCCGCGCTGCAGTTCGACCAGGACGTCGGTCCCGCCGGCGACGATTCGCGCCGCGGCGCCCCGGGCCGCGAGGGCTTCGAGCGCCTCCGGGACCGTCGTCGGACGAAGCACGTTACGCCACATGGTCGCGCCTTCGCGGGTGCGAGGACGGGGCCTTGCGGCGAAACGGTTAGCCGGTGAGCGCCAGCGAAGCGCGCTCGTTGGACACGTGGAGGGCGTCCGTCCGCTCGACCGCGTGCTGCGTCTCGACGACGAAACGGGCGACGAGGACGTCGAGTCGCTCGGCTTGTTCGCGCAGGGCGCGGGCCGTGGCGTCGATCTCCTGGACCCCCGAGGCCAGCTCGCCGGTCGCGATCGCGGCCTGCTG
>DATJHK010000034.1:0-3206 GCA_035493875.1 Candidatus Limnocylindria bacterium
GAAGGTCGGCTGGTTCTTCATCGTCGACCGCCGCAACGGCAAGCTGATCCGCAAGTCGGCGCCGTACGTGATGATGTCGAAGAACATGTTCACGACGCCGACCAAGGACGGCGTGAACATGCTGCCGGGCGCGAACGGCGGCGCGGAGTGGTCGCCGCCGGCGTACTCGCCCAAGACGCGCGACGTCTACGTGCTGGCGATGAACCAGCTGATGAAGTTCGTCACCGAGGGTGATCCGGTGACCTCGCCGGGCGCGATCCGCCTGGGCAGCACCTTCACCAACGTCGCCGTTCCGAAGGGCGGGATCCAGAACGGTCCGTTCGTGGCGATCAATACCGAGACGGGGAAGATCGACTGGACCTACACGGCGCCGCAGCCACTGATCGGCGGCGCGCTCGCGACGGCCGGTAATCTCGTGTTCATGGGCGAGGGGAACGGCTGGTTCGACGCGTTCGACGCGCGCAACGGCCGCAAGCTGTGGCGCTATCAGCTCGGCGCCGGCGTCAACGCCCCGCCGATCAGCTACGCGGTGAACGGCGTGCAGTACATCGCCGTCGCGGCGGGCGGCAACTTCCAGCTCGGCTATCCGTACGGAGACGCGATCGCGATCTTCAAGCTGAACACGAAGTAGCGCTCGCGCACGCTTCGTATGCTCAGCGAACGGACCGCGGCGTGTACGCCGCGGTCCGTTTGTTCTTTTGCACAATCGAGCGGCGAGGTTCGGATCGGGGCGGTGCGGAAAGGCCCGGCCACGCGGTTCCTTTGATCTCCCTCCAGAAAGTGCTATGCCGATCCAAGAACGTGTCGACGCTTCGTCCGACAGGGTCCTTCGCACCCCCGACATGAAGCGTCCGGCCACGATCGGCGCGGCGGTCTGCGCGCTCATCCTGACCGCCTCGTACATCGTGAACGCGATGGACCGATCCGTATTTCCGCAGTTCGTCCGCGCGATCAACCACGAGCTGCACTTCAGCCTCGCCCAAGGCGGGCTGCTCTCGACGATCTTCGCGCTCGGGATCGGCCTCGGCGGCATTCCGACCGGCTATCTGCTGGATCGCTGGTCGCGCAAGTCCGTCGCGATCGTCGGGATCGCGATCTATTCGTTCTTCACGATCGTCACCGTGATGGCGCTTGGCTTCTGGGACATGCTCGCCTACCGCGCGCTCTCAGGCGTCGGCGAGGCGATGCAGCAGACGGCGCTCTTCACGATCTTCGGCGCCTACTTCTTTCGCCAGCGCACCCTCGCGCTCGGCGTGCTGAACGTCGCCTACGGGATCGGGGCCTTCATCGGGCCGATCCTCGGCGTGCGCCTGGAGATGGCGAGCGGCGGGCATTGGCGGTATCCGATGGTCGTTTTCGCGCTGATCGGGTTCGTTTTCTGCGTGCTCATCGCGCTGCTCGTCGCGCGCGGCTTCAGCGAGGTGCGTGAGCCGGAAGCGCCGCGCCGCGTGCTGATCTCGACCGTCGAGCTTCCGCCCGGGCTGTTCAACCGCAACGTCACGCTGGTCTCGCTCACGAACGTCGTCGTCGGGTTGGCGACGTTCGGGTACGTCGGCCTCTACCCGACGTTCTTGCAGACGGTGCTGCACTTCACGCACGGGCAGGCCGGCTTTGCGGCGAGCTTGTACGGGATCGGCGCGATCGCCGGTCTCCCCGCGGGCTGGCTCGGCGATCGCCTGCGCCAGCGCTGGGTGATACTCGGTTCACTCGTGGGCACGATGATCACGCTGTACCTCATGTTCGAGGTCGCAACGCTTCCGTGGCAGCAGGACGTGCTCAGCTGCCTGCAGGGGATCTTCGGCAGCGGCTTCCTGTTCGTCAACATCTACGCGCTCACACAGCGCTCGGCGCGGCCGGAGTACGCCGGCCGTGCGTCGGGGATCGCCTCGAGCGCCCACTATCTCCCCGCGGCGTTTGCGGGCCTGCTCTTCGGTACACTTGCGAAAAGCTTCGGCTGGGCGACCGCGGCGACGCTCCAGTTGGTGCTGCTCTCGATCGTGGGCATCATCGCGATGCTGTTCGTGCGCGACGACCAAGTCAGCGCGCCTGCCACCCTCCTGCCCTAGAGGTTTCTTCCGTTGACCACGACGACGACCCGACCCAGCGCCCTCGTCCCCCTCGCCCAGATCGACATCCCCGATCGCGGCGGCACGATGCAAGTCGTGGTTCAGGACGGCTTCCTGTACTGCGGCCATCTCGCAGCGGGCGGCGGGACGTCGATCGTCGACGTGCGCGATCCCGCGCACCCCAAGCTCCTCGAAGGACTGCCCGGCGCGCGCGGCGCGTTCTCGCCGAAGGTGCAGGTCGGTGACGGGATGCTGCTCGTCAACTACGAGCGGCGCACCGTCGAGGCGGAGCGTTGCGGAATCGGGATCTTCGACGTTTCCGATCCGGCGAAGCCGCGCGAGATCTCGTATCTGCCGACGTCCGGGATCGGAATCCACCGCCTCTGGTACGACGGAGGCCGCTACGCGTATCTCTCCGGCACCCCCGAGGGGTATCGCGGGCACATCCTCCAGATCGCGGACCTGGCGAATCCCGCCAAACCGGAGATCGTCGGACGCTGGTGGGTTCCGGGTTCGTGGGAAGCCGGCGGCGAGGCGCGCACGGCGCCGGGCAAGCTCGGCTACTATCTGCATCACGCCGTCGTCGCGGGCGACCGCGCCTACGTCGGCTGCTGGGACTACGGCGTCGTGATCCTCGACATCACCGACCGCACGCACCCGCGCCAGATCGCGCACGTCGGCCCGTGGTCGCCGCAGCTCGGCGGCAACACGCACACCGCGCTCCCGCTGCTCGACCGCGGGCTGCTGGTCGTCACCGACGAGTCGATCGCCGACCTCGGCCAGGAGGCGCCGAAGTACGTGCGCGTTTTCGACATCGCCGACGAAACCAAGCCGCGCGAGCTTTCCCGCTTCCCCGTCCCGGCGGGCGACTTCGCGTCGCGCGGCGGCCGCTTCGGCCCGCACAACCTGCACGAGAACCGGCCCGGCTCGTTCATCAGCGATCAGTACATCTACGTCAGCTACTTCAACGCCGGCATCCGTCTGTACGACATCGCCAACCCGCAAGCGCCGCGCGAGGTCGCGGCGTACGTCCCCGAGCCGCCGCCGGGCGAGTCGACGGCGCAGGTGAACGACCTGTTCGTCGACCGCGAGGGAGTCGTGTTCGCCAGCGACCGCAACTACGGCCGGCTCTACATCGTC
>DATJHK010000035.1:0-89940 GCA_035493875.1 Candidatus Limnocylindria bacterium
CGGGACGACTTGGATCGGTTCGGGAGGAGAGCAACGATCGGCCCTAGGGGCGAACGCCGGGGCTGCGAGCGGCTCGGCGAGCTCGCCGGCACCGCACGGCGATCCGCGACGTTCGCTGCGATCGGTGCAGCCTTCGAAGGCGCAGCCGCGTCGCACGCCGACCTGCTCGGACGCCTGGAACTTCCTGCGCTTGGGAGATGGCGCCGCACACGACGACCCGGCGGGTTGAGTCGCCGATCGCGGCGGCCATCTCCGCGGAATCCCCGGCAAGCAGTTAATTCGCGCGCGCGTTATGCCGCCTCTACGTCGGGGATTATCGACACCGGGGCGGGCTGCTCAAATGGCCGGCAATCGGATACCTCGCGAACCCTGCCTTTGAAGTCGTGCAGGTGCCTTAGCACCCGACGGCGTCTTTGTGAAATACAATTCTGACGGTAGCGTTGCCAGTGTTGACCTCGTCGAAACGAAATTCTCGACCTCGGGAAATGCCAGCCTATCGAACACGCAGACGATGGGTCAGCAAATGAGCGATCAGTGGATTAATGCGAACATCACGAAGATGCTAGATAGCGGAAATCCGGAGCTGGTGCAGACTGCGAACCTCATTCAGAATAACCGCAGCCTCGTAACGAGGCAGCTCAACGTCGTGGTGCCTAATGGGACGTCTGTTTGGAGTTCTATTCCGTGACCGAGGCCGCGAAGCAGCAGCTGGCGATGCAATATGCGCGGCAGCGTGAGAATTTTCCCATACTGGAAGCAAACCGCCACGATCGCGAGAAGGACCGTGCAGGAAGTGCGACAGCGGTTGCGGCGAATGAACTACGTTTTTTCGGAGCGGCCCGATACCTACTCTACGGGGACGTGATTGGCTTCCGGGAGCAGGTGAGTTCTTCAGCTAGCCTTCTGGGTGTTGATCTGCCGGATCGATTTGACCGCGGGGAAGATATCTCGCCGTCATATGTGTCACTTCTCCTTTGGAAGCCCCTGCTGGACGCGTTTGCCGCCGCGGACGAACAGTTGGGCCTGGCAATTGCTTCTCGAATGGGTGGCCGTACGGAGGTCGAAGAGAAGTACGATCATCCGTGGGACCGTGCGTTTGGCGCCGCATTAAAGCACGGGGTGCTACGGGAGCGCGACGCGGCTGAGCGAATTCGCGAGCTTGAAAGGGAGACGACGAAGCGCGTTTACTTCGGCTCGTCTCAACTGGTGGCGACGTTACGTTCGATCGAGCAAGAGGCCGATCCGAGTGCTGCGTTTCATGAATTAGTCCGCGCACATAAAAGAATGTCGAGTAAACGAGGCGTGCTGGGTTTGACGATTGATGCGAAGCTTTTTATGTGGGGGATCGGTCTCGCTAATCTGGCTAGAAGCCGAGGTATTGACATGGCGGGATTCGGACCGTTAATTCCTGATGATCTCCTGATGACACGCCGGTAATCAGGCAACTCAAGACCGAACGGGATGGCTTTGGGGTGAAGATGCACGTAACCACGCGCGCGCGGAGATGGGCGTCGCGCGCGACTACTACAGGGACGTGCACATGCGGCGTCTCGAGAATGTGCCGGTGTTCTACGTGTCGCCGAAACTGCACCCGTCCCCTCGGTCGGAGCTTTCGTCTGGCTTCACAAGGCTTCTACCTGGTGGCTTGATAGAAGTAGTTTTGCGGGCGGCGCAGCGCGAGGCTCCGTGAAAGCCAACGCGCAACGCGGTGTGCCGAGATCTGAGTCACCCCGTCCTTATCGTGGCAGAACGGAACCGTCGCGCCGGCCTCGGCGCCGGTTCTGTCGCGATAGCTACGACCCAGCTCGCCGCCCACGCGCGCCTAGGCCGTCGTCTGCGGTGCTGGGGCGCGGCAGGTGTGCGGGCCCCCGGTTTGTTTCAACTACTTTGTTCGTTCTCACCGAAGACTGTGTTTTTCTCATCGGGGAGCGCAATTGACATGCCGCCGCCGACGATGGAGACGCGGCTCGCCGTATGGTGCGGGGCGCGGAAGGGACGCGTCGCGACGACGCGTGGGCGCGGGCCGAGTAGGCCGGCGATACTGTAGACCTTCGTCACCTCGAGCGCCTCGTCGTTCGTCATCGCCGGCAGGATCGACGGCAGACGGCGCGCGAGCATCGTCTTCCCGCAGCCGGGCGGGCCGACGAGGACGAGGTTGTGTCCGCCGGCCGCGGCGATCTCCAGCGCGCGTTTCGCGAGCGTCTGGCCGCGCACGTCGGCGAAGTCGCCGACGACGGCGCGTTCGCCTTCATCGAGCACCGTGTTGCCGCGTCGGCGAAACTTTGCCCCGTGCCCGAGCAGCACCGCGACCGCGTCGGCGAGCGTGGGGACGGCGTAGACGTCGATCCCCTCGACGAGCGTCGCCTCCTCACGATTCGCTTCCGGAACGATGATGCTCGCGAAGCCTGCGCGCTGCGCCGCGAGCGTCATCGCCAGGACGCCGGGGACGGCGCGCAGCGTCCCGTCCAGCGCGAGCTCGCCGCAGATGACGTGCTCGCGCAACGCCGCGACCGCGATCTGCTCGTCGGTCGCGAGCAGCGCGAGCGCGATCGGCAAGTCGAAACCGACGCCCTCCTTTCGCATGTCGGCCGGCGCGAGATTGACGAGCAGCCGCCCCGGCGGGAACCCGAACCCCGAGTTCACGATCGCGGCACGCACGCGCTCGCGCGACTCGTTCAGCACGCGGTCGGGCAAGCCGACGATCGCGAACGCCGGCGTGCCGGCGGCGGAATCGGTCTCGACCCGGACGACGTGCGCGTCGATCCCCGCAATCGCAGCGGAAAAGGCAAGGGCGATCATCGTTTCGCCTTCACGCCGGCAAGGCGCGATGGCAAGGGCGTGCGTACGCGACCTGAAGAGCGCTCGGCGTGCCTCTGACGGGCGGAACGGCGGCGAGGCGATCGCGGCCTGAGGCGGGGAGTCGGGGCCGGATGTCGATTCGGCGGGTGGCTCGTTCGACGTAGCGGTAGATGCACCCGAACAAGCCAGAAGGAGAACCCCCGATGCGATTCATGATGATCGTCAAGGCCAACCCCGAGAGCGAAGCCGGCGCGATGCCCGAGGATGCGATGCTCGACGCGATGGGCCGCTACAACGAGGAGCTGACGAAGGCGGGCGTCCTGCTCGACCTCGCCGGCCTGCAGCCCTCCTCGAAGGGGGTCCGCGTGCAGTTCAAAGGCGACAAGCGCAGCGTGATCGACGGCCCGTTCACCGAGAGCAAAGAACTCATCGCCGGCTACTGGCTCATCCAGGTGAAGTCGAAGGAGGAGGCCGTCGCCTGGGCGTTGCGCGTGCCGAACCCGCACGGCGAAGGCGCCGAGACGAACATCGAGCTGCGCCCGCTCTTCGAGCTCGACGACTTGGCGCCGAGCGAGGCCGTCGAGCGGATGCGCGAGCGGCTGCACAAGTTCGACGCGTCGCGGCAGAAGTAATCCAGAAGCGGGCGACGAGCGTGACCGACGACCAGACGCACCGCGCGATCGAGGCGGTGTGGCGCATCGAGGCGCCGAAGCTCGTCGCCGCGCTCGCACGTCTGGTGCGCGACGTCGGGCTCGCCGAGGAGCTGGCGCAGGACGCGCTCGTCGCCGCGCTCGAGCGCTGGCCGCACGCCGGCGTTCCCGAGAACCCCGGCGCGTGGCTCATGGCGACCGCGAAGCACCGCGCCGTCGATCTCCTGCGGCGCGGCACGCGCTTCGCGCGCAAGCACGAGGAACTGGGACGGGAGTTGGTCCTCCAGCTCGAAACCGCCGTGAACGAGGACGACGATCCCGTCGGCGACGACCTCTTGCGGCTGATCCTGATCGCGTGCCATCCGGTGCTCTCGACCGACGCGCGCGTCGCGCTCACGCTGCGTCTCCTCGGCGGGCTGACGACGGAGGAGATCGCGCGCGCGTTCCTCGTCCCCGCCGCGACGATCGCGCAACGCATCGTCCGCGCGAAACGCACGCTCTCGGAGGCGCGGGTGCCGTTCGAGCTGCCCGAAGGCGACGCGCTGGACGCGCGGATCGCGTCCGTCCTCGAGGTGATCTATCTGGTCTTCAACGAGGGCTACACCGCGACGGCCGGCGAGGACTGGATGCGGACCGCGCTCTGCGAGGACGCGTTGCGTCTGGGCCGCGTCTTCGCCGAGCTGGTGCCGCGAGAGCCGGAGGCGCACGGGCTCGTGGCGCTCATGGAGATCCAGGCCTCGCGGATGCGCGCACGCATCGGCCCGTCGGGTGAGCCGGTGCTGCTGCTCGACCAAGATCGCACGCGTTGGGATCGATTGCTGATTCGCAGGGGTCTCGCCGCGCTCGCGCGCGCCGACGCGCTCGGCGGCGCATACGGGCCATATATGCTGCAAGCCGCGATCGTCGCGTGCCACGCGCGGGCGCGCCTGCCCGAACAGACCGACTGGGTGCGGATCGCGGCGCTCTACGATGCGCTCGGCCAGCTCACGCCCTCGCCGGTCGTCGAGCTGAACCGCGCGGTCGCGGTGACGATGGCGTTCGGTCCGGCGGCGGGATTGGCGATCCTCGACACGCTGGTCGACGAACCGGCGCTCGCGGCGTATCATCTGCTCCCGAGCGTGCGCGGCGACGTCCTGGTTCGCCTCGGCCGACACGACGAAGCACGCGCCGAGTTCGAGCGCGCGGCCGCGATGACGAAGAACGCGCGCGAGCGCACGCTCCTGCGCGCGCGCGCCGTCGCGTGCGCAGAGCGGGCCTAGGCGAACAAGGACCGGACGCGGTCGACCGCCGCCGTCGCGGGTTCCGTTCGGTCGACGATCAGGGTCGGCCGCGCGTTCACGCCCTCGCGGGCGCGTCGCTTCGCGCCGCCGCCGGTGATGTTGAGGAGCACGCGCGCGTCGGGAGCGACCTCGCTGGCGCGCGCGGCGCGGATAAGCGAGGCGGTCGCGATCCCGGCGGCGGGTTCGATGTCGATACCCTCCAGCTCGGCGAAGAGCGCCATCGCGTTCGTCATCTCGTCGTTGGAGATCGCGTAGGTCGTGCCGTTGCTCGCGACGAGCGCTTCGCGGATCCCGCCGATCGTTGCGTAGGGCGGCGCCTGGTTCGAGAGCACCGATGCGCCGAGCGCGCGCACCTGCTCACGCGCGAGCGCGGGGTCGCGCGGTTCGAGCGACGGACTGCGGCGTACCCACGCATCGTGGATCGGCGTGAACGGTGCGTTCTGACTGAGCATCAGGCGCGGCACGCGCGTGCCGTACCGTCCGTCGGCGAGGAGGCGCAGCGCCGCCTCGTGCGTCGCGAGCGCGCCAGCGGCGCTGCCGACGGCCTGGAAATAGGCGTCCGGAAGGGTGCCGATCGCTTCGGCGGCGGCGAGCAGGATCGTCCCCATCCCGTCGCGCCGCGCGACGTTGCGCACGCCGCCCTCGGCGACGTAGCCGTCGATCGACGCGATGCGCGCGGCGAGCGCGATCGCCTCGTCGTAGCCGGCTCCTTCGATCGCGACGACGCGCACCGGCGGACCGACGTCGACCAGCGAGGCCAAGCGCTCCCAGGCGTCGAGCGGGATCACGATCAGCGTCGGGATGCCGAGCTCCGTCCCCGCGCGTGCGAAGGCGGCGGCGGTATTCCCGGCCGACGCGACGACCAGGGTGCGACGTTCGTCGGGGGCGAGCCGTCCGAGGACGGCGACGGCTTCGAGCTCCTTGAAGCTCGTCGTTGCGAGCGTCGCACCGCGTTCCGGCCACCAGCCGCTGAACGCTATCCACAACTCTTTCAGCCGCAGATAGCGGGCGAGCCCGTCGCTCCGGAAGACCGCGGTGCGCGCGTCCGTGCACAGCTCGCGGCCGGCCGGCAGCCAGTACCGGTAGCGCGCCATTGAAGCGACGTCTTCGACCTCGAGCCGACGCCGCGCGTACACCGTGCGCAGCAGCGCGGGCGCGTGCGAATGGGAGCACGTCAGCCGCACGCCGTCGTCGTCGAACTCCGTCCCGCAAGCCGAGCAACGCAAGCGATACTCCCGGCGATCCATACTGCAGGGATCGGCACGTCCGCGCGCATCCGTTACGCCGGTGCTGCGGCCATGTCACGAATGTGCGAACCGCTCTCCACATGGTACACAGGTGTGATTCCGACTACTGTGGATAATTTCGATGCTCGCCGATATCGCAGCGGCTCTCGCCGGGTGTTCGCTCGCCACGAAGATCGCTTCCGCCGGAGGGACGACGTGCGGGCGGCGGGTTGCGGGAAGGCGGTTGCTCGCCTTTGCCGGGAGCCTCCCGACGGTCCGGTCGACGCTATTTTGCGTGTCCCTGAGCACAAATCGGTGCATAATTGCGACGTTTCTCGCAGGAAACGACCGGTATGCGTGTCGACGAGCGGGCGAGGGCGGGCCCTCCGAGCGAGGTCCCGACACGGCGGGAAGAAGGTACTGCTTGCTTTGGCCTCTCTTCTTGCGAATTGTTCTCAACTAGCCGGCTCTCGCAGGGGTTCCGCTTGCCCCTCCCGCATCCGGTCCGACGGTATGAAGAACCCGTTCGTTCTGGCGTGTGCGCTCGCGGCAGCCGTTGCCGTTACCGGATGCGCGAAGTCGTCCGATACCTCGGCATCCTCCGCCGCCTCGCCGGCGAGCACGGCTGCCGGCTCGGGTGGCAAGACGATCGGCGTCTCGATCCAGAACCGCGAGGCCCAGTTCTACCAGGACATGGAACGCGGGATGCGGTCGGAAGCGGCCAAGTACGGCTATACGGTCAACGTCGTCGACGCCGCGCGCGACAATGCCAAGCAACAGAGCCAGGTCGAAGACTTCATCTCCAAGGGCGTCTCCGCGATCGTCCTCACGCCGTACGACTCGCAGGCGATCGGCAGCGCGATCGTCGAGGCCAACAAGGCCGGGATCCCGGTCTTCACGGCCGACATCGCCAACACGTCGAAGGACGGCAAGGTCGTCGCCCACATCGCCAGCGACAACGTCCAGGGCGGTTCCGAAGCCGCGAAGCTGATGTGCGCCGCGGTCGGCAAGGCCGGGACGGTCGCGATCCTCGACGAGCCCGAGGTGACGTCGGTCCAGGACCGCGTCAAGGGCTTCCGCCAGGGGCTCGCCCAGGGCTGCCCGGGCGTGACGGTCGTCGCCGACATCGACGGCGGCGGGGAGCGCGCAAAGGCCTCCTCGTCGATGGAGGACATTCTGCAGTCCCATCACGACCTCAAGGGCGTGTTCGGCATCAACGACGACTCGGCGCTCGGCGCGTCCACGGCCGTCAACGCCGCCGGGATGAAGGGGAAGATCGCGGTGATCGGCTACGACGCGACCCCCGAGGCGCGCACCGCGATCGCGAACGGCTCGATGTACGGCGACGCGATCCAGCACCCTGACCAGATCGGCGCCAAGACGGTCGCCGCGATCCACGACTACTTCGACGGCAAGACGCCGCCGGCGAAGATCGCCGTCGCGGTCGGCGCGTACACCAAGGGCGACGCCGGCAAGTAACCGATGACGGTCGCGTCCGACGCGCCGCTCCTGCGCATGTCGGGGATCGTCAAGACGTTCCCCGGGGTGCGCGCGCTCGACGGCGTCACCTTCGATGTGCGCGCCGGTGAGGTGCACGCGCTCGTCGGCGAGAACGGCGCCGGCAAATCGACGCTGATGAAGATCCTCGCCGGCGCGCAGCCCGCCGACGGCGGCGAGATCGCCGTCGACGGGCACCCCGTCGCGATCGACGGGCCGAAAGCGGCGGAGCGCCTGGGGATCGGGATGATCTACCAGGAGTTCAATCTCGTCCCCGATCTCGGCGTGATCGAGAACGTGATCCTGGGCGTCGAGCCGCGCTCGGGGCCGTTCCTGAACAAGGCCGCGGGCGCGGCCGAGGCGACGCGCATCCTCGCCGAGCTCGGGATCGCGCTGCCGCTCGACCGCCCTGCGCGCCGTCTCTCCGTCGCGGAGCAGCAGCTCACCGAGATCGCGAAGTGCCTCGTTCGCCGCGCGCGGCTGATCGTGATGGACGAGCCGACCGCGGCGCTGACCGATCGCGAGATCGACGCGCTGTTCGCGCTGATCGCGAAGCTCAAGGCGCAGGGCGTGGCGTTCGTCTACATCTCCCACCGGCTCGAGGAGCTGCCGAAGATCGCGGACCGAATCACCGTGCTGCGGGACGGCCGCGCCGTCGAGACGGGGCCGATCGCCGATCTGCCGCAGGACGAGATGATCCGGCTGATGGTCGGCCGGCCGCTGGAGAGCCACTTCCCCGAGCTCCCGCCGGTCGCACAGGACGCGCCGGTCGTCCTCGACGTGCGCGATCTCTCGAGCGCGGCGGGCGTCGCCGTGAGCGACGTCGCCTTCGCCGTCCACGCGGGTGAGATTGTCGGGCTCGCCGGGCTGGTCGGCGCGGGCCGCACGGAGATCGTGCGCGCGATCGCCGGTGCCGACGTGCCGACGCGCGGCGAGATTCGCGTCGACGGCGCGCGCGTCGTCGTGCGCTCGCCGCGCAGCGCGATCAAGGCCGGGATCGCGCTCATCACCGAGGACCGCAAGGCGCAGGGGCTCGTACTCGGGATGACCGTACGCGAGAACACGACGCTCGCCCACCTCGGCCGCTTCGTCAAGGGCGGGTTCGTCGATCGCGGCGCCGAGACGCGGACGACGAGCCAAGAGATCGCCGAGCTGCGGATCCGCACGCCCTCGGGCGAGCAGCTCGTGCGCAACCTCTCCGGTGGGAACCAGCAGAAAGTCGTGCTCGCGAAATGGCTCATCGGCCATGCGCGTGTCTTCCTCTTCGACGAGCCGACGCGGGGTATCGACGTCGGCGCGAAAGCCGAGATCTACGCGTTGATGGTGGAACTCTTGCGGCAGGGGGCCGCGATCGTCATGGTGTCGAGTGAGCTGCCGGAAGTTTTGGGGATGTCGCACCGCGTGCTCGTCGTGCGCGGCGGACGGATTCGCGCCGCGTTCGCCCGCGAAGAGGCGACTCCCGACAAGGTGATCGCCGTGGCGACCGGAGTCGGCGAACACGATGCCGCGCTTCGACAAGCTCAGCATGACACACCGTCATGATACACTTCGTCGTCATGCTGAGCTTGTCGAAGCATCCGCGCGTCCCGCAACTACGGAGTGCAGCCTGAATGGCCGAGAACGTCAAAGCAGTGATGGATGCGCGCTCCGAGGACGTAGCGGCGCGCAATCGCCGTGCGGCCTGGGTGCGGACCGGCGCGTTCGCCGTCGGGTTCGTCGTCCTCGTGCTGGTCGTCAACGCGCTCACGCACGGCGACTTCCTGACCGCACGCAACCTCACCAACGTGCTGCGCCAGATCACGGTCAACGCGATCATGGCGGTCGGCCAGACGTTCGTCATCATCACCGCCGGGATCGACCTCTCGGTCGGATCGCTCGTCGGCGTGACGGGCGTCGTGATGGCGCTGGTCGCGAACGCGCTGCATCTCGGTGCGGCGGGGACGTTCGTCGTGACGCTTCTCGTCGGCTTGGCCGTCGGGTGCGCCGCGGGCTGGATCAACGCGGTTCCGGTCGTGCGTCTGGGACTGCCGCCCTTCATCACGACGCTCGCGATGATGCAGGTCGCCCGCGGCCTCGCCTACATCCTCGCGCACGGCCAGCCGATCCCGGTGCAGAATACCGCCGCGTTCGATTGGCTCGGGACCGGCGCGATCTTCGACAAGATCCCCGGCTTCCCGGGGATCCCCTACCAAGTGCTCGTGATGGCGATCGTCGCGGTCGTGTTCGCGATCCTCCTCGGGCGCACGGCCTACGGTCGCTACGTCCTCGCCGACGGCGGGAACGAGGAGGCGGCGCGGCTCGCGGGGATCGACGTGCGGCGCGTCAAGACGCTCGTCTACGTGATCTCCGGCGGCTGCTCCGCGCTCGCCGGGCTGCTGCTGATGGCGCGCTTCGAATCGGGTTCGCCGCAGAGCGGGACGGGCTACGAGCTGCAAGCGATCGCGGCCGTCGTCGTCGGCGGTACCTCGCTGATGGGCGGCCGTGGGACGATCGTCGGAACGTTCTTCGGCGCGCTCCTCATCGGGGTGCTCAACAACGTCATGAACCTGATCAACATCGAGTCGTACACCCAGCAGATCGTGCTCGGCGTCGTCATCCTGCTGGCGGTCGTCTTGGACGAACTGCGCAAGCGCTACCTGGCGCGCGCCCGCTGAAGGAGATCCCCGCGACGGAAGCGTTGCAAGCTGCGGCGGCCAAAAGAGAAGGGGCCGCGTTCTGGTGAGAACGCGGCCCCTTCTTCGTTACGGCGTGGAGGCCGTTACTTCGGCGTGCAGGTTCCGTACTGCGCGTTGTCGGGCTTGACGCCCGTCAGCGGCTGGATCGCGACCTTCGCGAACGCCGGGTTGTCCTTCTCGGGGAACGGCTGCGAGCCCGCGGGGTAGCAGTTCGAGGCGAGGAGGTACGCCATCACCTGCGCGTACTGCGTCGGCGTGAGCGAGCCCGGGTCGTTGAGCGGCATGTTCTCGAAGACGAGCGTGCGCACCGACGAGAGCGTCCACTTGTTGCCCTTCGCCGTCGTCAGGAACTCCTTGCCGGCGACGCCGGGGGCGGCGGTTCCCTGGAGGTTCGCGCCGTGGCACTGGATGCACGACGTCGCGTAGACCTTCGCGCCGGCCTTCGCCTGCGCGGTGGTGTACGGGGCCGCGGGCGCGCTCGAGCCTGCGGCGACGACGACGTCGCGCACGCGCTGGAGGACGTCCGTGTGCGCGACGTTGCGCGTGCGATGCGGGACCTTGGCGTGGCTCACGGCAGCGCACGGCGACGCCGACGCGCCGGCGGCCGTGTAGAGCACCAGCTTGTCGTGATCGACGGCAACGCGGCTGACGCTCACGTCGTCGGGGACGCTCGTCATCCCCGACGCGCGCGGCAGCGCGACGTAGACGAGGCGTCCGTCGACGACGCCGTACGCCGGCGCACGGCTCGCGGTCGAGCAGCCCGAGACCATCGCGACACCGCTCGGGACCCCGAGCGACGTCGTGCCGAGCGCGCCGGCGATCCCGCCGAGCGCGCCTTCGCGGTCGGGACGTCCCGTCGCGAGGCTGAGGTTCGCGAGCGCCTGCGTGAGGTCGCCCTCGTAGTCCTCCATCTCTTTCTCGTGCAGCGCGTCGTGCAGGTTCTGCACGGCGGCGAGGAGATTCGCCTTGGCCCCCTGGACCGCGTTCGTCCAGCGCGTGGTTCCGTTGCGATCGAGGAGGCGATCGACGTGGCCGATCGCGCCGACCCCGTCGCCGGGGTCGCCGGCGGCGGCATCGTACTCATGGTCGCCGCGGCCGACCAGGGCGTTCAGCGCGCGGTGCGCCGCGCGCAGATAGGTGGGATGTCCGACGGCGTATCCGTCCTCGATCGCCGTGATCTGAGAGACGGAGGCGCGCACGTCGGCGAGCGCCGCGAGGGCGACGCCGTGTTGATCGGTCGCGGAGGCGGCACCGGCGATGCCGGTGCACGCCAGGACCGCGGCCGCGGTGATGACGAGCTTACGTGTTTGTTTCATGCTCACTGAAGCGCGAAGGCGGTAATCATGGAGCCGGCGTTCGTCGCCGGAAGCTCCGGAATGAGCTGATTCCCCGGTTGACCGGAACCAACCACGATGAACTCCTTCCCGCCCAGGGTGTAGGACGTCGGCGGGGCTTCGATCGTCGAGCCGGTCGCGTAGTGCCAGAGCACGTTCCCGGTCTTCGCGTCGTACGCATCGAAGTTGCCGTTCAGCTCGCCGCTGAAGACGACGCCGGTCCCGAGCGAGAGCGCCCCGCCGACGCCCGGCAGCGTGAGGTGATGGCGCCACGCGAACGCGCCGGTGTCGACGTTGATCGCGTTCATCCAGCCGGTGTCGGGGCCGGAGAGCTTCGGGAACCCGCCGCCGACGTAGAACTGGCCGGCGATGTACGTCGCGTGGCCCGACGACTTCCAGACGCCGCACTCGTTGACGCTGGGGACGTAGAACGTGTTGGTCTCCGAGAGGTAGCTGCCGCCGTTGAACTCGACGCCGCCGTTGGTGTTCGGGCAGGCGATGTTTCCGGTGCGATCCGGCTCGGTGTCCTGACCCTTCTGCGTGCTGACGACGACGTGATGGACGAGCTTGCCGTTCGTCGCGTCAAGTACCCAGAAGTTCCCGCCCTTGTCGCCCGCGGCGACGAGATGGCGGCTCGCTCCGCCGACGGTCCCCGTGAAGAGCACCGGCGGCATCGCCGGATCCCAGTCGTGCGTGTCGTGCGGGATGAACTGGTAGTACCACTTCAGCTTCGGCTGCGCGCCGCTGATGTCGAGCGCGACCATCGAGTTGGAGTAGAGGTTCTTGCCCTTGCGGACGGTGCCCAGGAAGTCGGGCTGAGGATTGCCGAGGTCCGCGTAAAGCGTGTCGGTCGACGGGTCGATCGCGACGCCGCTCCAGATCGCTGCGCCGCCGCGCTTCCAGGAATCACCGCTCCAGCTGTCGTGACCCGGCTGGCCCGGACCCGGGATGGTCTGCCACTCCCAGATGCGCTTACCGGTGTTCTGGTCGAAGGCCGTGATGTAGCCGATGCCGCCCCAGTCGCCGTTCGAGGCGCCCAGCAGCAGCATGTTCTTGTACGGCACGGGCGCCATCGAGTAGAACGTATTCGTCGTGTCGTGGACCGCGACGATGTTCCAGACCTGCTTGCCGGTCTGCGCGTCGAGCGCGATGAGATGGCCGTCGAGCGTGCCGACGTAGACGTGTCCGTCCGCGAGTGCGACGCCGCGGTTGGCCGCGAACGCGATCGTGTGCGGGTGCGCCGTGTAGCTCCATTTCAGCGAGCCGGACTTCGCATCGAGCGCGTAGACGTTGTCGTGCGCCGACGTGACGTAGACGATGCCGTTGTACTCGATCGGCGCGGTCTCGATCGGGCTGTCGTCGGGGATCGTGAACTTCCACGCACGTTTGAGCGAGGTGACGTTCTTGGGCGTGATCTGCGCGTTTTGGAGCGCGCGGTTCCCGCTGTAGTCGTGTGCCGGAAGGATCCAGTTCGTCGCGTCTTTGGCCGCATTCGTGAAGTCGGTCGTACTGGGACCGTTGCTTTGTGCTGCGACGTGAGGGGCGAATGCGAACGTGAGTCCGATCATTGCAGCGGCCGCGCCGGCCGAGCGGAGGAGTGATTCCTTCATCCAAGTCTCCGGAAAGAAGAATATACATCCGCGTTCATGTCGCATAGGATCAGCCCCTTGTGCGATCGTCGGCAAGAAGAGCGTCCCGTCGCAACACATCGCGTATGTGATCGCGTGCACGCAGAAATCTCCGCTACTCAAGCGAAGCGAAGCGCTTGCCGTACGAAGCTGAGACTTCAGTCGTCGACGTGCTTGATCAGGACTTCAGTCGGCGGTGTTCCCAGTCGCCGCTTTTCAGACGCATCGCGGTGATCGCGCAGCGCACGAGCCACGCGGCCGTCCATCCGAACGGAACGGCCCAGAGGCCAAGGTGCAGGGTACGGATGCCGAGCGTGATCAGCGCCATCGCGACGCCCGTCATCGCGATCCCCATGATCATCACGAAGCGCGTGTCGCCGGAGGCGCGGATCGGTGCGAGGATCGTCATCGCGTAGCTCTTGAGCGGGAGCGTCACGCCGACGTGGACGCCGAGCGGCGCCGCGGCGAGCGTCGCGAGCGCGGGGTTGAGCGTGCACAGCGCCGCAAGCGGCCAAGCCGTCGCCGCAACGGCGAGACCGACCGCGGTGCTCACCGCGACGCTCAGTCGGGTCGCTTCGCGTTGGAAGATCTTCGCGCCGACGTAGTCGCGTGCGCCGATCCGCTGACCGAGCACGACCTCCGAGGCATCGCCGAGCGAGCCGGGAAGCGACCACGTCGCGTCGCTGACGAGCGAGAGCGCGCGGAACGCCGCGACGATCTCGGTACCGGACGGTGCAAGTAGCGCGATCGTGATCGGCTCGGGGACGATCTGCAGGACGAGGAAGACGAACTCCGGCCAGCTGAGCGAGGTCGTCGTCGCGACGAGCCGGCGGTCGATGCGCCAGGAGGAGAAGACGCGCAGCTCGGGCCGTCGCGCCGTCTCGCGCACCGCGTACGCCAAACCCACCAGCTCCGCGACGAGCGAGGAGATCCCGGCGCCCGTCAACCCGAACGGGTGATGCGTCCCCACGCCCAGCGCGAGCACCAGGACGAGCGGGATGTGTACCGCGTTGATCACGACGAGCACGCGCAGGGCGAGCTTCGCGTCGCCGGCTGTCGCGAACGCCACGATCAACAGGCCGCTGCACACCATCGGGAGTAGACAGAACGAGCGCAGCATGAGATAGTGCGCCGACGCGTCGAGCGGCGCACCGGCCGGGATGATCAGCGCGAGCAGCGGCCGCGCGCCGCCGAGCGAGGCGAGCGCCGCAAGGAGCGCGATCGCCAGCGGCGCGATCGCCGAGGCGCGCACGATCGCCCCGAAACGCTCGCTCTGCCCCGCGCCGATCGCCTGCGCGCCGACGATCCGCAGCCCGCTCCCGAACGCGAACAAGCCGATCCCCAGCACCATGAAGACGCCGACGGCTGCGGTGATCCCGGCGAGCGCGCCGGCGCCGAGCGCGCCGATCACGATCGTGTCGACGATTCCGAGCAGCTGGTCGCCGACCATCGCGAGCGCGGTCGGCGTCGCAAGCCGGCGCAGCACCGCGCCGGCGTCGCGGTGTTCGAGCGCCTCGATGCTCATGCGCGGGTTAGGCGCCGGTGGTCGCTTGGCGCTCGAGAGTGAGCATCCGACCGTGCGGGCCGGGGACGCCGATCAGCACGTCGCACTGCGCGCCCGAGGCGATCGCGTCGATCGCGCGCCCGAGCGGCGCGCCGGTGTACTTCCCTTCGCGATACGAGCCGAGCACGATGAGGTTCGCTCCCTCGCGCTTGGCAAGGTCGATCACCGCCGGTCCGACCTGGCGCGCGTGGATCAGCTCGGTGCGGATGTTGACGCCCTTGTGCTGGGCGATCACTTCGGCGGTCGCGAGCGCGTCGTAGCCGCGGCGGTCCTCTTCGGGCATCTGCGCGGCCTGCGGCAGAATGAGCGGGACCTCGATCACGTACACGGCGAGCAGCTCGGCTTTCTCGCGCCGGGCCAGGCGTGCCGCGAGGACCATCATGTGCTCGGAGTGGATCTCTTCCGAGAAGACGACGATGATGCTCCCGACCATCTCCTCGATCGCCTGCTCGGCGCGCTCCGCGACGATGTCGGCCTTGGAGCTGGGCGGGTGCAGCATCCAGTAGATCGTCGCGGCGACGATCGCCACGATCGCGATCCCGATCAGCGCGCCGACCGGGTGGACCGCGATCGTGTTCACGCGTTCCCCTCGCGGCGCGCCCGCAGGTAGAGCACGATGCGGGTCGCGCCCAGGCCCATCAGCACCACGGCCAAGAGGGCCCCGAGCATCTTGCTCGCCGGAGGCGCGGGCTGCGCGAGGATGCGCCAGAGCATCACGAGCCCCAGCGCGAGAAAGCCGACGCCGAACGCGGCGCGGTAGCGCAGCACGACGCGGCGGTCGATCCGCATCAGCTCGCCGCCTCGGTGGCCGGGGGAAGCTTGCCGCGCGCGCGGAGCTTCTCGATCAGCTCGTCCATCAGTTCCAGCTCTCCGGCGTCCTTGAGGATCATCACCTGCTGCGTCTGCCAGTCGACCGGGCGGGAGCCGAACACCGGCATCCCCTTGCGCTTGCGGTAGACGAGGTAGGCGATCATGCCGAAGAACAGCCAGCTCGGTCCCGCGACGCGCCCGATCGGGTGCGTGAGCATCGTGAAGACCAGGATCGAGAAGATCCCGAGGAATCCGATGACGCCGACGATCGGGAAGTACGCGCGTTCGCCGCGGACGGTGACCGGGAGGTTGAGCGGGATCTTGAACTTGCGCGGGCTCAGCGGATCGCGCAGCCGCAGCGCGATCAGCGCGACGAAGACGAACGAGTAGCTCGTCGCGGCGCCGAAGGCGTACAGATCGGCCAGCACGTCGAGCCCGGCCTCGCCGTGGAAGAAGCGGTTGTAGACGGCGAACGCGCCGTGGTCGAGTGAGGGGAGCGCGGCGAAGACGAGCACGATCAGCGCGACGCCGCAGAACGAGACGATCGAGACCACCGGCGTGCGGTAGCGTACGTTCACCCGTTCGAACATCGAGGGGAGCAGACGCGAGCGGCTCATCGCGTACGCGATGCGCGAAGCGCCGAAGACGCCGGAGTTGGAGGAGATCAGCAGCAAGATCGCGCCGAGCACGGGGACGTACAGCGCGGCGAGCTTGCCGAAGTACGGCACGTTCGCGGCGAGCACGGCGACCGCCGATCCGGCGTTCTCGGTGCTGCCCAGGTACTGGAAGAACGTCTGCGTGTGGCCCTGCGGGTCGAGCGGGACCGGGTGCGCGGGCGTCATCCCGAGCGCGAGGTTCGCGTACGCGAGCGCGTAGACCAGGATCGTGAGGATCAGCGAGATCGAGGTGCGCGGGATGATCGAAGCGGGACGCTGCGTCTCTTGCGCCGCTTGCGAGATCGACTCCAGCCCGACGAACGAGATGATCGCCAGCGAGACCCCGAGCAGCAGATGATCGTTCCCCGGCCAGTACGCCGTCATGTTGTGAATCAGCAGATCCGGGTTGAAGGCGAACAGGAAGCCGAAGAAGAGGATCGACGTCTCGCTCACGACGTCGAGCGCGGAGACGATCCCGTTGAACGTGGTCGACTCGCGCACGCCGATCACGTTGAGGATGCACAGCCCCGCGATCAGCGAGAAGGCGGCGGCGAAGTGGATCCACGGGTGCGAGGTGAGCTGCAGGTAGGGGATGAGCTGTCCCAGATAGTCGACGCACGACCACGCGAAGAGCGCGATGTCGATCGTGAAGTCGAGGAGCACCGCCCAACCGGCGATGAACCCGAACACGTCGCCCAGGCCGCGCAGGACGAAGTACTGCCCGCCGCCCGCCACCGGGTACGTCGAGGCGAGCTCCGTGTAGGCCAGGCCGATGCAGATGTAGACGATCCCGGCGAACAGGAACGCGACGCTGGATCCGCCGGCGGCAGCCCCGAGCACGAGGCCCAGCCCGACGAAGATGTCGGCCCCCACGTCGCTGTAGCCCCACGAGAACGACCCCCAGGGCGTGACGGAGCGCCGAAGCGTCGGTTTTGCCGGCATTGCGTCAGCGGTTCCGGATCAGCGCGCGCTGCAGCGCGTACAAGAGGCGCTCACCTTCCTCGAGTTCCTTGAGCAATCGATGCCCGCGGAAGCTGGGAAGCGCCTCGGTCAGGATGTCCACGGCGTCGGAGAGTTCGCGACGGTCCGCCGCATCGCCCTCGCTGTTCTTCTGCAGGATCATCGTGCCGTACTTGAGCGCCGTCTTTGCGGTCTCCAAGCCGTTGCCGGCCTCGGCGAAGGCCTTGAGGGCCGAGCGGTAGGCACGCAACGCCTCGGGGTAGTCGCGCTTGCGCGTCGCCAGCATCCCCGCGAGCGTCTCCGCGTAACCGATGTTGACGGTCTTCGTGCGGCCGAACGTCTTGGCGAGCACGTCGCGCGCGTCGGCCTCCGCAGCGCTCGCGACGGCGGTCGCCTTGCTCGGTGGGGCGGGAGGGGCCGACGGCTGGTGATATGCGGGGTCGGGCGGCGGCGGCGCGACGGGCGGGCCGCCGATCAGCCCGTGCAGCTCGGCGATCACCTCGGCGGCCGACTGGGCGCGACGGTCGGGTTCCTTCTCGAGCAGCCGCAGGATGATGCGCTCGACCTCGGGCGGGACGGCGCGGTTGACGCTGCGCGGCGGCGGCGGCGGTTCGTTGACGTGCCCGAAGATGACCGCGACCAGATCGTCGCTCTCGCTCTTGAAGGGAAGCGTTCCGGTGAACGTCTCGTAGAGCATGATCCCGACGGAATAGAGGTCGCCGCGCGCGTCCGCAGTCTTGCCGAGAAATCGCTCCGGCGGAAGATAGGCGATCGTCCCGACGATCTCGCCGGCGCTCGTCGCGCTCGACATCTCGCTCGCGTTGCGCGCGAGGCCGAAGTCCATCACCTTGACCGCGCCGTTCGGCAGCACCATGACGTTGGCGGGTTTGACGTCGCGGTGATAGACGCCGTTCTCGTGCGCGTACGCGAGCGCATCGAGGATCTCGATGTAGTGGCGGATCGCGGTGTGGACGGTCAGCTGGGAAGGCGGGATCGCGCCGAGCGTGCGGCCTTCGACCAGCTCCATCACGATGAACGAGAGATCGTCGGCGCGGCCCGCGTCGTAGACCGCCACGATGTTGCGGTGATTGAGCCGCGCCATCGAGCGCGCTTCGCGCAGGAAGCGGTCGCGTTCGCGCTCGTCGCGCTCGGTGAGCACCTTGATCGCGACGGGACGCGCGAGCAGCACGTCGATCCCACGGTAGACGTCGGCCATCCCGCCGCGTCCGATCAGCTCCTCGACGCGATAGCGTTCGGCGAGGGTGCGTCCGGCGAGCGCGCTCATCGGAAGGCGTCTCGGCGCAGCGTCGCGCGCCCGCGGTCGAACGCCACGACGTC
The DNA here is from genome assembly GCA_035493875.1 of Candidatus Limnocylindria bacterium. Classification (GTDB taxonomy): domain Bacteria; phylum Vulcanimicrobiota; class Vulcanimicrobiia; order Vulcanimicrobiales; family Vulcanimicrobiaceae; genus Vulcanimicrobium. Next base: position 18,418 of record DATJHK010000035.1, read on the forward strand.
GAAGCGCGCCTTCGCGCGCGGCGCGGCGATCTGAAGCCAGTCGGCGGCGAGCGCACGCAGCGTCGCGCGTTTGCGCGCGTCGACGGCGCTCACCGCGGCGCCGAAGCTCGCGCTCGCGCGCGCCTTTACCTCGACGAACACGATCGTGTCGCCGTCGCGCGCGATGACGTCGATCTCGCCGCCGGGAAGGCGCACGTTGCGCGCGACGATCCGGTAGCCCGACGCTTCGAGCAGTGCGACCGCGGCGTCCTCGCCGCTGCGGCCGAGCGCGGCGCGCGCGTTCAGGGCGCGCTCTCCGCGGCGGCTTCTTCGGCGGCGAACTCCACGGCGGCGAGCTCGTCGGCGGCGAACTCCTCCATCCCGGGCAGCATCTCCATCGCCGCGCGCACGCGCCAGAACGCGCGCCGGTGCTCGACGCACGGGCCGTGCGTCTGCAGCGCGGCGATGTGCTGCGGGGTCGCGTAGCCCTTGTGGTCGGCGAAGCCGTAGTGCGGGTACTGCTCGGCGAGCGCGACGAGCAGCGCGTCGCGATGGACCTTGGCGATGATCGAGGCGGCGGCGACGGTGGCGCACTTCGCATCGCCCTTGATCACCGGCTCCTGTGGCGCGCTCCACGACTTGATGCGCACGGCGTCGGTGAGCAGGTACTCCGGCGGCACCGTCAGCGCCGCGAGCGCGCGTTCCATCGCCAGCACGGAGGCCCAGTAGATGTTGAGGCGGTCGATCTCGGGAACGCTCGCTTCACCGACGGCCCAGGCGACGACGTGCTGCTTGATCTCGGCTGCCAGCTCGACGCGAATCTCCGGTGGGACTTGCTTGGAGTCGTTGAGTCCCCGCAGGCGCAACGGCCCGTCGGTGACGACGCAGGCCGCGACGACGGGCCCGGCGAGCGGGCCGCGGCCGACCTCGTCGATCCCGCCGATCAGCCGGTATCCCGCGGCGCGCGCGCGTTCCTCGAAGGCGTGCAGCCGATCGAGCCTGCGCCGCTCGCGCTGCGCCGCGTTGCGCCGTTTGCGGCGCACCTCTTCGAGTGACGGCATCAGGGGCGCTCCGGCGCCTTCGCGGGGCTCGCAGGCTTCTCGAAGCTGACGCGGCCGAAGCGCCCCTCGCCGAACTCGCGCAGGAACGCGCCGGCCGCGTTGTGCAGGTCCAGCTCGCCGCCGCGCCGCGCGAAGCCGCGCGCCGCCGCGAACGCGGCCAGATCCGGGACCGGGAGCTGCGGCCGGTACTCGTGCGCCCACGCGACGAACGCGTCGACGACCTCTTCGGCCTCGAAACGCTCACGCGGCAGCGCCCCGGTCAACGCGAGCTGCCACTGTGCTTCCAACGAGGCGATCTTCGGAACGAGTATCCCGGGCGTGTCCATCACTTCGAGTTTCGGCGAGACGCGGAACCATTGCAGCGAACGCGTCACCCCGGCCCGGTCTTCGGTCTTCGCCGCGGAGCGCCGCGCGATACCGTTGATGACCGAGGATTTTCCCGTGTTCGGGATACCCACCACGATCGCCCGCGTCGTCCCGGACTTGACGGCGAGCGCGTCGAGCACCGGGACGAGCCGGCGGACCGAGCCCTGGTCCTTCCCGTTGACGGCGACGGCCGTGCGGCCCGCGGCGGCGTACCACGCGAGCCATTCACGCGTGACGTGCGGATCGGCAAGGTCTTCCTGCGCGAGCACGACGATCCGCGGCTTCTTCCCGGCGACCTCGTCGAGCGCCGGGTTCGCGCTGGACAGCGGAAGCCGCGCGTCCACGACCTCGATGACGATGTCGACGATACGCAAGCGCTCCCCGAGCTTGCGCATCGCCCTTGCCATGTGGCCCGGATACCACTGGATCTGCGCCTCTTGGACGCCGCCGCCTTTCGCCATCGGCTAGAGTCTGCGGGGCGGCCAGAACTCGACCAGGGCGCGGCCGACGACGTCGCTCTGCTGCAGCACGCCCCAGTCGCGCGAGTCGTCGCTGTCGGCGCGGTTGTCGCCCAGCACGTAGTAGGCGTGCGGGGGGACGAGGGTCGGCGGCGCGCTACGGCGGTCGCGGAACTGCACGTACGGCTCCGGCAGCGGCTTGCCGTCGACCAGTACGACGCCCTGGTCGATCTCGACCCGCTCCCCGGGGAGTCCGACGACGCGCTTGATGTACGTCTCCGGATTGGGCGCGTCGTGCGTGAAGGCGACGACGTCGCCGCGGCGGATCGGGGCAAACCGGTATGCCAGCGTGTTGATCAGGACGAACTCGCCCGCGTGAATTCGAGGTTCCATCGACGGCCCGTCGACATGCGGCACACGGGTGAAGAACGCCGCCACGATGAGCGCGAGCAACGCGAGCTGCGCGGAGAGCGAGACGACGGTGCGCGCCTTCGCCACGGGGCGCTCCCTTCGGCCGCTCCGCCGGAGCGGCCTCTCGCTCAGCGCAGGATCCGGATGCGGTTCAGCGGCCAGAACAGCACGAACGCGTGGCCCGTGAAGCTGGCCTTCTGGCCTTGGCGCTGTCCGCTCATGAACGTGCCGCCGGTCTGCGCGAAGCCCCAGACGTGCGAGTCTTCGGAGTCCTGGCGATTGTCGCCGAGCATCAGGTAGCAGCCCGGCGGGATCGTGTCGGGGGCCGTCCACTTCGAGCGCGGTGGGATGTTGGCGATCGTCGGGTCGAGCGGCGAGCCGTCGACGTAGATGCCGTAGTTCTTGATCTCGAGCTCGTAGTTCGGCTTGTCGTTGATGTACGGCTCGTCGAGCGCGACGCCGTTGCGGTACACGACGCCGTCGTGGATGCGGATCTTGTCGCCGGGGCTCCCCATCGTGCGCTTGATGAAGTCGTTCGGGCTCGGGATCGGCGGCGGGAAGACGACGATGTCGCCGTCATGCGGCTTCGAGAAGCGGTACTCGAACTCGTTGACGAGCAGGACGTCGTGGATCTGCAGCGTCGGTTCCATCGATCCGCTGGGGATGTAGAACGTGCGCACCACGAACGTGATGAGGAAGAGTGCGACCAGGCCCGCGACGATGAAGGCGTCGAGGTACTCGCGCACCACCGTGCGCGCGGAGGGGGTGCCCGAGCCGGCGCCGGCGGCGACGGGCTCGGGCTTCATGCTGATCGCGACACGGACGATCGCGAAGAGCGCGATCAGCCCGAGGAGTTCGAGAGGAGTCACGAAGCCGCGTTTACTTCGCGGACTTCCGCTCCGTCTTGTCGACCTTGCGCTCCTTGATGCGCGCGGCCTTGCCGATCTTCTCGCTCAAGTAGTAGAGGCGCGAGCGGCGGACGATACCGCGCTTCGAGACTTCGATGCGATCGACGCGGGGGCTGTGCAGCAGGAACGAACGCTCCACGCCGACGCCGTGCGCGACGCGACGAACGGTGATCGTCTCCGAGAGGCCGCCGCCCTTGCGAACCGTCACGACGCCCTCGAACATCTGGATCCGTTCCTTGCCGCCCTCGACGACCTTCGAGTAGACCTTGACGGTGTCGCCCGGACGGAAGTCCGGGACGTTCGGCTTCTCCTGTTCCTTCTGGATCAGGTCGAGTACGTTCATGACAGCTCTCTGACGGACAGCGAAAACGCCGCACGAGGCGGCGGGCAACCTCGGTAGTGTACCACGGGACCCCTACTCGGACAAGGGCGGTTGGTTTCTGCCGTCCGAGCCCGGCCCTTCGACAAGCTCAGGTGACGGGGAGCCGGGTGACGGGCGTTGCTGGTTGCGAGCGGTTGCTCGGGCGCGGGATTGCTCGCGCCGCCATTCGGCGATCTTCTTGTGGTCGCCGCTCAGCAGGACGGCGGGAACGTCGACCCCCCGGAAGGTCGGGGGCCGGGTGTAGCTCGGGTGGTCGAGGGCCTCGCCGTCGGTCCAGGACTCGGCGGCGGCGGACTCGGCGTCGATCGCACCTTCGACCAGGCGGACGGTCGCGTCGAGGAAAGCCATCGCGGCCAGCTCCCCGCCGGTGAGGACGAACTCGCCCAGGGAGGCTTCCTCGATCGGGTAGAGGGCGCGTAGGCGCTCGTCGACCCCTTCGTAGTGCCCGCAGATCAGGATCAGGCGGTCCAGCTCGGCCCACGCAGCGGCGTCGGCCTGGCGGAAGAGGGGGCCGCTGGCCGAGGTCAGGACGATCCGCCGGCGCTCGTCCGGCGGGGCGGCGGCGAGGATCGCGTCGAGGGTGCGCGCGAGCGGCTCGACCCGCAGCACCATCCCGGGGCCGCCGCCGTAGGGCCGCTCGTCGGCGCGCTCGCCGGGGGTCAGCGCGTCGAGCAGATGGTGCATGCGCACTTCGACCAGCCCGCGCTCGACGGCGCGTCCGACGATCGAGAGCCCGATCACCGGCGCGAACATCTCCGGGAAGAGCGTCACGACGTCGACGTGCAAGACTCCCACGTGGGGTTCTTCGACCGACTGCGCGGGTTGCTCCCGGGCCGTACGCCCGCCGGCCCGTTCGCGCGCGGCACCGCCGCGCTCGAGCGCGGGCAGCTCGAGCGGGCGCAGGCGGCGTTCGCCCAGGCGTTGGAGGTTGCCGCGAGCCCCGTCGAGACGGCCGCCGTGCGCAACAAGCGCGCGATCGTCGCGATCAAGCGCGGCGACCGGACCGAGGCGATCGACGAGCTGGTGCTCGCGCTCGAGGCCGACCCGCGCGGGGTCGCTGCGATCACGACCCTCGGGAACCTGCTGCTCGAGGACGGGCACGTCGAGGACGCGATCGGCCACTACGAGTACGCGCTGCTGGTCGATCCCGACTACGCGCCGGCGTATCACAACCTCGGGGTCGCGCTCCACCGCGCGGGCCGCAGGGGCGAGGCCGTTCGGATGCTCCGGAAGGCGACGCGACTCGAAGGACGCATCAAGCGCTGATGGATCACGAGCAGCTCCGCCTGACGCCGGACCTCGTCCAGGTCATGCGCGCCAGCGCCACGCACGCGCTCGCGCACGGCGCGGCGTACGTGGCTCCGGCGCACCTGCTCCTCTCGCTGCTCGATGATCCGTCCCTCGGCGGGGCGCTCGGAGCGGTCGTCCCCGCGGACCGCCTGCGCCGCGCCGCCGACGCCGCGCACGAGAAGCTTCCCGGCGTCGTCGAGCTCCCCGAAGGCGAGTTGCCGGAGGGCGGCGATCCGCCGTTCCCGCGCTACGACTCGCTCGCGTTTCGCACGCGCGACGGCGCGCGCAGTCTGTATCTCGACCGCGACGCCTATCATCTTTTCATCGAGGGCGGGCGGCGCGCCGACGACGCGTATCGTCCCAAGCACCTCGTCCTGGGCTTCGCCGCGCAGGCGGTGAGGGATCAGGAGATCCTCGGGCTGCTCGGCGGCGATCCGCAGCGCGTGACCGAGGCCGTGATCGACGCTTAGAGCGTCTTGGTGCCGATCGCGTCGGTCGAGCGGATGTCCTCGAGGTACTCGAAGAGCTGCGGAAGCGTGATCTTCTCGAGCGCGCTGCGCTCCTTGATCCCGTCGCCCTCCTCGCCCTCGTCGCGCAGATAGCAGCGCGACTCGACGCCGCCGGCCCCTTCGCTCAGGAACGAGACGGCGAAGCCTCGGCCCAGCGTGTCGTCGTAGATCCGCATCGCCGCGGGGTTGAGGATCTCGATCGAGTGCGACGGGTTGTTCGCATCGAAGATCGTGATCGTGAGGTAATCGCGGTTGACGATCTCGATCGAGCCGACGACGAAGGTGTTCTTGGCAGAGAAGAACTCATGCCCGCGCTTGTTGCGCGAGCTGACTTCGTAGAAGACGCGGTGCGCGACGAACCGATTGAGAATCTTGCGGAGCGTCGCGATCGACGCCAGCGTCTCCGTGCGGTTGCCGCGGGTGTAGATGATCTTCAGGGCGCCTCGCCGGCCTTCGCGGTGGTCTCCTCGGCGCACCCGGATGCACGCCGCGGGGCATGTGCCGTTGCACGGGACCGGGAAGAAACCCTCCGGATGCTCTCGATCCCAGATATGGCCATCCTCGGAGCGGCCGCTCTCCTGCTCTTCGGTCCGGAACAACTGCCGCGCGTCTTGCGCAAGGCCGGACAGGTGACGCGGGAGATCCAGAATACCTCACAAGCCTTCATTCGCGAAATGGAGCGGGCCGCCGACACGCAGGACACGGCCACGCCGAGCGCGTCTTCGGCCGCGTACGAGCCGCCGCCGTACGCCCCGCCGGCGTACGAGCCGCCGGCGCCCGATCCGCTTCCGGTCGGCGAGAAGCTCGCCGAGCCGCGCGACGCCCTCGAGCACGCGATGGCCCACCCGCAGGAGGCGGCTCTGCCGCCCGAGCCCGCACAGCCCGAAGTCGCCGGGCCCGAAAAGCCGCATTTGCACCCGCCCAGCGACCCCGCGCCGTACTAGACACGAACGATGAAAAGGCAGGCACCTTGCGGCACCTGCCCTGATCTTCGGCAGTCGTGGCGATGGACCGAGCGCAGGACCATCGCGCCATACCTATCCGGTCGTTGCGAGGTCGGTCCGGGGGCCCCACGCGGAGCGTGGGGGGCGCGCAGCTAGGCGGAGCGCCTTTAAATTAGCGCCTTACAAATTAAAGTTGTTGCGGAGCTCGTTGATGCGGGATTCCAGCAGGCCGCGGACCTGGCGGTGGAGGCGGTCCTTCTGCTCGTCGGGGAGGCGCTGGTAGACCAGATAGCCGGCGGCCGAGATGATGCCGCCGAGGACGCCGACGAGCACGGTGCGGCCCGCGTCGGGCCCCGCGCCGGTGGTGGAATGGTCGGGCTGCAGTTCGCCGTTGTGGGGTTTGCTCGGGTCCGTCATCGTGGGATTCCTTTCGACGCGCGTGTACCCGGTTTCTGCCCCCCGGTTTCATCCGGCCCCGCTCGCTCCGCTTCGTCCTCGCGCACGACGCGGATCGCGCCGCGAAACTGGTCGGCGATCTGGACGATCGCGAGCTCGGCGGTCGCGACGATCGCGTGCACGTCGGCGCGGTCGCGGACTGCTTCGGGCCAGCGCATCTCGAAATCCCCGGAGCGACGGCGGCCGGTGACCTCGACGTGCGCGACGTCGGTCAAGCCGACCCAGGCGGCCTGGAGCAGCGCCGAGACCGCGGCGCAGGCGATGTCCTCACCGTGCTCGGCGATCTCCGTGTGCCCTTGCGCCAAAACAGAAGACAGCCGTTGCCGGCTGTCTTTGCGAAATCGAACTTCGAGCAAGAGCCTTAGGAGAGCGCGATCTTGTCGATGCGGATCTCGGCGAAGCGCTGGCGATGGCCGGTGAGGTGACGAACGCGCTTCTTCGGCTTGTACTTGAAGACCAGGATCTTCTTGTCTTTGGCCTGGCGCAGCACCGTGCCGGTGACCGAGGCGCCGCTCACGAGCGGGGCGCCGATCGAGACGTCGCCGCCGTTCGCGGCCAGGATGACGCGGTCGAATGTGACCGAGGAACCGACTTCCGTCTCGATGAGGTCGGTGCGAATAACGTCACCTTCGGAGACGCGGAACTGCTTGCCGCCCGTCTCGATGATCGCGTACATAACTTGGGGACTTTACCACGCGGCCGGGCGCAACGTCAACGCTGGACGGTCCGTTCGAGCCGGGTATACCCTGTGGACCCAACGCATTGTCCATCGGAGGACATCGCTCGTGCGTACCACCACTCGCCCCCCAGCCGCCACCGATGCGGCGGTGTCGGCGACATTCCGGATCAACGGTCGAGCTGTCCCGTTGACCATCGAGCCAAACGTCGTGCTGCTCGATCTGCTTCGCGAGCGAGCCGGGCTGACCGGGACGAAGAAGGGCTGCGACCGTGGTCAGTGCGGCGCATGCACGGTCCTCGTCAACGGACGGCGCACCCTCTCGTGTCTTGCCCTCGCGCTCGCGCATGCGAACGACGAGATCACGACGGTCGAAGGGCTCGCCGAAGGCGACCGGCTCCATCCCGTCCAGGCGGCCTTCATCGAGCACGACGCCTTCCAGTGCGGGTTCTGCACGCCGGGGCAGATCGTCTCGGCGGTCGGGATGCTCGCCGAGAACCACGCTCGTACCGAGGACGAGATCCGCGAGGCGCTCAGCGGAAACATCTGCCGGTGCGGCGCCTACCCCAACATCGTCGCCGCCGTGCGCGCGGTGCGGGAGGCGGGCTGATGCGCCGTTTCGCGTACGTGCAGGCCGACTCGGCCGAAGGCGCGCGCGAGCTCGTGCGCGACGACCCGCAGGCGCGGTTCTACGCCGGCGGCACGACGCTGGTCGACTTGATGAAGGGCGGCGTCGAGGTTCCCTCGCGGATCGTCGACATCTCTCGTTTGCCGCTGGCGGGGATCGCGGTGCGGCCCGACGGCGTGCGCATCGGTGCGCTCGCGCGCAACAGCGACGTCGCCTACGATCAGACGATTGCGACGCGGCTCCCGGCGCTCTCACAGGCACTGCTCAGCGGCGCCTCCGGGCAGATCCGCAACGCCGCGACGGTCGGCGGGAACCTCTTGCAGCGTACGCGCTGCTCGTACTTCCGCGAGACGCGCTGGCGCTGCAACAAGCGCGAGCCCGGGAGCGGCTGCGACGCGCTCGACGGCTACAACCGCGCGCACGCCGTGCTCGGCACGAGCGAGAGCTGCATCGCGACCTATCCGGGTGACATGGCCGTCGCGCTCGTCGCGCTCTCCGCGAAGGTCGTCGTCGAAGGCGACGGCGGCGAGCGGCGCGTGCCGATCGAGGATTTCTACGTCCTCCCCGGCGCGCAGCCCGAGCGTGAGACGACGCTCGCGCACGGCGAGCTGGTGACGGCCGTCGAGGTCCCTTTCGCCGCGGTGCACGAACGCTCGCACTATCGTAAGGTGCGCGATCGCGCGTCGTACGAATTCGCCCTGGTCTCCGTCGCCTGCGGCGTCGTGCTGCAGAACGGACGGATCCACGACGTGCGGCTCGCGCTCGGCGGGATCGCGACGATCCCCTGGCGCGCGCACGAGGCCGAGGCGCTGCTGCTCGGCGCGACCGCTTCCGACGAGACGTTCGTGCAGGCGGCGCGCACCGCGCTCGCCGGCGCGCGGCCGCGGCGCGACAACGCGTTCAAGGTCGAGCTCGCGCAGCGCACGGTCGTGCGGGCGCTGCGGGAGGCGGCGGCGTGAGCGCGCCCGTGGTCGGCACGCCGTTCGACCGTGTCGACGGACGCGCCAAAGTCACCGGCGAGGCGCGCTACGCCGCCGACGCGCGCGAGGCGGAGCCGCTGTACGCGGTGCTCGTGCAAAGCACCGTCGCGCGCGGACGGATTCGCGCGATCGACGAATCGGCGGCGCGCGCCGTCCCGGGCGTCGTCGAGATCATGACCTCTCGCAATGCGCCGCGCGTTTCGGCGATCGACTTCAGCTTCGAGGTTCCTTCGAGCGAGCAGCTCGCACCGCTGCAGGACGATCAGATCCACTACGACGGCCAGCACGTCGCCGTCGTCCTCGCGCGCACGTTCGAGGCGGCGCGCGAAGGCGCGGCGCTCCTGCGCATCGACTACGACGGCGTCCCGGCGCGTTCGCGCGTCGCCGACGTCTCGGGGTTCGAGACGATCACGCAATTCTTCGGGCGCGATGCGCAGCAGCGGCGCGGCGACCCCGAACGCGCCTACGAAACCAGCGCCGTCACGATCGACGCGACGTATCGGACCCCGGAGGAGACACACAACCCGCTCGAGCCCTCGGCGACGATCGCGCGCTGGGACGGCGACGAGCTGGTGGTGCACGACGCCACGCAGTGGGTCAACGGCGCGCGCAGCACGCTGATGGCCGCCTTCGAGCTCGACGAGACGAAGGTGCGCGTCGTCTCGCCGTTCGTCGGCGGCGGCTTCGGGTGCAAAGGGTTCTCGTGGCCGCACACGCAGATCGCCGCGATGGCGGCCCGCCTCACGGGCCGCCCGGTGAGGCTCGTGCTCGCGCGCGAGCAGATGTTCACCTCGTGCGGCCATCGCAGCGAGACCGAGCAGCGGCTGCGCTTGGGCGCCGCGTCCGACGGCACGCTGAAGGCGGTCCTCCACGACGTCGTCACCGCAACCTCCCGGGTTGGGACGTTCCTCGAGCCGGCGGGATTGGTCTCGACGTTCCTGGTCGCGTGTCCGAACGTCGCGGTGACGCACCGTACCGCGCGGCTCGACATCCCGACGCCGACCGCGATGCGCGCGCCGGGCGAAGCGACGGGGACCTACGCGCTGGGCTGCGCGCTCGACGAGCTGGCCGAGCAGCTCGGACTCGATCCGCTCGAGCTGCTGCGCCGCAATCACGCCGACATTGACGGCGAGAGCGGCCGGCCGTACTCGTCCAAACACTTGCTGGAGTGCTTCGCGCGCGGCGCGGAGCGCTTCGGCTGGGACCGGCGCACTGCCGCGCCGCGCTCGATGCGCGAGAACGGCGAGTACGTCGGCTGGGGCGTCGCGACCGCAACGTATCCGGCGCTGCGCGCGCCGGCGCAGGCGCGCGTCACGATCGATCAGGACGGGCGCATCGAGCTGGCCAGCGCGACGCACGATCTCGGCACCGGGATGTACACGATCATCGCGCAGGTCGCGGGCGATGCGCTGGGCGTCGACGCGCGCGGTATCGTCGTGCGGCTCGGCGACAGCGCGCTCCCGCCCGCGCCGGTCGCGGGCGGGTCGATGAGCACGGCGAGCGTCGCGCCGGCCGTGCAGGACGCCGCCGCGCGGGTGCGCGACCGGGCCCTCGAGATCGCGCTGGGAACGGCCGGCTCGCCGCTGCACGGGTTGCGCCGCGAGCAGGTCGCGTTCGCCGACGGGCGGCTGCGCGCGAACGACGATCCGTCGCGCGCGCTCTCGTACGCGCAGATCGCGCAGCTCGCGGGGCGTCCGCTCGAGGCGGTCGGCGGCGCCGCGCCGGGGGAGGAGGAGCAGCAGTACGCGCTCCAGTCGTTCGGCGCGCAGTTCTGCGAGGTGCGCTACGACGAGGAGCTGGCCCGCGTGCGCGTGACGCGTGCGCTCGGCGTCTACGACTGCGGTCGCGTGCTCAACCCCAAGACCGCGCGCTCCCAGATGATCGGCGGGATCGTCTGGGGGATCGGGATGGCGTTCTTGGAGGAAACCGTTCGCGATCCGCGCAGCGGTGCGGTGGTGACGAACAACCTGGCCGATTACCACCTCCCGGTGAACGCCGACGTCCCGGCGATCGACGTGCTGTTCGTCGAGAAGCCGGACCTGATCTTCAACCCGCTGGGCGCACGCGGGATGGGCGAGATCGGGATCACCGGCGTCGCCGCCGCGCTCGCGAACGCGGTGTACCACGCCAGCGGCGTGCGGGTGCGCGACCTTCCGATCACCTCGGAGAAGCTGCTCGCCGGCGCGCCGGTGCGGGTCTGACCCCGCGAATCGAGCCCGCTCGCGTCGAGACGGTGGTGCTCGCGGCGGGGAGTTCGACGCGGATGGGGTTCGACAAGCTGACGGCCCCGTTCGACGGGGTCCCGCTCGCGCGGCGCGTCGTGATGGGGCTGGCCGGGCTGCGGCCGGTCGTCGTCGCGGCGCCGCGCGTCGCGGACGTGATCGGCGATCTGCGTGAGGCGCGCATCGTCCTCACCGTCCCGACCGCGGGTCCGTCGGTCTCGCTCGCGCTGGCCGACGCGGCGATCCCGCACGATCGCTGGCTCGCCGTCGTCGCCTGCGATCTCCCGTTCCTCGACGCCGATCGCGTCCGCGCGTTCGTCGAACGCGTCCCCGACGACGTCGATCTCGCCTGGCCGGTCGTCGGCGGGACGCCGGGACACCCCGTCCTCTGGTCGCCGCGCGCCCGCGCGCGGATCGCGGAGTTGCGCGAGGACGAGGCGCCGGCGTGCGTGCGCCGCGATCCCTCGCTGCGCACGCTGGGGATCGACGAGACCGACGACGCGTACGTCGTCGATCTCGACACGCCGGAGGCGTGGGCAGCCGCCGAAGAGCGGGCGAAACGCGCCCGGCGCTGCCCCCCGTCACCCTGAGCCTGTCGAAGGGCCACCCCCGTCACCCTGAGCTTGTCGAAGGGCCACCCCGTCACCCTGAGCTTGTCGAAGGGTCCGTTCAATGCGGCTTCGACAAGCTCAGGCTTCGACAAGCTCAGGCTTCGACAAGCTCAGCCGGCGCGTTCCGCGCGCGACGCCCTTCGACAAGCTCAGGGTGACATCGGGTTCTCAGGGGTGACGTCGGGTGCTCAGGGTGACGTCGGGTGTTCGGGGTGATGGGGCGAGGTTCGCGTGACGGGTTGAGAGTTACGCGAGCGCGTCGCTGATCGGGAGCGTGCGGATGCGCTTGCCGGTCGCGGCGAAGAGCGCGTTCGTCACCGCCGCGGCGACCGGCGGGGTGCCGATCTCGCCGCCGCCGCTGGGCTTCTCGCGGCTCGGGACGATCGTCACCTCCATGCGCGGCGACTCGCCCATCCGCACCACCGTGTAGGTGTCGAAGTTGTGCTGGTCGGCGACGCCGCTCGTGAACGTGACCTTCCCGGTCAGCGCGGCCGAGAGGCCGTAGATCATCGCCGACTCCACCTGCGCTTCGAGCGTGAGCGGGTTGACGACGGTGCCGCAGTCGACCGCGCTGACGAGCCGGTGGACGCGCGGGCGCTTCCCGTCGAGCGAGACCTCGGCGACGGTTGCGATCAGGCTGTCGTCCCAGGTCGCGAGCGCGATCCCGCGATGGACGCCGGCCGCGGTCGGGGTGCCCCATCCGGCCTGCTTCGCCGCCGTCTCCAGAACCGTGCGGGCGCGCGAGACCGCGGGCAGGTTCGCGAGGCGGAACGCCAGCGGGTCCTGCTTGGCGAGCGTCGCCAGCTCGTCGATGAACGACTCGGCCGCCCACGCGTTCGCGCTCGCGTACGGTGCGCGCCAGAAGCCGACGGGGACGCCGGTCTCCTGATCGTGGTAGTCGGCGTGGTAGTTCGGAATCGCGTAGAGCGATTCGCCGGCGTTGCTCATCGCGAGCGGGTCGAACCCGTTCTTGTAGAGCGGCGGCAGCGCGCGCTTCGAGACCGACGGCGAGACGACGCGGTAGGTCATCCCGACGATCTTTCCCTGCGCGTCGAGACCCGCGGCGAGCGCGTTCGCCGTCGAGGGACGGTAGTAGTCGTGCTGCGTGTCGTCCTCGCGGCTCCAGATAACCTTCACCGGCGCGTGCACGGCCTTCGCGACCTCGACCGCGTCCTGGATGAAGTCGGTCTCGAGCCGGCGTCCGAAGCCGCCGCCCAGATAGGTGGTGTGCAGCGTGATCTTGCTCGGCGGGACGCCGGCGGCTTTCGCGATCGTCGCCTGCGCCGCGCTCTGGTTCTGCGTCGGCGCCCAGACTTCGACGCCCGCCGCGCTGACGTGCGCGGTCGCGTTCATCGGTTCCATCGTCGCGTGGGCGAGGAACGGCGCGGTGTACGTCGCGGCGTGCTTCTGCGCGGCGCCGGCGATCGCGGCGGCGGGATCGCCTTTCGGCGGTCCGCCGACCCCGGGGACCTTGGTGAGCGCGAGCGCCTGCGCCGTCATCTGCGCGGTCGACGGCGCGTTCGCACCGGCGGAGAAACGCGCCTTGAGGGCGCGTTTTCCTTGCTGCGCGGCGAAGTAGTTGTCGGCGACGACGGCGATCCCCGAGGAGATCGGGACGACGGCGCGCACGCCGTGCACCTGTTTCGCGGCGGCGGCGTCGTACCCGACGACCTTGCCGGTGACCGACGGCGGCTTGGCGACCGTCGCGATCAGCATCCCCGGCAGCCGCACGTCGATCCCGAACTGCGTGCGTCCGGTCGACTTCGCCAGCGCGTCGGTGCGGCGGTGCGGTTTGCCGAGCACCGTCCACGTATCGGGCGAGGCCAGCTCGACGTGCTCCGGGAGCGGGAGCTTCGCGGCGTCGGCGACCAGCTCGCCGTAGCGCGCGCTGCGCTGCGAGCCGGCGTGCACGACGGTGCCGTTCTGCGCCGTGCATTCCGAGGCTGGGACGTTCCAGCGCTGCGCCGCCGCGGTGATCAGCATCGTGCGGGCGCGCGCGCCGGCGGTGCGCAGGGGGTCGAAGAGTCCCTTGATCGTCGTCGAGCCGCCCGTCGTCTGCCCTTGCAGCAGCGGGTCCGCGAACGCCGGATCGACCGGCGCGAATTCGACGCGGATGCGGTCGACGGGATAGTGCAGCTCTTCCGCGATCAGCATCGGGAGCGAGGTCGTCACACCCTGGCCCATCTCGGACTTGCCGAGGATCGCGGTGACCGTGTCGTCTTCGCCGATGCGCAGCCAGGCGCTGGGCGAGAGCGTCGCCTCGTTCGCGGCTTGCGCGTTCGCGGCGACGCCGCGCACGGGAGCGTACGCGCCGAGCACCAGCGCGGCGCCGGCGGAGGCGAGGAAGGTGGAGCGCTGCATCAGGCTTCTCCGTTCGCGGCGCGATGGATCGCTCGGCGGATGCGCGCGTAGGTGCCGCAGCGGCAGATGTTGCTCATCGCCTCGTCGATCTGCTGGTCCGTCGGCTTCGGCGTGCGCCCCAGGAGCGCGGCGGCGGCCATGATCTGCCCGGACTGGCAGTATCCGCATTGCGGGACGTCCTCGGCGACCCACGCGCGCTGGAGTGCGTGCGTTCCGTCGTGCGAGAGCCCTTCGATCGTCGTGATCTTCGCGCCGACGGCGGCCGAGACGGGGATCGAACACGAACGCGCGGGCTGGCCGTTGAGGTGCACGGTGCAAGCGCCGCACTGCGCCACCCCGCAGCCGAACTTCGTGCCGGTCATGCCGAGCGTATCGCGGATGACCCAGAGCAGCGGCATGTCGTCAGGGGCGTCCACGTGATGTGTCGCCCCGTTGATCGTCAGAGTTTTCAAACGAACGGTCCCTCCGCGGGCCAGGACCGTTCGCTCGGTTATGCGGTTGCGGCGGCGATCCCCAGGGCCGGGCCGTCGTCGAGGCGCAGCGTCAGGCACTTCGCCGAGCCGCCGCTCTTGAGGAACTCGGAAAGATCGGTGCGGAAGACGCGGTAGCCGGCGGCGTGCAGTCGTTCGCGCAGACGCGTCGAGCAGTCGTGCATGACGACCGCGTCGCCGATCTCGACGGCGTTGCACGCCAACCGCAGTGCATCATCGACCGAGACCTCGATCAAATAGCCCGGCTCGATCGCGCGGCGCAGCAGCTGCTGCGCATGCGGCGAGAACGCGTCCATGTACGCCATGACGTGCCCGCTCGAGAGCGGGCAGAGCGCGAGATCGAGGTGGAAGAAGCGCTCGTCGACGAGCAGCAGCGGGAGGACGCGGCAGCTCACGATCTCTTGCAGCTGCAGCGTCGCACCGCGTTCGGTGCGCCATCCGTAGCCGGCGTAGAGGATCGGTCGAACCCGGTCGAACAGCGCGTCGCCGGCCCCTTCGAAGTACGTTTGGCGCAGAAACGTCGTGGCGTAGCCCGCGCGGGCGAGCGCAGCGCGGAAGACCGGCTGCTCACGGCGGCGTTCGGCGTTGCGGAAACTCGAGACGATCGCCAAGTTGCCGCACATCAGCGCAGCGTTCGAGGTGAAGACGAGGTCGGGGGTTTGCGCGGTGGGCTCGACCTGGATCAGCTCGGTCTCTCCGACGCAGCCGAGCAGCTCGACGAAACGCTCCCATTGGCGAACCGCGTCGGGCGTCGTGTCGCCGACGTGCCGGCTCATCCAGGGATTGATCGCGTAGCGTACACCGTAGTGTCCCGGCGTGCAGACCAGCAGCCTCGTCGCCATGATGGAATGATCCTACCGCCGCCCCGCCCGCACGTCGTTCGACAATCGGTTAGGCGCGGGAAGCGCCTCTGGCCCGGCTGGGTAAGACGGTCGCATGGATCGATCGTCCGAGACCGAGCAGCAAGGTGATTACAAGAACGCCCTTCCCTCGGAGGTGACGGATCACCGCGATTCCGGGCTGCCGCGGCAGCTTCGCACGCAAGCCGACGACGAGGAGCCGTTGACGCGGCGTGAGGCCGACGCGGCCGGGATCTCGCTGACCCCCGAGGTCGTCTACGGGGAGAGCGACGAGCACGAGGACGACGAGGACGAGCGCGACGCGCGCCGGGCCGAGCCCGACGAACACCTCTGAGCCCATCGACAAGCGCAGGGTGACGGGGTCGGCTCGGCCGTCAGGGAGGTCAGACCTCGACGAAGATGTCGTCGCCCTCGACGCGGACGTCGTAGGTCGGGAGCGGGACGATCGCGGGGAGCGTCAGCGCGGCACCGGTCGCGACGTCGAAAATCGCCCCGTGCCGCGGGCACATGATCCGGCAGCCGTCGAGCCGGCCCTGGTCGAGCGGACCGCCGTCGTGCGTGCAGACGTCTTCGACGGCGTAGATCTCGCCGTCGACGTTGCAGAGCAGTACTTCGACCCCGTCGACCTCGACGCGTTTGGTGGTTCCGCTCGGGATGTCGTGGAGCTTGGCGACCGGGTGGGGCACGCGGGCTGGTTCGCGAAGGGCGCGGGATGACCCGTCCGCTTGCGATCCTGGCCGCGCTCGTCGCCGCGGCGACCCTTCCGGCCGCCGCCGCGACCGCGCCGCACCACGCGCCCGCCCCGGCGCACAAGACCGTCGCGCTCGCCGACGGCCTGAAGTACACCGACCTCGTCGTCGGGCACGGCAAGCTCCCGAAGCCCGGGCAGACCGTGACCGTGCACTACGTCGGGACGTTCCCGGACGGGCGCAAGTTCGACAGCTCGCGCGACCGCCACGAGCCGTTCTCGTTCACGCTCGGCGAGCACCAGGTGATCAGCTGCTGGGACGAGGGGGTGGCCACGATGCGCGTCGGCGGCCGCCGCAAGCTGGTCTGCCCGCCGGCGCTCGCCTACGGTTCGACCGGCGCCGGCGGGGTGATCCCGCCGAATGCGACGCTCGACTTCGACGTCGAGCTGCTCGGCGTCAAGTAACGGGAGGCGCGGGCTTCAGCAGACCGGGCCGCGCGCCAAGTTGTCGACCGGGAGGACCGAGAAGCTGAACCCCGGTCCGAGGGTGAGATTGCGGCCCCAGCGCACGACGTTGACGGCGGTGACCGCGAGCCCCGCGACGGGGACCGCCTGCGCCGCCGACATCCCCTGCGAGAGCATCCCCGCGGGGGTGTAGGTCACCGGGAGCGTCGGGTTCATCGTCACCTCGACGCGCTTGACCCCGCCCAGCGGCTTCGGGACGATCAGGTAGCGCGGCTCGAGCGCGAGCATCCCGTCGTGCGCGTGCGGGCCGGCGGGATCGGCGTAACGCACGACCCCGTAGCCCAGCGTCCCCTCCGGGATCATCGTTCCGTCGTCGAGCGTCTCCGCATGGTCGACGCGAAAGCGGAAGACGTTGCCGGCCCGCGCGGTCCCGGAGAATACCTTGTCGAGCATCCCGACCGGGATCTCCGCGTAGCAGATCTTCGCGGCGCCAGCCGGGACGGGGCCGAGCGACACGGCGGCAGCGCAGGCTGCCAAAGCGAGGAACGTTCGAGCGCGCACGTCACGGAACGTTCCTCGCGCGGGGCGTTTGGTCTAGCCTACCGAGCCTTCCATTTCGAGTTTGATCAGGCGGTTGAGCTCGACCGCGTACTCCATCGGCAACTCCTTGACGAAGAAGTCGAAGAAGCCGTTGACGATCATCGCGGTCGCATCGGCCTCGGAGAGACCGCGGCTCATCGCGTAGAAGAGCTGCTCCTCGCCGATCTTCGAGACCGAGGCCTCGTGCTCGACCGTCGAGCGCTGCTCGTCGACCTTCATCGTCGGCTTGGTGTCGGAGGCCGACTTCTCGTCCATCAGCAGCGCGTCGCACTTCACGCGCGTCTTTGCGCCGACGGCGCCGGGATGGATCTCGACCAGGCCGCGATAGGTCGTCTTGCCGCCGTGCGCGGAGACCGACTTGTTCGTGACGACCGAGGTCGTGTTCGGCGCGGCGTGGATCACCTTCGCGCCCGCGTCCTGGTGCTGGCCCTCGCCGGCGAACGCCGCCGAGAGGATCTCGCCGCGCGCGCCCTCGCCCATCAGATAGATCGCGGGATACTTCATCGTCAGGCGGCTGCCGATGTTGCCGTCGACCCACTCCACGGTCGCGTTGCGCATCGCCTTCGCGCGCTTCGTGACCAGGTTGTAGATGTTGCGGTACCAGTTCTGGATCGTCGTGTAGCGGATCGACGCACCGTCGAGCGCGATCAGTTCGACGACCGCCGAATGCAGCGAGCTGGTCGAGAACTGCGGTGCGGTGCAGCCCTCGATGTAGTGCACCTTCGCACCCTCATCGGCGATGATCAGCGTGCGCTCGAACTGGCCCATGTTCTCGGTGTTGATCCGGAAGTAGGCCTGGAGCGGCATCTTCACTTCGACGCCCTTGGGGACGTAGACGAACGATCCGCCCGACCAGACCGCCGAATTGAGGGCCGCGAACTTGTTGTCCTCGATCGGGATGACGGTCGAGATGTACTTCTGGACGATCTCCGGATACTCGCGCAGGGCGGTGTCCATGTCGCAGAAGATCACGCCGTCCTTCTCGAGCTCCTCGACGACGCTGTGGTAGACGACCTCGGACTCGTACTGCGCCGAGACGCCCGCGAGGAACTTGCGCTCGGCCTCGGGGATCCCGAGCCGGTCAAACGTCTTCTTGATGTCGTCCGGCACGTCGTCCCAGGAACGTTCCGTCTGCTCGCCCGCCTTGACGAAGTAGTGGATGTCGTCGAAGTCGATCTGCGAGAGCAGCTCGGTATCGCCCCACGTTGGCATGGGCTTGGCCCGGAAGACGTCGTACGCGCGTAGCCGGAACTCGCGCATCCACGCCGGTTCCTTCTTCATCGCCGAGATGCGCTCGACGATCTCGCGCGTCAGGCCCTTGTCGGACTTGAAGACGTAGTTCTCCGGATCGTGAAATCCGTGGCGGTACTCTTCGATCAGGGCGTCGGTGGTGGCGGCCATCAGTTCCTCAGCGTACCCGTCGCTCCGGGTTCGGTCAAGATAGTGCAGACGTTTCTGTACTTTCTAACCCGATTCCCGGTGGGATCGTGGCGTAAACGGGCGAGATCGTGGCCCATGCTTCGACAAGCTCAGCATGACACACGGGTCGGGCCGTGCGCGGGGATCAGGATGCGGGCCTGAGGACCCGGGGGCGGAATGGGAACGGCTTTCTCGCTCCCTTTGTCATGCTGAGCTTGTCGAAGCATGGGCCACCCAAGCGTGCCGGACGGCAGCCAGCAGCACGTCGAGGTCTTCCTCTACGGTGCGGTGGTTGATGATGCAGGCCCGCAGCGCCAAGCGTCCCCCGATCCGCGTCGTGCTCGGCACCGCCTCGCCGCTCTCCTGGACGGCGACCGCGATCGCGGCATTCAATGCGTCCAGGGCCGCCTCGTCTTCCATACCAGTCGGGTGAACCCGAAAGCAGACGACGTTGAGCGGGACCGGCGCCAGCAGCTCCAGCGCCGGGTCGGCCTCGACCCGCGCCGCCAGCGCGCCGGCGAGCTCGCAGGTCCGTGCGACGACCGCGGCCAGCCGCTCGACGCCGAAGTGCCGCATGGTGAACCAGAGCTTGAGCGCGCGGAACTCGCGCGAGAGCTCCAGGCCGTAGTCGGCGAACCAGGGGGCGCCTGCCGCGGCGCCGCGCTCGGCGCGCGCCAGGTACGCCGGGGACGACGAGAACGCCGCGCGGTGCGCCGTCTCGTCGCGAAAGAGGACGCAGCCGACGGCGTAGGGCGCCTGCAGCCACTTGTGCGCGTCGAAGGCGAGCGAGTCGGCGCGCTCGATCCCGGCGACGAGGTGCGCGTGCGCGGGGCTGAGGCGCGCGAAGGCGCCGAACGCGCCGTCGACGTGCAGCCACAGCCGTTCCTCGCGGCAGAGGTCGGCGAGCGCGCCCAGCGGGTCGAAGGCGCCCGCGTCGACGCTCCCCGCCGTCGCGACGACGAGGAACGGCTCCGCGCCGGCGGCGCGGTCGGCGGCGATCCGCGCGCGCAGGGCCGAAACGTCGAGCGCGAGCGCGGCGTCGACCGCGACGATCCGCAGCGCCTCGGTGCCGAGACCCGCGATCCGCATCGCCTTGCTCACGCAGTCGTGGACGCCGCGCGCCGCGTACGCCGTCAGCCGGCGCCCGGCGACGCCGTGCACGCGCGCGCCCGCGCCGAGCGCCGCGTCGCGCGCGGCGACGACGGCCAGCAGGTTTCCCATCGAGGTCCCGCTGGTGAGCACACCGCTCGCGCCCTCCGGAAATCCGAACAGCTCGCGGAACCAGCGCACCACCGCGCGCTCGACGTAGACCGCCGCGTGCTCGCGCCCGCCGACGTTCGCGTTGAGCGCCGCGGCGAACAGCTCGGCGAGCACGCCGGCGGGGGTTCCGCCGCCGTGGACCCAGCCGAAGAAGCGCGGGTGCGCGTTGCCGGTCGGGTACGGCGCGACGAGGTCGCGATAGCGCGCGACCGTCGCGTCGAGCGGTTCGCCGCCGCGCGGGAGCGGCTCGTCGAGCGCGGCCTTCACCGCGTCCGGGACGAGGCGCCAGACGGCGCCCTCGCGGACGCCGGCGAGCGCGTCGACGATCTCGTCGACCGCCGCGTGCAGCGTGGCGCGGTACGCCCCCCAATCGGCCGGATCCAGCGACTGCTCGTTCACGCCGCGATCCGCCGGCGGACCATCGCGTCGAGCGCGGTGTAGATCCGCGGCACGTAGTCGAACTTGTACGGAAAGAGCGCGCGGTCGTCGAGCAGGTGCACCAGCAGCGCGTTGTCGGCCTCGAAGATCAGGAGCCGCCCGTCGCGGTCGATCGCGCAGTCGATCCCGACGTAGTCGAGTCCGAGCAGCCGCGCCGCCTCGTCGAGCGCGTCGCGCAGCGCGCCCTCGAAGACGCCGTCGAGCCGCGCGAGAAACGCGTGCTCCTCGTCGCGCATCCATTGGTGCTCGGTCATCGCGGCGTTGTAGTAGTGCACCATCCAGCGCGGCGAGATCGCGAGGTGGAACGGGTAGGGCTCGCCGTCGACGAAGATGATCCGGTACTTGCGGTAGAGGCCGTCGGCGCTGCGGTAGTCGACGAACGGCTGCAGGTACAGCTCCGGCGCGTCGACCGCGGTGAGATACGCGGCGCGTCCGGCGTCGTCGTCGACGCGTTCGAGCCCGTGACCGCCGTGCGAATCGACGGGCCGCACGATGTGCGGGGTCGGAAAGCCGTGCGCCGCGTACGCCTCACGCGTCATTCGGGTCGTCGCGACGACGCGGCACCCGCGCGCGCCGGCGAACAGCTCCGCGAACGGGATGCGGCCGAGGCGGGCGATGTGCCCGGGATCGTTCAGCACCGGCTTGGGCTGGTGCGGCAGCAGCTCCGCGAGCATCCGCAGCGCCGGAGCGGCGGCTTGCGACTCGCCTGCCGCGACGAAGACGGCGTCGTACGGCGGGAGCCCGGGAAGCGGGGCGGCCGGGTCGACGAACCAGCGGTGGATCGTGACCTGCCGCGGGTCGAAGAGCAGGTCGACCGGCGTATTGGCGGTCCAGGGGCCGGGGACGCACGGGACGAGCAGCGCGTACGCTTCGGCGCTCGCCGCAGGCGTCGACTGGACTGGCGCGAGGGCGATCGCACGCCGCTGGTGCGCCAAGGCCAGCTCGGGCCGATGCAGGATCTGCGCCACCTCGTAGATCGCCAAGTGGGCACCGACGTCGTCGGGCCGCTCGGCGGCGGCGGTCAGGAGGGTCCGGAGGGCGGCGTCGTGCTGGCCTTCGGCGGCGAGCGCGCGTCCGCGCTCCGTGAGGTCGAATCCGTTCACGGGCCTGCGAGGATACGACATCGTCCCCAGGCGGACCCGGGACGCCGAGGCCTCGCCGAAAAATCCGCGGCGGCGCTATTTACAAGCACCCCCCCGGGGGGTACCATAGCGGTCGGACTTGCGGGACCCCCGCTCATTAGAGCCGGGGGTCCTCGTCAGTCCGACGGGGGGACGGCGCGCCCTACGCGCCATCGCAGCGGAACGTTCGTTCGGTCCAACGAGGTGACCGTGCCGACAAGAGTCTGCTGATAGGTCGACGACGAGACGGTGTACCGCACACGTCGGACGACACGCCTGGAGGTGGGATTCTCCCAACCGAACCCGAGGAGTCACATAAAAATTGAAAGCACTGGGTACGCACATCGTCTGCGAGCTTTCCGGCTGCGATGCCTCGAAGCTCACCGACGTCGACGCGGTCCGTGAGATGATGACGAACGCGGCGAAAGCCGCGAACGCGACGATCATCGAGACGGCCTTCCATCGCTTCCAGCCGCAGGGCGTGTCTGGGGTGGTGGTGATCCAGGAGTCGCACCTGTCGATCCACACGTGGCCGGAGACCGGCTACGCCGCGATGGATTTCTACACGTGCGGTGACCACACGGATCCGTGGGCGGCGTGCGAATACGCCGCAGAGGCGATGGGCGCCACGACCATGCTGACGACCGAAGTGAAACGAGGGATTGAGGCCGGCCCCGGCCGCTTCACCCACCTCGTGACGACGGAAGTCGACACCCGCGAGCTGATGGCCACGGCCTGACGCTCCCACCGTTCGCGGAAAGAACGGCATTCCTCGGGAACACCGGTTCCGGGAGAGACCCTCGAAGCCCGTCGCCGTTACGGCGGCGGGCTTTTCGTTTCGCGCGTCCAACCCGACGGACGCCATGCCCAAGACCGAGCACTACCAGTGGTACACCGAGCAGTTCGCACCGACCGAGCTGCACGCGCACGCGATCGAGGAGACGTACTACTCGGGTCGGACGCCCTTCCAGTCGGTCGCCGTGCTGCGCACGCCGGTGTTCGGCAAGCTGCTCGTCCTCGACGGCGACACGCAGTCCTCGGAAGCCGACGAAAAGATCTACCACGAGTCGCTGGTCCATCCCGCGATGGCCGCCGCCGCCGACCGGAGCGACGTGCTGATCCTGGGCGGCGGTGAGGGCGCGACGCTGCGCGAGGTCTTGCGCGACCCGTCGGTGCGGCGCTGCACGATGGTCGACATCGACGGCCAGGTCGTCGATCTCTCCAAGCGCTACCTGCCGGAATGGTCGGACGGCGCGTTCGACGATCCGCGCGCCCGCGTGATCATCGGCGATGCGCTCGCGTTTCTCAAGGAAGACCGGGACCGCTACGGCGTCGTCATCAGCGACCTGACCGAACCGCTCCCCGACTCGCCTTCGTTCCCGCTCTTCAACGGCGAGGTGTTTCGCGACATCAAGGCGCGCCTCGCGCCGGGCGGCGTGTACGTGCTGCAAGCCTCGACGGCGGGCTTCCACAACATGGCGCTGCATGCGAAGATGGCGCGCTCGCTGCGCGCGTACTTCCGCAACGTGCGCAGCTTCTACACCCACGTCCCGGCGTTCGACAACGATTGGGCGTTCATCGCCTGCAGCGACGAGGCCGACGTCGCGGCGACCGAGCCCGCGACGATCGACGCGTACGTCGGGACGCTGCGCGGCGAGAATTGGTTCTACGATGCCGAGACGCACCGCCGCATCTTCGCGCTCCCGCTCTACCTGCGCCGCGAGCTGGCGAAGGACGGCGACGTCTTCGCGTAATCGCTGATGGCGCAAGTGCTGGTCGGCGGCGGGGCGGGCGGAGTCGGCGAGGGGATCGTCCGCTGGCTGCTGCGGGCCGGGCACTCCGTCGCCGTGCCGTCGCGAAGCGCCGCAAAGCTGGAGCTGCTGCGCGCGCGGCTCGCGGACACGGTCTCGCTCGCGAACCTGACGACGACGGTCGCGCACGCCGGTGACGCCCACGGCGCGCAGGAGCTGCGCGCGCGGCTCGAGCGCGAGCGCGGACGGTTCGACGCCGTCGTCGCCTCGCTCGGAGGGTGGTGGGAGGGCCCACGTCTCACGGAGATCGCGCTCGAGACGTGGGACGCGGTGATGGACGAGATGCTGCGCACGCACGTCGTCTTCGCGCGCACGTTCATCCCGATGCTGCAGTCGCACGGCGGCGGCCGCTACGTCGGGATCGGCGGCGGCGCGGCGTATCTGCCGATCCGCGGGTCCGCGCTCGTCTCGATCGCGGGCGCGGCGCAGCTGATGCTCACGCGCGCGCTGCACGCCGAGAACGACGATCCCGCGCTCGAGATCGTGGAGCTGGTGATCGACGGTCCGGTGCGCACGCGCGACACCGCGCAGGCGGCGCCCGGCTGGATCACGCTCGACCAGATCGGCCCGATCGTCGTCGATCTCGTCGAACGCGGGGTGACGCACGATCCGCGCACGTCGACCGACGGACCGATCGTGACGCTGCGCTGACCGGGGCGCGGCCAGGAGCCGCGGACCGGCAGCGGGCATTACCGCCAAGCCATGACCGATCTCTCCGGAACGCTTCGCCGCACCGCGCTCTACGACGCGCACCTCGCCCTGGGGGCGAAGATCGTGCCGTTCGGCGGCTTCGAGATGCCCGTGCAGTACGGCGGGATCTTGCGGGAGCACGAGGCGGTGCGCAAGCGCGCGGGGCTCTTCGACCTCTCGCACATGGCGCAGTTCGAGCTGCGCGGCGTCGACGTCGGCGCGTGGGCCGAGGCGCTGACCGTCAACAAGGTCGCGAACATGAAGCCCGGTCAGGCGCGCTACAACATCTTCACCAACGAGCACGGCGGCGCACACGACGACGTGATCTTCTATCGGCTCGCCGAGGACCGCTGGCTCTTGGTCGTCAACGCCTCGAACGCCGACAAGATGTGGAAGCACGTCGAGGCGAACCGCTCCGGCGACGTGCGGCTGACCAACCTGCACGGCGAACGCGCGCTGATCGCGATCCAAGGACCACGCTCGCTGGCGTGGCTGCAGCCCTACGTCGAGGCCGATCTCGCGGCGCTCAAGTATTACGGGTGCTGCGAGACGCGCGTGCGCGGCAGCCGGGAGACGGTCGTCCTGGCGCGGACGGGCTACACCGGCGAGGACGGGTTCGAGCTGTTCCTCCCCGCGGGCGACGCCGTGGGCGTCTGGGATCTGCTGCTCGCGGAGAACCGCGAGGCCGGGCTCGAACCGTGCGGCCTGGGCGCGCGCGACGTGCTGCGCCTCGAAGCGGGGATGCCGCTCTACGGCCACGAGATGACCGAGGAGATCACGCCGCTGCAAGCCGGACTCGCCTGGGCGATCAAGTTCGACAAGCCGGCCTTCGTCGGCAAGGAAGCGCTTCTCGCGCAACGCGAGGCGGGCGACTATCCGCGCATCGTCGGCCTGGTGATGGAGGGCCGCGTCCCGGCGCGCGCGGGCTATCCGGTCTTGGCCGGCGGCACGCGCGTGGGCGAGGTGCGGAGCGGTTCGTTCGCCCCCTCGCTCGGAAAGAACGTCGCGACGGCGCTGATCGTGCCGTCGGCTGCCACCGAGGGCACGGCTCTTGCGGTCGAGGTGCGCGGGACGCCGCATGCGGCGGTCGTCACCACGCTGCCCTTCTACAAGCGTCCGACGACCTAAGGCGGAAGGGCCGGCGCCACCACAGGCAACAGAGAGGACTTCGATGGCACTACCGGCTGGGCTGTTGTACAGCAAAGAACACGAATGGGTGAAGCTCGACGGCGACGTCGCGACCGTCGGGATCACCGACTACGCGCAGGACTCGCTCGGCGACATCGTCTTCGTCGAGCTCCCGCGCGTCGGCGCGCAGCTCGAGCAGTTCGGGAGCATCGGGGTCGTCGAGTCGGTGAAGGCCGTCTCCGACGTCTTCACGCCGGTCGGCGGCGAGGTCACCGAGGTCAATCCGGGGATCGAGGCTGATCCGGCGGTCGTCAACCGCGACCCGTACGGCTCGGGCTGGCTCTACAAGGTCAAGCTCGGCGACGTCTCGCAGACGCAGGCGCTCATGGGCCCGGAGGCTTACGAGAAGCTGGTCGCCCAGAGCTAGCCCGAAGGGAGACCCTTCGCCGAGCTCAGGGTGACGAAGGGTGACGAACGCTCCGCTGGTCTTGGCGGGGAAGAAAATGGTCTGACGGCCCCCTACGGGGAAATCCGAACGCCGAGTCCCTTCATCGTCATGGGCCCCGGTGGCGGGGCCGGAGCGCCGTTCAAATTTATACACCGCATACCGCGTCGGACATCGAGGCGATGTTGCGCGTGATCGGCGTCGAGTCGCTGGACGATCTCGTCCGCGTCCCCGACGCCGTCGCGTTGCGCACGCCGCTCGAAGTTACGCCCGAGCTCAGCGAGATCGAGATCGCCGAGCGCTTTCGCCGCTTTGCCGACCGAACGACCGCAGGCGAGTACACCTCGTTCCTCGGCGCCGGCGCCTACCGCCACTACGTCCCGCCGGTCGTCGGCGCGATCGCGATGCGCGGCGAGTTCCTCACCTCGTACACGCCGTACCAGGCCGAAGTCTCGCAGGGCTACCTGCAAGCGATCTACGAGTGGCAGACGTACATCGCGCTGCTCACCGGGCTCGACGTCGCCAACGCCTCCGTCTACGACGGGGCGACCGCGCTCGCCGAGGGCGTGATCATGGCGGTCAATGCGACCGGGCGCAAGGCCGTCCTTATCTCCGCGGCCGTCCATCCGAACTATCGCGCCGTCCTGCGCACCTATGCCGAGGGGCTCGAGCTCGAGATCGACGAGCTGCCCTACGCCGCCGACGGCCGCACCGACTACGCCGCCGTCGAGGCGAAGCTCGCCGACCAGCGGTACGCCGCGCTCGTCGTGCAGTCGCCGAACGTCTTCGGCGCGCTCGACGCGCTGCCGCGCGCGATCGGCGAGCACGCGCGCGCGACGAAGACCGTCGTGATCGGCGTCGTCGCCGAGGCGCTCTCGCTCGCCGCGCTCGCGACCCCGGCCTCCTGGGGCGCCGAGATCTGCGTGGGCGAGGGGCAGTCGTTCGGCAATGCGATCGCGTACGGCGGCCCGCACGTCGGGTTCCTCGCCGCGACGACCGAACATCTGCGCCGCGTCCCGGGACGGCTGGTCGGCAAATCGGTCGATCATGCCGGGCGGACGGCGTACGTGCTGACGCTGCAGGCGCGCGAGCAGCACATCCGCCGCGAGAAAGCGACCTCGAACATCTGCACGAACCAGGCGCACTGCGCGCTGGTCGCGACGATCTACCTTGCGGCGATGGGGAAGACGGGGCTGCGCGACTGCGCGGCGCTCAACGTCGCGCGCGCGAACGAGCTGCGCGCGAAGGTGACGGCGCTGCCGGGCTTCTCGGCGCGCTTCGCGGCGGCGACGTTCAACGAGGTCGCGATCCGCGTCCCCGGCCGCGCCGCCGACGTGCTCGCCGCGCTCGAACGCAAGAAGATCGTCGGCGGGCTCGACCTCGGGCGCTTCTATCCCGAGCTGGACGACACGATACTCATGGCGGCGACCGAGCTGACGACCAGCGCCGACATCGACTTGCTCACCACCGCGCTCTCGGAGATCCCGGCCCGTGCCGCTGCCCACGTTTGATACCCCGCTGATCTTCGAGACCGGCCAGGACGGCCGCGCGAACCGCTATCTGCCGGAAGGTCCCGCGCTCGATACGCTGCTCCCGGCCGATGCGCTGCGCGAGGAGCTCCCGCTCCCCGACAACAGCGAGCTGGACGTCGTGCGCCACTTCACGCGACTCTCGCAGAAGACGTTCGGGATCGATACGGCGTTCTATCCGCTCGGCTCGTGCACGATGAAGTACAACCCGCGGATCAACGACGCGATGGCGAACCTTCCGGCGCTGCGCGACCTGCACCCGTTCGCCCCCGATCACGCCGCGCAAGGCGCGCTCGCGGTGATGTGGGAGCTGGAGCGCACGTTGGCCTCGCTCTTCGGGATGGCGGCGTTCTCGCTCAACCCCGCGGCCGGCGCGCACGCCGAGCTCGCGGCGCTCCTGATCGCGAAGGCGTACTTCGCGAAGAAGGGCGAGCCGCAGCGCAACGTCGTCATCGTCCCCGACACCGCGCACGGCACGAACCCGGCCTCCGCCGCGATGGTCGGCTTCAAGGTCCTCTCGCTCAAGTCCGATGCGAACGGCCGCGTCGATCCCGCCGAGTTGGCGAAGGTCGTCGGTCCCGATACGGCGGTCTGCATGATGACCAACCCCAACACGCTGGGCCTTTTCGAACCGCGCATCGCCGAGGTGTCGGAGGTGGTGCACGCCGCCGGCGGCCTCATGTACTACGACGGCGCGAACGCGAACGCGCTGATGGGGAACGCGCGGCCGGGCGACATGGGCTTCGACCTGATGCACCTCAACCTGCACAAGACGTTCTCGATCCCGCACGGCGGCGGCG
Source organism: Candidatus Limnocylindria bacterium (assembly GCA_035493875.1). GTDB lineage: Bacteria > Vulcanimicrobiota > Vulcanimicrobiia > Vulcanimicrobiales > Vulcanimicrobiaceae > Vulcanimicrobium. The sequence goes on from DATJHK010000035.1 coordinate 46,405, forward strand.
GCGCGGGCGCCGGCCCCGTCGGCGTCGCGGCGCATCTCATCGAGTTCCTCCCGACGCCGGTCGTGCGGGCGTTCGACGCCGACGGAAGCGCCGTCGGCGCGAGCGGTTGGCGTGAGAGCGCGGAACTGCGATTCTCGCTCGACTTCGAACTTCCGGACTCGATCGGGCCGATGCGTTCGTTCTGGTCGAACTTCGCGCACATGGTTCGCGCGCTCGCGTACTGCTACGCCAACGGCGAGGATCTGACGAAGGTTTCGCAGCTCGCGGTCCTCAACGCGAACTACATCCGCGCCTCGATCCGCGACGTCGTCGACATCCCGTACGACGAGATCAACCGGCACGAGTTCGTCGCCTCGGCGCAGACGCTCAAGCGCGAGACGGGCGTGCGCGCGCTCGACATCGCGAAGGCGCTGCTCGATCGCGGCTACCACGCGCCGACGATCTACTTCCCGCTGATCGTCCCCGAGTGCCTGATGATCGAGCCGACCGAGACCGAGTCGAAGGAGACGCTCGACGCCTTCATCGCAGCGTTCCGCGAGATCGTCGCACAGGCCAAGAGCGATCCGGAGAAGGTGATGCAGACGCCGGTCAACACCGCCGTCGGCCGCATCGACGAAACCCGCGCCGCGCGCCAGCCCGACCTGCGCTGGCATCCGGCGAAGGAGAAGATGACCCGGTAACCGCCTGCCGAGGGTCGCCGCGCTGCGCGCCGAGAACGTGGCGCGCATGAAGCGCGGCGATCTTCTCAAGCACGCCTCGTTCGCGTGCGGCGCCCTCGCACTCGGTGAGGGCGCGATAACCCCCGCGTCGGCGGAGGGGAATCCCGCCGACGCCGAGCTCGACGCGCTGCTCGCCGAGGACTGGCGCGACTACCATCGCCGCCATCCGGAGGCCGCGTCCTACGACGGCGACCGCGAGGGCGACGAACGCTGGGACGATCCGTCCCTCGCGGCGGCCGCCGACGAGGCGGCGCACCAACGTGCCGTCCTCGCGCGCCTCGGGAAGCTCGATCGCGCGCGTCTCTCCGAGACCGGACGCACCAATCTCGATCTCTACACGGAGCGGCTGCGCGACGCGCTGCGCGGCCACGAGCTCGGAACCGAGCTGTTCGCCCTCAACCAGCGCGGCGGCGTGCAGACCGACGTCGCGATCGTCGATGCGCTGCCCTTCGCGACGCAGCGCGATTACGACGCGTGGGCGACGCGCGTCGATGCGTGGCCGCGCAAGGTCGACGCGACGATCGTCGTGCTGCGCGAGGCCGTCGCGCGGCGGATGCTCTGGCCGCGCGTCGTGATGGAGCGCATCCCGGCGCAGATCGATCGGCAGATCGTCGCGCCGGAGGCGCATCCGTTCTTCGCGCCGTTCGCGCGCGTCCCGGCCGGCGTCGAGGCCGCCGCTGCGCGCGATCGCGTCCGTGCCGCGATCGCAGCCGGCGTCCTGCCCGCGCTGCGGCGGCTCCGGGCGTTCTTCACCGAGGTGTATCTTCCGGCGGCGCCCACCGCGGTCGGGCTCGCGCACGTGCCGAACGGCGAGGCGATCTACGCCTATCTCGCGCGCGTCAACACGACGACGGAGGTGGAACCCGACGCGATCCACGCGCTGGGTCTGCGCGAGGTCGCGCGCATCCGCGAGGAGATGGAACAGGTCGCGCCGCGCACCGGCTATGCGGGCTCGCTCGCAGCGGTGTTCCGGCAGATGCGCGACGATCCGGCGAACTACCATCGCGATCCCGGCGCACTGCTGACGGCGTATCGCGCGCTCGCGAAGCGGATCGATCCCGAGCTGGTGCGGTTCTTCCGCACGCTGCCGCGCACGCCGTACGGCGTGATCCCGATCCCCGCCGCGATCGCACCCGACACGACGACGGCCTACTACCAGCCCGGCGCCCTCGACGGATCGCGCGCCGGACGCTATTGCGTCAACCTGTACCGTCCCGAGCAGCGGCCGATCTACGAGATGCCGGTGCTCACGCTGCACGAGGCGGTTCCCGGCCATCACCTGCAGTTCGCGCTCGCGACGGAACTCGGTGCGCTGCCGGATTTCCGCCGCGCCGCGTACTATGTCGGCTACTCGGAGGGCTGGGGGCTTTACGCCGAGTCGCTCGGTGAGGCGATCGGCGTCTACGACGACGCGAAAACGACGCTCGGCGCGCTCAGCTACGAGATGTGGCGGGCCGTGCGGCTCGTCGTCGACACGGGGATGCACGCGCAAGGGTGGTCGCGCGATCGCGCGATCGCGTACTTCCTCGACAACGCCGCGAAGACGCGCCTCGACGTCGAGAACGAGATCGACCGCTACATCACCGATCCCGGTCAGGCGCTGGCATACAAGATCGGCCAGCTCAAGCTGCTCGATCTGCGCGAGCGGGCCCGGCAGCGGCTCGGCGCGCGCTTCGACGTGCGCGATTTCCACGCGGTCGTCTTGGGCGCCGGTTCGATCCCGCTCGACGTCCTCGAACGCCGCGTCGATGCCTGGCTCGCCGCGCCCGCGGCGTAGGCGCGCGGAAAACCGCGGTACGGCGTCGTATCATCGTCACCATGGCCCGACGGCCGTCACCGACGCTGACCGAGGCGGAATACCGCCTCATGGATATTTTGTGGGACCTCGGCGATGCCACCGTGGCCGAGATTCACGCGCGCCTCGAAGACCGGCCGATCGCGTACACGACGGTCCTCTCGACGCTGACGATCCTCGAGCGCAAAGGGTACGTGGTGCACACGATGCGCGGCAAGGCGAACGTCTACCGCGCGCGCGTCGAACGTGACGACGCGCGGCGCAGCGTGATCGAGAACGTCCTCGCGACGTTCTTCAACGGCTCTCCGCGCGCGCTGATGCTGAACCTGCTCGGGAGCGAACGCCTCGATCCCGACGAGGAGCGGCGGCTGCGCGCGCTGTTAGCGGGGGAGCAGAGCTGACGCCCGCGGCCGCGGCGGTCCTGGCCGGGGGCGTCGCCGCCCTCGTGAGCCTCCCGCTGGCGGTCTGCGCGCTGCTCGCGGCGCGCACCTACGCGCGCGCCGCGGTGCGCTACCGGTTCCTGGTCGTCGCCTTCGCCCTGGGCGCGGCGTTCATGCCGCTCGCGCTGCTCGCCGCGGCGCTGCGTCCCGCGGTCGCAAGCGCCTCGCCGACGGGGCAGCTCCTGACCGGCGCGGAGGGGCTCGCGCCGCTCGTCGCGCGCGCGGCCGCCGCGGTCGCCGGGCTGTTGCTGCTCGCCTTCGCCCTCGACGTCGCGCGCGTGCTGCTCGTCAAGCGTCGTGCCGTGCGCTGCGGGTCGGCGCCGGTCCGGCACGCGGGCTTGCGGGAGTCGGCCGCCGTCTTCACCCCGACCGCGATCGGCTATCTGCACCCCGCCGTCGTCGTCCCGTCGGGCTTTCGCAGCCGTGTCGACGCCGGCGAGTGGGCGGCGGTCCTCGCTCACGAGTGCGCGCACCTCGCGCGCGGCGACGACTGGGCCAAAGCGCTCCAGAGCCTCGTGCTGCGGGCGGGGTGGTGGCTCCCCGGTCTCTGGGTCCTGGGCCGCGCGCTCGACCTCGAGCGCGAGCTGGCCAGCGACGAGCGCGCGGCCGCGACGAGCGGTCCCCGTCCCTATGCCGCCTGCCTGCTCCGTCTGGCGACCGACCGCTGCGGCGGGCTGACGCCCGCCTTCGCCGGACGGCGCTCCCACGTGGCGATCCGGGTCGAGCGGCTCTTGCGCCCGCCTTCCGGCGCCGGGCCGGTCGGCCGCGGGATCGCGGCCGGACTCTTCACGGCGACCGCGCTCGCCGTGGTCGCCGGTGCGCTGGTCGCGGTGCCCCGGGTCGCGCCGCGTTCCGCGGCCCCCCGCGCGGAGCGGCGCCTCTCCTCGGTCCATGCCGCGCCTCGGCCGCGCTTCGTCCCGCACGCGCTCGCGCGGCGCGACCCCGCGCCGCCGGTCGCCCGGCCATCGGTCGTGCGGTCGATGGCCGTCCTCCCGGCTCGCCACGTCGTGCGCACCGCGTGGCGGCCGCGCACGCCGCGCGTCCGCGGCCGGGCGGCGACCGCGTTCCTGCCCCATCCGGCGAGCCGGCGTCCGTGTGCGACCTGCTTCGGCGCCGAGCGCCTCGCGCAGGACGCGCTCCGGGCGAGCGGGGGCCTCGGCGGCGCGGGTCCCAGCGAGGAGGCGACCGCCTCCGAGGAGGCCGTGGGCGAAGGGACGATGCTCTGGATCCGCTCGCCTGTTTCGGCCGCGTACCCGTAGGAGCGCACAGCCAACGCTCGGTCCTTCTTGGGCCTCCGGGTTATACTTGAGAGACCAGCCCGGTCATCGGGCTGAACGTGTCTCTGACGGAAACGACCATGCGGATCAAATACGAAGTCTCCGCCGGCGGGCTCGTCCTGCGGCGGAACGGGGCTACTTTGGAAGCGCTCCTGATCGGACGGGGTGAACCGCGCGTATGGTCGCTGCCGAAGGGGCACGTCGAGCCTCGGGAGACTCATGAACAGGCCGCCCTCCGGGAAGTCCGGGAGGAGACGGGCTGTTGGGCCGAGATCCTCTCGAAGCTCTCCGACATCTCGTACTGGTTCTACCTGAACCGGACCAAGCACAAGAAGTCGGTCCACTTCTACCTCATGCGCTACCTCTCGGGCGATACCGCGAACCATGACCATGAGGTCGACGAGGCGCGGTGGTTCGAGATCAAGGCAGCCAAGAAAGCGCTCAAGTACGTCAACGAGAAGCGTCTGGTCGACCTGGGCCTGGAATACCTCGACGCCGAGGGAACCGGGCTGTTCGAGACGGAGACGGTCGCCGCGTCGTCGTCCGAGGGGCACGAGCGCCTGACTTCGTGACCGCACCGTCCCCCGTTCCCGACGAGCGCGCCCTGCGCGTCTCGCTCGACGTCTTCGACGGTCCGCTGGACCTGCTGCTCAACCTGGTCAAGGAGCGTCAGCTCGACATCGCGACCGTCCCCTTGGCGATGGTCGCGGACCAGTATTTGGCGTACCTCCACGCGATGGAGGCGATCGACGTCGAGCTGGCCGCCGATTACCTCGTCGTCGCCTCGACGCTCGTCTTCCTGAAGTCCAAGGCGCTCCTGCCGCCGATCCCGGTCGAGTTCGAGAATCCCGAGGAGTCGGCCGAGGCGGTCGAGCAGCGCCTGCGCGAGCGGCTGATCGCCTACTCGAAGTACCGCGAGGCCGGTCAGGAGCTGCGCGACCGCGCCGCCGAAGCCTCGGCGTACTACCTGCGCCCCGACGGCGGCGATGCGACCGCCGAGCTGATCCAGCGCTACAAGATCGACGCCCTGAAGCTGGCCGGGGCGCTCGCCGCGGCGCTGCGCGCGGCGAAGCCCGAGAAGCGCACGATCATCCGCGAGCGCGTCTCGCTGGTCGAGCAGATGGAGGTCGTCGCCCGGGTCGTCCGGCGCGACGGCCGCGCGTCGTTCTTCGCCCTGTGCGAGGGGCACGACCGGGTCGGGATCATCGTCACCTTCCTCGCCGTCCTCGAGCTCGTCCGGCGAAGCCGCCTGCGCGTCGCGCAGGACGCGCCGTTCGGGGACATCGAGCTCCTCCCCATCCCCGAAGAAGACCGTGCAGCCTGAACTCCTCGAAACCGGAAGCCTTCAGCGGGACCTCGAGGCCCTGCTCTTCGTCGCCTCCGAGGCTCTCTCGATCAAGCAGCTCGCCAAGCTGACGGGCGCCGAGGAGAGCGACGTCACGGTCGCGCTCCAGAAGATCGACGAGGAGTTCTCGCACCGCGGCGTCGTCCTGCGCGAGATCGCCGGCGGCTATCGCTTCGCCAGCTCCCCGGCGGCCCGGGAGGCGGTCGAGCGCTACTTGATGCCGCCCAAGACGAATCTCTCGCCCGCGGCGCTCGAGACGCTCGCGATCGTCGCGTACATGCAGCCGGTCACCCGCGGCGAGATCGAGGGTATCCGCGGGGTCAGCGCCGACTCGGTCGTCGCGACCCTCGTCGACCGGCGTTTCCTGGCCGAATCGGGGCGCAAGGACGTCCCGGGGCGGCCGGTCCTCTACAAGACCACCCCCGAGTTCCTCGAAGCCTTCGGGCTGCGCTCGCTCGAGGAGCTACCGCCGATCGACGTCGACGGCACCGCGCCGGTCGAGCTGGCGCTCCCGATCCCGACCCAGGCGGTCCCCCGCGAGGCACAGGCCGCCGAGTCCGACGAAGAATTGCCGGACGAGCCCCAGGCGGAAGCATCCGCCGCCGAAGAGCCGCAGGCCGAAGCGCCTTCGGCCGGAGAGCCGCAGGCCGACGTGCCGCCGGCGGAAGAAGCGCAGCCCCCCGAGGGCGACGCTGCCGAGGAGCCGGTCGGCGCCCACGACGAGCACGAAGAAGAACGTACAGAAACGGAGCCCCAGCCATCACCGGTCTAGCCGAGCCCGCGTTCTCGCCCGCCACCGTGTGGGCGACGATCGACGAAAATTGCCAGCGCGTCGCGCTGAACCACGAACTGATCCAGCCGGGCGAGCGCTTCCGGCTCACCGACGATCAGCGCAAGGCGATCGACGCCCTCATGTCGGGGCTCGACGACGGCCTCTTCGAGTTTCTGCTCAAGGCGCCGACCGGGTCCGGGAAGACCGAGGTGATGCTGCGCGTCGCCGTCGATACCGTGCTGCAGACCGACGGCTACGTCGTCGTCCTCGCGCCGACGCGCGACCTGATCCGCCAGCACGTCACCTACTTCACCGAACGCCTCGAGGGGACGGGGATCGGCGTCGGCCAGATCCACGGCGGTGCGGCGCCCGCCGACCGCCGCGCCGACGAAGAGGGGCTGCGCAACGGGAACGTGCGGGTCGTCGTCGGCTCCGCGATGATGCTCACGATCGACCGCTATTGGGACCTGATCGACCGCAGCGACCTCTTGATCGTCGACGACGTGAACGCGTTCGACGAGCGCGAGCACCTGCGGCTGATCGAGGACCTCGACTGCCCGATGCTCTTCGCGACCGCGACGCCGGACGAGCTGCGCCGCTTCCTCGACCGCGTCGGCGCGCTCAAGAACATCGTCTCGATGAAGAAGATGCCGTTCGACGTGCTGCCGACGAAGGTGCACAAGGTCGAGGGCGTTTGGGGCGAGCCGCCGGCCGAGCAGCTCTCGCGCGCGGACGCGCTGATCCGCGACCACCTCGCGCGCGGCTCGCGCGTCTTCGTCATCGGCCGCACGCGCGGCGACGTCCCGCGGCTCGCCGAACGCCTCGAGCAGACCTACGCGATCAGCGTACAACAGCTGCGCGGCGACATGGCCGACACCAGCGAGCACAGCAGCCGCCACCGCCGTAAGGGCGTGAAGGTCAACTCGGTCGGGACGCGCGTCGAGATGATGAGCGCGTTCCGCTCCCAAGCGCCGGCCGTCCTGGCCGCGACGAACCTGGTCGGGAGCGGGATCGACATCCCGGCGGCCGACCTCATCATCGTCACCGACTCCGACGCCTTCGGCGAGTCGGAGATCGAGCAGCTGATCGGACGGGTCGGGCGCCGGGAACGCCCCTCCGACGCCGTCCTGCTGACCGGAACGACCTTCGAGAAGAACCCGTCGCGGGCCGCGCCGAGCGGGCGCGCGCGCACATTCATGCCGCCGGGGATGCGGGCGCGTCAATTCACCTTCGGCCGCCGCCGATAACACCTCCGGGATGGAGACCGGGGCCGTAACCAACTACGACGCGCTCGCCGAGCAGTACGATCGTTTTCGTACGCCCGCGCCGACGGCGCTCTACGAGATCCTGCGGCAAAGCGGGATGGGCGCGGGGAGCCGCGTCCTCGATCTCGGGATCGGGACCGGCTTGGCGAGCGAACCGCTCGCGCAGGCCGGCGCCGTGATCACCGGGATCGACCCGTCGATCGCGATGCTGACGCGCGCCCGTACGCGCCTGCCGAACGCGCGGCTCGGCCCCGGACGCGCCGAGGCGCTCCCGTTCGAGCCCGCCTCGTTCGACGCGGCGATCGCCGCGGAGGTCTTCCACCTCGTCGACCAGCCGGCCGCGCTCGCGCAGCTGCTGCGCGTCGTGCGCAAAGGCGGGACGGTCGCGATCTGGTGGCCGAGCATCGCGACCGAGAGCAACGTGCTCGGCCATCGCGCCGCGGCGACGCGCGACCTCGGCCTCGAGCCGATCGTCGAGCCGACCTCGCGCGGCTTCCGCAGCTTCTACGCCGCGCCGTTCGCCGCCACGGCGGTGCGCGTCGTCCCGGGTCTGATCCGCACGACCGTCGAAGGCTGGATGAGCAACGAGCGCACGCGCGCCGAGGTGCGCACCGCGTACGGTGAGCACGCGGAGCGTTGGCTCGCGGCGCTCGAAGGACACCTGCTGCGCGCGCACGGCGCGCCCGAAGCCGGCTTCACGGTGCGGCTGATCTACTACCTCTACCTCGGGACGGTCTGAATGCGCATCGGCGTACACGTCAAGGTCGGTGCGGGCTACGAGGAGGCGACCGCGTACGCGCAACGCCTCGGTTGCACCGCGCTGCAATTCTTCGCGGGCAATCCGAAGACGTATCGCGTCGGTGCGATCGACGCGCCGGCGCTGCAGCGCTTCGCGGGCGCGCGCGGCGCGGCGGGGATCACGCCGGCGGTGATCCACACCTCGTACCTGATCAACCTCGCGAGCGAGGACGGCAAGACCGTCGTCAACTCGCTGCGGCTGCTCAAGAACGATCTGGCGATCGCCGCCGCCGGCGACGTCGCGTACGTCAACACGCACCTGGGCTCGTACGGCAAGCGCGAGCGCAGCGAGGGCTTCGGCTCGGTCGTCGCGGCGCTCGAGGACGCGCTCGAGGGGATCGCGCCGGGCGTCCATCTCGTGATCGAGAACAGCGCCGGCGCGGGGCAGCTCTGCGGCGGGACGATCGAGGAGCTCGGCGCGATCGTGCGCGCGGTCGATCATCCGCAGCTCGCGTTCTGCCTGGACACCGCGCACACGTGGGCCGCCGGGTACGAGATCAACCACCGCGACGGCGTCGAGCGTTTCTTCGACCTGGTCGAGCGCGAGATCGGCTTGCAGCGCGTCGTGATGTTCCATTTCAACGACACGCAGATCCCGCTCGGCGGCCATCGCGATCGGCACTGGCACATCGGCGAGGGGCAGATCGGGATCGAGGGTTTTCGCGCGATCGTCGCGCATCCGGGGGTGCAGGGGAAGGTCGCGATCCTCGAGACACCGGGCGAGGAAGCCGACGACGCGCGCAACATCGCCGCGTTACGGACGGTCCTCGACGGGATCGCGGCATGAACGCCGATGATCGTGCACTTCGACCTGGACGCGTTCTACGCGTCGGTCGCGCAACGCGATAATCCCGCGCTGCGGGGCGTCCCGCTGGCGGTCTCGGGATCGTCGCGCCGCGCCGTCGTGCTCACCGCCTCGTACGAGGCGCGTCCGTTCGGGGTGCGGTCGGCGATGCCGCTCTACCGCGCGCGCGAGCTGTGTCCGCGGCTGGTCGTCGTGCCGCCGGATTTCCCCACCTATCGCGCGACCTCCGAGCGCGTCTTTGCGATCTTCGCCGAAGGTGCGCGCGCCGTGGAAGGGCTTTCGCTCGACGAGGCGTTCGTCGACGTGCCGGACGTCGATCTCGAGGGCGCGGTGGCGTTCGCGCGGCGCGTGCGCGCGCGCGTACGCGCGGAGATCGGGCTGACCGTCAGCGCGGGGGTCGCGCAGGTGAAGATGGTGGCGAAGATCGCGAGCGACGTCGACAAGCCCGACGGGCTGACGGTCGTTCCGCCGGGGACCGAGGCGGGGTTCCTCGCGCCGATGCCGATCGGGCGGCTGTGGGGGATCGGCCCGAAGACGCAGCCGCGGCTCGAAGCGGCCGGGATCGCGACGATCGGCGACGTCGCTGCGCTCGACGACGCGCGCTGCTATGCGCTGTTCGGGCGCAGTGGGCCGTTCTTTCGCGATCTGGCGCGCGGGATCGACGAGCGCGAGGTCGATGCGTCGCGCGAGCGCAAGTCGATCTCGACCGAGGAGACCTTCGAGTACGACGTGCGCGACGAGACGCGCATTCTCGCGCTGCTCCGCGCGCAGGCCGACGAGCTCTCCGCCGACATGCGTGCGAAGCACCTGCGCGGCGCGACGGTCGGGATCAAGATCAAGCGCGCCGACTTCATCACCACGGGGCGCCAGACGAGCCTCGCGGTCGCGACGAACGATGCCGACGCGATCCACGCCGCGGCGCTCTGGTGCTGGCGCCGCGCGGGGCTCGCCGGCGTGCCGATCCGGCTGCTCGGTACGCGCGTCGCTGCGCTGACCGACGAGGAGGAGCGGGAGCTACGCCTGTTCTGAAGCGGAGACCGTCGTCGCCGCGGCGGTCCACACGGCATGCGGGACGGCGGCGCACACGAACGGCGGGTTGAGGATCCCCGCGCCCTCGTAGCGCAGCTCGCGGCCGTCGAGCCCGCACAGCGACGCGCCGGCTTCCCGTACGACGGCGTGCGCCGCCGCGGTGTCCCACCACGATGTCGGGCCGAGCCGCGGATAGAGGCTTGCGGTCCCGTCGGCGACGCGGCAGATTTTGAGCGAACTGCCCATCGCGAGGGTGTGATGCGGCGGGAGCGCGGCGAGGAACGCGCCGAGCGCGGGGCCCGGGTGCGAGCGGCTCGCGACGACGACCAGCGGTCCGTCGGCGCGCGCCCGGATCGGCTGCGTCCGGCCGTCCTCGGTGCGCTCCGCGCCGGCGCCGCGCACGGCCGTGTAGGTGAGGCCTTTGGCCGGTGCGTGGACGACGCCGAGTACGGGGCAGCCGTCCTCGATCAGCGCGATGTTGACGGTATACTCGCCGTTTCCCGAGACGAACTCGCGGGTGCCGTCGAGCGGGTCGACGAGCCAGAAGCGGGGCGCGGGCGCCTCGAGCCGGGTGCAGCCCTCCTCCGAGACGATCGGCGCGCGCGGGTCCAGCTCGCGCAACGCGGCGACGATCAGCGCGTTCGCCGCGAGATCGGCCTCGGTGAGGACCGAGCGGTCCGCCTTCAGACGCGTCCCGAGCGCTCCCTCGCGTTCGATGCGGACGATCGCCTCACCGGCGCGCAAGGCCGCGGCGTGCGCCGCCGCGAGCAAGTCCGTGCGTTCCCGTTGCACCGCCGTCGGGTCCGACGCCGGTCGCTGAATCCCTTCGTGTGCCGAGAAGGAATCGCGCGGATGACACGCCCATCCGTTTCCAGGCGCACATGGCTTCCAACCACCAACGCTCCGGAGACCGTCGGTGAGACTGCGCGCCCGCCTGTTGGCGCTCGTGGTGCTGCCGTGCGCGCTCGTGTTGGTTTTGGTCGGCGCGCTCAGCTATCTCGATCTGCAGACGCAGACGAGCGAGCGGAACGCACGTGTCTCCTCGGCGCTGATCGGCGAGTCGCAGCTCGTGCTCATCAGCCTGCTCGACGCGGAGACCGGCGCGCGCGGCTATGTCCTCACGGGCGATCCGTCGTTCAGCCAACCCTATGTCGCGGCGCGCGGCGTGCTCGCGCAGCGGCTCGCCGCGCTGCGCACGAGCGCGCGCCCCGATCCCGAATTGCGCGCCGCGTGCCGGACGATGGAGGGACTCGCGCAGCACGAGCTCGCGATCCTCGACCGCTACGTCGACGCGATGCGGCGCGGCCATGTCGCTGCGGCGCGCGCGATGGTGGCGGACGCCGAGGGAAAGGTGGTGATGGATCGCTTCCGCCAGGAGGACCGTGCGTTCTTCGATCAGGTGCGGACGCTACGCTCGAACGAACAGGAACGCTTGTTGGGCACGTGGCGCACGACGGACCTGCTGCTGATCGTGGCCAGCGCGTTCGTGCTGGCTCTGACGGTCGTCCTGGCCTGGATCGTGACCCGCTCGCTCGCGATGGGCGTCGAGCGCGTCGAGATGCACGCGCGCGCCTATGCGCGCGGCGAGTCGATCGCGAGCGACGACACGGTGAAGGGCAACGACGAGATCGCCGAGCTCGACCGGACGCTGCGGGCGATGGCGATGCGCATCGGGCGGCGCGAGGCCGAGCTGCGCGACGCGCTCGCGCGGGCTGAGGGCGCCTCGCGCGCCAAGTCCGATTTCGTCGCCACGATGAGCCACGAGATCCGCACGCCGATGAACGGCGTGATCGGGATGGCCGAGCTGCTGCTCGAGACGCGGCTTGATCGCGATCAGCGCGAGTACGCCGAGACGATCCGCTACTCGGGTGAGTCGCTCTTGGGCGTCATCAACGACATCCTCGACTACTCGAAGATCGAGGCCGACCGGCTGGAGCTCGAACGCGGGGATTTCGAGGTCGTCCCGCTGGTCGAATCGATCGCGACGCTGCTCGCCGCTCAGGCGCGCGCGAAGCGCATCGATCTCTCCACCTACATCGATCCCACGGTCCCGCGGATCCTGGTCGGCGATCAGCTGCGGCTGCGGCAGATCCTGATGAACCTCGCCGGCAACGCCGTCAAGTTCACCGACGCCGGCGGCGTGACGATCCTCGTTACGGTCGAGCAGGAGAGCGAAGCGGTGGTGACCCTGCGCTTCGCGATCGCCGACACCGGGATCGGGATCAAACCGGAGGTGCGCGACGAGCTGTTCGAGCCGTTCCGCCAGGCCGACATGTCGACGACGCGCCGCTTCGGCGGCACGGGCCTCGGGCTGACGATCTCGCGCCGCCTGGTGACGCTGATGGAAGGCGAGATCGGCGTCGAGAGCACGCCGGGCCGCGGCTCGACCTTCTGGTTCACGGTGCCGTTCGCGCGCAGCCGCACGACGGCCGTCGGCGATACGGCGACGAACCTGCGCGGGACGCGCACGCTCGTCGTCGACGACGATCAGCGCGTGGCCGAGCTGCTGCGCAAGACGCTCGAGGGCTGGGGCGTGAACGCCGAGGCGGTCGGCGACGCGCCGGCGGCGCTCGAGCGCCTCGTCTGGGGCATGGAACGCGGCGAGCCGTACGACAACGTGCTGATCGACTACGCGCTAGGCGAGACGGACGGCTTCGTCCTGGGCGAGCAGATCCGCGCCGACGCGCGTCTCGCGGGCACGGCGCTGATCATGGTCACGGCCTACGACGACGCGGGACGCTCGCAGGCCGCGCGCAGCGCCGGCTTCTCCGCGTACCTCGTCAAGCCGGTCACGCAGTCGTCGCTCTACGACGCGATCGCCGGCGCGGTGCACGAGCGTGGCGCAGGGCAGACGAACGGCGGCGTAGTGGACGCGGCGACGCGCGCCGAGCGGATCCTCGTCGTCGAGGACAACGCCGTCAACCAGCGGCTTACTACGCGCCAATTGCAGCGGATCGGCTTCGCGGCCGGCGTCGTCGCGAACGGCTCGGAGGCGGTCGAGGCGCATGCCGCGGCGCCGTACGATCTGATCCTGATGGACGTGCAGATGCCGGTGATGGACGGCTTCGAAGCGACGGCCGCGATCCGCCGCTGCGAGCTGCGCACGCGCGAGCACGTGCCGATCATCGCGATGACGGCGAACGCGCGCGGCGAGGATCGCGACGCGTGCCTCGCCGCCGGGATGGACGACTACGTCGCCAAGCCCGTCACGCTCGCCGACCTGCGCCGCATCGCGGAACGGTGGCTCGCCCCCAAGTCCTGAGCCTCCACGTCATACTGAGCCTGTCGAAGTATCAGATGTGGTCGGTGCTCCAGCATGGATCGCTCGCCGCGTCGCTCTCGGCGAGGTTGCGCCGGGCGGCGCGAAAGCCGGAGCTGAGCGGGAGCACCATCGCGATCGCGCCGTTGCGCGCGCGAACGGCGCCGCGCGGGAGCGCGTCGCGTGCCGGCGCGGGCGGAAGCCAGCCCTGGACTTTGCGCAGATCGCCGGCCGCCGCGCGCAGCAGCGGCGCGACGTGCCGCGCGTCCTCGTCGTTCGCATACGCGAGCTCGTCCAGGACGAACGCGTCGGCCGCGGGGACGCGGCGCCCAGTGACGTACGCCGCGAGGCTGCGCCCGCGCCGAACGCCGAGCGTGAGCGGGGAGGCGCCGTGCTCGCGGGAGGCGGCACGCAGCCGCTGCCACTCCCAATCGAGCGGACTGCGCTTGAACGCGAACGGCCGGCGCGCCTCGAGCGCCGTGAAGAGACGACGCGTTGCCGAGGTGTCGGCGTCGCCCAAAGTCGTGATCGCCACGCGCTCCCCGGGCAGCGCGTCGGCGCGCAGCGTGATCGTGCGCGAGGGGAGCGCGACGAAACCGAGCCGCGCGTAGAACGCGGGCCCGATGTCGCTGAAGAGATAGGCGAGGTCGGTTCCCGCCGCGCGTTCGGCGTCCAAGAACGCGCCGAGCAGTGCGGTCGCGTAGCCGCGGCCGCGCAGCGCGTCCGGGGTGAAGACCGCCCCGATCCCCGCGGCGCGATACTCGCGCTCGCCGCAACGCAGGACGCGCTCGTACCGCTTGCACGAGGCGACGATCGTTCCGTCGATGCAGAGACCGAGCGTGCGGAAGCGCCGGCGTCCCCAGCCCGATTCCGCCGTCGCGCGAAACTCCTGGACGTACTCCTCGAACGTGCGCGCCCCGGCCCAGAGCGAACGCGAGTAGGGCAGGACCTCGCGCACGTAGACGTCGGGCGCAAGCGTTGCGAGATCGAGCATCGTCAGCGGGGCGCGAGCAGACTCTGCACGTCGGTGACGAACTCCGGTGCAGCGATCCCGCGCGTCGGCCGCCCGCCGGCCGAGACGGTGACGCTGACGTCCGCGCGGCCGAGCGCCTGCGCGAAGAGACGGCGCTGCTCGCGCACGTACGCGACGCGCGGTTTCGCTTGGTGCTCGTACCAGCTGAACTTCGCCGTTCGCGCGGCGACCGCGTCGCCGGCGGCGTCCTTCGGGATCATTCCGTACGTCGTGCTGAACAGAAATGCGTCGGGAACGTAATACGGCGGGAACGCGCCCGCGCGCGCGTCGACCACGAAAACGTGATCGAAGCGGCGCGCGAGGACGCGGTCGATCGCGCCCACCACGACGGCGTCGTCGCGTTCGTCGAGCAGCTCCGGCCCGCACTCGGCGGCGGCGAGCCGTTCGCAATAGGCCAGCGCCGCGGCCAGGTCGGCGCGCGGATGACGCGCGGCGTAGAGGCCGATCACGCCGAGCAGGCGCGCCAACAGCGTCGCGCGCAGCCGCGTGCGCGCCGCCGTCTCGCCGTCACGCGGAAGGAGGAGGCCGCCGTCCTCGACGATCGCGCGCGCCGCGCTCGTGACGTCGGTCTCGCGCAGCCAGGCCGTCCAGCGCGCGCGCCGCGCGCGAAAGGCGTGCAGCCGCTCGCGCGCCGTCTCCGCGAGGTCGGGGTCGCGTTCACCCGTCAGCACGTTCGTGCCGAGGCGCAGGTCGCGCTTGCGGTCCCAGCGGCGATCTCCGGCCTCCTCGCCTTCCGGCAGCGGAAAGAGCGCCGGCTGCGGGTTCGCCGGCTCGCCGCACAGGATCGCGAGCGACGCGTCGGAGAGCCGCAGCATCGGCGTCTGCAGCGCGCGCAGCGTCCAGACGTGCGCGAACGGATCGACCGCGATCCACAGGAGCGAGAGCGCGTCGCGCACCTCGGCGCGGTGGAAGAGCGCCGGATCGCCGGCGAGCGCGACCGGCACGTCGCGCGCGAGCAGCGCGTCCTCGTACGGGGTGAGCGTGCGCAGCGTGCGGTGCAGCACGGCGATGCGCGCGGGCGGCGTCCCTGCGCGCAGCAGCGCGGCGACGCGCTCGGCGACCTGCGCCGCTTCGTCGTCGCGATCGGCGGCGCGCAGGGTGCGCACGGCCTCACCGGTCGGGACGGGATACGCCGGATCGGCGTCGATCACGGCGCGCCGCACCGCGAGGATCTGCGGCGGGAGCGGTCCCGGCGCGAGGACGACGGTCGTCGCCGCGTGCCCGAAGATCCGGTCCGGGCGCGCGCCGGCGAAGGTCTGCGTCGCGGCGTCGGGATCGCCGGCGACGGTCACACCGTCGAGCGCGTCGCCGAAGAGCGCGCGCAGGAAGCGCAGCGCCGCGATCGGGAGATCGTGCGCGTCATCGACGAGCGCGACGCGCAGCCGCGTACGGAGCGCGCGCGCGATCGCGGGGCGCTGCTCGATGATCCGCGTCGCCTCGACCAGCGCGTCGTTGGCGGTCAGGCACCCATGGCGGACCAGCTCCTCGACGTACGAACGATAGAGCCGCGCGAGAATCTTCGCCAAGTCCAGCTCGCGGCGGCGCTGGCGGTCGAGCTCGGAGGCGTCGACGGTCAGCGAGGCGCGGTGCTCGTCCTTCGTCGCCGCGACGAGCGCCGGTGAGGCGAGGTTGGGCGGGTTCGCGTAGAACGTCGCCGCGCCGCGCAGCGCGGTCTGCAGGAACGACTCGTCGTCGATCCCCGCGTCGCGCAGCTTGCGGATCAGGCGAAGCGCCGCGGCGGCGAAGCGGTCGGGCATGCGCAGTCCCGCGATCTCGGGGTCGATGTCGGCGCCGAGCCAGTCGCTCCATTCGGCGGAGAACAGCGGCTCGGCGGCGCGCTCGAAGATCTCTTCGGCGTCGAGCGGGTCGACCAGCTCGAGATCGAGCGCGAGCCCCGTTTCGAGCGGGTGCGCGCGCAGCACCTCGAACGCGAGCGCGTCGAGCGTGGCGCCCTGCACGGGGATCCCGGTCGCGGCGCGGATGCGCCGCGCGAGTGCCTGCGCGGCATCGTCGCGCGCGGCGCTGACGATCGCGCCCTCGCCGAGCGCGGGGTCGTCCGTGACGAGCACGGCGAAACGGCGCACGAGCGCTTCCGTCTTCCCGCTCGCCGGCGGCCCGGTGAACGCGATCAGGCCGTGCGCCGCGGGGAGCTCCAGCGCCCGTTCGAGCGCGAGGACCGTGACCGGAGCCGGCTTCATCGTCCGAAGCGCTCCTCGAGCGCGAGCGGTCGTTCGCGGCACGACGCGCCGTACGCGCAGTAGCGGCAGGCGTCGGGGTCGTCGGTCGCCGGATACGCCGCGCGCTTCGCCGCGCTCAGCTCGTCGGCGAGCGCGATCATCCGCTCGCGCGCGCGTTCCAGCTCGCCGACGCCGATCTCGCCGACCGCGCCGCGCGAGCGCGGCGTGCGCGAGGTGGTGACGACCTCCAGCTCGACCGGCGCGACCTCGAGCAGCGCGTCCTTGAGCGGGATCAGCGCAAGCCGCGTCACGACGTCGCCGGCGGCGGTGCGCGCCCAGTAGTAGAACGGCAGCTGGAACTCGCGGAACGCGCGCACGTCGTCGAGGTACTCCTCGGCGCTCGTCGCGATCGAACCGGTCTTGTAGTCGACCACCGTCACGGTGCCGCTGCGGTCGTCACGATCGAGGCGGTCGATGAAGCCGACGAAGCGGTGTCCGCCCAGTTCGACGTCGGTCGTCGTCTCGCAGCCGATGACCTCGAACGGCGCCCGGCGCGCGCGCTCGAGCAGCCAGACCAGATACTTCTTGGCGGTGCGCCGCGCGCGCCGCTTCTGCAACTCGAACTCGACCGGCGCATCGAAGCGCGTGCGATGCCGGTCGAACGCGGCGACGACGCAGTAGTCGAGAAACGAGCCGAGCGATTCCTCGTCGACCTCCTCGAAGCGCACGTGGACGCCGTGGAAGTCCTCCAGCGCCGCGTGGAACGCGGTGCCGTAGAACGATGCCGACGAGCCGCGATCCTCGACCGCGGCGCAGGCGTAGCGGAAGAACCACTTGCGCGCGCACTCTGCGTATGCGTTGAGCGAGGAAGCGCTGAACGAGAGCTTTCGCAGCGGGACGGGGCCGGGCTCTTCGTCCGCGACCGGCGGTGCGGGTTCGATCGCGCCGACCGCGGCGCTGCGCGGCGGTGCGCCCTCGAGCTCCGCGTCGATCTCCGCGAGCAGATCGGCGGCTTCCCATTGCGGCGCGAACGCGCGCGCCGCGTCGAAATCGCGCGCGATCCGCTCGAGTGCGGCGCGCGTCCCCGCGTCCGGGCACGGAAACGCGGCACACAGGGCGGCAAGAACGCTCTGTGCCGAGGCATCGGGCGCCCTGTAGGCCGCGGTCAGCGTCGTCAGACCGTGCGCGAAGCGGACCGCGCTGCTCGACGCGCCTTTGGCGATCACCTCGAGCAGATCGGCGCGGTCCCCCGCGGCGGCGAGCAGGGTGCGCGCCTCGTCTTGCGCGACGCCGCTCGCCGGCGCGAGGATCGCGCGCCGGGCGTCGTCGTCGGCCTGCGAGGCAGCGTACCTTAGCAGCGCGGCGACGCCTTCCACCGCGCCCAGGTCCAGCGGCGGCGGGACCGGCGGCCCGAGGTCGACGATCTCGAACGCGACTCCCGCCTCGTTCGCGAGGCGGCGCCACGCGAACGCGTCGTCCTGGCTCGCCGCGAGCGAGGCGTCGAGCGCGAGCGGCTCGGCGAGGGCGTGCGCGCTCCCGAGCGCGAGGCGCAGTGCGGCGCGCACGTCGAGGCTGTCCGCGAACGCGACCAAGGTTCGAAAGTGCCCGGCCAGCGGCTCGAAGCCCGCGGGGACGGCGTCGCGGTCGAGCGCGGCGAGGACGCGCCTCGCGAACGACGACGAACGGCGCACGTGCGGTGGGAGGACGACGTCCTCCCGCGTCGCGGCGATGCGGCGCACGATCGCACGCCGCTCGCCCTCGCCCAGCACGCGGCGTCCGACCAGCTCGCTCAGCAGCGCGGCCGGGGGCTGCGCACCGTCGGCGGGGAGACGCCGTTCGTCGACCAGGAGCACGAGAAGCGGGTTCGGGACGGCGTGGGCGCGCGCCCCTTGCTCGCGCTCGCCGCCGGCGGAATCTGTGGACGAGGGTGGATACCGTGGATGGCGCTACGAGGCGGCGGCGACCTGGACGCGGCGCGTTCCCGGACGCCAGGTGACGCGCGGCGGGATCAGCGCGAGGTCGACGCGCTCACGGTGCGTGCCGGCCAGCGCGATGAGCTCCGCGATCGTCTCGTCGCCCAGCAGCGTCGGTTCCAAGCCGAGCGAGCGCAAGTTGGTGTTCACGCACTTGTAGTAGTGCGATTCGCGCTCGGCGCGCGGGTTCTCGATGTGCGCGATCTCGCACGCCACCCCGAGCGAGCTCGCGACGCGCGCGACGCGCTCGGCGAGCTGGCCGACCGAGAACGTCTCGGTGAACTGGTTGAAGACGCGGTACTCGCCCGGCTTTGCGGGGTGTTCGAGCGCGATCTCGATGCACCGCACGGTGTCGCGGATGTCGAGGAACGAGCGCGTCTGGCCGCCCGCGCCGTAGACCGTCAGCGGATGACCCAGCGCGGCCTGCACGCAGAAGCGGTTGAGGACGGTCCCGAAGACGTGGTCGTAGTCGTAGCGGTTCGCGAGCGCCGGCGAGACCGTCGTCTCGTCGGTGCGCGTGCCGTAGACGACGCCTTGGTTGAGATCGGTCGCGCGCAAGCCCCAAACCCGGCAGGCGAAATAGATCTGGTCGCTGTCGCTGACCTTGGTGAGATGGTAGAACGAGCCGGGCTGCTTGGGGAACGGAAGCGTGTCGCTGCGCCCGTTGTGCTCGATCGTGATGAAGCCTTCCTCGACGTCGATGTTCGGCGTGCCGTACTCGCCCATCGTCCCGAGCTTGACGAGATGCGCCTCGGGCGCGAACTCGCGCAGCGCCCACAGCACGTTCAAATTGCCGACGGTGTTGTTGATGTGCGTGCGCACCGCGTGGTCGCGGTCGATCATCGAGAACGGCGCGCTGCGCTGCTGTCCGAAGTGCACGACGGCGTCGGGTGCGGCCGCCGCGACCGCCGCGCACAGCGCGGGATAGTCCGTCGCGTCGACCTGCTCGAAGCGGATCGTGCGGCCGCTCACGCGCGCCCACTCATCGATGCGGCGGCGCGTCGACGCGATCGGGACGAGCGAATCCAAGCCGTGCTCGCGGTCCCAGTCGCGCCGGATGAGGTTGTCGAGGATCGTCACGTCGTGGCCCCGGCTCGACAAGTAGAGCGACGTCGCCCACCCGCAATACCCGTCGCCGCCGATGATCAAGACCTTCACGCGATGCTCCTCTCGATGGTTGGTTCGTAACTGCTGGTGATGTCGTTCGCGCCGCAGAGCTGCAGCAGACGATCGACGTGGGTGTCGAGACGATGGTGTTCCGCCCGCGCGCGCGCCGCGCCGGCGAGTGCGGACCAGCGGTCCGGTTCGAAGACGGCGGCGATCGCCTCGGCGAGCGCGGCCTCGTCGCCGCGGCGAACCGCGATGCCGGCGCCGTCGATCCAGTCGCCGATCCCGCCGACGTGGTACGCGACGGCCGGGCGTCCGCGCGCTTGCGCTTCGATGCCGACCAAACCGAAGGGTTCCGGCCAGAGCGACGGGACGGCGACCGCCCACGCGGCATCGATCGCCTCGCGCAGCGCCGGCGCGTCGAGGTGACCGCGCCATGCGACCTCGACGTCGAGGCGCCGCGCGTCGGCGCGCGCATCGTGCTCCTCGCGTTCGCCCGTTCCTGCGACGACGAGGAGGGGGCGGCGCTCGCGCGGGACGCGCGCGAGCGCGCGCAGCAGCGAGCGCAGCCCTTTGCGCGGCGTCAGCCGCGAGGCGAACAGCAGGACGGGATCGGCCGCGCGCGGAGCCGGCGGCGCGGCGAACGCCGCGTCCGGCAGGGGCGGCGGGGTGATCGCGACGCGCCGCGCGTCGATCCCGTTTGCGATGCACAGCCGGCGCATGTGTTCGCTCGAGACCAGCACGAGATCGGCGCGCGCGATCCGGTCGCGCACGGCCTCACGCGCGGCGATGCGCCGAAACGACGAGGTGCGTGGTCCCTGCACGCAGCCGCGCAGCACGGTCGCCGCGCGACAGGCCGCGCCCATCGCCTGCGTGCACGGGGCCTCGAATTGCGGGAAGACGCGGTCGCCGGTCGGGCAGAAGCTGCGATGATCGTGGATGCGCACGACCCAGCGAGCGCCGCTCGCGCGCACCGCGTCGAGGACCGCGGTGTCGAACACGCTGGCGGTGACGACGACGTCCGGCGCCCGGCGGCGCAGGTGCTCCGCAACGGCGAGCGCGGCGGGGGGCGAAGGTTCCTCGTGCTCGTCGGCCCACGCGATTGCATGCGCCGGGACGCCGAAGCGCTGCGTCTGTTCGACGCGGCGCGCCAGCAGATCGACCCGCGCGCCGCGGGCGGCCAACGCCGGAACGACCGTTTCCCAATAGCGTTCCGCGCCGCCTACATCAGCGACGCGGTCGCACAAGACCGTCAGAGCCCGCACTCTATCCCGTCTACCCTGCTTCACTGAGAAGGGGCTGGGGGCTCAGCGATTTCCCAGCTTTTTCTCAGTTGGGCCTCATCGGGTCAGGTTCGTTTGGTCAAACTGAGAATCTCGGCGCCGGCCGGGGTACCCGAGCTGATCGGGCCGGCGTCGGTTTGCAGCGAGACGGCCGCCGCGGGTCCGCTCGCGAGGACGACCGCGCGCTCCACGGTCTCCGCGCCGAACAGATCGGGCTGGTCGCGCAGAATGCGCGCGAGGTCGACGAGCGTCACGGGCGTGGTTCCGATGACGAGCAGCCGTTGCCCGCCGTATGCCAGCACGACGCGCGGGAGCGCGGTCGTGTCGCCGCCCTGCACCGCCAGCGTGCCGCCCGGCGCGATCAGCAGCGGGCCGACGGCTCCGGGGCCGCTCGCGGTGCCGGCCGTGACGAGCGCCGTGCCGTCCGGAGCGATCGAGAGCGTTCCCCCGCTCCCGGGCATGACCGTCGCGCTGACGAGCGCGCCCGGCTGCGCCGTCTGCGCCAGCGCCGCGCGGTACCCGTCGATCGTCAGGTTGGCGACGGTCGCGCAGACGTGGTCGCCGAAGATACGGCCCGTGAACGCGACGACGCTCGCGCGGCCGATCCCGCCGAGCGGTGCGCTGCGCGTCGAACAGTCTGCCGCGCCGGACGCCGCGGGCGAGGGGTCGGTCGCCGGGACGGGCGACGGCGTCTGCGCGCGCGCGGCGAGGCCGAGCGCGAGCAGCGCGCTCAACGTGAGCGAGCAGGCCAGGGCGGTGCGGACGGGATGCATCTTCCGAAGAACGTCAGGACGCGAAGCGAAGGTTCGCGCGCCGCACGTCGTCGACGCGGTCGACGTTGAGCGCGATCTGCGGCTGCGTGCAGCGAATCGCGCCGGCGCGCGCGCCGATTAGTCGCGAGGCGCGTTCCTCCGCTCCCGCGATCGTCAGCCGTCCCAGCGCGAAGCGCGCCAGCACGTCCCAGCCGAACAGCGAGGCGAGCCGCAGCGGCGACTTGCGGGCGTTGCCGAGCGCGTCGAGCAGCTCGGCGAGGCGGGGCAGAACGCGCGGCCGCAGTGCGACGACGCCGCCGCCGCAGAAGCTCCCTTCGCGCAGACGTGCCCAGGTGTGCGGAAACTCCGGATAGACGACGTCGTGATAGCGCCGCTCGAGGCATGCGTAGGCGAGGTCGAGATCGCGCGCGAGCGCCGCGTCGACGAACTCGTCGACCGCGCGCGCGTCGAGCGCCGGCAGATCGGCCGCCGCGACGACGACGAGGGCGTCTTCGGTGAAGCCCTGCAAGCCCGAACGCAGGCTCTCGATCATCCGCGAGCCGTCGCCGCGGACCTCGCTCGCCGCCGCGAGCGCAGGATCCGCGGCAGCCGCCGGGGGCGCGACCGCGACGACGCGATCGATCCGCGAGGAAGCGCGCAGCCCCGCGATCGTGCGCGTCACCAGCGGCACGCCGCCGACGCGTACGAACGCCTTGTTGTAGGCGCCCGGTTCGAGCGCGGCGACGGCGTCGGGCGGCCCTCCCGCCAGCACGATCGCATCGAAAACGTTCACCGCTCGGGCGGACCGTAGCGAAGCGAGGACCGCGAAGGATTCGCCGAAGGCGAATCCACCCAGGTTTCGCTCGTGGCGAACGGCACGACGTGGACCGCCGCGCCCGGCGGGGCGTCGAGCCGCCGCGCGAACGCGCGCGCCGTGTCCTCACCGTCGAACAGCGCGAAGCATGCGCCGCCGGAGCCCGAGAGCATCGCGCGTCCCGGAGCGCCCGCGGCGGTGAGCGCGCGCAGCGCCGCGTCGACCTCCGGGTAGCGAGCGCGCACGATCGGCTCGAAGTCGTTCTGCATCAGCGCCAGCACGTCGTCGTAGGCGGCGCGCTGCAGTGCCTCGCCGCAGCGCAGGCTCGCCGAGGCGTTGCGTGGCCGGGTCGGCGCGGGCGCTGCGGCACGCGCCGCGGCAAGCTCGCGATAGGCTTTGCCGGTGTCGACGTGCACCGGCGGGACGAGTAGGACGATCCACCACGGCGGCGCCGCGCCGAGCGCGGTCACGCGCTCGCCGGTCCCTTCCACCAGCGCCGGGCCGTCGACCAGGAAGAACGGGATGTCGGAGCCGAGCGCACGCGCGTCGGCGACCCAGTCGCGCGGCGCGAGAGCGCCGAACCGGCCGGCCATCGCCGCGCGCAGCACGCTCGCAGCGTCGCTCGAGCCGCCGCCCAATCCGGCCCCGACCGGGACGCGCTTGCGCAAGCCGACGGCGAGAGGCGCGGCGTCCAGGCCGATGCGCGCGAACGCGCGCACGACCAGGTTGTCGTCGGTCAGCGCGGGCGGATCGCAGGAGAACGCAAAGCGCTCGCTCGGTTGGAACGCGAGCTCGTCGGCCAGGCCGATCGGCACCATCACGCTGCGCAGCGAATGGTAACCGTCGTCACGGCGCGCGAGGATTTCGAGGGTCAAATTGATCTTCGCCGGGGCTAGCACGTGCGGGAGTTCGAGGAGGCCGCTCGTGCGGCCCTCGGGTAGAGGTGCAATCGCCGTGGGACCAACGTTCGATGCACAGCGGAACGAGCTCAGCGCCTATGTCCTGGACGAGGAGCAGACCCCGTTCGGGCTGACGCTGGGCAATTTCAAGACCTTCGCGAGCTCGACCGCCAAGGGCGGGATCCGCGGCTTGTGGGACGCCGATACCGATCAGATCATCTTCGGAGCGCACCAGATCGCGTACCGGCTGGGCGAGGGGCCGACGCTGTTTCCGCATCAGATCAGCCGCGAGTTCACCTTTTTGCCGTACGCGCAGATCGGCGCGTTCGCGCTCGGCCCGGACGTGCGCGTCACCGAGGTCTTCTACGTCCCGCACGGCCCCAAGCACGACCGCGTCGTCTCGTTCGTCGTCGAGGTCAGCGTCCACAACGCCGGCGATGCCGCGCAGCACGTGCGCATCTTTCCGTGGGCGCTGTTGATCGGCCAGCGCTTCTACGGCGAGCCGGAGACGCAGGTGCGCGCGACCGCCTACGACCGCTTCATCCGTTCGTACGGCGAGGAATCGGGCTGGGTGCGCTGGTGGGGCGGCTCGCGCGCGCCCCACGCCGTGGTCGTCGCGCTGCGCGAGCAGAAGCTGCAGCAGGGGATGATGGAGGGGACGCTGCGCGACCAGGAAGGGCTCGGCGAAGTCACCCCGCAGCTGGCCGAGTTCGCCTCGAGCCGCATCTTCGGCGCGTTCGAGTACCGTCTGGACGTCGCGCCCGGTGCGCGCGAGACCCTGCGGCTCGCGGTCGTCTTTCACAAGGACGGCGACGAGCGCTCGAAGCCGGTTCTCGAACAGCTCCTCGCCGACCCCGACGCGCTCGCCGAGACGGAAAGGTACTACGCGCACGCGCTCGCTGACGCGCGTTTCCTCACGCCCTCGCCGCTCGTCAACCGCGGCGTGGTGTGGGCGAAGGCGAACATGCTGCGCGTCATCAAGGACTACCCGCAAGGCTGGGGCTCGACGAACTCGCCGCCATCGGACATCCTGGTCTCACGCGACACCTCGTGGTTCGTGCACGGCTACGACTACTTTCTGCCGCAGTTCTCACGCGGCGCGATCGAGTTGTTCAATCGCAATCTCGAACCGAGCGGACAGGTCGTCGAGTACGTACGCGGCGTCAACGGCTACAAGACGACGTACGATCTGAACGTCAACGACGACACGCCGCTGCACATCATCGCGATCCTGCACCACTACAATCTCACGCTCGACGACGCATGGCTGCGCGAGGTCTTCCCGCTCGTGACGAAGATCGCCGACTACATGCTCTCGCAGCGCGACGCGAACGGGCTGCTCTTCTGCAAGGCCGGCGGCGTCGACATGTTCGGGATCACGTCGTGGCGTAACATCATTCCGTACTATACGCTCGACGGCGCGGTGACGGAGATCAACGCCGAGGCGTACTTCGCGCTCGAAGCGACCGCGCGGCTCGCCGCGCTCGTCGACGATCCGGCCGCATGGGAGAAGTACTCCGCCGAGGCGACCGCGCTGCGTGACGCGATGCGCGCGAAGCTGTTCAGCGCCGACACCTGCGCGTTCGTGCTCAACTACGACCAGAGCGGCAACTACCAGGACAACTTCACCGCCGACGAGGTGTTCCCGGTGCTTTTCGAGGTCGCCGAGGCGCCGGTGCGGCGCGCGATCCTGCGCCGCCTCGCGGAGACGGACTTCACGACGCCGGTCGGGCTGCGCACGATCTCGACCGCCGACTCGTGGTACTTTCCGTCGCACGGCTTCGGCCTGCTGGGCGGCGTGTGGCCGGACCTCACCCTCTGGTACGCCGTGGCGCTCGCGCGCAACGGCGTGCACCACGAGGCGGTGCGTTGGCTCGAAGCGATCTACGAGGCGATGGAGGCGGGCGCCCCGCGCAACACCGTGCCGGGGCAGTTCGCCGAATGGTTCGACGGCGGCTCGCTGACGAACCGCGGGATGTACCTCTCCCCCTGGACGGGCGCGAAGTACCTCTGGGCGGTCGCCGAGACCGTCTGCGGGATCGACGGCTACCGCACCAGCGGCCGCCTGCACCTCGCGCCGCTCCTCCCTGACGAGTGGACCTGGACCGCGGCGGTGCGCGTTCACTGGGGCGGCCGGCGGCACAGCTACGTGATCGACGCCGAGCGGAAGATCATCGTCGGCGACATGGACTTCGCCTCGGCCGACGAGCCGTACACGGTCTTCAACGCCGGCCGCGACGTCAGCGACGAGGTGCGCACCTCGCCGGTCGAGGTCGGCGCCCTGGCGTTCGAGGACCCGGGCGGGGTCCGGATCTTCCTGTGCAACGACCGCGATGCCGACCGCGACGTCGTCTTCACGTTCCGCGACGAGACGTTTCGGCGCGAGGTCCCGGCCGGCCGGATGGTCGAGCTGCTGATCGGGGAACCGCGCTTGGTCGACGCGATGCCGACGCACGAGCCGCGCGGCGAAGCGGCGCAGGTTTGACCCCGGAGGCGGGGTCGCGGCGGGGAGAGCCCGAACCGGAGGGGCCGTGTCGCCGCGCCGTCCGGGGTTCTCCGTCGTCCTCATCCTGGGTGCGGTCGTGCTCTTGGTCTCGATCCTGGTCGGGCAGAAGGTCGGCGATCGCGTGCTGCTGCAGACGGAGCGCCGCGTCCCGATCGCGGGCGCCAATCTGACCCCGGTCCCCGAGACGAACCCGACGCCGGAGCCGCCGATCAAGAACTGGCGGCGACAGCAGGTCGTCTCGGTCGCGACCGACCCGGCGTTCCCCGACCCCCGCGTGACGCGGCCGCCGACGCCGCGTCCGAAGCCGACCGCCGCGCCGACCCCCCAGCCGACGCCGACCCCCGGCGCCCCGGTGCCCGCGGGGATCTACACCTCGCCTCCGCTGCCGATCCCGCTGGTCTCCCACGAGCCTTCCGAGATGGAGACCGAGCCGCCGCCGAGCCCCGGGCCGCCCTAGAATTGTCTCCATTGTCCGCCTTGCTCTTGGGGGCTGATGGCAGGACAATAGGATAGATGAACGGAGAAGCGCACCAGACCGGGACCGGCACCGTCAAGCGCGGGCTCGCGCAGATGCTCAAGGGCGGCGTCATCATGGACGTCGTCACGCCGGAACAGGCCAAAGTCGCCGAGGAAGCCGGCGCGGTCGCCGTGATGGCGCTCGAGCGCATCCCGGCCGACATCCGCGCCGCCGGCGGGGTCGCTCGCATGAGCCACCCGGCGCTGATCGAGCGGATCATGAAGGCCGTGACGATCCCGGTGATGGCGAAGGTCCGCATCGGTCACATCGGCGAGGCGCGCCAGCTCGAGTCGCTCGGCGTCGACTACATCGACGAGTCCGAGGTCCTCACCCCGGCCGACGACCTCTACCACCTCGACAAGCACGCCTACAAGGTCCCGTTCGTCTGCGGCGCCCGTGATCTGGGCGAGGCGCTGCGCCGCATCGCCGAAGGCGCCGCGATGATCCGCAGCAAGGGCGAGGCGGGCTCCGGGAACATCGTCGAGGCCGTCCGCCACATGCGCACGATCCGCGACGGGATCGCGACGCTCGCCGCCGTCCCGCGCGAGGAGCTGGTCGCCCGTGCGCGCGACCTCGGCGCGCCGCTGGAGCTCGTGCAAGAGATCGCGACGACCAAGAAGCTCCCGGTCGTCCTGTTCTGCGCGGGCGGCGTCTCGACGCCGGCCGACGCCGCCTTGATGATGGAGCTGGGCGCCGAAGGGATCTTCGTCGGCAGCGGGATCTTCAAGTCGACGAACCCGGCCGCGTTCGCCCGCGCGATCGTCGACGCGACGACCCACTGGCAGAACCCCGAGGTCGTGCTCAAGGCGCACCAGTCGATCCCCGAGGACGCCAAGGCGATGGAAGGGCTCGACGTGCGCACCCTCCCCGAGTCCCAGCTCCTCGCGACGCGGGGCAACTAACGCCCCCGTGACCGATACCGTCGGCGTGCTGGCGCTGCAGGGGGACGTGATCGAGCACGTCCATGCGCTGCAGCGCGCCGGGGCGCGTGTGCTCGAGGTGCGCATGCCGGAGGATCTGGCGCTGGTCGACGCGCTGGTCGTTCCGGGCGGCGAATCGACGACGGTGATCCGACTGCTCGAACGCTTCGGGCTGATCGGTCCGATCACGGAGCGCGTCCGCGCCGGGATGCCGTTTTGGGGGACCTGCATGGGGATGATCGTCGCCGCGACCGACGTCGCGGACCTCGAGCAGAAGACCCTCGGCCTCCTCGACGTCACGGTCCGCCGCAACGCCTTCGGCCGCCAGGTCGACTCCGCCGAGGTGCAGCTCGCGATCCCGGCGCTCGGGCCCGCGCCGTTCCCGGCGATCTTCATCCGCGCGCCCTGGATCGAGCGCACGGGCCCCGGCGTCGAGGTCCTCGCCGAGCACGGCGGCCACGGCGTCATGGTCCGCCAGGACCACATCCTGGGCACGTCGTTCCACCCTGAGCTGACGGGCGACGACCGGGTTCACGCCTATTTCCTACGCCTGGTCGAGGAGGCGAAGCGGACCGACTCCGCGGCGTGACCGCCGGGACGAGGTGAACCGCGACCGAGAGGGCGAATCCTCCTTTATGGGGATGATCCCGGCCTCTCAGAGGCCACGGTTCAGGCCGGCTGATTGGAGCAACTCTCGGAGTCCGTTCCAACACCTTCCCATGTCATCGTCGAGAAGCGAGGCCGCCCGTGCGCCTCGCTTCTTGCGTTCTACGACCCCCACCGCCGCCCAGACGGAGAGATCGTGAACGACGTCCTCGTCCTCAATTTCACGTACGAAGCGCTGAACATCACCTCGTTCCAGCGCGCGGTCAAGCTGATCTTCTCGGGCAAGGCCGAGATCGTCCACCGGCGTGAGACGATCCTCAAGTCGACCAGCTACGAGATGCGGCTGCCCTCCATCATCCGGATGCTGTACTACATCAAGCGCCCGATGCAGAAGGTCGCGCTCACCAAGAAGAACGTGCTGCTGCGCGACGACTACACGTGCCAGTACTGCGGGCTCAAGGGCGAGCGGATGATGACGGTCGATCACGTCCTGCCGCGCAGCAAAGGCGGCCCGTCGACCTGGGAAAACCTGGTCTGCGCGTGCATGCGGTGCAACAACCGCAAGAACAACCGCATCCCCGAGCACGCGAACATGCACCTCAAGCGCCGTCCGAAGGCGCCGAAGTACATCCCCTGGATCCGGGTCAAGCGCAACACGCTGCCCGGGGAGTGGCACCAGTTCCTGTTCCTCTACAACGTCTCGATCGAGGAGAAGATCGAAGCGGTCTAGTGGGTTCACGTTCCGTGAACCCGTCGCGTTCGGCCTGCGGCCGATCCGCCGGTCCGGACGTTCAGGCTCAACAAGCTCTCGACGGGCGGCCGTCGAAGATCGGCGTTGCATGGAAGCATACGTCACCGTCACCGACGCGTCGGGACGGGTCTTGTTCCGGCGTCGGGCGACGCCGGAGGAGATCGCGCAGGCGCTCACGGCCGCCCACGACGCGGAGCAGGGCGCGCGTGAGACGCTGACCCGGATCGCGCAGGAGCGTGGTTTGCTCGAACCGTCCGGCGGGGAGAGCGCGTCGTGATCCGGCGGATCGAGCGCGGGCCGGTTTTCCCGGCGCGCAACCTCGGCGTCACGAAGCGCCCGCAGGGTCTCGTCCCGGTCGTCGAGGAGCGCGAGACGCCCGATCTGGCGCTGCGCTACAGCAACGGGTTCGTCACGGTCGAGATCAGCTACGACGCCGTCGACGAGTACGTCGAGCAGTACGGCGATGTCCCGCTCCCGGTCTTCGTCGACCGCGAGACCGGCGACCGGCGGACGTTCGACGCGCGCTCTCGCGTGCGGGTGATCTACGACCGCGATGCGCGCCTGCGGGAGGTCACGACCCGCGGCCGCGACGGGATCTACGTAAGGCTGACCGTGCTACCCGATGCGCCGGGGCCGCAGCCCGGCGGCGACGAGGCACTTGGCCAGATCGCCGACGACGAACGGCAGAACGCCAAGGATGAACGCGCTGCCGAGATCGTGGGTGAAGAAAGCGGCGAGCCACAGGGCGCCGCCGGCGAAGACGACGGCGCTGCCCAGAAACACGGCGACCAGGCGCGTCCCGTAGTTGCGGTCTAGCCCCGCGCGATAGAGCGTCCCGGTGGCGAACGCCGCGAGCGGGAACCCGATCAGATAGCCGCCGGTCGTCGCGAACGGTCCGACGAAGCGCGCGATCCCGGCGAGGTGGCCCTGGAACACCGGGAGCCCGCCGATCCCTTCGGCGAGATAGGCAAGCACGGCGAGCGTTCCCAGTTCCCGGCCGAGCAGCGCGACGAGCACGGGGATCGCGAGCGTCTGCAGCGTGAACGGCACGCCCCACAGCGGGCTCGCCGGGACCGCGATCTGCGCCGAGATCGTCATCAGCGCCGAACCGGCGAGCACCAAACCGAGGCGCGAGCCGAAGGCGGCGGCGGGTGAGAGTGACCGGGCGGTGACCATCGCGCTCGCCTTCGTCACCTCCGCGGGCGCTCCCCTCGCTGCGAGTTTCGAGGTAGGCGTCGCGTCATCGAGCGCGGCTATGATGGCATTTGTCCTCGCGAACGAGGACGCTCGATAGAGGAAACTACGTTGAAGGATCAAGCCAAGGCCGCGTCATTCGTGGCCTCGGCGTTCGCATGCGCGCTCTCCGGCCTCATCGCCGGCTCGGCGCCCGCGTTCGCCGCCCCCGTGCAATGGCCGACGAGCGATCAGATCGCCAAGGCCGCGACCGACGAGAGCGATTGGCTCAGCGCCGGCAAGTCGCTGGACTGGAATCGCTACACGACGCTCAAGCAGATCGATGCCGCGAACGTCGCGCGCCTCAAGCCCGCGTGGACGTACAAGATCGACGACGACGGCGAACAGGAAGCCGCGCCGATCGTCTGGCACGGCACGATGTTCGTCTCGACGCCGCACGATCACGTGATCGCGCTCGACGCGAAGACCGGCCAGAAGAAGTGGGAGTTCTCCTACACGCCTGCGCACGTGATCTCGTTCGCGACGAACCGCGGCGTCGCGCTCGTCGACGGCAAGGTGTTCGTCGGGACGCTCGACGGACGCCTGATCGCGCTCGACGCGCAGACCGGCGCGCAGCTCTGGAACGTTCCGGCGGTCGACGACCCGGTCAACACCTGGTACAACTCCGCGCCGTACGTGTTCAACGACACCGTCATCATCGGGACGTCGGGCGGCGACCAGGGGAACATCGGGCAGATCAGCGGCTTCCGCGTCTCCGACGGGAAGCGCTTGTGGGTCTGGCACAACGTTCCGGCGCCGGGCGAGCCCGGACACGAGACGTGGCCCGGCGACTCGTGGCAGCACGGCTGCGCCGACGCGTGGGGCGGGATCTCGATCGACGCGAAGACCGGGACGCTGTTCGAGGCGCCCGGCAACCCCTGCCCCGACCAGATCGACGCCAACCGCAAGGGACAGAACCTCTACAGCGACTCGGTCGTCGCGCTCGACATCGCGCACGGCGCGCCGAAGCTCAAGTGGTACTACCAGCTCGTCAACGACGACACGCACGACACCGACCCGGCGATGCCGCCGGTGCTCTTCACCGGCGCGGTGAACGGGCAGCCGCGCGAGCTTCTCGCGCAGGGCGACAAGGCCGGTGACTTCGTGATCCTCGACCGCGCGACGGGCGCGCTCGTCTCGAAGAACGTGCTCGTCACGCAGAAGGGGCTCGACGTCGCGCCCGATCCGACCGGGAAGATCGCCTGCCCGAACCACGGCGGCGGCGTCGAGTGGAACGGCGGCGCGTACGATCCCGCCTCGAACCTCTTTCTGATCCCCGCGACCGACGAGTGCGCGACCTGGCACGCCCAGGCGAGCGTCGAGTACCTGCCGGGGCATCAGTACGCCGGCGGACCGCTCCCGCGCCGCAGCGGCGGCCACGGCGTCATCAGCGCGATCGACGTCGCGAGCGGTAAGGTGGCGTGGAAGAAGGACGTCCCGTTCCCGGCGCAGGGCGGCGCGCTCATCACCGCGACCGGCCTCGCGTTCACCAGCGAGCTGGACGGCGTCTTCTACGCGCTCGACGCGAAGACGGGCAAGACGCTCTGGCAGAACGCGACCGGCTCGGCGATCGTCGACGCACCCTCGGCCTATCAGGTCGACGGGACGGAGTACGTCGCCGTCATCAGCGGCCAGGGCGGAAACCAATCGACGCTCGAGCTGCCCAAGCAGAACGCGGGCAGCTTCATCACGGCCTTCGCGCTGGACGGGAAGTAACGATGTCGCACGCACGCCTCGCCGGCCTCGCCGGCGCGCTGCTCCTGGGCGCAGGCCTGTGGGCTGCGGCGTTCCCGACGCCGACGCGCGCCGCCGTCGCCGCGCCCGCCGGGCCGCCGCAGCTCTACACGAGCGCGCAGGCGACGGCGGGGAAGGCCGTCTACGACGCGTCCTGCACCAGCTGCCACGGCGCGCAGCTCCAGGGCGTCTCCGCGCCGCCGCTGGTCGGTTCCGGCTTCTCCGGCAGCCCGCTGACGCTCGGCCAGTTCCACCAGACCGTCACGACGGAGATGCCGTTCGACAACCCCGGCTCGCTCACGCCGGAGCAGTATGCCGACGTGATCGCGTACCTACTCGCCGCGAACTGCTATCCCGCCGGCGCGAGCCCGTATCCGGTCGGCGGCGACAAGGCGCACGCGGACCTCAAGGTCACGACGCAGGGCAACGGGCAGCTCTGCATTCCCAAGTAAGCACGAGCCAAACAGGTGGGGCTTCGGCGCGACGCCGGAGCCCCGTCGTGCTATACTCGCTCGCGTTGTGACGACCGGGGAGCCGCCCGTGGCCGCGCTGGATCAGACGCGCGCCCCTTACTTTCAGGTGCTGCTCGACTACGTCGATGCAGGCGTGATCCCGTTCCATACGCCCGGCCACAAGCAAGGGATCGGGATGGAACGGGCCTTCCGCGACTTCGTCGGCGACAACGTCTTGGCGATCGATCTCACGCAGATCCGCGGCCTGGACGACCTGTTGCAGCCCGAAGAGGCGCTGGTCGAGGCGCAGGAGCTCGCGGCGGAATGCTTCGGTGCCGAGCAGTCGTTCTTTTTGATCAACGGGTCGACCAGCGGCAACCAGTGCATGATGATGGCGGCGCTCAACCCGGGCGACAAGATCGCGCTGCCGCGCAACTCGCACAAGAGCGCGATGGGCGGTCTGATCATGTCGGGCGCGACGCCGGTGTGGATGGAGCCGGAGGTCGACGAGGCGCTCCACATGGACCACACCGTCACGCCGCAGACGGTGCGCGCGACGCTCGAGCGCGAACCCGACGTCAAAGCCGTCTACATCGTCTCGCCGACGTACTACGGCGTCGCCGCCGACCTCGAAGGGATCGCCGCGGTCGCGCACGAGCACGGGATCCCGCTGCTCGTCGACGAGGCGTGGGGCCCGCACTTCCATTTCCACCCCGCGCTCCCGCTCTCGGCGATGCAAGCCGGTGCCGACATCTGCATCAACTCGACGCACAAGATGCTCGGCTCGCTCTCGCAGACCGCGATGCTGCACGTGCGGGGAAACCGCATCAAGCTCGACCGGCTCAAAGCGGTCTACAAGCTCTTCCTCTCGACCTCGCCGAACCTCGTGCTCGTCGCCTCGCTCGACGTCGCGCGCCGGCAGATGGCGCTCGAGGGGCCTGCGCTTCTCTCGCGCACGATCGAGATCGCGAACGACGCGCGCGCGCGCCTGAACGAGATCAAGGGCGTCTACTGCTTCGGCGAGGAGTTGGAAGGGCGGCCGGGCGTCTTCGACATCGATCCGACGAAGGTCACGATCACCGTCAAGGATCTCGGCTACACCGGCTACGAGGCCGAAGAGATCCTGCGCCGCCGTTACAACGTGCAGGTCGAGCTCGCCGACCTCTTCAACGTCGTCGCGCTCTACACGATCGGGACGACCCCGGAGGCATCGGATCAGCTGATCCGCGGCGTCAGCGAGCTCGCGCGCGAAGATCGCCCGCTCGATATCTTCTCGCCCTCCGGCGTGCTCAACCGGCGCGTGAAGACCGGCACCTACCATCTCCCGAAGATCCCGCCGATCCGGCTCGTCCCGCGCGACGCGTTCCTGGCCTCGACCGAGTTCGTCCCGTTCAAGAACTCGGCCGGCCGCGTCTGCGCCGAGGTCATCACGCCCTACCCGCCGGGGATCCCCGTCATCTCGCCGGGCGAGGAGATCACCCACGAGATCATCGATTACCTGACCCTCGAGAAGAAGGCCGGCGTGAAGATGCAAGGCCCCTATGACGACGACCTCAAGTTCATCCGCGTCGTCCGCTGAACCCCTGTCATCCTGAGCCTGTCGAAGGGCACCTCTCACCCTGAGCTTGTCGCAGGGGCGTCGAACGTCGCGCGCATGACGCGAGACGACTTGATCCAGAAGATTCGTGCGGCGAAGCGCGCGCGGGGACTGACGTGGCGAGCGATCGCCGAGCGCATCGGCGGGGGCTCGCCGATCATGATCACCGCGGCGCTGCTCGGCCAGATGCGGCTCGAGCCCGCGCAGGCGGCGAGCGCCGCGAGCCTCTTCGGCCTGGGGGACGAGGAGCGCGAGCTGCTCACCGAGATCCCGTATCGCGGCTCGCTCCCGGCCGGGCCGCCGACCGACCCGCTGATCTACCGCTTCTACGAGCTGGTCCAGGTCTACGGCACGACCTGGAAGGCGCTGATCGAGGAAGAGTTCGGCGACGGGATCATGAGTGCGATCGACTTCGACATGGCAATGGAACGTCAGGCCGACCCGAAGGGCGACCGCGTGCGGATCACGATGACCGGGAAGTTCTTACCGTACCGCCGCTACTAGCGAAGCGCGGTTCTAGACGATCCCGCGGCGCAGCCCGCGCACCGCGGCGCTGACGCGGTCGTGCACGTCCAGCTTGCGGAAGAGGTGGATCAGGTGCGTTTTGACCGTCGCCTCGGAACACCGCAAGTTGGTCGCGATCTCATCGTTCGTGTAGCCTTCGGTCACGAGCCGCAGGATCTCGGTCTCACGCGGTGAGAGGTGCGGATCGTCCTCGCCTGCCACGTCGGTGACACGGCGACCGGACGCCTGCGGCTGCACCGGCGGATGGAGCAGGATGCGCGAGATCTCCGGATCGAGCCAGGTCGCGCCCTCGGCGACCGCCTTGATCGCGCTACGCAGCCGCGATTCGCTCGTCGTCGCCAGGCAGCACGCGTCAGCACCGGCGTCGAGCGTCGAACGGAGCAAGTGCTCCTCGACTTGTCGTTTGAGGGAGAGGATCCCGACGTCGGGCCGCGTCGCTTTCGCGTAGCGAATGAACGAGAGTCCGGGCGCGTCGCGTCCGTTCAGCCCGAGATTGACGAGCACGACCTGCGGGTTCGCAGCGGCGAGCAAGGCCTTGGCCGTCGCAAGATCCGACGCTTCACCGACGACCTTCAGCTCGGGATCTTCCTCAAGGACGTGAATGAGCGCCGCGCGCGTCGTCTCACGGTCGGCGACCACCGCGACGGCGATCGCTCGACTCTCGAGGGACGGCAGGGCGGCCGTGGGGTTACCTCCTACGGCTTCGTTTGGCAACAACTTCCCTCCATCGGATCGTCCTGCGGGACTATTCTCCGTCCACCAGGTGGTTGACTTGTGGGCTCGGTCGTGGGCCGTCTATCCTAAGCTCTGTCCGGACATCTTCGTCATCTTCGGAAAGGCGACAGAATATGAAGCGTCAGGCGATTGCCGTCGCGTTGGCGGCGGCATTGTTCGGATTGGGCGCAGTCGGCGTCGCGCACTTCGGCGGCACGGTCGTCCCAGGCCTGGGCAATGCGGCCAGCGCACAGCAGCAAGTGTCGCTCGCCAGCATGTCGGAAGATCCCGGCCAGTGGGTGATGCCGAGCCAGAACTACGAGAACACCCGACATAGCGCCCTCGATCAGATCACGACAAGCAACGTCGCCAACCTCAAGGTTGCGTGGACGATGTCGACGGGTGCGACCCGCGGTCACGAGGGACAGCCGCTGGTAATCGGCGACACGATGTACTTCCAGAGCGCGTACCCCAACCACGTCTACGCGGTCGACCTCTCGGACTATCACATCAAGTGGCAATACACGCCCAAGCAAGACCCGTTCGCGGTCTCCGTGGCGTGCTGCGACTTGGTGAACCGTGGTCCGGGCTTCGCCGACGGCAAGATCATCGTCGACGCGCTCGACGGTCAGGTCATCGCGCTGAACGCGCAGACCGGCCGGCCGGTGTGGACCGTCAAGAACGCAGATCCGGAGCGCGGTCAGACGCTGACCTCGGCTCCCCTCATCATCGGCAACCGCGTCATCACCGGTGTCTCCGGCGGTGAGTTCGGCGTGCGCGGCTACGTCACGGCGAACGACCTCCAGACCGGCAAGCAGGTGTGGCGCGCCTACAGCGAAGGCCCCGACACCGACGTGCTGATCGGTTCGAGCTTCAGCGGTGCGAAGGGCCAGGGCACGAGCACCTGGCAGGGCGACCAGTGGAAGGTCGGCGGCGGCACGACGTGGGGCTGGTACTCGTACGATCCGAAGCTCGACCTGCTCTACTACGGAACGGGCAACCCGGGAACGTGGAACCCCACCCAGCGCCCCGGCGACAACAAGTGGTCGATGACGATCTTCGCGCGCAAGCCCGAGACGGGGCAAGCGGTCTGGGCGCGACAGATGACGCCGCACGACCAGTGGGACTTCGACGGCGTGAACGAGATGATTCTCGTCGACCTGAACATCAACGGTCAGACGGTTCCGGGACTCGTGCACTTCGATCGTAACGGCTTCGCGTACGAAGTGGATCGCCGCAACGGCAAACTGCTCCTCGCGAACAAGTTCGATCCGTCCGTCAACTGGGCGAGCCACATCGACCTGCAGACCGGACGTCCGGTCCTCGTGTCGGCGAAGGAAACGCATGCCGGCGTCAACGTGACGAACATCTGCCCGGCGGCGATGGGCAACAAGGACGAGCAGCCCGCGTCGTACGATCCGCAGACCGGCTACTTCATCGTTCCCACCAACCACAATTGCATGGACTACAAGGCCTTCGCGGTCAAGTACAAGAGCGGATTCCCGTTCGTCGGCGCGACCGTGAAGATGTATCCGGGACCGGGCGGTAACCGCGGCGCGGTGATCGCGTACGATCCCACCAAGGGCGAGATCGTCTGGAGCCATCCGGAGAAGTTCCCCGCTTGGAGCGGCACGCTGACCACGAACGGCGGCGTCTCCTTCTACGGGACGATGGACGGCTGGTTCAAGGCGGTCGACACGAAGACCGGTAAGGACCTGTGGAAGTTCCACACGCCTTCCGGGATCATCGGAAACCCGATCAGCTACACCCATAACGGGAAGCAGTACGTCGCGATCCTCAGCGGCGTCGGCGGCTGGGCGGGACTCGGTCTCGCGGCAGGGCTCACGGAGCCGACCGCCGGTCTGGGTGCGGTCAACGCTGCGATGGACCTGAAGAACTACACCAACCTCGGCGGTGATTTGACGGTATTCTCACTCTGATGATCCCTCACTTCGGACTGCGGCGGCGAGCATTGCTCGCCGCCGCTCTTCTCTCACTCTCCGTCGCGGCGCCGCTTCCGGGCGGTGCCGCGATCGGCGGATCGAGCAGTACGCTGCGCGTGTGCGCCGATCCCGACTACATGCCGTACTCCGCCCGCAACGGCGGCGGATTCGAGAACAAGATCGCGCTCGCCGTCGGGCGTGCGCTCGGCGAGCCCGTGACGTTCGCGTGGGCGCCGATGCGCGGCCCGGGCGGATTCGACGGATTCCTGCGCGAGACGCTGCGGGCCGGCAAGTGCGACGTCCTGATGGACGTTCCGTACGCCAGCGACAACCTCAAGGTCACGCGGCCGTACTACATCTCCTCGTACGTCTTCGTCTTCCCGAAGGCGAAGCACTACGACATCACCTCGATGGATTCGCCGGCCCTCAAGAACCTGCGGATCGGATTCGAGGCCGACACGCCGGCCGAGATGGGTCTCAAGCTGCGCGCGCTCATCCTGCACGCGGATCCCTACGAGATCGGCGACGAGGAGGGCGTCTCGCCCGCGAAGATCCTCGACGGCGTGCAGTCCGGGAAGATCGCGGTCGCGGTCACCTGGGAGCCGTCGATCGGATATTTCTTGCGCCAGCGACCCGATCTGGCCGTTGTTCCCGTACCGAACTCGCGATCGCAAGGATCACCCGAGCAATACGTTTTTCCGATGTCGATGGCGACGCGTCCCGATGACGGAGCGCTCGCCGCGAAACTCGAACGTGTCATCTCGCAACACAAAGCGGAGCTGGACGCCATCCTGAGCGCGTACGGCGTCCGTCTGTATCAACCGCCCGCATCCTAAGGGAATTTCTCACTCGTATGAACACCAGCAAGCCTCGCGTCGGGTTCGTCGGAGCCGGCCGCATGGGCGCCAACATGGCGTTGCGCCT
The DNA here is from genome assembly GCA_035493875.1 of Candidatus Limnocylindria bacterium. Taxonomy (GTDB): domain Bacteria; phylum Vulcanimicrobiota; class Vulcanimicrobiia; order Vulcanimicrobiales; family Vulcanimicrobiaceae; genus Vulcanimicrobium. The sequence goes on from DATJHK010000035.1 coordinate 84,369, forward strand.
GCACGACCTCGGCTACCCGATCAGCGCGATCTACGACGTCTATGCTCCCGCCGCGGAGAAGACCGCGCAAGAAACCGGCGCGAAGGCCGTCTCGAAGCTTGCCGACGTCACCGCGGCATCGGACGTCATCATCACCGTCGTCTCCGACGACGCGGCGATGTACACGATCTTCGCCGAGTCCGGCGACTCGCTGCTGAACGGCGCGAAGGGAAAGATCTTCATCAACTCCGCGACGGTCACGCCGCGTGTGCACATGGATGTCGAGAAGCTCGCCGAGAAGGCCGGCGCGTCGAGCATCGAGGCCTCGATGGCCAGCTCCATCCCGCAGGCGCGCAACGGCACCCTGTACCTGATGGTCGCCGGCCGCAAGGAGACCTTCGACAAAGTCAAGCAGCTGCTCGACGACATGAGCGCGTCGCTGCGCTACATCGGCTCGGCGGGTCAAGCCGCGAAGGTCAAAGCGCTCGTCAACATGGTCATGAACATCAACACGGCGGGGCTCGCCGAGGGCCTGGGCCTGGGTGAAGCGCTCGGTCTGGACCTGGCGATGCTGCGTGAAGTGTTCTCTCAGACGGGTGCGAACTCGCGCGTCCTCGAGACCGACGGTGAAGACATGCAGAACCGCGAGCACGAGGTGTTCTTCTCCGGTGCGCATGCCGCGAAGGATTCCGGGATCGCGCTGGAGCTCGCACGCGAACAGGGTCTCGATCTTCCGCTCGCGGCCGCGACGAAGGCGCAGTACGACCATCTCGTCGAGATCGGCGAGGGCGACAAGGACAAGTCCGCGATCGCGGAGCTGACGTTCCCGTCGCGTCACGCGCGCCACGCAGAGCGCGCATAGAGCGCGCATAGAGCGCCCCCATCCCCCAATCCCACCCTCACAGCGTCAGGAGAACTTCCATCATGGCTAGTGCGATCGGCACGAAAGTCGTCCCACTCGTGAGCTCTTCGACGGCCGGTCCCCTGGGTGCCGTCCACCTTCCGCGCCTCTGGGCGAAGCTGACGCTCTACAGCGCCGGCGTCCTCGCCGACGGCTACGATTTCTGCGGCGCGGGCTTCGATCAGATGACGATCGACGGGCTGGGGCTGGACCGTCAGAAGGTCATCGACTACATCAAGAACGAGCGTCCGACGTACGCGCAGTTCGAGCAGTGGGTCGTCGCACAAAACGGCGGTTCGATCCCCGCGGAGAAGATCAAGAAGCACAACGACGCGATCTTTGGGTACCACCACAGCGACGAGCTCGCGAAGACGATGCGCGGTGCCTCGGGCATCTCGAACAGCACCATCGCGGACGCCGTCACGCTGAACACGCTCGAAGATCTCGACGAGCTTCGCGCGCAAACCCTGGCGCGCTGACGAACGCGCCCATCCCTTCCCCTCGAGAAAGGCGTCCCCGTGTGTAGGAGTCCCCGTCTGTTCCTGGGTGCCCTGGCTACGCTGGCCGTGGGCCTTCTCTCGGTGTCCGCGGCCTTCGGGGCCGCGGGTGCCCCCGCGCTGTACGCGAACGCGCAAGCGGCGCAAGGCAGCTCACTGTATGCCAGCAAATGCGCGATGTGCCACGGTGCCTCGCTCGAGGGAGGGGCGGGGCCGCCGCTCGTCGGGCCGAACATGACGACGCTGGGTGAGAAGACGCACCTGAGCGTCGGTGACATGTTCACGTACATCACGACGAACATGCCGATGAACGCCCCGGCGAGCTTGAGCAAGGACGAGTACGTCAAGATTCTTGCGTACATCCTCAAGGAGAACGGCTATCCTGCCGGCTCGAAGCCGTTGACGTACGCCTCCGCGACGAACGCGAAGGCGCCGGTGCGCTCGTACAAGTGAGCGCGCGGGCTCGCCCGATCGGGTGATGCCGCGGCCAGGGCGGAGGCGTAGGATCCGTCCATGGCTACCGAAACGAGCGCGCTCGTCGCGCTCTCCAACGACGTCGCCGCGACCGTCGAACGCGTCGCGGCGAGCGTCGTCGCGGTCGAGGCGCGGGCGCGCCTGGGCGCGAGCGGGTTCTACGTGCGCCCGAACCTCGTCCTCACGGCCGATCACGCGCTGGAGAGCGACGAGATCGAGATCGTCGCCGCCGGCGGAACGCCGGAGCCCGCCGCGCTCGTCGGCCGCGATCCCTCGACCGATCTCGCGCTCCTGCGCACGCAGCGGGAAGGGACGCCGCTTGCGTTCGCGGGCGCCGAGGCGTTGCGCGTCGGCGCGATCGTGCTCGCCGTCGCGCGCGACGACGACGGCGACCTCGCGGCGACGCTGGGGGTCCTCGGCGCGGTCGGAGGCCCATGGCGGACCTGGCACGGCGGCGAGATCGACCGCTTCGTGCGTCCCGACCTCTCGCTCTACCCGCGCTTCTCCGGGAGCCCGCTGGTCGACGTGCAGGGTGCCGTGCTCGGGCTGAATACCGGCGGGCTCTCGCGCCGTCAGGCGCTGACCGTCCCCGCGAGCACGATCCAGCGCGTCGTCGAGACGCTCCTGGCGCGCGGAGGGCGCATCCCGCGCGGCTACTTGGGGGTCCACCTGCAGCGCGTCGGATCCGGCGCGATCGTGCTCGCCGTCGAGCCGGACGGACCGGCGGACCGCGGCGGGCTGATCGTCGGCGACGTCATCGCGGCGGTCGACGGGGCGCGCGTCGTGGAGGTCGACGACGTGCACGCCAAGCTCGGCACCGCCAGCGTCGGGGCCGCGCTCGACGTCGACGTCCTGCGCGGCGGGGCGCCGCAGCGGCTGCGCGTCACCGTCGGCGAGCGGCCGCAGGAGGACCGGCGGTGAGCGCCGCGCTCACCGCGGACCTCGAGTCGCTCGCGGAGCGGTTGCGCGCTTCCACGGTCGCCGTGCGGCTCGGGCGCGGCGGCGCCGGTTCGGGCGTGATCTGGTCGTCCGACGGCGCGATCGTGACGAACGCGCACGTCGCGAGCCGCCCTTGGGCCGAGGTCGTGCTGGCCGACGGACGGCGCTGCGAGGCGCGCGTCGAACGGCGCGACGCCGGGCGAGATCTCGCGCTGCTGCGCGTCGCCGCGAGCGGGTTACCGGCGGCGAGCGTGCGCGATCCGGCGGAGCTGCGCGTCGGCGAGGTCGTCGTCGCCCTCGGACATCCGTTCGGCGTGCCGAACGCCCTGAGCATGGGGATCGTTCACGCTCCGCTCGGCACTGGGGAGCGGCGCTTCGTGCAGGCCGACCTGCGGCTCGCGCCCGGAAACTCCGGCGGCCCGCTCGCCGACGCCGCCGGGCGCGTCGTCGGGATCAACAGCATGGTCGCGGGGGGCCTCGCCCTCGCGGTGCCGGCCGACGACGTGCAGCGGTTCCTCGGCGCGCTCCCCGAGCCGGAACGGCTGGGCGTGCTCCTCGCCGCGGCGCGCCTGCGCGACGGCGGCGACGCGCTCGTGATCGTCGCGATCGAACCGGGAGGCCGCGCCGAGGCGGCGGGGCTGCGCATCGGCGACGTGCTGCGCACGCGCGACGCGGCGCGCCTGCGCTTCGCTTCCGCCCTCGAGGTGCTGCGCGGCGGTGCGACGGTCACCGTCCAGATCCCCGCGCAGCGCGGGACCGGCCGCGCTGCCTGAACGCGCGCGCGTCGCGCTCGAAGCGGACGAGCTCGCTCGCGAGCGGCTCGTCCGCCTGCTCGGCGCGCTCGTCCACGTGGTCCCGCGCGACGAGGCCGAGATCGTCCTGCACGACGCGCCGGGCTCGCGCGCCGCGCTCGCGGCGATCGCCGACGGCTTCCTCGTGCCGACGGTGCTGCTCGTCGACGATCCGCACGCCGAGCTCACGCGCGCGGCGCTCGCCGGCGGCGCGGCGGCGGTCCTCGCGCGCCAGAGCGACGCGCGCGAATTGAGCGCGGCGCTCGACGCCGTCGCAGCCGGATTGCTCGTACTCGACGCGAGCGCACGCGACGCGCTGCGGCCGCGCCCGCTCCCCGTCGGCACGACGACCCTTCGACAAGCTCAGGGTGACACCGAACCGCTCACGCAGCGCGAACGCGAGGTGCTCGCGATGCTCGCGCGCGGTCTGTCGAACCGCCGCATCGCCGAACGGCTTTCGATCACCGATAACACCGTCAAAGCGCACGTCGCGCAGATCCTCGCCAAACTCGGTGCCGCAACCCGCACCGAAGCGGTAACGGTCGGCATCCGCCAGGGTTTGGTCATGCTGTAGCGGCGGACCGACGTGCGCATCGGTGCGCGTGTGCGTGACGGCGATCCGCACCTGCGTCGCGCGCTCGGACGCGATCGTCTACGCCACGGCGTCGGGGCGGCGGCGTACGATCGCGATCCAGTTCTCGATCGCGAGCACGACCTCGTCGCGCTGGTTGACGACGTCGACCTCGAGGATCACCGTGCCGCGATCCGGTTTGCTTTGCGAGGGGCGGTTTTCGAGGACGCGCGCGCGCACGCGGAGCACGTCGCCGGGACGCACCGGCCGCATCCAGCGCAGCGGACCGAGTCCGGGCGAGCCCAAGCTCGTCGTGCCGTCGATGTACTCGTCGACGAGCATGCGCATCGCGATCGCGGCCGTCTGCCAACCGCTCGCGATCAGGCCGCCGTACGGCGTCGCCGCCGCGGCCTGCGGATCGGTGTGGAACGGCTGCGGATCGTAGCGCTCCGCGAACGTGAGGATCTCGTCTTCGCTGACGCGAGCTGCGCCGAACTCCGCGCTCGAGCCGGGGACGTAGTCTTCGAGGTACCGAGCGGCCATACGGGAGCCTCGTTTCGCCGCCCGGGACGGCCTGCATTTTCGGCAGGTTGCGGGATTTCTTGAGGGACGGCGGACCGAAACGATTCGGATCGCACAGGGTATTTGGAGAAGAAGATGCTCCAGGTGATCCAGCCGGGCGGCGGGAAGGCTTCTTCCCGTCGCGGCTCTCCGGCGACGGGGGCGGCGAGGAGACAACCGAACGATGTCGACGAGGAGACAGGTTGGCACTTAACGCCGAGTCCTTCGTGCCGAACTGGGAGCTGACGCAGCTCCTGGATATTTTCCCCCTCCCAATCCGCCAAGCGCTCGTTCGTCTTTCGAAACTCGACCGCGTCATCGAAGTCGTGCTCGATCTGGGCCGGCCGCCGGAGGCGCGATTCGAAGACGATTTCATCTTCCTGAGTGACACGCCGGTCACGCACGAAGACATCGCGCACGTCACCGCGCGGCTCTCGCCTTTCGGCGGCGACAACCGTGCCGGGATCGAGCAAACACTCCATCGTATCAGCGCGATCCGCAATCGCACCGGACACATCGTCGGTCTGACGTGTCGTGTCGGGCGTGCGGTCTACGGGACGATCGACATCGTCCTGGACGTGATCCGCAGCGGTAAGTCGATCTGCCTGCTCGGGCGTCCGGGCGTCGGCAAGACGACGATGCTCCGCGAGTGCGCGCGCGTGCTTGCCGAAGACCGCAAGCGTGTCGTGATCGTCGACACGTCGAACGAGATCGCCGGCGACGGCGACGTTCCGCACGCCGGTATCGGTCACTCGCGCCGCATGCCGGTCCCCGATCCGCATCTGCAGCACAACGTGATGATCGAAGCGGTCGAGAACCACATGCCGCAGGTGATCGTGATCGACGAGATCGGCACCGA
>DATJHK010000036.1:0-26359 GCA_035493875.1 Candidatus Limnocylindria bacterium
GCGTAGCTCATGAACACGCGCCGCGACGGGAGCCCGAATTGTTCGGTCGCGGCGGCGCCGAGCGGGCCGTACGCGCTCGCCGGTGCGTACTGGTTGAGCGCCAGCGGAACGCCCTCGTAGAGGTAGCCTTCGACGAACGCGTTCTGGTTGAAGAGGTTGTCGACGCCGATCGAGAGCGTTCCGTTCTTGAGCGGCGAGCTCAGGCGCAGCGCGCTGTACGAGTAGGCGGGAAGCCCCTTCGTGTTGTTCGACGAGACCCAGTGGAACGTGTAGCGCAAGTCGATCGCGCGGCCGAGGAGCCGGTCGACCGACGTGTCGAGCGTGTGCAGCGGAAGATGCGGGAGCTGCGCGCCCGGGACGAGCGTCAGGTTCGCTTGGAGGAGGTTGACCGGCGCCGACGTGATCACGGTCGAGTCGGTCACCCAGTCGTAGTCGACGAAGGTGCGCCGGTCGATGCGCTGGCGGCCGGAGACCGTGACGCCGCGTCCGCGCAGCGCCCCGACGTTGAACGTGCCGGTGAGCCCCAGCTGCGCGCCGCCGCAGGTCGCGCCGGCGTTGATCTCTTGGGTGAGGAACGTCGGGTCGATGAAGCTCGTCCCCGTCGTCGAGAGCGGGACGACGGTCGAGTAGAGCTTGTCGTAGATGTTGATGCTGTAGGCATCGACCTGGAGCTGCGAGTCGCCGCCGAACGAGTGGCCGTACGCGACTTCCTGGTCGACGCCGCGCTCCGGATGGAGCACCGACGAGGGCGCGCTGCCGATCGCGTTGATCGCGCCGGCGCCGCATGCGATCGCCGCGCCGCCGCCGGCACCGCCGAGGGGTTTCGCGACGAACGATTGGCCGAGCATGTTGCCGGAGGGCTGCGTCGTCGTCGCGCCCGCCGAGACGCGCACGACGTCGCGCCGTGAGACGTTGTAGACGACCGATGCACGCGGGTCGAGCGAGGTCGTGTTCGTCGCCGTTGCATGGTCGAGTACCGCGTTCGCGTAGACGGTCAGCGGGGAGCCCGGCGCATGGTAGACGTCGCGCAGCATCACGTCGGTCTGATGCACGATCGGCGCGCCGCCCGCGGGCGCGTTGCCCGGAGTCGACGTCTGCAGATCGTAGGCGAGGTTGAGATAGCTCACGCCCAGGCCGACCGCGTTCGCTCGTCCGGCGAGATCGTAGCTCACGCTCGCGCCAGCCTCGTTCTCGAGCTGATCCTTGAGCGTCGCCTGCGGGCTGTCTCCCGGCGCGGTCAGGAACGGCAACGCGTCCTGGCGACTCGCGATGTCGTCGTACCGGTCGGTGAAGACGTCGGCGCGGAACGTCCCGTTCGCGCGCGTCCGCTCGTAGGCCAGGTGCTGGTCGCTGAAGTCGAACGTCTGCCACGCCGGTCCCGCGCCCTGGTAGCCCGTGTTGAAGGCCGCATACTGCTGCGGGGTTTGGCAGCTGATCCCGCCGTCGGGCTGGCCGTCCGGACCGAACCCGTTCGGCTGGCCGTTCGCGTTCGTGCCGAGGAACGTGCCGCTCGGACACGCCGGATTCATCGCCGTCGCGTTCGCCGGCGGCTTGTAGTTCGCGAGCAGCTGTTCGCCTTTTTCGAATGCCGGTCCGTACGCGAGGTAGTCGCCGTCGCCGTTCGCGGTCTTATTCTCGTAGTAGCTGCTGAGCATCGAGGTGAACGTCAGGCTCGAGCCCGGATCGGTCTCGTAGCGCAGCTTGAGCAAGCCGCTGTGCGAGTCGGTGCTCGCGTCGTCGTCGTACGTGCCCAGGTCGTACACCGGCGATCCGACCGGCGCGGACTGGTCGAACGCGGCGCCGGGCTGATAGATCGAGGTGTGCTTGATCGGGCCGTCGAGCCCCGCGGCGCCGTAGGCGAAGGCGTAGCCGATGCGGCCGCTCGTCCCCGTCGCCTGCAGGGTCGTCATCGTCTTGTCGAACGTTCCCCAGCCTTGGTCGACCGTGACGTGCTGCTGCGCGGTCGGGTTGAGCGTCTCCATGTTGATGACGCCGCCGATCGCGCTCGTCCCGAGCAGGTTGCTCCCCGAACCGTATGTGACGACGATGTCGCTCAGCGCGGCGATCGGCGAGAGCTGGAAGTTGTAGCCGCCGGGAAATCCGAGCGCGATCGGATGCCCGTCGAGCGCGGTCGTGCTCTCCAGCGCGCCCAGGCCCCGCAGTTGCAGCGGGATGTCGTCGCCGAGCGACGCCGTGTCGCCGGTGATCGAGTTGTCGATCCCCGGCAGCTCGCGCAGCGCGTCGCCGGCGCGCGTGACACCGCTTTCGGAGAGCGCGTCGGCGGAGAGCGAGGTGGAGATCGTGCTCGAGCGCTGCAGCGACGACGCGGCCGATGTCGCGGTCGCGCCGATCACGGCGAGCGGATGTTCTGCCGCGCTGCGCACGAGCGAGAGCGTCACCGAGGTCCGCTCCCCACCGACCAGCGCGAGATCGTTCGATTCCGCAGGCTGATAGCCGGGAAGGCTCACGTCCAAGCGGTAGACGCCGGGGGGCAGATCGGACAGGCGAAAGGCGCCGCTGCGATCGGCATGCGCATACTCGTCGTGGTCGGCGACGGCGATGCTCGCGCCGGCGATCGGAAGTCCCGTTCCCGCGTCGACGACCGTGCCGTCGATCTCGGCGGAAGGGGGCGCCGTCGCAGCGGGGGCGCTCGATTCGGCGTGGGCGGGAAGAGCGGTCAGCGCGATCGATGCGAGCGAGACGAGCGAGACGAGCGCAAACACACGCTGCGTCACCGCGGCGCGGAAGATGAACGGCGCATTCATGGTGGCGGCCGAGCGTTGCGGCGCGCCGGATTGCTCGTCCTGCGTCGAAGCGTCGTTCGGCGAACGATTTGAGGTTCTCTTAAAGTAGTGGGCGTGATCGACGACGTATTCGTGGGCTCGTGACCACCGCTCTCGATCCCGCGCTGCTCGCGCGCGTCCTCTCGCGGGCGCTCCGCCGGGGCGGCGATTTCGCCGACGTCTACTTCGAGAATCGTCTCACGCAGACGTTTCGCTTGCAGGACGGGCGCATCCACGAAGCGTCGACCAACGTCGTACGCGGCGCGGGCGTGCGCGTCGTCGTCGGCCAGCGGGCCGGATACGCGTTCTCCGACGAACTCGACGAGAGCGCGCTGCTGCGCGCGGCCGAGGCTGCCTCGCTGATCGCGCGCGACGGTGCCGCCGACGCGGCGGCGATCGAGCTTGCGTCCGCCGCGGCGCCCGCGCTCTACGAACCGCACGGCGACGAACCGGCCGCATCCGAGCGCTATGTCGAGCTCCTCTCCCGCGCAGACGTCGCGGCGCGCGCGTTCGATCCGCGGGTCGCCGCGGTCAACGCGTTCGTCACCGACGAGCTGCAGTACGTGCAGGTGGCGAGCAGCGACGGTCGGGTGGTCACCGACCGCCGCCCGCTCGTGACGCTCGGGGTGCAGGTCGTCGCGAAGGACGGCGCGCGTCGCGAGAACGGCTATCTCGGCGACGGCGGGCGCACCGACATCGGCGTCTTTACCGTCAAGACGCCCGAGTCGATCGCACGCGAATCGGCGCGGATCGCGACGACGAAGCTCGGCGCGCGCGACGCGCCGGCCGGCGAAATGCCGGTCGTCATCGGCGCCGGCGGCGGCGGCGTTCTCCTGCACGAGGCTGTCGGGCACGGACTCGAAGCGGATTTCAACCGCAAGGGCACCTCGCTCTACAGCGGCCGTGTCGGCGAGCGCGTCGCGAGCGATCTGGTGACGATCTTCGACGACGGCGATCTTCCCGGAGAGCGCGGCAGCGTCGCGATCGACGACGAGGGCACGCCCGGACAGCACAAGGTGCTCGTCGAGAACGGGATCCTGCAAGGCTACATGCAGGACCGGCTCAACGCGCGGCTGATGGGCGTCGCGTCGACGGGAAGCGGGAGGCGCCAGTCGTACCGCGTGATGCCGCAGCCGCGGATGTGCAACACGTACATGCCGGACGGCGCCTCGACCCCGGAGGAGATCATCGGATCGGTCGAGCGCGGCCTCTATGCCGCCTCGTTCGCCGGCGGTCAAGTGGAAATCAGCAAGGGTGATTTCGTCTTCATGGTCGCCGAGGGGTATTTGATCGAGAACGGCAAGATCACGGCGCCCGTGCGCGGCGCAACGCTGATCGGCAACGGTCCCGACGCGATGACGAAGGTGACGATGGTCGGCAACGACGGACGGCTGGCGAACCGTTCGTACACGTGCGGAAAGGGCGGGCAGTACGTCCCCGTCGGCGTCGGCGTGCCGACGCTCAAGCTCGCGTCGTGCACCGTCGGCGGGACGGCTGCGTCATGAGCTCGTCGAATCATGATTCGCGCGACGAAGCGCTCGCGCTCGCCGAGAGCGCGCTCGAGCTGGCCTCCTCGGCGGGCGCGACCGACGCCGACGCGACCGTCTCGATCGTCGACCGGTTCACCGCGCAAGCGCGCGATCGGGAGCTCACGCAGCTCGAACGTTCCCGTGGCCGCTCGCTGACAGTGCGCGCGTTCGTCGGAAAACGGCGCGCGACGCTCTCGACGACCGACGTCACGCGCGAGGGCATCGACGCGCTGGTCCGCCGCGTCGTCTCAGCCGCGCGCTTCGTCGGCGAGGATGCGCACGCAGGACTGCCGGACACCGTCGGCGCCGTCGAATTGTGCGATCACGATCTCTTCACCGTCTCGCCGGACGTCGCGGCGCGCGCCGACGACGAGAAAGTCGAGGAGGCGCTCGAGATCGAGCGCGCCGTGCGCGAAGCCGATGCGAGGATCGTGAACTCGGACGGCTCCCGTGTCAGCGACACCATCACCTCGTGGGCGCTCGCGAACACGCGCGGATTTCGCGGCGTGCATCAGGGGACGACCGCTTCGCGCAGCGCAGCTCCCGTCGCACGTGACGGCGACGCGAAACGCATCGGGCACTACGGGAGCGCGGCGCGCGGCTGGGCGACGCTCGAGCCGGCGCGCTCGGTGGCGCTGCACGCCGTCCATCGTGCGCTCGCGCTTCTGGGCGCGCGCAAGCCGCCGACGATGCGTGTCCCGGTGATCTTCGAGCGCGACGTCGCGGCGAGCGTCCTCGGCGACGTCTTCTCGGCGCTCAGCGCCGCCAACGTCGCGGTCGGAAACTCGTGGCTGAGCGATCGCATCGGTGAACGCGTGGGCAGCGAGCTGGTGACGATCGTCGATGACGGTCTCTTGCGCGGGGGCCTGGGCACCTCGCCGTTCGACGCGGAGGGGACGCCGACGCGCGAGACGGTGGTCCTGCGCGCCGGTGTGCTCGAGACGTATCTCGCCGACGTGTACTGGGGCAGACGCTTGGGGATCGCCTCGACCGGCAACGCTGCGGGCGGCGGGGTCGGCCCCAACAACGTGTTCCTGGTTCCCGGTCAGGGGACGCTCGACGATCTGGTCGCCGCGACGCCGCGCGGGATCCTCGTCCTCGACACGATCGGCTTCGCGACCGAGCACGCCAGCGGCATCTACAGCCGCGGCGCGCGCGGGATCTACATCGAGGACGGCGAGCCGCGCTATGCGGTCGACGAGTTCACGATCGCCTCGACGTTCCCGGATCTGCTTTCGGGGATCGATGCGGTGGCGGGCGATCTGCGATTCGACGCGACGGTGGTCGCTCCGTCGTTCCGCGTCGCGGAGATGACGGTCAGCGGGACCTGACGTCTTCGCAATGGTTCGACGCGCCCCCCGGCGCCTCGCAGGCCAAGCGTTCGGGCCTTGCGGCCCTATGCGTGGGGTACCTTCGTGCACTACCACATGAGGCATGGCCCCCGCTCTCGGTCTGTCCGTCGCGACGACGATCGTCGCCGCGATGCGCAGGGTCGCGACCGCTGACGGAGCCGACGTCCCCACCGGTATCGATCGTCATCTGATCGAGGCGGCCTGGACGCAGCTGTTGGGGCGGTCGGAGCCCTTGGATCAGGACGGGCTTCCGGTCCCTTCCGCCGACGCGCTCGCCGCCGCGATCCCGGACGATACCACGCGTCGGTACGCACTGCGCTTTCTCGTCGCCTCGGCGCTCCATGAGGCGCGCTTTCTCTCGCGCCGGCTCGCCGTCGTGCGCGAGATCGCGGCGGCTTGGTCGCTCACCGTCGCGCAGATCGAGGAGATGGCCGTGCGCGTGGAGACGCGGCTGGACGCGATGGTCGCCGATGCGCTGCGGCCCGACCGGGTTCCGCTCGGCGCGCCGCCGTTGCAGCCGCGTGATGGTGCCGGGACCGAGGACGCGGCACTCGTCGCGCGGTATCGCGCGCTCGCGGTGCGTCCTCCGCACACGTTCGGCCGCGCGTTTCATAACCTCTACGTGACGAGCCGCTTTCGGTTTCCCGGCGAGCTGGGCGCGCTCGACGAGACGACGGCGGTGCCGCATGATTCGGCGCATGTCTTGGCGGCATACGCGACCTCGCCGCGGGCCGAGCTGCTCCTCGCCACCTTCATCGCCGCGATGCGCGGCGATGCGGACGTCGCGGGTTTTCCGCTTACCGTGCTCGCGGTGTGGCATGTCGGACTTCACTTCGGCGCGCTCGCCGAGACGGAAGACCACTGGCTTACGCTCGAGCCGTTCGCAGCCGCATGGGAGCGCGGCCGCGACGCCGGGGTCGATCTCTTCGGGCCGGAGTTCGTCTTTTGGGAGAGTATCGACCGCGACGTCGACGAGCTGCGGCGCGCGACCGGGATCCGCCCGCTGCCACGCCGCGGGGCCGCCAACGGTCACGGGATCATCGGCCCGCGGTCCTAGTGTCGTGTCTGGGGAGACAGGGCACTAGCATCCCGGACGATCTGCGAGAGGCCTTGGCGAACCTCGTCGATCCCGAGCGCGAGCGTGTTCGAGCCGACGACGAGCTCGAACGAGCAGACTCCGGGATGCGCGGTGCGTGCGAGCCGCTCGAAGACGACGAGGCCGCAGCGTTCCGTAACGGCATCGCGCGCCGCGAGCAGCGCGCCGTGCTCGCCCTCCAGATGCACGACGAAGGCGTTGCAGACCGGCGGGGCGGGGCTCACGGCGACGCCATCGACGGTACTCAGCGCGCGGGCGAGCGCCACGGCGTGCGCGTGATAGGCGGACATCCGCGGCAGCTCGACGCGCAGCCCTTCACGCGCGCCGAGTACGTAGGGGTACATCCGCGCGAGCGTCACGCCTGCGCGCGCGATCCAGCGGCGTGCCGCCGCGATCGTCACGGCGTCGCTCGCCAGCGCGGCGCCGGCCAGCGCGCCGAGGCCCTTGTAGAACGAAACGTAGACCGTGTCAGCGATCGCTGCGATCTCGGCGGCCGAACGACCGTAGCCGGGCGCCGTCTCCCAAAGCCGTGCGCCGTCGAGATGCAGCGCGGCGCCGGCGGCGCGCGCCTGCGCGGCGATCGCCGTCAGCTCGTCCCAGTCCGGCACCCGATATCCCGCGCGGCGCAGCGGAAGCTCGACGACGACGGCGGCGAGCGGCTCATGCACCGCCGCGAGGTCCGCGCACGTGAACGGTTCGACCAGCGACCCGACGCGCGCGACGCGCAGCCCGTAGAGCGCGGAGATCGCGTCGCTCTCGTCTTCGACGATGTGCGAGCGCGGATGCGTGGCGATCAGCGTACGCGCGCGCCGGTCGGCGTGCACGCGCAGCGCACAGAGCTGCGCTACGCGGCCGCTCGGGGCGAACACCGCTGCTTCTTTGCCCAGTAGCGCCGCGACCTGCGCCTCCAATTCCTCGATCAGGGCGCCGGCGCCGTAGAAGTCGGGCTCGGCGCCGGCGGGGACGGCGTCGGCGAGGGCGCGCAGCGTCTGCGCCGGCGAGAGGGCGCTCTTGTTGCCGACGAAGCGGCGGGCGCTGGTTTCGATCACGACACCGCGGGTTCGCCGCGATACCGGAGGCCGTCCTAGCCTTCGGCCTTCTCCGTCGGCTGACCGATCCCGAGCGTCGTCACGCGGCGCACTTCGATCCCGGGAGAGACGGAGAAGACGTCGATCGGATCACGCTTGCCGCGGACGCGCTGCGGTCCGAGCGGCCGCAACACGTAGCGGATCGGCTCGCGAATCACTTGCATCACGCTCTCGGTCGCGACGACCGGGACGCCGAGGCGCTTGGAGATTCCCTCGACGCGCTTCGCCGTGTTGACCGTGTCGGAGACGACGGTCGTGTCGATGTGGCGCGCGTCGCCGACCGTTCCGAAGGTGACGGGCCCGGTGTGCAGGCCGATCCCGACCGAGATCGGCGGCCCGAGCCGTTCGGCGTTGAGCAGCGCGACCGCGTGCTGCAGTGCGAGCGCCGCGTCGAGCGCGTCCTCGACGTTGCGTGGGAAGAGCGCCATGTAGCCGTCACCGAGGTACTTGTCCACCGTGCCGCGGTGATCGCGGATCACACGCGCCGAGCGCGCGAAAAACTCCGCGACCAACGCGAACGCCTGCTCCGAGCTGAGCGTCTCGGTCAGCGACGTCGAATCGCGGATGTCGGCGAACAGCACGGTCATCGGCTCGGTCACGCGGTCGCCCAGCACGACTTCGGCGAGCGAGCGGCGGCCGAGCCGCTCGATCAGCGCGCGCGAGACGAAGCGGCTCTTCGCGGCGCTCTCGCGCTCCAGCTCGGCGAGCAGACGGCCGGGGCCGTCCTTCGTCGCGGCCGCGATCGCCCAGCCGAACCGGACGGCCGCCACGACGCCGAGGACGAACGCCGCGCCGGCAAGGACGCCGTCACCTCCGAGGACCGTCATGATCGTCGCCAGTACTGCCGCGAGCGAGGCCTCAGCCGCGGCACGGCGGTTGCGCAACGCTCGTCCGCTCCAGGCCGCGATGACCGAAAGGCTCGCACCGGCTCCGGCGGCGGCTGCTGTGACCGCTGTCATGGCCCCTAGCATGCCTTGGAAGCATGCCGTTCGTCGACGGTCGACCGACGGGATGCCCCGCCCGCCAAGGGGACGAGCGGCCCCAGGGCGAGGACAGAAGTCCCGCTGCACCGTACCCGCTTCCAATGGCTACCGCACCTTCGATCGGCACGCAACTGGTCATGCGGCTCGAGATGCCGAACGAGCCCGGTTCTTTCGGAGTGCTCGCCTCGGCAATCGGACACGCCGGCGGGATGGTCGGAGCGGTCGACACCCGCACCGTCGGGAAGTCCACGATCGTGCGCGACGTCACAGTCAGCGTCCCGAGCGAACTCGTCGGCGACCGCGTGCGCGCGGCGGTCGAGGCCGTCGACGGTGTCCGGCTCCTGAGCATCTCCGACTCGACGTTCCTCGCCCATCTTGGCGGGAAGATCCGCACCGGGATCACCCGACCGGTGAAGACGCGCCAAGATCTCTCCACGGTCTACACCCCGGGCGTCGCGCGGGTCTCGAGCGCGATCGCGAAGGATCCCGCGAAGGCCTACGCGCTCACGATCAAGCGCAACACCGTCGCCGTCGTCACCGACGGCACCGCGGTCCTGGGCCTGGGCGACATCGGTCCGTACGGCGCGGCGCCGGTCATGGAGGGCAAGTGCATGCTCTTCAAGCAGTTCGCGGATATCGACGCGTTTCCGATCTGTCTTGACACCAAGAATGTCGACGAGATCGTCGAGACCGTAAAGCGCATCGCGCCGATCTTCGGCGGGATCAATCTCGAGGACATCAGTGCGCCGCGCTGCTTCGAAGTCGAGCGCCGGCTCGTCGAGGAGCTCGACATCCCCGTGATGCACGACGATCAGCACGGGACGGCGGTCGTGATCCTCGCCGCGCTGATGAACGCAGCCGCCGTCGTCGGCAAGGCGATGAGCGACCTGACGATCGTGCTCACCGGGAGCGGCGCGGCGGGAACGGCGACGATCAAGATGCTGCTCGCGGCCGGCGTGCGCGACGTGATCGCGGTCGATCGCGAGGGCGCGCTCAATCGCACCGACGAGTACGCGAACCCGCATTGGCGCTGGCTCGCCGAGAACACGAACCGCGGCAACAGGCGCGGCTCGCTGCAGGACGTGCTCAAGGGTGCCGACGCGTTCATCGGGGTCAGCGCGCCGGGGATCCTGCAGCCGGAATGGATCGGCACGATGGCCCGCGATCCGATCGTCTTCGCGATGGCGAACCCGGAGCCGGAGGTGATGCCGGACGCGGCCGCCCCGTACGTCGCCGTGATGGGAACGGGACGCAGCGACTTCCCCAACCAGATCAACAACCTGCTCGCCTTCCCCGGGCTCTTCCGCGGCGCGCTGAACTGCCGTGCGCGCAAGATCACCGAGGGGATGAAGCTTGCCGCGGCCCGCGCGATCGCCGGAATCGTCGGCGAGGAGCGCAGTGCCGAGTACATCATCCCCAGCGTCTTCGACACGCGCGTCGTCGACGCGGTCGCGCAGGCCGTGGTGCAGGCCGCGATCGACGAAGGGGTGGCGCGGCGCGAATTGCTCTTCCCCGAAGACGAGTCGGTCGGCGAACCGGTGGGCACCCGCTGATGTCCGACCGCATTCTGATCGTCGAGGACGACGCCGACGTCGCGCATTTCGAGAAGGTGATCCTCGAGAAGGCCGGCTACGAGGTGCGCGTTGCGAACACCGGATCGGCCGGGCTCGAAGCCGAGGCGCTCTTCAAGCCCGCGGTCGTGCTGCTCGACGTCGAGCTTCCCGACATCTCGGGGCTCGACGTCTGCACCTCGCTCGCCAACTCGTCCGATGCGTTCATCCTGATGGTCAGCGCGCACTCGAGCGAGAACGATGTGCTCAAGGGCCTGGGGCTGGGGGCGGACGACTACATCCGCAAGCCCTTCAACGGCAACGAGTTGGTCGCGCGCGTGCAGTCGTTCCTGCGGCGCCGCGAGCGCTCGCGCAAGAGCGATCAGGACGGCCGCCTGACGACCGGCGGCGCGACGCTGGTGCGCGACTTCCACACGCTCGAGAACAACGGCAAGGCGGTGACCCTGACCGCGCTCGAGTTCCGGCTGCTGTGGTATCTGGCCGAGAACGCCGGTAAGCTGTTGACGCGCGCACAGATCCTCGAGCGCGTCTGGAACGACGTCTCCGGTGTCCCGACGCGCGTCGTGGACGTGCACGTCGCCGCGCTGCGCAAGAAGCTCAACGAGGTCAGCGGTCAGCTGGCGATCTCCAGCGTTCGCGGCATCGGGTATCGGTTGGACGAACGCTAGGACACGAACGCGGGCGGGGCGCGTTCCGTCGTAGGTGGTAACCGTGAAGATCGAGCTGGACCCGCGCGATCCCCGCCCGCTCTACGTGCAGATCGCCGACGCGCTCGCGACCGCGATCGAGCGCGGCGAGCTCGCACCCGACGAGCGTCTTCCCCCGATGCGCCGGCTCGCCGGCGAGCTCGACGTCGCGCTGGTGACGGTCTCGCAGGCCTACGAGACGCTCGCGGCACGCGGCCGCGTCGTCTCGCGCGTCGGCCGCGGGACCTTCGTCGCGCCGCATGCCGCGCCGGAGGAAACGTCGTCGGTGCCGCGGACGTGGGAACCGTCGCTGCTCGTGCGCGGCGAGCGGATGGAGGGGGTGATGGACCGGCTCGCGCAGGCGCGCGCGCCCGGCGTCATCTCGCTCGCCACCGCACACCCGGCGCCCGAGACGTTCCCGCTCGCCGACTTCTCGCGCGCGATGCAGCGCACGTTCACCGACGATCCGCCCGCGCTGATGCAGTATCGCGCGAACACCGGCGATCCCGACCTGTGCGCCGTGCTCGCCGAGGGGCTCGCGGCGCGCGGCTGCGACGCGCGTGCGCAGGAGATCATCGTGACCTCCGGCGCGCAGCAGGCCGCCGATCTGATCGCCGCGGTGCTGCTCACCGAACGCGCCGTCGTCGCCTCGGAGTCGCCGACCTATCCGGGGACGCTGGGCGTGTTCGACGCGCGCGGCGCGAGCTACGTCGAGGTGCGCAGCGACGAGGACGGCGTGCGGATCGACGACGTCGAGCGCGTCTTCGCGGAGTATCGCCCGCGCCTGTTCTCGATCTGCCCGATCGCGGAGAACCCCACCGGCGTCGTCCTCCCCGCGCGGCGCGGGAAGGCGATCGTCGAGCTGGCGCGCCGGTACGACGTCGTCATCCTCGAAGATCAGACCGGTTGGACGTCGACGTACGACACGCACGCGCCGCCGCCGCTCGCCGCCTACGACACCGACGGGCGCGTCGTGATGATGGAGTCGCTCTCGAAGTCGATCTTCCCGGCGCTGCGAATCGGGTATCTGCGCGTGAAGGGTGCGCTGCGCCTGACGCTCGAGGCGGCGAAGGTGCGCACCGACTCGTTCACCTCGACGCTCACGCAGCGCGCGCTCTGGCGCTTCCTGCGCACGCCCGCGTACCCGCGGCACCTCAAGTCGGCGCGCGCGCTCTACCGGCACCGGCGCGATCTGTTCGTCGACGCGCTCGCTCGCGCGCTGCCGTGGGCCGAGGTGCGGGCGCCGCAGGCCGGGATCAACGTCTGGCTGCGCCTCCCGCCCCGGCTCTCGACGCAGGCGGCGTTTGCGGCCTGCGCTCGCGAAGGGGTGTTGGTGATGCCCGCCGACCCGTTCTATCCGACGCGGAGCGGACCGCCGGCGCTGCGCCTCTCGTTCGGCGATCTCGACGACGACGCGCTGCTGCGGGCGGTCGAACGGCTCGCTCGCGCCCTCGCCTCGGACCGCTAGTCAAGGGAGACGATGAAACTGATCCGTTCCGTGCTCGCCGCCGCGCTGCTCGCGTTGAGCCCCAGTGCCGTCGGCGCGGCCGTCGTCTCGTACGCCGCCCCGGCGGCGAATCTTCCGGTCCAGCACCTGCGCGGCTCGACGTTCGACGCGATCCTCCCGTCGGGCCGGATCGTCTCGCCGGCAGGGCAGAGCGTGCTGACCGGGATGAACGCGCTCGGCGTCGCGCTCAGTCCGGACGGCCGCTTCGCGATCGTGACCAACGACGACGAGCGCGACGCGAACGTTCGCTCGCTCACCGATCCGGACACGTACGGCGGCTACTCGCTGGCGGTCGTCGACACCGCGACGATGACGGTCGTCGACCGCTATCGCGCGCCTGCGGAGCGCTACTGGGTCGGTCTGCTCGCCGTCCCCGATCCCGCGCAGCCGGCGCGCACGCTCGTGCTCGCATCGGGCGGACCGTCGAACGCGGTCTACGCGTTCACGCTCGACGCGACCGGACATCTCACGCCGGACGCGCACCACGTCATTCCGATCCCCGGGCCGACCGACCCGCGCTTCGCCGATCGCGGACACAGCTATCCCGGCACGCTCGTCGCCGCGCCCGGCGGACGCCGCGCCTACGTCGTCGACGTCGGCGGGACGGGGGTGACGGCGATCGACTTGGCGACGCGCACGGTCGTCGGCGCGCCGCAGGAGGTCGGCTATTTTCCGTTCGGCGCGACGGTCGCGGGCGATCGCCTCCTGGTGACCAACGAAGGGTTGATGCGGTACGCGCTCGCCCCGCAGCCCGAGCCGGCGCCGCCGTTCGGCTCGCCGCCCGCGGATCTCGAGCATGCCTCGTCGCTCTCGTTGCTCGGGATCGCGGCCGACGGCGGAACCACCGCGTTCGCGCGGGACGCCGCGTCGTTCGTGCCGATGGATCCCGCGCCGGACGGGCTGCGCCTCGTCGGCGGGGCGCACCCGACCGCCGTCGTCGCCACCCCCAACGGCGCGTACGCGTTCGTCGCGATGACGAACGTCGACCGCATCGCGACGGTGCAGCTGACGGGGACGCCGCGCGTCGTCGGCGGGACGGAGCTGCGCCTGTTCGACCGCGGTCCGTACGGTACGCAGCCCTCGGCGCTCGCGCTCTCGCACGACGGGTCGCGCCTCTACGTCGCGCTCGCCGGACTCGACGCGATCGCCGTGATCGACGCGCGCGATCCCGCGCACCTTCATCGCCTCGGCCTGATCCCGACGGGCTGGTATCCCACGGCGCTCACGCTCTCGTCCGACGACCGCACGCTCTACGTCGCGAACACGAAGGGATTCGGGCACGAGGCGGGCTTCAGCGGCGATCCGGCGACCTTCGCGGACGCCAACGCCGTCTGGTCGACGCTGCAGAAGATCGATCTGGGGACCGTGCGTCTCGCGTCGGCGACGATGGCGACGCTGCGCAACACGCGCCGCGTCGTCGCAAGACCGCCGGCGTATCCCAAGGCGATCACCAACGTCGTCGTCCTGCTCGAAGAAGACAAGACGTTCGACGTGATGCTCGGCGACCTCGGCGCGCCGTGGGGCGATCCCTCGCTGGTCTCGTTCGGGCGCAGCATCACCCCGAATCTCCACGCGCTCGCACAGCGCTACGCGCTCGCCGGGAATTTCTTCGCCGACGCCGAGGAGTCCGACGCGGCGCACCAGTTCCTCACCGCGGGGATGACGACGCTCTACGCCGAGCGCACGCTCTACGCCAAGGACGGGAGCGGCGCGCTGATCGGCACGAACGAAGACCCCGAGGACCAGCCGCGCCTCGGCTCGATCTTCAACGCGCTGCAGCGGCACGGCATGACGTATCGCGACTACGGCGATCTGCTGCGGGTCTCGGGCTACGACGACGGGCAGGCCGCCGATTCGCGGGCAGACGACCCGCCCGCGGCCGGTGCCGACGACACCGTCTCGGCAACGCAGGGACTCGGCGGGCTCTACGGCCTGGACGTCCCCGCACCGTCGGCGCTCGACGGGCACGTCGATACGAACTATCCCGGTTGGAACCCGCGCATCACCGACGAGCGGCGCGCGCGCGAGTTCATCCGCGACTACTCCGCGCTAATCGCCGCGCACCAGCAGCCGCGCTACACCTACGTCTGGCTGCCGGGCGACCACACCGAGAACGCGCCCGGTGGTCCGCCGATCGCGGCGGCCGTCGCCGACGGCGACCGCGCGCTCGGCGAGATCGTGCAGTATCTCTCGCACTTGCCGTCCTGGAAGAACACCGCGGTCTTCGTGATGCCCGACGACGCGCAGTCGGCGCGCGACCACGTCGACGAGTACCGCAGCTACGCGCTCGTGATCTCGCCGTACGCGAAGCGGCACTACGTCTCGCGGCGCCATCTCTCGACCGCGAGCGTCCTCAAGACGAGCGAACAGCTCCTGCACCTGCCGCCGCTCGACCTCGGCGATCTCCTCGCCACCGACATGAGCGACTGCTTCGCAACCAAACCCGACCCGCATCCCTTCACCGCGCTCTCGGTCCCGCCGGCCGCCGAGAGCATGTAGCGCGCCCCCCGCAGCGTGACAACGACAACCCAAACGGGTTATTCGAACTACGCGTTCGCGGTCTCGGGTTGCGCGGCGCGGCGCGGGGCGAGGGCGGTGACGAGCGCGAGTACGACGACGTTGACGGCCAGGGCGATGAGGCCGGTGTTGATCCCCGCGATCTGACCGGTCCCGATCACCGCGAACGCGATCAGCACGAGGATACCGGCGACGATCCCGGCTCCGACGGCGAGTGCCGGCGGGCGCTGCGCGCGAAGGCCGAGCATGACGCCCGGGAAGAGCTGCGTGATCCCGTTGTAGGCGATCAGCAGCAGGCCGACGAGCGTCGTCTTCGCCAGCGCCCAGAAGCCGAACGCGAGCAGCGCGACGACTAGGACGAGGATGCGCGTCAAGCGCGTCTGCGCGCCGCCGTCGCTCGCGACGCCGTTGTCGCCGAAGACGTTCTTCGCCACGATGCTCGCCGCGGCGAGCAGCTGCACCGATGCGGGGACGAGCCCGGCGAGCACGCCGGCCGCTGCGACGATCCCGAGCACCCACGAGGGATACGTCTTCTGCACGAC
This sequence comes from Candidatus Limnocylindria bacterium, assembly GCA_035493875.1. Classification (GTDB taxonomy): domain Bacteria; phylum Vulcanimicrobiota; class Vulcanimicrobiia; order Vulcanimicrobiales; family Vulcanimicrobiaceae; genus Vulcanimicrobium. The sequence continues at coordinate 15,655 of DATJHK010000036.1, forward strand.
GAGCAGGAACGACTGATCGGCCTCGGTGCCCTTCAATCCGGGGACGATCTCGAGCGCGGTGAAGCCGGCGAAGAAGACCAGCAGCAGCATGAGCTGGTAGAAAGGCAGGAAGACGGCGTTGCGGCGCAGCGTGTCCTCGTCGCGCGCGCTGTAGATCGCCGCCATCGACTGCGGCCACATGAAGAAGCCGAAACCCGTGAGAATCGTCGTCGAGATCACCCAGGTGATCCCGCTCGGCGCGGATGGGCCCGCGATCGTGAGCCAGCCCGGATGGTCGCGCAGCACCGCGTCGAACGCGCCGGCCGGTGAGCCGAAGAAGTGGATCGGGAGCACGATCCCGGCGAAGATCACGCCGATCAGCACCAGGCCGTCCTTCGCGACGCTCGCCCACGCCGCGCCGCGCAGCCCGCTCGCGTACGTGAAGACCGCGATGAGCGCGAACGCGATCCCGACCGCGGCGAGCGGATCGATCGCCCCGTAGCCTGCGACGCGCAGCAGGATCTGCACGCCGGTCAGCTGGAGCGTCGCGTACGGGACGAGCATGACGAAGCCGAGCAGCGCGACGATCGTGGCGAGGACGCGGCTCCCGTAGCGGTCGGCGAAGAAGTCCGGTCCGGTGAGGAAGCCGCGTTCGCGTGCGAGCCGGTGGAGCGGCGGGGCGAAGAAGTAGGAGAGGATGAACGCGACCGTCCCGTAGCAGAGGATGTAATACGACGGCGCGCCGCGCCCGTATGCCCAGCCTGCGGCGCCCAGGAAGGTGAAGGTCGTGTAGATCTCGCCGGCGAGCAGCAGCCAGAGCAGGAGTGCGCCGATCCGGCGGCCGCCCACGATGTATTCGTGCGGGTCCATCCGCACACCGCGCACGCCGAAGAGGCCGAGCGCGATCGTCCCCACGACGACGGCGGCGATGATCCCGAGCGCGATCCCGGGGTTCACGCGCGCTCGCTCCGGTAGGCGACCAACATGAAGGCCGGGGTCAGCAGTACCCACAGGACGATCCAGGCCAGGACGAACGGGAGGCCGAGGACCCGGGGCTCGAGGCGGTTGGCGAGCGCGACCCCGAAGGTCAACGCGAGCGCCGGGATCGCGGCGCAGACGACGGCGACGGTGCGGCCTCTCATATCGCCTGCACCGTTCCCACCGATCCTGCCCGTCTCCGTTGGCCAAGGGGTTGAGGACCGGGAGCCTCGGCCAGAGAAAAGACACCAGTCGTGATCGTGAAGACCTACGCCGCCCCGTACTGCTCGTCCGACGTCGGCGCGCTCGTCGCGGCCGCCGTGCTCCGTCCCTCGACGGCGATCGATCGCCTTCCGCCGCTGCAGGCGGAGCCTTCCCCGATCGCCGAGCGCGCGCAGGAGCAGCACGCGATCCTGGTGCGGACGCTGCGCGACCGCGGGGTCACGGTCACCGAGATCGCGCCGCAGAGCGAAAGCCAGACCGAATCGCTGCTCGCGGACTGTGCGCTCCTGCTTCGGAACGGCGCGGTCATCGCCCGGCCGGCGCAGCTGGAACGGCGCGGCGAGGTCGCGGCGGTCGAGAAGCACCTGGTCGACCTCGGGATCCCGGTCGTCGGCCGGATCGAAGCCCCGGGCCTGCTCGACGCGAGCGACGTCGTCGTCGGCGCCGACCGGATCTTCGTCGGCGTCCCGCGCTCCGGCGTGGGCCTGCGCCCGCGCTCGAACGAGCTGGGCCGCAAACAGCTCGAGGCGATCGCCACCGAGCAGGGGTACCGCAGCGTCGAGCTTCCGATCGCGAGCGACGTGCCTCGGCTGCGCAGCGTCTTCAACCTCGTCGCCGCCGACACGGCGATCGCCGCGCCGGAGAAGGTCGACCTGGTCGCCGCCGGCGGGCTGAAGATCGTCGAGGTGCCGCGCGGCGAGGAGTTCGCCGCCGGGGTGCTGGCGTTCGGCGACCGCCGCGTGATCGCGAACCTGCGGTTCCGCGAATCGGTCGCGCTCCTGCGCAAAGCGAAGATCACCGTCGAGTCGATCGACCTGTGGGAGTTCGGCAAGGCCGGCTACGGCCCGTTCTCGCTCGTCCTGGCGGTGAAACGCGCCTGATCTTGCCGGCGGTTGGAGCCGGCATGATCGATTGGGACGCCCGATGCGCATCGCGATAATCTCGGACATCCACGGCAACGCCCATGCGCTGAGCCGCTGCTTGGACGACCTCGCTTTGCGCGGGGGCGCCGACGTCGTCGTCGCGGCCGGTGATTTTTGCTTGGACGGCCCCAAGCCCAAGCGGGTTCTCGAACGCCTTGCCGAGATCGGCGCCCGATGTTTGCGCGGGAACACCGACCGGATGATCGGCGAGGGCGACTTCGCGCACTACGACGAGGAAGACGTTCGCGCCATCGGCTGGGTCCGCGAGCAGATCGGCGAGTCGTGGACGCGCTGGCTGCGCGACCTGCCGCAGCACATCGCGTTCGGCTCCGACGAGGACGGTCTGCTGGTCTGCCACGCCAACCCGATCAGCGACGACGAGCACGTTTGGCCCGACGCCGACGACGCGCTCCTGGAACGATTCTTCGGCGATGTCCCGCAGCGGACGATCGCCTTCGGCCACCTGCACCTCCCCTACGTGCGGGTCTGGCGCGGCCGCACCCTGATCGACGTCGCCTCGGCGGGGCTGCCGAAGGACGGCGATCCGCTGGCCCACTACGTCATCCTCACCCAGCGTCCCGGCGGTTGGGAGATCCAGCCGCGCCGGGTCGCATTCGACATCGACAAGGTCGCCAACCAATTGAAGAAGAGCGGGATCCCCGATCTGGACGAACGCCTCGCGATGCTGCGCGGGCATCGCTACGCGAAGCTGGGCGCCGCCGGCGCGGTGATTCCGTGAGCGTCCCCGCGCTGCGCATCGACAAGCTGGTGAAGCGTTACGGCGACTTCACGGCGGTCGACGGGATCTCGTTCGACGTCGAGGAGGGCGACTTTTTCGGCCTGCTCGGACCGAACGGCGCCGGGAAGACGACGACGATCAACTCGATCGTCGGGCTCTCGAAGATCACCGGCGGCTCGATCGCGCTGTTCGGCCACGACGTCGAACGCGATTGGCGCGCGGCGCGCCGCACCGTCGGGCTCGCGCCGCAGGAATACAACTTCGACCGCTACCTCAACATCCGCGACGTGCTGATCTTTCAGGCCGGCTACTACGGTCTGCGCGGCCCCGCGGTCGCGAAGCGCGCCGACATGCTGCTCGAGCGCTTCGATCTGGCCTCGAAGGCAAAGCAGGTCTACACGCGTCTCTCCGGCGGGATGAAGCGGCGGCTGACGCTCGCGCGCGCGCTGATCCACGAGCCGCGCCTGGTGATCCTGGACGAGCCGACCGCCGGCGTCGACGTCGAGCTACGCCTGGAGCTCTGGTCGCTACTGCGCGAGCTCAACCAGAACGGCACGACGATCATCCTCACGACCCACTATCTCGAAGAGGCCGAGGAGCTGTGCGACCGGATCGGGATCATCCAGTCCGGCAAGCTCGTCGCGCTCGAAACGACCGAAGACCTGGTCGGCGACGGTTCGCTGCAAGACGTCTTCCTGGAGCTGACCCGCAAGTGATCGCCAACCCCGTCGGTTTTCAAAGCCTCGTCAAGCGCGAGATGGTGCGCACGTTCTCGATCATCAACCAGGTCGTGTGGCCGCCGGTGATCCAGACGCTGCTGTACGTCTTCATCTTCGGGCTCGCGCTCGGGAGCCGCATCCAGAACGTCCAGGGCGTTAGCTACGCGCAATTCCTGATCCCCGGCCTCATCATGCTGCAGGTGATCGACCAGACCTACAGCGAGAGCTCCAGCTCCATCTTCCAGGGCCGCTTCATGAACTCGATCCAGGAGCTGCTGATCTCGCCGCTCTCGGCGGTCGAGATGCTGCTCGGCTACGTCGTCTCCGGCGTGATCCGCGCGGTCTTCATCGCGCTGCTGATCACGGTGCTCGGGATCGTCCTCGTGCATACCGCGCCGTTGAACTGGGGACTCTACCTGCTCACGATCATCCTCGTCTCGGTCCTGTTCTCGGCGCTCGGCGTGATCTTCGGGCTGATGGCGGAGAAGTTCGACCACATCGCGGTGATGACGACGTTCTTCATCACCCCGCTGGTGTTCGTCGGCGGCGTCTTCACCTCGACCCAGTTCCTGCCGCCGGTCGTGCAGAAGATCTCGATGGTCAACCCGATGTTCCACATGATCGACGCCTTCCGGTATAGCTACACCGGCACCGGCGACGCCCCGCTGTGGGTCTCGCTGACCGTCGTCACCGTGCTGACCGTGATCGCATGCGCGGTCGCGCTGCGGATGATGGCCGTCGGCTACAAGCTGCGGACCTAGACCTCGCCAGCGCGGCGGTCGCGCGATCGGTACGCGCGCGCGATCTGTTCGGCGACGCGCAGCGCATGATCCGGGCTGAAGACCGCACCTGCCAGTTGCTGCTGCGCGAGAAGGTCGTCGTGATCGTCACAAGGGGTCGCCGTGCGGTAGCGCCCGAGGTCGTACGGTGTCCCGTCCGCGGCGATCTCGTAGCGGCATTGCGGGCAAACGATCATGGCCCCACCTCCACCATGGGGAAGGGCTTTCCGGGGGCGCCGCCGCGCTCTCGCTCGGCGGCGCGAAAGGCCGGAATCGCAGCGTGAAACGCCGGAAACCTGCCCTGGGCCGTTAGGCGCCGTCCCCACGGACGAGCGCGGCGAGATCGGTCTCGCCCAGGACGCGCTCGAGCGCTTCGAGCCATCGCTCGTAGTAGTTCCACGCCTCCGGCGGGTGGCCGGCGGCTTCCCACTCGCCGATCGCGGCGATGAGCTGCTGGCGGAAGTCCTCCCATTCGAAATGGCCGGCCTTGGAGAGCGCGATCGCGAGCGCGAAGGCGCGGCTCTCCCAGGCCTGCGCGAACAGCAGCTCGCCGTTGCGGCGCGGCGGGGCGTCGATCGAGCCGAGCATGCTCGTGGTGGCGTAGTGCTCGAAGCGCGTCAGCATCGGCTCACGCCGGAACGACGACCTCGGCGACGCCGATCATCGCCTCGGGGGTGACGAGCGCGGCCAGCTCCGCCTCGGACAGGTTCTCGCTTCCGGGGGGACGGCGTGGGAGGACCATCCAGCGGATCTGCGCGCTGCTGTCCCACACGCGCACCTCGGTCGTCTCCGGGATGTGCAATCCGAACTCGCGCAGCACGGCGCGCGGCTCGCGGATCCCGCGGGCGCGGAACGTCGGGTCCTTGTACCAGTAAGGCGGGAGCCCCAGCAGCGGCCACGGGTAGCACGAGCAGAGCGTGCAGACGATCAGGTTGTGCACCTCCGGCGTGTTCTCGACGACCTTCATGTGCTCGCCCTCGGCGCCGGTGCTCCCGCGGGGGATCCCCAGCTCCGCGAGCGCCGCCGGGAGGTCGTTCAGCACGCGTTCCTTGTAGGCGGGATCGCGCCACGCCTTGGCGACGAGCTTCGCACCGTTGAACGGTCCCATGTCGCGCTCGAACCACGTCAGCACCGTGTCGACCGTCTCGCTGGTGATGACGCCCTTGTCGATCAGCAGCGACTCCAGCGCCGCGACGCGAGCCGCGCTCGCCGCTTCCCGATCGAGACTCTTTCCGTCCATCCTTCGCCGTCCGTTCCTACGCTTCGAGATATGCTTCGAACAGGTCGGCGTAGACGACCGTGTTCGGTTCGACTTTCGCGGCGCCCCAAATCTCGGCCGGATCGAAGCGCACCAAGTAGACCGGCATCGGTTCGCCGATCCCGTCACCGGTGGGGAAAAAGTAGCCGTATGCGCCGTCGTAGACGTGCTCGATCACGCCGCTCTTGCCACGCAAGTGCCCGGGAAGCCGCGTGTGCTCGACCGGCGGGACGTCCTTGACGCGAACCGTCTGACCGGCGCGAAACGCGGGCGGGGCGCCTTTGCCGAGCGGTGAGTCGCCGTTCGCGAGGTAGTCGACGACCTGCTCGTCGATCGCGGGATTCGCCTTCTGCGGTTTCGGCGTCGAGGCATCGGTGAGGTACCGCGCGGTGAGGGATGCCAACTCCTCCGCCGTGATGTAGCCCTTCTCGACGAAGAACGACGAGATCCCGCCGAGCCACTTCTCGTAGTAGCGATAGGCGAAGTAATCGAACGGGTTCATCGCCTCGGCGCCGGTGCGTAAGTGTCCCCACGTCCAGTGGTCGCGGAACGACGTCTTCGTTGCCCGCGCCGCCGGGAGGTGCTTGCTGAGCGCCATCATCGCGACGTGGATCCCGAAGATGCGCTCTTCCCACGGTTGCACGAAGACGCGCTTCTCGAGATAGACGGGCCCCAGACCCTCCAAGCCGCCGAGGTGATGCTGCAGCTTCATCAGGCGGCCTCGCGCTGCGCGGCGGGAATGACGGCGGAGCGGCGGCAAAGCGCGTCGCCCCACGCCTCGGAGGCGTAGCCGAAGCTCGCGCCGAGAATCATCGCGACGGCCGCGACGAGCGCGGGGTTGTGCAGGCTCACCTCGGTGATCGGATGCCCCGTCGCGATCGACGTCCCCACCGTCGAGGCGAAGCCCCAGACGATCGCCGGGATCGCCGTCAGCAGCGGCAGCTTCGAGGCCTGCACCATCGCGGCGCTGCCGAGGCCCACGCTGAGCGCGGCGATGATCGCGTCGCCCTTGAGCACGGCGATCGCCAGTAGCGAGAGCGACGCGATCACGATCCCGGTCAGGTTGGAGGCGACGCTGCGCACCCAGCCCGAGCGCTTCCCGCCCAGGATGAAGAACGAGGCCCACGCGATGAACGTGACCCAGACCGGAAGCGGGATCACCTTCGCGGTGATGTAGGTGTCGATCGCGGCGAGGATGCCGATGCTGATCGTATAGGCGTCGAGCTGCTTCATGAGATCACCATTGCGCGTCGCTGCGCGAGACAGGCGCGGAGACCCGCGCGGATGCTGGTATCGTCGAGGTCGCGTCCGATGAACACGAGCTCGCTGCGGCGCTGCTCCTCGGGCTTCCAAGCGCGCCCCGGCCGTCCGTCGAGCAGCATGTGGACGCCCTGAAAGACGTAGCGTCGGCCCTCGCCGGCGAAGTTCAGGATTCCCTTGCTGCGGAAGATGCGCGAGCCGCGCGTGCGCAGCAGCTCGTCGAGCCACGCCATCAGCTTGTCGGCGTCCAACGCCGCGGTCTCGACGAGCGAGATCGACGTGATCGACGTGTCGTGCTCGTGCGCGGTCTCGTTCAGCAGATTCGGATCGACCGAGAGCACGTTGTTCAAGTCGAACGCGCGCAGGTCGAGCACGGCGTCGAGGGGGACGTCGCAGCCGCGCGTGCGGTACACGCGCGCGAAGGCGTTGCTCGCGCGCACCGTACGCTCGAGGTTCTCCACCTGAGCGGCGTCGACGAGGTCGGTCTTGTTCAGGAGGAGTACGTCGGCGAACGCGATCTGTTCCTGTGCCTCGGGGCTGTCCCAGTGCTCGGCGACGTGCTTCGCGTCGACGACGGTGACGACGGCGTCGAGGCGCATCTGCGCGCGCAAGCGGTCGTCGACGAAAAACGACTGGATCACCGGCGCGGGGTCGGCCAGACCCGTCGTCTCGATCAGGATCTGGTCGAAGCGTTCGCGCCGCTCGAGCAACCCGCTGAGCAAGCGGATGAGGTCGCCGCGCACCGTGCAGCAGATGCAGCCGTTGTTCATCTCGAAGACTTCCTCGTCGGTATCCACCACGAGGTCGTTGTCGACACCGAGCTCGCCGAACTCGTTGATCACCACCGCGTACTTGCGGCCGTGCTGCTCGGTGAGGATGCGGTTCAGCAACGTCGTCTTGCCGGCGCCCAGGTAACCGGTGAGCACCGTCACCGGTATCAGCGTCTCGGCCCGTGTATCCGACATCAGTCCAGCTCCATCGTCTCGTTGCCCGGAATATAGGGTGCCGGTGCGCGATCAGCCACCTGTGAGGCCGACGGCGGCGGCAGACGCCTGAACTGGCGCTCGGCGGCCGCGAGGCGCAAGCTCATGGGAATATCTGATTGCCGGTTGCGTTCTGCATGATGGCTGTCGCGGCCGGTCATTATGGTTTCGCCGCCATTCATCGCCATCACGCTGGTGCCGACGGTTACGGGAGCCAAGGACATGGGCGAGGTTGTGGTCGCCGTCTTGAACCGTCCCGATGACGCGGAAGCGTTGCTCGATGCCGGCGCATTTCTGCTGGATATTGGCGGCGGCGGACGGCTGAAGGCTCTGGTGGTGCGGATGCCGCCGATTGCGACGATCGTGCCCTCGGAGCAAGTGTTGACGGCAAGCCGCGAAGCCGAGATCCGGGCAGAGCAAGAGGCTTGGGCGCGGCAACTCCGCACGGTGGTGGATGGCTGGACGGCGCGCGCCCAGCATCCGGGCATCCGAACCGACTGGCTGGATGTCGAGGGGGACGCTGCCGAGGTGATCGACGACCAGGGCCGGCGCGCCGATGCGATCGTGATCGCGCGCCCGACGAACCAGGACAGTCAGCACATGCGCGCGTGCATGCATGCGGCGCTGTTCGAATCCGACAGGCCGGTCCTGGTCATCCCGGCCGGCTTTCAGGGGCCGTTGGGACAGGTTGCGGCGATTGCCTGGAAGAACGACGAGCGCGCGGTCAAAGCCGTACGCGCCAGCGTTCCGATCCTGCGCAAGGCTCGGAGCGTGCATGTCCTTTGCGCCGATGATCCTGCGGATATGCCGGCGGTGCTGGAGGAACACGATATTGCGGCAGAGCTGCACTCGGTGCCGGATGGCGAAGGGACGGCGGCTGAGCGGATCCTGCAGGCGGCGCATCGGATTGGTGCTGATTTGCTGGTGATGGGTGCCTTTGCTCACGGTGAATGGCGCGAGATGATGTTCGGTGGCGTCACCCAGACTATGCTCGCCGAGGCAAACCTGCCGCTGTTCATGCGCCACTGATCCGTTGCGACACTGACCATGCAGCCCGGTATCCTGCTCGCGCTTGCCTCGGCCCTCCTGTTCGGCGCCAGCACGCCGTTCGCCAAGCTTTTGCTGGGCTCCGTCACCCCCTGGCTCATGGCCGGGCTGCTTTACCTCGGGGCTGGCGTCGGCCTTGCGGTGGTTCATGTGTCACGCGGCGCACTCCGCCTGCCCGCCGCCGAGGCGCCACTGCGCCGCGCGGATATGCCGTGGCTGGTGCTGGTGATCCTGTCGGGCGGGATCGCCGGCCCGCTGCTGCTGATGCTTGGCCTGGCGCGCACGGATGCGGCGGCGGCGTCGCTGCTGTTGAATGTTGAAGGCCTGGCGACCATGGGGATCGCCTGGGTGGTGTTCCGCGAGAATGTCGATCGCCGGCTGTTGCTGGGCGCATTCGCTATCCTGGCTGGTGCGGCGGTGCTCTCCTGGCAGGGGGGCAATGCGTCTTTCCAGTGGAGCGGGTTGACGATCGTAGGTGCCTGCGTGTGCTGGGGCATCGATAACAATCTGACCCGCAAGCTGTCCTCGGCCGATCCCGTGCAGATAGCGATGCTCAAGGGGTTGGTGGCGGGTCCGGTCAATCTTGTGCTTGCACTGTGGCAAGGTGCCGCGTTGCCCTCGGGTGGCATTTTGGCCGCTGTGGGCTGCGTCGGCTTCCTGGGCTACGGCGTTAGCCTCGCATTGTTCGTCCTGGGGCTGCGTCATCTTGGAGCTGCTCGTACTGGCGCCTATTTCTCGCTCGCACCCTTCGTGGGTGCCGTGCTCTCAGTCATTTTGCTGGATGAGGCGATATCGGTTCAGCTTCTGATCGCTGGTGGCTTGATGGGCTTCGGGCTCTGGCTGCATCTGGCCGAACGACATGAGCATGACCACGTCCATGAAGCGATGGAGCACGAGCACCGCCATCGCCACGACGCCCACCACAGGCACGATCACGCGCCGACCGACCCGCCGGGCGAGCCGCACACGCACTGGCATCGCCATGCGCCGCTGGTGCACCGGCATCCCCACTACCCGGACCTGCATCATCGACACAGCCACGGGCACGCGCATTGAAATCCGCCAGCCTGGCCGTGCGTCCATTACACGCTGGCGCAGTTGGTCTCTTGGTCATAAGACCCGCGCCGCATCGGCATCGCAGAAAGTTCTTGGTGGAGATGCCGCAGAAAGAAGAGGCAGATGAAACCGAGGCCAACCGGCTGCCGGGTCATTCGAAATACTGCCATGATATTTGCAGCTTCACGAAATATATCTGTGTCTATCTACGCACATCCAGGCAAAATCACTTTCCCGGCTAGTGGTCAAAACCCGACGGAAGAGTCCGTTGGCGCCAAGGCAAGGAAACAAGTGATCTCAACCGCAAATCACGCAAATCACGCAAATCTTCCGCCTCCCTGGACGTCGCTTGGTGCCATCCGCGTGGTTTGCGTGATTTGCGGTTGAAAATGCTTGCTTTGTGATACGCGTTTCCAGCCCTCGCTCGGGCGCGTGTCCGGCACCAAGCGTTGGATTCTATCCACTAGCTTATACACGGTGCAATCGGAATTGTTGGTGGTATCTGCATTGCCATACGGTGGCCACCGACACCTGGCGCCGGCGCGATCCACCAGTTCTCCTGCCGCCTGGTCGGCAAGAGGGTCGATTGATCCAGATCAATGCACGCTATCGCACACCGTCAGAAGTCTCGGCCACCGGATATTGCCGAAGAGCCGTGCATCGCGCGGGCACGATGCACGAGCCAGAAGCGGGCCGCGCGAAGCCACGACATTACGGCGGACCAGGGGGAGCAACCGATATGACCCATACGATCAGCGGACC
>DATJHK010000037.1:0-97049 GCA_035493875.1 Candidatus Limnocylindria bacterium
GCCGACCACGAGACGCTGGGAGAATGGCCGTTGCACGAGTGGCCCAGATCGATCGGGGAACGCGACGTGTGGCCCGTGGTCGTCGAGTTCAGCCGCTACGGCGGCGTTCACAAGATCGACGGCCGTCCGACCGGCGTACTCCCCGTGAAGATCGCTCCTTTCGGCATCGGCATCGCACGGGACGCCGATGCCGAGGACCGCACGTAGTTCCGCGACGCTAAAACGTCTTAGGAGGCAATTGGATCTTCGTCGAGTCGATCGAGGGCCACACGCGGTTCCAACTGGAGACGCTCACGACGAATGAGCCCTGCATGATCGAGCACAGGATCGCGATCAATACAAATATCAGGGCGCCGCGTGGCATTCCGAGCCTACCGGACGGAAGCGGCAGCTGAGTAGCGTCAAGGTCCGGTGTGGTGTGCGCGCCCTGACTCACGAGCGTATTCCTCGTACTCCCAAGACGTTGACCGCGGCCAGCAGCGCCAAGACGCAGCCGAAGGCCATGAGGCCGAGTAAGAGCTTGGTTACGGTTGCGTCGAGCCCTCGCGCCTGCCAGTCGTTCTTCAGTTGAACCGACGCTGTGATCCCGACGATGAGCGCGCCGATGAGCGCGACTCCTTTGAAAATAGCTGCTTCAGTCATCGCTCACCAAATGTAGAACAGGAAGAACAGCCCGACCCAGACCACGTCGACGAAGTGCCAGTAGAGCGTCCCGGCCGTTAGTCCGAAATACTTGGAGCCGGTGTACACGCCACGACTCGCCTGAATCCCCAATATGGTCAGGTAACAGACGCCGACGAAAACGTGAAACCCATGCAACCCGGTCAAGGTGAAGAAGGACGCGCCCATCGCGCTGCCCGGCCAGGTGACGCCGTCGTGCAACACACCCGTCCACTCGTGAGCTTGACCGAGCAGAAAGCCGAGGCCCAGTACGATCGTCGCGATCAGCCACCTGTAGAACGTCGCCTTATCAAGGTGCTTCCAGTTCTCGAGCGCAAAGTGCATCGTCACCCCTGAACCGAAGAGTACGATCGAGTTAAACGCCGCGAAGCTCGTGTCAAACCACGGGAGCTGGCGTCCGTCGACGAACGGCGGCCACGCCGGGGCAGAATTACGAAGGTACACGTAGGCGAAGATGAACGCCGAGAACAGAATACAGTCGCTGAGCAAGAAGAGGACGAAGCCCACCAGCCGGATGTCGCGGGTTTCGCGATAGACCTCATCGACGGCATCATAGCGAGCCGCGACTGCTGCATGTCCGCTGGGGTATGGAGCTGCTGCAGATGCCATCGGTCAGGCTCCTGCGGCCGCGGGGACCGGCATGACGACCTTTCCATACTCAGGGTACGGCTCGATCTCGTTGTCCGTGTTACGATACGGCATTGGATGACCGAAGTCGTACGGAGGGCCGTAGACCTCCGGAATCTTCTTGAAGTTGTAATACGGAGGCGGCGAGCTAATCGTCCACTCGAGCGTCCGCGCGCCCCACGGGTTGATTCCCGCAAGCTTCCCGTGCTTCAGGCTCCAGATCGCGTTGAAGATGAGCAGCCCGATCGAAGCAGCCATGAAGAACGCGAACACCGTCTCGAAGCGGTTCCAGAACACCGCGTCGGGATTCGTCTTGGCGAACTCGACGTAGGAAGCGTAGCGGCGCGGCATACCTTCGAGTCCGAGCCAATGCATCGGGAAGAACGTCCCGTTGAGGCCGATGAAGAACAGCCAGAAGCCAAGTTGTCCGAGCCGCTCGCTCATCATCCGGCCGGTTGCCTTCGGGTACCAATAGGGGATGGCGGCGAGGAAGCCCATCACCGCGCCGCCGGCGACCACGTAGTGGAAGTGCCCGACGACGAAGTAGGTGCCGTGCTCGTGGAGATCGACCGGGACCGAAGCCAAGAAGATACCGGTGATCCCGCCGAAGGTAAACGTGATCAGGAAGCCGAGCGCGTAGAGCATCGCGCTCGTGAAGTGGATCCGGCCGCCCCAGAGCGTGGCCAACCAGGAGAACATCTTGATCCCGGTCGGTATTCCGATCGCGTAGGTCAGGATCATGAAAGGCAGCTGGAGCCAAGGAGCGAGGCCGCTCGGGAACATGTGGTGCGCCCAAACCGTAAACGACAAGAGCGCGATCGCCATCGACGAGAACGCGATCATCTTGTAGCCGAAGATCGGCTTACGCGAGAAGGTCGGGAGCACTTCGGAGATCACGCCGAACGCAGGGATGACGAAGATGTAGACCGCCGGATGCGAGTAAAACCAGAACATGTGCTCGAAAAGGACCGCGCTGCCGCCACGGGTCGCATCGAAGAACGGCACGTTGAAGACGTGTTCGAGGAAGAGCGCCCCCGTCGCCGACGAGAGCGCAACCGTCGCCACCATGTTCATCAGCGCCGTCGCGAACGTGGCCCAGGTGAACAGCGGCATGCGTGTCCAGGTCATCCCGGGTGCACGCATCTTGATGACCGTGACCATGAAGTTCATCCCGGTCATCGTCGAGCTGATCCCCACCACGAAGATCGCGACGCACCAGAGCGCGCCGGCCGTTCCATCGGCCAACGAAATCGGCGGATACTCAGTCCAACCGGCATGCGGCCCCCCGAACAGCATCGAGCTGAAAAGTATGAGGGCCGCGACAGGGAGGATCCAAAAGCTCGCCATGTTGAGCCAAGGGAAGGCGACGTCGCGCGCGCCGATCTGAAGCGGCATCGCGAAGTTGCCGAGCGCCCCGGTCACGAGTGGGATCAGCACCATCCAAACCATCGCGGTGCCGTGCAGCGTGAACATCTCGTTGTAGGCGTTGTGGCTCATCAGCGCGCCCTGGGGGTCGATCAACTGCAGCCGCATGATGAGCGCGAACGACCCCGCGATCAGCATGATCAGCATTCCGGTGATGAAGTATTGGAACCCGATCACCTTGTGGTCGAGCGAAAAGACGTATTTACGAACGAACCCTTCAGGCGGAGGATGGATGTGGCCGTGAACTTCGTGCGTATCGTGCGTAGTCGTTCCTGGATGCATACGCCATCTTTCCTACTTGAGGCTGACGAGGTAGGCGACGAGGTTGGCGACGTCTTTCTCGGATAGCCCGTTCGCTTGGCGGCTGGGCATCGTGCCGATCGGCCCGGTGAAGCCATTTTCCAGGATCTCGGCGATGTCTTCGGGTGTCGGCGGCTTCCCGGTCACCAAGTTGGGATGCTGGGGATCGTCGGTGATGTGCAGCAGTCCGGGGCCGACGAGCTTCTGATCGAACGGCGTCGGCGGGTTGTTGTGGCAAGCAGCGCACTTTTGCGCAAACAGCGCTTTGCCGGCGGCAGGGTCGCCGGCTTTCAGGTTCACCGCGGCTGCGCTCGCGGTCGCGGCTTCCTTCTTTTCATGGTCGAGCCACGTGTTGAACGCGGCGACCGGCTCGATCACGAGCTTGCCCTGCATGAGGCTATGGTCGACGCCGCAAAACTCGGAGCAGGCGATCTCGTACGTCCCGGTACGGAGCGGGGTGTAGTTGAGGTTCTGCACCAATCCCGGCACGGCGGCCATTTTGAGCCGGATCTCCGGCACCCAGAATTGGTGGATCACGTCGGCTGAGGTAATCAGGATTCGCACCGGCACACCGACGGGCAGATGCATTGGCTCGGTCTTCGAAAATACCGACGTCTTGAGGCCCGGGTAGCGATATTCGAAATAGAACTGGTGACCGATGACTTCCGCCGTGAGCGCGGGTGCCGTCGTGCCGAACTGGATCTTGTACCAGACTACGATGCTGAGCCCCGTGAGGAGGATCAGCAGTGCGGTCGGGAGCGCCGTCCACCAAAACTCGAGCTTGGGCGCGTCGTGAATCTGGATGCCGAGGGCGTCCGGCGCGTCGGTCGAGCGAGCGCGGAAAACGATCGCAAAATAGATCACGTATCCGGTGACGAATATCGTGATACCGCCGCCGAACACCGCCATGAACTTGAAAAGTCCGTCGATGTCGGAGGCGCGGTCGGCGACGGGGTGCGATGCACCCGGCATGATCCAATCGATGTTGCCGAAGAGGAAGTACCAGGCGTTGACGAGGCTGAGCACCGTCAACACGATCGTCACGGGCCAGAACCCGGGCCCGAGACCCGTAAAGCGAACGTCATTTGGCCGGGGTGCAGTCCTTTGAGCCAAAGTTGCCGCCTCTCTTCCGCTCTTCGGCACGGGGTTCGCGCCGACGGAAGGTGCCTATGTCCCGCTCATCGGCTCGCTATTTGCGCCGGTGTGCATCGCTCCCTTCGGCGACGTCCACGGTCTCAATTTCACCTGTCCTCGGTTCCGTTTCGGTTCCGCTAAACGCTTGGTTTGTTGCGCACACGACGATCGAGTATCGCCCCGACCGCGATGCCGGCTACCAGCCCGTAGAAGATGCCGGCGACGACGTTTCCGAGCGCATACCCGACGGCCGCACCGATCACGATTCCCACCGCCGCCGTGAGCCCCATCTTTCTTTGCACGCTTCGAACCTCCGATGAGGGAGAACTGGCCGCAAGTCTCCTCCTAACTTTACCGTGAGATGCGTCCGGTGGCTATGGGCGTAACGCGCCGCACGGCGCGAAAGAGAGGCCCGAAACGCCTGCAGAGGATGCGCCTGCTCGGAGTTTCCTTCGCCCGCGGGACCGAGTACGATGCTCGGTACGCGCGCAGCTCAATGATGGGAGGAGCCACGATGACGCCAGCGAGTGATCGCGATTCCGCGGCGGACCTTGCCGCACGAATCAAAACCGTCGCTGTCGACCCGTCCATCGATGATGAGGCCAACTTACCGCCGGGCGATCGCCCACCGGCGTATGCCGAGGTCCTCATGTCCGAAGCGCCGACGTCGGTCGAACGGTCGGCGAAGGTGAGCCTGGCTGACTGGCAGCTCATCGGGAAGGCGCTGGAGCACTTCGCCGCGTGCGATCGGCAGGTGCCGTGATGCGCCGGCGTCCTGTACCGTAAGCGAGCCGCTAGTCCGATGGGACGACGATCACGGACTTCCAGCTTTCGAGAATCGCGATCAATTCGCGGCGTTCCGGATCGTGTACCCCGCAGGCGTCCGACGCCCGTTCGAAATCGTCGATGAACGACCCCCACTCGCCTTCGGTGATCGAGAGGTTCCGGTGGGACTCGCCCATCGAGCGCCCGGTGTACTTTTGCGGTCCACCTGTTGCCCAACAGGCCATCTCGGTCACGAGATATTTGAGACCGGGCTTCGAGATGCGCGCGTTCGCCTCTCTGACGCGGGGATTGGCGTCCAAGCGCGGATCGGTCATGATTCGGTCGATGAAATCGTCGACGAGGGCGGCGATCTTGTAGGCGCCACCTAACCGCTCGTACAGGGACGGCCCATCGTTCGCGTGCATCGGGCTTGGAAAAGCGTAGCGCGAAGGCGACCAGGTTGCCAAGCCCGAGAGGAGTGAGATGCCTTCGTTTCTCATCGCCACGACGTTCCTGGGCCAACCGTGCGGATCGGGCTCGACGCACGGCGTCAATCCCGAGCTGCGCATCCGGCTGCAGGCTGCCGACGAGGCCGTGCGCGCCGCGTTCGACGCGCTTGCGCCCGAACGACGCATCGACGCCGCGACCGGTATCGGGAATGCGTCGTTCTCGCAGTGGATCGCCGTCTCGGGACCACACCTCTGCTGGCAGGCGAACGCACCCCATCACTCGGCGGGGGCCGCCATCGACATCGATGCGGCGGATAATCCGTACATCGTCACGCGCAACGGCTCCGTGCCCGGCGGCGAACCCGGTGGGGAGCGCCTCGTCGACATGCGGAATCGCGCGCTCGCGTCCTATGACCGAGCGATGCAATTCCGCTCGCCCTCCGTCCCTGCGGCCGACGTGAGCCGCCGCCGGCCGAACGAATCGACTCCGGCCGCGTGGGCACGCTTCAAAGCGGTCTCCGACGCCCTCGCGCGCTACCTGTGCTTCGTCGTCGATCCCCAGCCCAAGGACGTCTCGCGCGTCGCGCTCGAAAACGCCGACGACATCCCGGATGACGCGCTGTTGGCGACGATCCCCGAGCCGGAGCGTCTGCCGCTCGATCCCGCTCTCGAACGACTCGCGGGAGTCCTCGGCTCACCGGAGTTCCAAGCGAGTCATCCGCGTTGGGAGCGGGATCCTCGTGCCCAATATCTGCGGATGCTTCGCGATTACGAGCACGCTCGGATTCCGCTGGTCATCGGTCCGCCGAGCGCCGCTCCCTTGCGTACGCGCAACCCGGCGCGCGGCTTCTTGCAGCTGCGGCGCGAAATCGTCACCGCGTTGTGCGATCAGGGGTTGCGCTGGGGGGCTTGTGATTTCGGCATCGACGCCGACGGCTCGTCCCAGAACGGTGCGATGATGCACTTCGACCTCGCCGATGACGGGGGGTACCCGGAGATCAACTCGCTGCTGCGGTTCGGATGATGGGCTAGGTGCCAGCGGGACGACAATCGCAGCAGTCTTCGCAGAACGGACAGCCGAGGTGCAAGGGGACCGCCGCTTTGCCGCACCTGGCACAGGTGAGCACGTCGCCGCGGTTCGGGTCGTTCACCGGCCGTCCGAACCCGAGATTCGGCAGCACCTCTTCGATGAACACGCGCGGTCCCGCCGCCGCGATGTGCCGCTTCAATGCCGTGAAGGCCCGCGCGTCGTCATACGACACGGGCTCCGAGTTCAAGACGTCGGCGCCGAGCATCGTCGTGGAGTTCGCGTCGCGCCAAACGTGACGACATGCCAGCCGCAGCGTTTCCGGCGCAAGGATGCCGTTCGCGGTTGCGGGGTATTCCGCGTTCGCAAGGCGGCGAGGCTCGCTCCGGTCCATCCGGTAACCAGCGTACCACATCGAGCATCGACGAGCGAACACCCGCTCGGAAGCAGGCCGTATGACCACGTTCTTCACTTTCGTCTTTGCTTTTGCGTGTCTCGCCACGTTCGTGTGCGGGATACGCGAGCAATGGAAGTACGCGCGGCTGATCGCGGCTGCGATCGCCGTATCGTCGTTCTTGCTGGCGCTTCTCTCGACCGCGGTCAGGTAGCGGCGTCCGGCACACGAACGGTCGCTGCGCAGTAGCAGCCGCACCGCACGTTCCAGATCGTCGTCCTGAAAGTCCCGGATGCGCCATACGGGGACGACATGCGTCGCGACTTCGTGCCCGCTCGGGCCGAGCGTCATGATCCGTGACCTCTCGAGCAAACCGGGGGCGAAGCCCAGCGCCACGGGTTGCCCGCCTGCGGGACTCCGTACCGGACGATGGAAGTGTAGCCGTCGCCGGGCGTCCGTCAGCGACACATCGGAGGCGAAGCATGAGTGACACGCGTCTTGGCGAGATCGCGCACAAGCTGTTGCCGTTGCTCGACGAGTTTCAAACGGAAGCGCGCGACGTGATGGATGAGAACGGGCGGCGCGACGCGACGATCTTGAAGGACTATATGATGCGCAAGTACCCGCGCATCGTCATCTTTCTGGCGTGCGCGGACACGCTTGCCGAGTTGGCGCAGAATGCGCCCCGATGAGGGGACGGCGAAGGCGGTCTCGTTACGGCGGGAAGACGACCGAGTGAGGCGGGACGCGGCGGCGCACGATATCGACGGCTTTGTCGCGGTCCGACATGCGCTCGTTCAGCTCGACCAGCGCCGCTTCGACCAGAGCCGCGGTTTTCACGCGATATCCCACGTCCCGCAACGTCAGGTTGATCGCGTCGAGCGCTTCGGCGGCGACGGGCGTGAGCGCAACAGTCGTCGGACGACCGGCTTGCTGGCGATCCTCCATGCGCGGCGATTCCTGATCGATACCGAAAGTCCTAGACGCCGCGCCGGTCGCGGTCGGCGGCGACCAGGGCTTGCGGGTCTTCGACGAGTACGTCTCGCGACGTGAACGTCTCGGATGGACCGTCGCGCTTGGACGTCCTGCGACCGAATGTTCAGATGGCATTCGCCTGCGAAAACGTCGCGAGCGAACCGGAGGGACCGGTCTCGTTCCAAAACGTCATGGACGGCATCGCGGCGGTCGACTTTCCGGCGACGACCGGTCGCTGGTTTGCCGTCTTTTGTTTCTTCAGCGAGGCTGCGCGAACGATCACGAACTGCCGAGTCGTCGTCGCGGACGAGTCGGGGGGCGTCATCGCGCAAACCGCGCTGAAGGACCTGACGTTCACCGCGGAGAGTCCGATCTCGCGGAACTTGGTCGGCTTCCAGGGCCTTTCTTGGCCGTACCCAGGCCGGTACCGCATCACGTTCGTCGCCGAACGCGACGACGTGCTAGCGTCGTTCCCGATGCACGTCGTCCTCGCGCCGCCGCCCCCGGCGCAGGCGGGTGAGCAGACGGCGACATGACGTGGGTGAGGTGAAGCATGCCGCTCTCCGAAATCGAATCGAAGGAAGCGCTGCGGGCGGCGAATGACTGGCTGGTTCTCTCCGATCTCCCGGGAAGCGAGGCCGCGCGCGAAGGCATCGCGACCGTGATCCCCCTGGTCATGATGGGGGAGGTCGCGCCGCACGATCTCGATGCCTTGGCATCGCTCGTCGAGGAGCACGGGCGGTCGATGCGCGGTCCGAACGTGCCGGTCGAGATGCACGGCGCGCAGCTCGCGCATGCCGTCGAGGCCGCCTTCGCGTACGTGAAGTCGCTCTCGGCTCCCTAAACGCGCTTCGAGTCGTTCGGCTGCGCCGGCAGACCGGCGCCCAGAACGAAGATCTTGCCGCCGCACACCGTGCAGCTGCCCTCGATCGCCGGCCCCCCGCTGCGTTCGGTCTGCACGGCGTCGCGTATCTCGCGCTTCGCTTTGCACCGGACGCAATAGCCTTGGGGTGGTTGCATCGAATCGTTCTTTCCCGAGTAGGGAAGAGCGGGATCGAGCGGTCGAGCGCTTCACTGTGCGCAGGGAGAGCCCGCCGGCGAACGACGAAGGGACGGGCGTGGGAAGTCTGGCCGAACGACAATGCGTTCCCTGTCGCGGCGGCGTGCCGCCGCTGACGCGAGAGCAGCTTGCGCCGCTGCTTGTCGAGATCGACCCCGCGTGGGACGCGCGCGACGTTCGCGATGAACGCCGCGGGTCGGTGATGAGGCTCGAGCGCCAGTACGGGTTCAAGAACTTCAAGGAGGCGATGGCGTTCGCCGCGCGCGTCGGCGAGCTCGCCGAAGAACAGCAGCATCACCCCGACCTGCACGTGGGATGGGGCAAGGTCGGCCTGGAGATCTGGACGCACAAGATCGGCGGGCTCACGGAGAGCGACGTCATTTTCGCGGCAAAATGCGACGCGCTCTACGCCGCTGCGCCCGCGAACTCGCTTCGGAACCCGTAGGGAACCTCGCCGGAACCGGAAGAGAGGAACGTCTCTTCAAGGCGGGTGGTCAGTCTCGAGCGAGGTAGTCATGCAGAACTCGCGTCAGGCCTACGTCAATCTCGCGCTCGCGACCGCGGCGTTCGCGGTGGCGTTCGCCGCATGGAGCGTGATCTCACCTCTTTCCAGCCAGATTCAGGCAGATTTCAAGCTGGACAACACCGCGATCGGCTTGCTGATCGCCGTACCGGCGTTGCTGGGCGCGATGATGCGCATTCCGATGGGAATTCTCACCGACCGGTTCGGCGGACGCAACGTGTTCACGGCCCTGCTGCTGTTCACGCTGTTCCCCCTCGTCTTCTTGGGCTTCGCGAACTCGTTCTGGAGCTACGTGATGGGCGCGCTCTTTCTCGGCACGGCCGGGGCAAGTTTCGCGGTGGGCGTGCCGTTCGTCAGCCGCTGGTTCACGCCCGACAGGCAGGGCACGGCGCTCGGCGTGTACGGCGTCGGCAACATCGGCACGGCGGCGGCCGTCTTCTCGATGCCGTCGCTGGTGCACGCGTTCGGCGGGCGGCAGGGCGCCTTCTGGTTCTACCTCATCCCGGTTGCGGTCATGGCGATCGTCTTTTGGCTCGTCGCCCGCGACGCGCCCGGACGTCCCGAGCCCGAACCGCTTCGTGCAAGCTTCGCGGAGCTTCGTGCGGATCCGACGGTCTGGCACCTTAGCCTGTTCTACTTCGTCACCTTCGGCGGTTTCGTGTTCTTCGCGAACTATCTGCCGCAGCTGCTCGGTGACTGGTTCCCGCTGGACCGGCGCGACGCCGGACTGCAGGCGGCGATCTTCACCATCGGAGCGACATTGGCACGCCCCGTCGGCGGTTGGCTGGCCGATCAGATCGGCGGCGTGAGAGTGCTGACGTGGGTGTTCGCGTTCATCGTCATCACGAGGCTCGTGCTGGCGTGGCAGGCCGGCAATGCGAACATCGTGATCGTCACCGATCTCCTCCTGGCTACGGCCGTCGGCTTCGGATTCGGCAACGGCGCGGTCTTCAAGCTCGTAGCCCAGGGCTTCCCCAAGGGGACGGGGCTCGTGAGCGGGATCGTGGGCTGCTCAGGCGGCCTCGGAGGCTTCTTCCCGCCCTTGATCATGGGCGCGGTGCGCGACAACACCGGAAGCTACGCGCTCGGTTTCGTCGTCCTCTCGACCTTGGCGGCGTTCTGTCTGGCGCTGCTGCTCGCACGCAACCCGCAGGAGTCCACGGCCGGACGGTAACGCTACGTCGAGCCGTCCCTATGCGGTCGCTCCTGTTCGCGCTTCTCGAAGGTCTCGACGAGCATCCGACGGCGGAGGGCTTCGATCTCTCCGCCCGACAAGATGCGACGGCCGCCGACATCGTGTGCGGATTCGAGCTGGTCGCACACGTCGCAGCGCGAAATCTCTTCGCGACGCGAGTCGAGCACCGTAAAACGTTCGCAGGGCGGCACGTCTTCGTCGGGCATGGCGTTCGCGCTACAGCGTTTTCAACACCTCGTCCGCGTGGCCCATCACCGTGACCTTGGGCCACACGCGGACGAGCGTCCCGCTCGGGGCGAAGAGGAAGGTCGAACGCTGGATCGCGTTCTTGCCGTAAACGTTCTCGTCGACGATGACGCCGAACGCATCGCAGAGGCGTGCCTCGACATCGGCCAGGAGCCGGTACGGCAACAGGTACTTCTCCTTGAAGAGGCGATGCGACTCGACGGTATCGCGGCTGACGCCGACGAGCTCGGTGCCCTTCCGGCGGAAGTCGTCGTATGCGTCCCGAAACTGCGTCGCTTCTTTGGTACAACCCCACGTGTCGTCTTTGGGATAGAAGTAGAGCACGAGCTGCGTGCCGAGGAGTTCCTGTGTCGAGATCTCGGCTCCGGTGTCGTCGCGAACGGTCAGCGTGGGCATCGTGGCGCCTGGCTCAAGCATACAGCCGTATTCCTTCTCGTCGCGAAAAAGGCGAAGCGTCGTCCTACTGCGGCGTCTCACGATCCGTTCCCCTCGATCAGGTTGGCGACGGCGAGCGCCGTGGCGGGAGCCAGCAGGATCGCGTTGCGAGAGTGGCCCGCCGCGACGAAGTAGCCTTCGAGCGCGGTTGCTCCGATGAACGGTCGCCCGTTTGGCGAGCGGGGGCGTAGTCCGGCCCACGTCTCGCTGATCGCGAGATCGCCGAGTGCAGGTATCGCACGTACGGCTGCGTCACGCAGGCGTCGCGTCGCGACCGGATCGACGCGAACGTCGAACCCGACCTCGCGGGTGGTCTCGCCGATCACGAGCGTCCCGTCATTTCGCGGGATCACGTAGGCTCCCGGAACGGAGACGACGCGCGCAATCACCCGGCGCGGCGTCGAGAGGATCAGCAGCTGACCTTGTACCGGGACAATCGGGATACGAACGTGCGCGGGCACGCCCTGAAGTTCACCGGCCCAGGCGCCGGCCGCATTGACCACCGTCTCCGCGGCGACGAAACGCGCGCCTGCGCGCACGCCGAGAACGCGTCGCGCATCCGCCTCGAGCGCGACGAGCCCGGTTCGCTCCTCGAGCCGCACGCCGGCATCGACGCAGGCGAGACGCAGCGCACGGACGAGCTGGCGAGCGTCGATGTGGCCCTCGTCTTCGATCAGCGAAGCGCCGAGGGTCGCCGGCCCGAGCGCGGGTTCGAGCCGCCGGACTTCGTCCGCCTCGAACCAGTGGGCGTGGATCCCGCGGGCCACGAGCGCCGCAGCACGATCGCGCAAGCGCTCCGACGCCGCCTCGTCGTGCGCGACCTCGATCGTCCCGTCGATGCGCAGGGACGGATCGACGCCGGTGCGCCTGTGCAGCTCTTTGACGAAGACTTGATACACGCCGAGCGCCGTCGCCAAGAAGTGCTCTTCCTGTTCGCCGCCTTCCGAATCGGTGAACGGCGCAAGCCTTCCGGCGCCCGCCCACGAGGACGAGGCCTCGGAATCGCGCGCCTCGACGACGCGCACGTCGGCGCCACGCTTGGCGAGCTCGTACGCGACGGAAAGACCGATCAAGCCGGCGCCGACGACGACGATCATGCTCGCTCGTTCGCGAAGCGACCCGCGGTGTTCTTCCGCCGTCCACGGAAAACGCAAGCTTCCTTGTAGGCTAGGCGGGGAGAAAATCGATACGCTTTGCGCGAACGGAGATGCGTCGGAGATGAGACCGGGACGGTGCTCGATGCGGTTCGAAGATGCGCCGCCCGGCATGTGGCAGTGGCCGGTCGATCGTACCCTCGGCGTAGCGGGGGTCGAGCTCGAGAGCGTCGTGCCGACGCGGTTCTTTCAGACGCTGGACGCGTATCCGCCCGCGTGGGGACGTTTGCGCTGGCGCCTCCAGCTCAACAAGCTCGCGTCGGGTAGAGCGACGGTACCGACGTTTCGCACGTTCTACAGCGGGGTGGAATGGAATCTTCGCGGTCCCGATCCGTATTGGTTCCTGACCGCGTGGTTCGCCTGGGAAGGTCGCGGGCCGCGATATCGTGAGCTTTCCCACCCCGGCGCCGTTCGCGTCGAAGGGGACACCGCGCTGTTTCGTATCGCGTGGATGCCGAAGTCGGGTCCGCTCGACGATCCGGACGCCTCCGAGCCGGATCTCGAAAGGCCGCTCTATCTCCGCTCGCGCGTCGATGCGCGTGATCGCCGCCGCATCTCCGACGCTGTTCGCTCGCAGGCCGAACACGAGGAGAAGACCGACGCCGCGGTGATCGTGCTCGACGATCTCATCGAAGGGGAGGGCCCTGGCCGCCGTGGCGTTGAAAATTCCCTTGCGGGTGTCCGTCGGCGCCCGGGGCCGAACGCTCGCTGACGCCGGCGGCGCAACGCACGCTACATCCGGGCGGTTCGGCTCGTGGAGCTTCTGAGGACAGGACTGGTCGGCGTCGACGACGAGCACCGTGTGAAGGCGGCGGATGATGAAACGCGCGCCTGGGCGATCGACGACGTTCTCGACGCCGCGCTGACGACGACCGGCGCGGAGGTTGCCGAGATCTTCTTGCGTACCGAGGGCGCGTCCGGCGTCTCCCTCGCGGGCTTTCGCGGCCCGTTCCCCGAGGCGTTCAATCAGATCACGCGTTTCGAAGACGGACAAGGGTATCCGGGGCTCGTCGTTTCGTACGGTCGTCCGCTGAAAGTCAGCGATCTTGTCAACGACGGCCGGTTCCTGCGCACGCGGGTGAAGGATCTGGGTTTCCGCTACTTTCTCGGCGTGCCGGTGCCGGGGCGGGAACGCCCGATCGGGAGCCTCGACGTGGCCTGGCGGCGCGGCTCCGAAGCGTTGCTCGCCCACTGCCCGACCCTTTCGCGGGACGCCGAACGGCTTGCGTTGATCCTCGACCGGCGTCGCATCGCGATCGCGCCGCATGCCGCCGAGCATGTCGAGGAGGCGGAGCGGCGGCTCGACTTACGTTTTCTCGGCAGCTTCGAGGCTCGGCGAGGCGGAACGCCCTTGAGCATCGATTGCTTCGCCCGCAAGCGTTCGGTCACGGTGCTCAAGATACTCGCGACGAACTACGGCAAGACGGTCGTGCGAGATGAGCTGATCGAGCTGCTGTGGCCGTCGGACGCACCGAAGGACGCTGCCGAGCTCTTGAAGATCGCCGTGCATTATCTGCGCCGGGGGTTGGGCGAGGCGCAGAACGCGAAGACCGAGACGTCGTTCATCTCGACGGAGCCGAACGGATACGCGTTCAACCCGGCCTCCCCGCACCGGATCGACGCGCTCGAGTTCGAGGCCGCGGCCCAAGATGGTATTCGTCTCGAGCGCCAGGGGCGCTGGCGGGAGGCTCTCGTCGTCTTGCGATCGGCCGCGGACCTGTACGGCGGCGACTATCTCGAGGACGATCCCTACAGCGATTGGTGTCTGCGGCGGCGCAGGCAGCTGAGAGAGACGCTGTTCGACGTGCTGCTGACGACCGCTCATCTGTTGCGCAGCGTCGGCGATGACGAAGCGGCGATCCGCTGTTACCGCCGCATCCTCGAGCTCGACCCCTGTTTGGAGGATGTGCACCGGGATCTGATGGAGTTGCTCTGCCGCTGCGGGAAACGCACGCAGGCACTGCGTCAGTTCGAAGCGTGTCGGCGAGCCCTGCGTGAAGAGTTCGACGCGGCTCCCGTCCTCGAAACCGAGACGCTGTACCGGCGGATCCTCGGGCGACTCACCGGCTGACCTGCGCTGTCGTCGCGGAACCAGAACGGAACCAAGCGAAGCTAACCTAGGTACGGCATGCTCTCGTCGCACCGAGCGTGCAGCCAAGGTCAAAACCACATGACGCCGGATCCCATCGCCTAGCGCTCATCGAGCCATGAAGATCGTGGTCGTGGGCGGCAGCGCGTCAAACGTCGGGAAGACGACGCTGGCGGCGCGCCTCGTTCGACAGCACAGCGCCCGTGCTCCGACGGTTGCGGTGAAGGTGAGCGTTCGCGAAAAGCCGTGTGACACCACGGTACTCACGCTACGACCCGGCGAAGAAGCGGACCATCGGAGGGACACCGGAACGTTGCTCGACGCCGGAGCGTCGAGCGTCGTATGGGTGACGGTGAGCCGCCCCGCCGTCCGTACGGGATTGGCGCTCGGCCTCGCGGCGGCGCGACGGCTCCGTCCCTCGACGATCGTCGTCGAGTCGACCTCGGCCGGGATCGAGTTGCGCCGGATCAGCGATTCGTGGTTCGTCGCCGGTGAGGGTGAGTGGAAGCCGTGGGCGGAGCGGCATCGCAGCCGGGCCGACCATGTGGTGCGTTCCGACGAGGTCCTCGAGGTGGCGGTCGGACGATGATCGCGCAGTATCGGGGCGTGTATTCAACCGGTCTGCCGTTGCCGGACGAGGCCCTCTCCGCGTTCTTCGAAGCGTGGAGCCCCGCGCCGAAGCACGTCGAGACGGTGTCGCTGGAAGCGGCTCTTGGGCGCGTGCTCGCTCGTGACGTCCGCTCCGGCGTCGACGTCCCCGAGCATCCGCGGTCCGCGATGGACGGCTTTGCGCTCCGCGCCGACGACGTTCGATTCGCTCGTCCGGCGCAGCCGCGTTTCCTGACGCTCGTCGGCGAGGTGCGACCCGGTTCGCGCGCGGCGTTGGCGGAGGGAACGACGGTGCGCATCGCGACCGGCGCGCCGCTGCCGCGCGGCGCCGACGCCGTCGTTCGACTCGAAGACGTCTTTCTCGACACAAGCGCCGTCGGGATCTCCAAGCCCGTGACGAGCGGAACCGACGTCATCGCGGTCGGCGAGGACATCGCCGCCGGTGCGACGCTCGCGCCCTGCGGGACCGTTCTGCGTGCCGCGACCTTGGGCGTCTTGGCGGCGCTCGGCCGGGAGCGCGTCGAGGTGTATCGACGCCCCGCGGTCGCGCTCATGTCGACCGGTGACGAGGTCGTTCCGGTCGGCGCGTCGCCGCGGACCGGCGAGGTCCGCGACTCCAACGGGGTAGCGCTGGCAGCGTTGCTGCGGAGCTTCGGCGTCGAGACCGTGACGGCCGTACACGCGCGCGATGACATCGCGTCGTTGGAGCACACGCTCGCGCGCGGCGTGGACGCACACGACGCCGTGGTCCTGAGCGGCGGATCGTCCGTCGGCGCGCGAGACCTTACCACGGCGGTGCTCGCCAAGCGTGAGCCGCCCGGCGTGATCGTACACGGCGTGCGGATGAAACCGGGCCGGCCGGTGCTCTTGGCCGCGTCGGGAACGCGACCGATCATCGGGTTGCCGGGAAATCCGACGGCCGCGATGCTCGCCTTGATGGTCCTCGGGCCCCCGATCTTTGCGAAGCTGACCGGTGCGCCGGCAGCGTCGCCGTCCAGCGGCGGAATCGCCCTCGAGCCACTCGTCGGAAAGACGGGCTGGGCCTGCTACGTTCCGGTTCGTGTCGATGCGGGCGGCGGCGTCCGGCCCGTCGAGCATTTCTGTTCCACGTTTCTTTCCTCGCTGGTCGAGGCGGATGGCTACGTGTACGTCGATCCGTCACGCGCGAGCATCGCACCGGGCGAATCGGTTCGCGTGTACCGACTGCCGTGAGAGGTGGCACGATATGACGAGCGATCGGTTTTGGGTCCATTGTCAACGGCGAATCGTCATCCGTTTCGTGGCGGCTGCGATTCTCGCGCTGCTCCCGGCATACGCTCCCGTCGTTCCCGCCGACGCGCAAGCGGACCAAGGCGGTGCGATCTTCAGCTCCAAATGCGCCGCCTGCCACACGATCGGAAAAGGGAAAACCGTCGGTCCCGACCTCAAGGGGATCACCACTACCGAGAATCCCGCGTGGCTCGCCAAATGGGTCGCATCGCCGAGCACCCTGATCAAAGCCGGCGATCCGACGGCGACGAAGCTCGTCAAACAATATCCCTTGCAGATGCCTGACCTCGGCCTCTCCTCGGCCGACGTCACCGCGGTGCTCGCGTACATCGCACAGCAATCCGGGAGCGCGCCCGCGAAGGGTGCAGCCGCTCCCGTCCCGGCCGCCGCGCTTCCGCCGGGTGATGCAGCGGTGGGCCGCGAGTTATTCGTCGGCAGCGACCGCTTCCACAATGGCGGACCGCCGTGCATGTCGTGCCACAGCATCTCGGGGATCGGCGCCCTCGGCGGCGGTACGCTCGGCCCCGACCTCACCGAGGCCTATCAGAAATACGGAGGAGACGCGGGACTCGCGTCGTTCCTGACGAGCGTTCCGACCCCCACGATGAGCGCGGTGTGGTCGAAAACGCCGTTGACGCCGCAAGAGATCGCAAATTTGACCGCGTTCATCAAGGAAGGCGCGGTGAGTCAGCGCCCACTCGGAGCGATCGGGAAGTTGGCGCTGCTGGCAGCGATCGGCGTGGCCATCCTCGTGCTGATCGCGGCGCTGTACTGGCGCAAGCGCCTGCTCGGCGTCCGCATCCCGTTGGTCGATCGCGCCAACCTGCTCTTCAATCGTAAATACGCCCGGAGGTCGTAGCGGATGGGTTGGATTCAAGATCTGGTCGATCCGAAATCCCGTCGCTGGGAAGAGTTCTACCGCAATCGGTGGCAGCACGACCAGGTCGTGCGCAGTACGCACGGGGTCAATTGCACCGGCGGCTGCTCATGGGCGGTGTACGTGAAGGACGGGATCATCACCTGGGAGATGCAGCAGACCGACTATCCGCTGCTGGAGAAAGGGCTCCCGCCGTACGAGCCGCGCGGATGCCAGCGGGGCATCTCGGCGTCCTGGTACGTCTACAGCCCGATCCGCGTGAAGTATCCGTACATCCGCGGCGCGCTCCTCGACTTCTGGCGCAAGGCCAGAGCCCAATTCGATAATCCGGTCGAAGCGTACGGTTCGATCGTCCAAGACGAACAAAAGCGAAAGCGCTATCAGCGCGCCCGCGGAAAAGGCGGCTTCCGGCGCACGACGTGGGACGAAGTGCTGGAGCTAATCGCCGCGTCGACCCTCTACACGGCCAAGAAATGGGGCCCGGACCGCATCTTCGGGTTCGCGCCGATCCCGGCATTCTCGTTCGCGTCGTACGCGGGAGGCGCGCGCTTCTTGCAGCTGCTGGGCGGCGTCAACCTGAGCTTCTACGACTGGTACGCCGATCTCCCGAACGCCTTCCCCGAGGTGTGGGGCGATCAGACCGACGTCTGCGAGAGCGCCGACTGGTACAACTCTTCGTACATCGTCTCGATCGCCGCGAACCTCAACATGACGCGCACGCCGGACGTGCATTTCATCTCTGAAGCACGGACCAACGGCTCGAAGTTCGTCGTGATCTCGCCGGACTTCTCGCAGGTCGCCAAGTACTCCGACATGTGGATACCGGTGAAGGCCGGTCAAGACACGGCGCTCTGGATGGCGGTCAACCACGTCATCCTCAAGGAGTATCACGCGGATCGGACGGTCCCGTACTTCGACAACTATGTGAAACAATACACGGACTGCCCGTTCCTCGTCGAGCTCACCCGTACGGAAGCCGGATATAAGCCGGGACAGCTCCTGCGCGCGAACCGCCTGGCGCGGTATGCCGACGTCGAGCACGGCGCCTGGAAGATGCTGATGATGGATCGGCAGACCGGCGAGCCCAAGATGCCCAAAGGCACGGTCGGGTTCCGTTGGCAGACCGAAAAGGGTAAATGGAACCTGAAGCTCGAGGACGGACTGGACGATAGCCCCATCGATCCGATGCTGACGTTCCTCGATCAGCACGACGAAGTGGGCAACGTCGAGTTCTACGAATTCGCCTCGCAGCAGCAATCGTCGCGCGGCGTCCCGATCCGGTATGTGGAGACCGTCGACGGACACGTCCCGGTCGCGACCCTCTTCGATCTGTTGATGGCGCACTACGGGGTCGACCGCGGTCTTCCCGGTGATTACGCGAGAAGCTTCGACGAAGTCGGCCCCTACACGCCGGCGTGGCAGGAGCAGTACACCGGTATCGGTCGCGAGACCGTGACGCGCTTCGCGCGCGAGTTCGCCACGAACGCGGAGTTGACCGAAGGGCGCTCGATGTGCATCACGGGCGCGAGCCTCAATCACTGGTACAGCAACGGCCTTGCGTACCGGGGCCCGATCTCGGCCATGCTCTTCACGGGCTGCTGCGGGCGCAACGGCGGCGGGATGAATCACTACGTCGGTCAGGAGAAGCTCGCGCCGCTCGCTCCTTGGCAAGCGATCGCGTTTGCGCTCGACTGGACCAAACCGCCCCGCCGGCAGCAGTCGCCGACCTGGCACTACGTCAACAGCAGCCAATGGCACTACGAAGGAGACTTTACCGAGTACGCGGCGGTCCCGCCGAATACGCGCTTCGCCAAAGGCCATTGCATGGACATCGAGCGCGACGCGGTCGTGCGCGGCTGGATGCCGTACTATCCGCAGTTCGACCGCAATCCGTTGGACGTCGTGCGCGAGGCGCAGGCCGCGGGCGCCAAGGACGACCAGGCGATCATCAAGAGCACTCTCGAGCAGCTCAAGTCGGGCAAGCTCAAGTATGCCGTGGAGGACCCGGACGCGGAGCAGAATTGGCCGCGGCTGTGGTTCATCTGGCGCGGCAACGCGATCATGGCGAGCGCCAAGGGGCACGAGTTCTTCCTGCGCCACTACTTGGGGACGCACGACAACGCGATCGCCGAAGAGCACGCCAGGGGCAAAACCAAGAAGGTGACGTTCCGGGAACCGGCGCCGCGCGGCAAGATGGACTTGGTCGTCGACATCAACTTCCGGATGGACACCTCGGCGTTGTACTCGGACATCGTGCTGCCGACAGCGATGTGGTACGAGAAGAACGACCTCAACTCGACCGATCTTCACTCGTTCATCCACGTCCTCGGCGCGGCGGTGCCGCCGGTCTGGGAATCGCGAACCGATTGGGACGTCTTCAAGTCGTTCGCCAAGGCCGTCAGCGAGATGGCGCCGCTGGCCTTCCCCGAACCGGTGAAGGATATCGTGTCGCATCCGCTCATGCACGACACGGCCGACGAGGTCGCTCAGCCTGCGGTGCTCGACTGGACCGCGAACGAGTGCGAGCCGATCCCCGGCAAGACGATGCCGCACCTGCGCGTCGCGACGCGCGATTACGTCAATCTGTACAACCGCTACGTGACGCTGGGGCCGAACATTCAGACCGACGGCATCAGCGCCAACGGCGTGCACATCGACTGCGAGAAGTTCTACGACCAGTTGCTGCTGAACCCGGTGTCCCTCTCGCCGGACTCGCGGCACATGCGCACCGTGGAATGGAACGGGCAGCGGTATCCGAGCCTCGAGGACCCGCTCGACGTCTGCAACACGATCCTGCATCTCGCGCCGGAAACGAACGGCGACGTCTCCTATGCCGCGTTCGAGCACGAGGAGAAGGCCGTCGGTCTGCCGCTTACCGATCTCGCCGCCGACATCCGCGGCGTGCGAATGAACTTCGGCGACATCACCAGGCAAATAAAGCGCCTGCTCATCAGCCCCTGCTGGTCGGGGATGGTGAACGACGGTCGAGCGTACTCGGCGTGGTGCATGAACGTCGAGCGTTTGATCCCCTGGCGCACGCTGACCGGACGCCAGCATCTCTACATTGATCACCCCTGGTACATCGACTTCGGCGAGCACTTCGCGACCTACAAGCCGAAACTCGATGCGCACAAGACAGGCGACGTCGTCCTGAGCCCGGTGGACGACAAGAGCCTCATCCTCAACTACATCACCCCGCACGGCAAGTGGCACATCCACTCGACGTATTACGACAATCTTCGGATGCTGACGCTCTCGCGAGGCATCGAGCCGTGCTGGATCAACGACAAGGATGCGGCGCGAATCGGCATCGTCGACAACCAGTGGGTCGAGGTATACAACGACAACGGGGTGATGGTAACGCGCGCGGCGGTGAGCGCGCGCGTGCAGCCCGGAACCTGCATGATCTATCACGCGCCCGAACGCACCATTTCGATGCCGAAATCGCAGGTCCGCGGTGGACGGCGTGCGGGCGGACACAACAGCCTCACGCGCACGCGCATGAATCCGGTTCAGGTCGCCGGCGGCTATGCGCAGTTCACGTACGGCTTCAACTACTGGGGACCTATCGGGATCATGACCCGTGACACACACGCCGTCGTGCGTGCGCTTGAAAAGCTGGAGTGGTAATCCATGGACATACGCGCACAAGTATCAATGGTGTTCCATCTGGACAAGTGCATCGGCTGCCACACCTGCAGTATCGCCTGCAAGAACATCTGGACCGACCGTAAGGGCACCGAGTACATGTGGTGGAACAACGTGGAGACGAAGCCGGGAACCGGCTATCCGACCACGTGGGAAGACCAAACCAAGTACAAGGGCGGCTGGGTAAAAGACGGCGATCGGTTGCGCCTGCGGCTGCAAGGCCGAACCGAAGGATTGGGAAACATCTTTTTCAATCCGAACCTGCCGACGATCGACGACTACTACGAGCCCTGGACGTACCAGTACGACGAGCTGTTCAATGCGCCGGAAGGCGACGATCAGCCGACGGCGCGTCCGATCTCGCTCATCACCGGGAAGCCGATGGACATCGAGGCGGGGCCGAACTGGGACGACGACCTCGGCGGCTCTCCGGTGTACGCCAGCAACGACGTGAATCTGGACAAGCTCACCGATCACGAGCGCGAACAGCTCAACGAGGTCGAGCGGCTCGTCTTTTTCTACCTGCCGCGCATCTGCAACCATTGCCTCAATCCGAGCTGCGTGGCCGCGTGCCCGTCCGGTGCGATCTACAAGCGCGGTGAGGACGGCATCGTCCTGATCAGTCAGGAGAAGTGCCGCGCCTGGCGGATGTGCGTCTCGGGGTGCCCCTACAAGAAGACCTACTACAACTGGGCCACGGGCAAGTCGGAGAAGTGCATCCTGTGCTATCCGCGCCTCGAGACGGGGCAGGCTCCGGCGTGCTTCCACTCCTGCGTGGGGCGGATTCGGTATCTGGGGTTGCTCCTGTACGATGCGGATCGCATCCAGGAGACTGCGCTCGCCGACGACGCGGAGCTGGTCGCCGCGCACCGCCGCATCATCCAGGATCCGTTCGATCCGCTGGTGATCCATGCCGCCAAAGCGAACGGCATCACCGACCAGCAGATCGCGGCGGCGCAGAACTCGCCGTCGTACAAGTTCGTCAAGAAGTGGGAGCTCGCGCTGCCGCTCCATCCGGACTTCCGGACCCTGCCGATGCTGTTCTACGTGCCGCCGATGCTGCCGGTCCTCGGAAAGATGAAGGACGGCATCTACGACAGCGCGGGCGTCGAGGGGCTGGGACAGATGCTCAGCTCGCTCGAGAAGGCGCGCATCCCGATCCGCTACATGGCAAGCCTGTTCTCGGCCGGGAACGAGGAGATCATCCGAGAGGTGTACCGCAAGCAGATCGCGGTGCGCTTGTACAAGCGGGCGCAGCGCGTCAAGGACATCTCCGCGGCGGAGGCGCAGGAGGCGCTCGAGATCGGCAAGACGACGGCGGAAGAAGCCGAGGCGATCTTCAACCTCACGTCGCTGCCGACGATGGAAGAGCGCTTCGTCATCCCCGCGTTCGCTCGCGAGGAGGCGATCGAACAGAGCCTCGATCCGTATACGCACAAGCCTGCAGCCGGTTTCGGGTACCGCGAGGCGCCGGCGCGCAGATGGTAGCGGCCGAAAGCGCGTTCGACGAGCCCCGCGTACTCGCTCTGTTCGCGGAGCTGCTCGAGTACCCGCGCTCGGACGTGGCGGGGGCGGCGCGCGAGTGTCGCGCCCTGATCGCCCCGGCGAGCGCGGAGGCGGCGGCGCTCCTCGACGAGTTTGCGGCGTTCGCAGAACGAACGCCGCACGACACGCTCGAAGAGATCTTCACGGCGACCTTCGACTTGAACGCGTCGTGCCACCCGTACGTCGGGTACCACATGTTCGGCGAAGCGTACAAGCGCAGCGCGTTTCTCCTCGAGCTCAAGGATCGGTTCCGCGAGCATCGTTTCGATTCGGGAGTCGAGCTGCCCGATCACATCGCGGTGCTGCTGCGGTTCATGTCGGTCTGTCCCGATGCTGTGTTGACGAACGAGATCGCGCGCGACGCGTTGCTTCCGACGCTCGAGCCGATGACGGCGGGTCCCGAGGCGGCGCCGGTCGAGGAAGGCGAGGTCGCGCCCGAAGTGTTCGACATGGGTGACGACTATCGGCGCGTGCTGCGGGCGCTGCGGTTGGTGCTGCAAGCGCGCCACGGTATGCCCGAAGAGATTCAGCCGATACCGCTGCCCGACCCGGCACGCTTGGTGTCGTAGGAGACGAGCTCGGACTACGAGCGGAGGAAGACCATGTCAAACGTGTTTCTCTGGGCTGTTTTCCCCTACATCGCCGTCGCGCTGAGCGTGTTCGTCGGGTTTTACCGCTACTTCCACGATCGGTTCTCGTTCTCGAGCCAGTCCTCGCAGTTGTTGGAGAACCGGTTGGCGTTCTGGGGTTCGACGATGTGGCATTACGGGATCATTCTGATCTTGATCCCGCATGTGCTGGGATTTCTCTTCCCCCAAGCGTGGGGAGCGCTCATCGCCGACCAAACACGTCTGTACGTGATGGAGATCACCGGCCTCGCGCTGGCGGTTCTGGCGGGCGCCGGGCTGGCGATCCTCATCGTCCGGCGGCTCTCCAACGCGCGCGTGAAGAGCGTCACGACGGTCATGGACTGGGTGCTGCTCGCCGCGCTGGGGCTGCAGGTCGTGATGGGGTTCTGGATCGCGTTCTTCTACCGCTGGGGGTCCGAGTGGTACTTGCACACGTCGGTTCCTTGGTTGGTGTCGCTGGTGAACTTCAATCCGCAGATCCAGTACGTCACGGCAATGCCGGTGCCGGTCAAGATTCACATGCTGAACGCGTTCGTGATCATCGCGCTCTTCCCGTTCACCCGCTTGGTGCACATCGTGACGCTCCCGCTCCCGTACCTCTTCCGGCCCTACCAGGTCGTCATCTGGAATCGCAAGCGAGACGTTCCCTACGATGCGCCGACCGGCGTCGCGCGTATCGGACCGGACGTCCCTTACTTGCGGTAGGTAGCGGGATTTTGGTAGCACCGTTACTCTTGGAGGTCCACTATGTACACGCTCGCTCCACCGACCCCGACCTCGCCCGAACCGAGCACGCCGTCGTGCGAGCAAATCATGCCCGGCAACGTCACGGGTGATGAACAAGACGGTAAGCTCGGAACGGGGAAAGCCGAGCAAGGTGTAACGCCGGAGCCCCTGCAGGGCGAAGCCGATCCCAGTGAGGCCGACCGCGAAGAGGAGACGGGCGCCGAGGGTGGAGGAACCTGACGGCGCAAGATGCGCCTGCTGCGGGATCGCGCGCCTGAACGCTCGATTGGAGCGGTGGCTGCAGATAAGCTCGTTCGTAGCCGTCCCCGCATTACTCGCAATTCTGACCGCGACGCAAATCCGCGTTCGGAATGGCGTGACGGAATTTCTCGTGCTGCCGCCGTTCGCAGTCGTCATCTACCTCATTTTCCGAGATCCGTTTGGCAAGTCCGCAAACCTGCGGGCGATCGTCGTCTTGCCGTGCATGGGCGCGGCGGTCGGCGAGCTGTGCTCGCGGTATCTCGGCTTGACGCCGGCAGGCGTCGCGCTGGACACGGTCTGCGTGCTGCTGCTTCAATCCGCGCTCAGAGCGCGAATGCCGCCGGCCTTGGCACTGTCGGTCCTCGCGATGCTTCTGCGGGTCAGGTCGGCCACCTACGTCCTGGGCGTCGCCGAAGCGTCGACGCTGATTGCGGTCGTGTTTTTCGCGTGGCGGACGTTGGTCATCTCACGGCTTCTTCGTGAGAAGTCGTCGAGTCCGATACGTGAGACCGTTGGGGCGCGGGAGACTCCCCCAGCGAACGTCCTGCCAAAGGTGCCATAGAGAAAAGACAGATTCACCTCGCTGCCCACCCGGAGGTTCGCTCATGCGCGAATCGCTCTCCACCGATCACAGCGCTGCAAGACCCGGCTTTATGGCAGATGCCGGCACGTATGTCGGTGAGCCCGTCTTGGACTTCGTCAGAGCGCCCCAGATGGTTCAGACGATGAGTGACACCGGGGCTTCTAAGAAGGATCTCCCGGCGGCACAGATATTCGTGCGAGGGATGTTCGGCGGCGCCCTTCTCGCTTTCGGCACGAGTCTAGCCTTCTTGGCGATTGCGCAGGGAGTCCCGCCGATCGTCGCTGCGCTGCTCTTCCCGACCGGATTCATCGTCATCAATTTGCTCGGAGTCGACTTGATTACGGGCTACTTCGCGCTCGTACCGCTGGCATGGATCCACGGCCGCATGACGTTCGGAGAACTCCTTCGCGCTTGGTTCTGGGTGTGGCTCGGAAACTTGGCGGGTGGCGTGCTGTACGCCGGCATGCTGTGGGCCGGACTCACGATGACCGGGCGCGCGCCGGATGCGACCGGCCTGGCCGCCGTTGCAACGAAGATCGGACTTCTCAAAACCGTCCACTACGAACAGTTCGGCACCGCGGGAGCCTTCGCGGCCTTCATCAAGGCGATGCTCTGCAATTGGATGGTGACCTTGGGGGTCGTCCTGCCGATGACGTCGCGGTCAGTGATCGGTAAGGCCGTTGCGACGTTCGTCCCGATCTATATGTTCTTTGCGATGGGATACGAACATATGGTGGTCAACATGTTCATCATCCCGATCGCGATGTTCTTCGGAGCCCCGATCAGCATGAGCGACTTTTGGGTTGGAAACGAGCTTCCCGTGACCATCGGGAACTTCGCCGGCGGATTCCTCTTTACGGGTGCAGCGTTAGGTTGGCTCTTCCACACGCGCAGAACGACCGAGGAACCGATTGCGCCACTCGGTCGACCCGCGACGGTGTGACCGCGAAACGTCGAGTACGGTGATGATCGATCTGATCGGGGCCGTGCCGGGGACGCTCTCGCCCCTCGTCGATCAGTTTCGGCGACCGATCACGTATCTACGGATCTCCGTGACCGACCGCTGCAACCTGCGGTGCGTCTACTGCATGCCCGAAGCCGGCCTGCCGTGGATTCCGAAGGCCGAGATCCTCAGCTTTGAAGAGATCGAACGCGTCGTGGACGCGGCAGCCGCGGTCGGCGTGCGCAGCA
The DNA here is from genome assembly GCA_035493875.1 of Candidatus Limnocylindria bacterium. GTDB lineage: Bacteria > Vulcanimicrobiota > Vulcanimicrobiia > Vulcanimicrobiales > Vulcanimicrobiaceae > Vulcanimicrobium. The sequence continues at coordinate 25,818 of DATJHK010000037.1, forward strand.
TCCGGCTCACAGGAGGCGAGCCGCTCATCAGGCCCGACCTGCCGAGGTTGGTCCGAATGCTCGCCGCGATCCCCGGGATCACCGATATCGCGCTCTCGACGAACGGGATGATGCTCGCGGACCAGGTCGCCGCGCTCGTAGCCGCCGGCTTGCACCGCGTCAACGTCTCCCTCGACACCCTGCGCGAAGACCGGTTCTTCGCGATCGCCCGCCGACGCGGTTTGGAGCGCGTTCTCGCCGGGATCGACGCGGCGCTCGCGGCAGGGCTAGCGCCGGTCAAGATCAACTGCGTGGTGATGCGCGGTCGCAACGACGACGAGCTGGCCGAGCTGGCGGCGTTGACGCGCGAGCGCGCGGTCTTCGTGCGCTTCATCGAGCTCATGCCGGTCGAGGAGAATCTCGACCTGCAGCGCGAGGCGTACATCTCCGTCGACGAGATGCTCGAACGCATGCGCGCGATCGGCGAGCTCGTCCCGGTCGACGGGCCGCAGGGGAACGGTCCGGCGCGGTACTTCGCGTTTCTTGGCGCGCCCGGGGCCGTCGGGGTCATCAGCCCGCTCTCCCACGACTACTGCGAGCGCTGCAATCGGGTGCGCCTCTCCGCCGATGGCCGGCTGCGTCTGTGCCTCTTCGGCGACAACGACATCGACTTGCGCACGCCGGTGCGATCGGGCGCGTCGCGCGAGGACCTCACGGCGATCTTTCGTGGGAGCATGTACACCAAACCGGAGCGGCATCACCTGCGCTTGGGTGAACAAGCGAGCCGCATGCGGGCCTTTTCGGAGATCGGCGGCTAGGAACCGCCCTCCCGATGGACGAGGGCGCGCCGCAGCGCGAGGACCCGACGCTCGGCGGCGAGGAGACGCACCGGCTCGCCGATGCGCTGGTCACGCTCGGCGAAGGGACGGCGGCGGTCGACTTGATCCGGCGCGAGGTGAACGTCGCGCGCGCGACGCTGCCGGCGACCTCGCCCAGGCTGCTGCGCCAGCTCTCCGAGTATGCCGCGATACTCGAGAGCACGGACGCATTGGCGGAGGCGGATTTCATCCGTGCCGAAGCGCTCGAGATCGTCGCCTCGTCAGGGCTGACGACAGAGGACGCGGTCGACGCGTTTCTCGGCTACGGGCTCCTCCTGAACAAGATGCACAACTACGATGGAGCGGTCGCACGATTGCGAGAAGCGGTGCGGCGGGCGGAAGAGCTCGACGACATCGGGTCGCTTCATCGTCAGATCATCATCGCCCAGGCGTGGAGGGGGCAAGCCCAGGCGTTCGAGGCGCTCGGCGAGTTCTCGCAAGCGTCGCACGCGCTGGACGTGCTGATGAACGTCAAGCGGCACATTCGTTTCCTCGTCTTCTCACCGTCGTAGGGCCCGCAACGTGTACATGATCGACGGCAAACCGGCTTGCCTGCTCATCACCGAGAACCTCACCCGGACCCATCCGGACGGCGAGCGTCATTTCTATCCGGCGTTCGTCAAGGCGTTCGAGCCGGGCTTCTCGGCCACCGGCTGGGATTACGGTACGGAGTACGGTGCGGCGCAGAAAGCGGTCGAAGCGTTCAACGCGGAACACGGCGTGAACAAGGACGCCGCGATCCTGATCGTCACGACGTCGATGTTTCCTGCGGCACCGGTGTCGATCGCCGACATCTTTCGCGCCAACGGCGAAGAGTACGCGGTCGGCGACGCCGGGACGTGAGGGCGACTAGAACCGTCCCGGAAAGCTCGCCCGCAACGATTGCTTGAGCGTCGGGCTAGCGAGTCGTTCGACGGCATCGAGGATCGTTTCGGTCGCGCTTTCGGCACCGTGCCGCGCGAGCCACGCCAGGGCCGCGATCACGGCCGACGGCGCCGCGCGATCCGCCGCGATATCGTCGACGACGTCGTCCGCGCGTGCTTTGATCGTATCGCTCCAGTTCTCGATCTCGGCCTGCTCGGCGAGCGTCCGCTTCGCGCGCGCGATCGCGTCGGCTTTCCAGGGATACGCGCGCCCGCAGGAGGTGCAGTTCGTGTGATACGGCACCCATGCGAGCATCTCCGGGTCGTCCGGCAGCGCGCCATTGCACGCCGGACAGACCAGGAGGATGCGGTCGCCGCACTTCGCGCAGTAGCTCGGAGCATTCGCCGCATCGATCGACCACGAGAAGACGTGACCGCTCGCGCAGACGGCCGCAGTCGGGCCGCGGCGCTGCTGGGCGAGGCCCGGCAGTTCGATCGGGTCCTTTCCGGACATGGTGTATCGTTCGGCGGAAGAAGGAGGACCCATGTCGTCGTGCGCGCTTGAAAAGGATGGCGAGATGATGAACGCGGTACAATCGCTGATCGGTTTTGTCCCGGATGCGTTTGCACGGCAGATGGGCGCGTCTCCGGCAGTCGGCATCGAGCTGCCGCTCGAGCCCGGAAGCGACGTCATCGTCCGGATTCGTCACACCCACATCGAGGAGGCTCGCGTCGGCCCGTCGAGCGGCGGCTACACGGGCTTGCAGCTCATCCTCAAGCCGAACGCCACGTACGAGCTCTTCGCGTCCGTGTCGACTTCGGACGAATCTCGAGCGCCGGTCTTCGATCCCGCCTTTTGGCAACGGCTGCTGTGGATGCGCCGGTTGATCTTCACCGGGCCGCCGATCTTTCGTCCCGACGCGTCGGGACGATTCCAGGAGCTCGAACGGTAGTGTGTACGGCGAGGCGGAAGCGCCCCGCTAGAACCAGATCCCGAGATCGAACTTTGCGTCCTCGCTGGCCATGGTTCGGGGGTCCCACGGCGGCGTGAACGTGATCTCCACGGTGACCGACTCGACGCCTTCGAGCGACTTGACCTTCTCTTCGACCGTCTTCTTGAACATCGGTCCGACCGGACATGTCGGCGAGGTGAACGTCATCGTCACGGTGACGTCTTCGGCGCATTCACCGGCGACGTCGATTCCATAGATGAGGCCGAGATCGACCATACCCATCATGAGTTCCGGATCTTGAACGTCCCGGAGCGCTTCGCGGACCTCCTCTTGCGTGGGCATGAGGCACCTGCACTTCAGCGACCGCCAGGTCGGCTGTGACGGCCGCAAGCAAAAACGATGTCGACCGACGACGTATTTCGGCGCGCGCGAGCGCCCAACCCCGTCGCATCGGGTGTATACTTTCAACGTAGAGCACCACGCGTCGCCTCCCGCGAGAGGAACCGCATGTCTTCCGACCAGACCGTCTCCCGTCCGGACAAGTTCGCCCAGGCCGCGAACGGTGACACCGCGGGCAGTTACTTCGCGGACGGTCGTTACAACATCGGCGGATGGTCCACGTACCCGTCGGCCGATGAACGGGCTATCAGCACCGCGATTCCGCCGCTGCACCTGGATCGACCGGACCTTCGCAGCGCGCGCGGCTAGACGCGGCGCTCGACGTTCACACCTCGTTGCAGCACGAGCGCGACGCGGCGGAGCGCGCCGACGTCGCGCGTCGGATCGCCCTCGACGGCGACCAGGTCGGCGAGCGCGCCGGCGCGCACGACGCCCAGATCCTCGCGCCGCAGGACGCGCGCGGCGGTCGAGGTCGCCGCGCGCAACGCCTCCTGCGCCGGCATCCCGTGCGCGACGAGCAGCTCCAGCTCGTGCGCGTTCTCGCCGTGCGGGAAGACGCCGATGTCGCTCCCGTTCGCGATCGTCACGCCGCTCGCGCGCGCCGCGTCGAACGCCGCGCGTTTCGCGGCGTACGCCGGATCGTCCGGGGCGAGTCCGCGGTAGCGCCAAAGCGCCTCGTACGCCGCGAGCGTCGGCACGTAGGCGACATCGCGCTCGGCCATCAGCGCGAAGACGTCGGGCGTCCCCTCGTTGCCGTGCTCGATCGTCGCGACGCCGGCGAGCGCGGCGCGCCGCATCGCCTCGGCGGTAACGGCGTGCGCCGCGACCGGGCAGCCCGAATCGGCCGCGATCCGCACGATCAGCGCGAGATCGTCGCTCGAGAAGGCCGGACGCGAATGCCCGCCCGGACCGTGCCGGGAATCCGCGTAGACTTTGATCCAGTCGGCGCCGCGCGCGATCTGCCGCCGCACGGTGCGCACGATCGACTCGGGGCCGTCGACCTCGTCGGCCGCCTGCGGGACGCAGCAGTCCGGCGTGAAGCCGGCCGGCCCGTAGAACCCGCGCGCGACGATCGCGCGCGTCACGGCGACGATGCGGGGGCCGCGGATCACCCCTTCCTCGAGCGCGCGGCGCAGCCCGACGTCGGCCTCGCCCGCGCCTTCTGTTCCCAGGTCCCGGATCGTCGTGAACCCCGCGGCCAGCGTGCGTTCGAGCGCGGGGACGGCGCGCGCGACGCGGAGCGACTCGTGGTCGCGCAACACCTGGTCGTCCCACGAGCGCCGGTCGTACGGCATCAGCAGGACGTGCGTGTGCAGGTCGATCAGCCCGGGGAGGAGCGTCGCCTCCGGCAGCTCGACGACGTCGGCGTCCGCGGCGTCCAGGCTCGGTCCGATCGCGGTGATGCGGTCGCCATCCACCAGGACGTCGGCCTCGAGCAAGCGCGCGCCGTCGAAGACGGCGCGCGGGCGGAGGAGGAGCGGCGGCATCGCGCGTCCTTCGCAGCGCGCCGCTGGAAAGCATGGCGAGGAAGGCGGTCGAGCGGAAGCCAAGGCGGACCCTCCACCCGTTTCGGGGCCTGACGACGGCCGCGATCGAGGCGCCGGTTCCGGTCCCGCCCCTCGCGATCGTGGGCGGGCTCAAGCAACGGCGGTGTCGTACGCACTGCAGTTCACCGGCCGGGTGGCGGCCGGCGGCTGAGCGCCCCGAAGGGCGAGCGATGGCGAGCGAGAACCCAAGCCTCCCGTGTCCGACGCCCAGATCGCCGCCATCGACCGAGCCCGGGAGCGCTTGAGCGCCCTCCAGGTGCGTCTTTGACGACGCCGCGAAGCGCCGCACCGTAGCCGAGCTAGAGGCGCGCTCGCGCGCCGACGACTTCTGGAACGACCCCGAGAAGGCGCGCGGGGTGATGAAGCGCATCGCCGACCTGAACGGCGACCTGCAGGCCGTCGACGCCGTCGACGCCGCGTTGAAGGATGCCGCCGAGATCCTCGAGATCCTGGGCGGCGAGGACGGCGCGGAGGCGGAGGCCGACGCGGCGATCGCGCGTGCGACGCAGGCGCTCGACGAGCTGGAGATGGCGGCGAACTTCGACCGCCCCTACGACTCGCACGGTGCGATCGTGACGATCCGCGCCGGCGCGGGCGGGACCGACGCCGCCGACTGGACGCAGATGCTCGGCCGCATGTACCTGCGCTGGGCGGAGACGCACGGGATGGAGACGCACGTCGTCGAGGAGGCGCCGGGCGATGAGGCCGGGCTGCGCTCGATCACGTTCATCGTGCGCGGGAAGAACGCGTACGGGATGCTCGAGAGCGAGCGCGGCGTCCATCGCCTGGTGCGCATCTCGCCGTTCGACAACCAGGGCCGGCGGCAGACCTCGTTCGCCGAAGTCGACGTCGTCCCCGAGAGCGAGGAAGGCGACGCGGAAGACGTCGAGATCAAGCCCGACGAGATCCGCGTCGAGACGTTCAAGGCCAGCGGCGCGGGCGGGCAGTACGTCAACAAGACGGAGTCCGCGATTCGCATCTACCACATCCCCACCGGGCTCGTGGTCGCCTCCCAGCAGGAGCGCTCGCAGATGCAGAACCGCGACGTCGCGCTCAACATCCTGCGCGCGAAGCTCGTGCAGCGCACGCGCGAGGAGCGCGAGGCGAAGCTGGCCGAGATCCGCGGCGAACGCCGCGCGAACGAGTGGGGCTCGCAGATTCGCTCGTACGTGCTGCACCCGTATCAGATGGTGAAGGACCACCGCACGAACGTCGAAACCGGGAGCGCGCAGGCCGTCCTCGAGGGTGACCTCGACGGCTTCATCTGGCCGTACCTGCAGAACCGCGACCGCTTCGCCCCCGCCGGGGACGCCGCGTGAGCGCGCACCCGCGCATCGATGTCGTCGTCGTCTGCTGGAACGACAAAGACAAGATCGCGACCGCGCTCGACTCGGTCTACGCGCTCTCGGAGGTGCGCGATGATCCGGGGTTCGCGAACGTCGTCGTCTCGGACAACGGCTCGGAAGACGGCTCGCGCGCGTTCGTCGCGGAGCGCTACGGCGGGCGCGTGCAGATCGTCGAGAACGGCGCGAACCTCGGCTTCGCCGCGGCCTGCAACCGCGCGTTCGCGGCGACGTCCGCGGAGTACGTCTTCCTGCTCAACCCCGACGCCGAGCTGAAGGACGGCGCGTTGCGCGAGATCGTCGCGTTCCTCGACGCGCACCCGCGCTGCGGGATCGCCGGCTCGCGCATCTACAACTACGACGGGACGATCCAGGAATCGGTCGGCGAGTTCGACACCTGGGCCGGTGCGTTTCTGCGCTCGAGCGCGTGGGGCGAGTGGCCGCTCCTGCGGCGCTACGCCAACGGCGCTGGGCTGCGCGGCTTCGGCTACGACGAGCCGCGGCGCGTCGACCTCGCGATCGGGGCGGCGCTGGCGATCCGGCGCGAGCTGCTGCGCGAGATCGGCGCGTTCGACGAGCGGTTCTTCCTGTACCACGAAGAGGTCGACTTCGCGAAGCGCGCTGCCGAAGCAGGCTGGGAGACGTGGTTCGTCCCGGCGAGCGAGGCGGTCCACGAGGGGATGGGAAGCGCGCGCGGCCAGTACAGCGTCGAGCACCGCAAGCAGACGTCGCGCCGTAAGTACTGGATCAAGCACCACGGCCGCGCCTGGTACTACGGCCTGGTCGGCGCGCTCGTCGGGCGCTACGCGCTCTACGTGGGGATCGCGGCCGGCGCCGTCGTCCTGGGGCGGCGCCTCTTCCGCTGATGGCACTCGCGCCCGAAGCCGTCACGACGTTCGAGCGCGTCGAAGGATACCGCGTGGTGCGATCGTTCGGCTATGCGTACGGCCAGGCGAGCCGGCCGCGCAACGTGTTGCGCCAGACCTTTCGCAGCATCGGCGCACTGATCGGTCTGGCGCCGATCGAGTATCTCACCGAAGCCGAGCGCACGCGCGCGGAGTCGCTCTCCGCGCTGCTCGAGAAAGCGGAGACGATGGGCGCGAACGGCGTCCTGGGCCTGCAGTTTCAGGCGTCCGAAGGGCCGGACGGCGCGACGCGCGTCCTGGCGTTCGGCGAGGCGGTACTGCTCGATCCTTCGCCCGGGAAACCGGCGTGAGCGTGGCCGAACGCGCCGCACGCGAGCGCGCGATCGAACGCGCCTGCGCGACCGTCGCGGCCTGCCGCAAGTGCGCGATCGGCGCGACGCGCCGAAACGCGGTCTACGGCGAAGGCGATCCGTGTGCCGAGCTGATGGTCGTCGGTGAAGGGCCGGGCGAGACCGAGGACAAGCTCGGGCGGCCGTTCGTCGGGCGTGCCGGCGAGCTGCTCGACAAGATGCTGCTCGCGATCGAGCTGCCGCGCGAGTCGGTCTTCATCTGCAACACGGTGAAGTGCCGCCCGACGCTCGACGTCGGGCATCGCCTGGCGAACCGGGCGCCTACGCCCGACGAGCTGCGCAACTGCCGCCCCTATCTGGACGAGCAGATCGCGATCGTCCGCCCGCGCGTGATCCTCGCGCTCGGCGCGCCGGCGGCGAAGTCGTTCATGGGCGAGCGGTTTTCGATCAGTAAGCAGCGTGGGCAGTGGTTCGAGGGGCCGGGCGGGATCCCGGTGATCGCGAGCTTTCACCCCGCCTACGTGCTGCGTCAGACCGGCGGCGCGATGAGCGAGGTGAAGCGGCTCGTGTGGAGCGACCTCAAGCAGGTGCGCGATCGTCTTCGAGCGGCGCGCACGGCGGAGGATCCGGCGGTAAGCCAAGGATCGCTCTTCGAGTAGGATAATCGGCGCGCAGCCGTTCGAGCTGCGCGGCCATCTGCTGCGTCACGCGCTCGATCGTGCGGCCGTCGCTCAAGAACGGGCGCGTGCGTGCCGCGGCGCGCAGTGCGCGCACGGCGTTCCAGCGGTACACGGCGCTGCCCAGATGACGCATCCGGTGCCCGTAGTAGCGGGCGCGCCGTTCCGCGATCGGGTGCCGCACCAGACGCGTCGCGAGCGCGTCGACCCACGTCAACTGCGCCGATTGCGCGAACGTCAGCTCCAGGTCGAGCGACTCGGCGAAATCGTACCATTTGAAACGGTGGATCGGGTGCGGGAGGAACGGGATCCACGGGATCCGCAGCGCGTCGGCGACGATCGCGCCGTGCATCGCCTCGCTCACGAGCAGCTCGCACGAGCGAATCGCGGCGATGACGCGCTCGACCGGCCAGCGCGGATCGATGTAGCGCATCCCGGCGCGCACGGCGAGCTGCTCCCACTCGCCCGAAGCCGCGCTGTCCCAGTGCGGCATGTACGCGATCCCCGACGGCAGCGACTCGGGCAGCGGAAGGTCGTGCGGGACGAGCCGTAACATGAGCGCTGCGTCTCCGAGCGCCAGCTTCGGATCGAGCCCGAGGACCTGCGCCGTGCGCGGACCGCGCACGAAATAGAACGTCCACGTCGGATCGATTCTGGGCGGGGGCGTGTAGCCGCCGTACCCCGAGCCGAAGACGATCTTGCGCGCGGCCGCGGGATAGTCGTGAAACAGGATCGAGCCGATCCCAAGGAACAGCTCGCGCTCGTCTGCGTCGAAGAATTCCGGGAGGAGCTTCGGCCACAGCCAGGCGTTCAGCTCGTCCCCGAAATTCGGCACCGCACCTCGCCAGTACCGGAGTTGCACCGCACGATCGTACTATGGCGGCCAGGGAGCAAGCCCCCCGGGAACCGGGTGGTTCGTCCCGGGGGTTGGTCTCAGGAGGGGCTCCCCTGCCCTCGCTGGCCGTGTGGTACAATGGTGCGTCATGGTCAGCGCCAGGGAGTTGTGGATCGACGAGAAGGCGCGCCGTGCCGGCTTTGCCGACGGCGCGGCGTTCGCCGCCGCGCACGCGCTCAAGGGCTACCGGATCGAGCAGCTCTACCGCGCCGCGGTCAAGGAGCTCGCCTCGGATCTCGAGGCGATCACGACGCTCCCCAAGGACTTGCGCGCCGCGCTCGTGGCCGAGGGCTTCGCGCTCGACGCGGTCGAGCCGGTCGTCGTCCAGCGCTCGCGCGACGGCCAGACGACGAAGGGCCTCTTCCGGCTCCACGACGGGAACGAAGTCGAAGCGGTGCTGATGGAGCACCACGGCGAGCGCAACACGGTCTGCATCTCCTCGCAAGCGGGCTGCGCGTACGCCTGTGCGTTCTGCTCCACAGGGCAAGCCGGCTTCACGCGCAACCTGACGGCGACCGAGATCTTCGACCAGGTGCGCTACTTCGCGCGCGAGCTGGCGCCGGCGGGACGGAAGGTCACCAACATCGTCTTCATGGGGATGGGTGAACCGTTCGCCAATTACGAGGCCGTGATGGGCGCGGTCGCGCTGTTGAACGATCCGAAAGGTTTCGGCCTCGGGCACCGGCACATCACGATCTCGACGGTCGGCCTGGTCGACAAGATCGATCGCTTTGCGGGCGAGGGGATCCAGGTGAACCTCGCGATCTCGCTGCACGCGCCGACCGACGCGACGCGCTCGACGATCATGCCGGTGAACCGCAAATTCTCGACCGACGAGCTGATGGCGGCCGTCGAACGCTACGTGCGCGCGACGCGCCGCAAGGTGTTCTTCGAGTACGTGATGCTGGCCGGCGTGAACGACGCCGACGAGCATGCGCGCGAGCTGGCGCGCCGCATGAAGGGCCCGCTCTACCACGTCAACCTGATCCCGTACAACAGCACGCCCGACGCGTTGCTGCGCGGCAGCGACGAGCAGCGGATCTGGGCCTTCGCGAAAGTCCTCGAAGAGGCGGGCTGCGCCGTCACCGTGCGCACGCCGATGGGGCGCGACATCGCCGCCGCCTGCGGCCAGCTGCGCGCCGAGACGCAGCCGCGCGCCAAAGCCAGCTGATCGCGCGTGTCCCGCCGAGCCGACGCGGTCGCCGTCGCCGTTCTGCGCGGCCGTGACGAGCAGACGCAGGTCCTGCTGATACGTCGCGCACGCGGCGCGTTCGCCGGGGCCTGGACGTTCGTGATGGGCCTGGTGGAAGAGAACGAGCGCGCGACCGACGCGGCGTTGCGCGAGCTGGGCGAGGAGACGGCGCTGCGCTGCGAGGCGTTCTACACCGCCGGCGAGCTCGACACGTTCTACGATCCCGTCAAAGACCGCATCGTGCAGGTTCCCTACTTCGTCGCACGAGTCGCGGACGACGCGGTCGTGCTCGACGAGGCGCACGACGCGTACCGCTGGATGACCTTCGCCGAGGCGGAGGCGCTGCTCGAGTTCGCCGCGCAACGGCGCATCCTCGGCGAGATCCGCCGCGCGTTCGTCGAGCGCGATCCCGCTCCGTGGCGGAGCATCGCCCGCGCGTAGGCTCGGATTCAGGTACGGTTCAGACCGGGTCTCTACGCTGCGAAGCCGATGAGAGCACTCGTCCAGGCTTCCTTTCTCGCGCTCGCGGCCGCGGTGAGCGGGCTCCCCGCCGGAGCGCAGACGTCGTCCGCTCCGGCCGCGCGTGCGCCGCTTTCGCTGGTTCGCGCGATCGAACTGCCGGCCGCGTATCGCGGCAGCTTCGACCATCTCGCCGTCGATCGCCGGCGGCAGCGGCTCTTTCTGACCCCCGAAGCGCAGCATGCGGTCCTCGTCGTCGATCTCCGGAGCGGGAAGGTCGTCGACCGGATCGCGGGCGTGGGCAAACCGCACGCGGTGTTCTACCGGTCCGATCTCGACGAGCTCTTCGTCACCGACGGCGCGGACGGATCGCTGCGGGTGTTCGACGGCGAGACGTATCGTCCGTCGGCGCGCATCGCGTTGCACGAGGACGCCGACTCGATCGGCTACGATCCCTCGACGCATGATCTCTACGTCGACAACGGCGGGAAAGGCGCGGGTGAGGCGCATTCCTTCGTGAGCGTCGTCGACACGACGTCGAACCGGCACCTGGCCGACATCGAGATCCCCTCCTCGACGCTCGAGGCGATGGCGCTCGACGCCTACCGCCCGCGGCTCTACGTCAACGACGCAGCCGACAACACCGTCGTCGTCGTCGATCGCTGGACGCGCAAGCCTATCGCGACGTGGCCTGTGACGCTGGGGGAGAAGAACGTCGCGATCGCCCTGGACGAGCCGCACGAGCGACTGTTCGTGGGCTGCCGCAGCGGTAAAGTCGTCGTGTTCAACTCGACGACCGGGCGCGAGCTCTCGGCGTTCCCGACGGTCTCGCAGATCGATGACCTGGCGTTCGACCCCGCGACGCGGCGCCTGTACGCCGCCGGTGACGGTGCGGTCGCCGTCTATCAGGAGCGCGACGCCGACCACGTCGCGCTGCTGGAGAGGGTTCCGACGGGCCGGCACGCCAAGACTGGGCACGTCATCTCCGAGCAGAACGCGTACGTGACCGTCGTGCCCGCGCACGGCGAGCGCGGGCCGTCCGTGCTGGTCTACCGGATGGACACGCAGTGGAAGAACCCCAACCCCTCCGCTCCGTTCGCGTACGCGCCGGACGCGCCCGCCGCCGAACGTCTGGTGATGAGCACCTTGTCGTCGCATCCGTATCTGCGCAAGCTCGGGCTGCACGGGATCAAGCCGGGCGAGTCGGTGAGCGTGCTGCTCGCGAACGGCAACCAGACGCGGCTGGGGATCCGCACGACCGCCGGCGACTTCGCCGCCGTCGCGAGCGCGCGGCAGTACGCGCCGCTGATCCCCGACGCCGACGCGCCGTTCTACAACGTGAAGCTCCCGCTGTGGGACGCGCGCGGCCGCCGCATCGGGCTCATCGTCATGGAGATTCCGTCCTCGGCGGCGCGCGACTATCACGACGCGATCGCGAAGGCCGACGCGATCCGCAGCGAGGTGAGCCGGCAGATCCCGGACCTCGCCTCGCTCTTCGCACGCGGCTGACGCGCGGGCCTTCGTGAAGCGGGACGCGCTCGGAGAGCGCCTGCTCGACGGGCTCGCCCACCTGTGCGCGCTCGTCGGGCTCGCGTACGCCGCTCGTGCAGCGACGATCGCGCGCGGGTGGCTGCGCGTCCCGGTCGTGGCGACGCTCCCGGATGCGCCTGCCCTCTCGGTCGTCGTGCCGGCGCGCGACGAGGCTCGCTCGATCGAGCGCTGCGTGCGCTCGCTGCTCGCTCAAACGATCGAGGACCTCGAGCTGATCGTCGTCGACGACCGTTCCGCCGACGAGACGCCCGCGATCCTCGAGCGGCTCGCGCGCGAGGATCGCCGACTGCGCGTCGTCCGCGGAGCGGCGCTCCCGGAGGGTTGGGTCGGCAAGCCGTGGGCGCTCGCCCAGGGCGCGCGCGCGGCGCGGGGGGAATGGCTGCTCTTCACCGACGCCGACACGTGGCACGCGCCGGAGGCGTGCTCGTCCACGCTCGCGTTCGCGCTGGCGCGCGGCGCCGACGCGCTGAGTCTGGCGACGTATCAGGAGCTCGGGACGGCGGCCGAGCGCGCGGTGCTGCCCGCGATCCTCGGGATGATCCTGATCGCCTGCGGCCCGATGGACGCGTTGAACGACCCGTCTCTCCCGGAGCACGCGCTCGCGAACGGCCAGTACCTGCTCGTCTCGCGGCAGGCCTACGACGCGCTCGGAGGCCACGAAGCGCTCCGCGACGCGCTCGTCGAGGACGTGGAGTTCGCGCGCCGGATCAAGGGCGACGGGCGGTACCGTCTGCTCCTCGCCGGCGGTGAGGAGCTCGTGCGCGTGCGTATGTATCGTTCGCTGCACGAGATCTGGGACGGGTTCACGAAGAACATGTTCGCGGCCGCGCACGGCGATCTGCGCGCGCTCGCCGGGGCGGCGGTGGTTCTGAGCGCTCTCTCGGTCGTTCCGGCGGGGCTTGCGCTCGACGCCGCGGCGCGCCGCCGTCCGGTGCGCGCGTGCGAGGCGCTCCTGTGCCTGGCCACGGGGATGGCGGTCGCGGCGCGCGGCTTTCGCTTTACGCGTCTGCCGCTGCGGCTGGCCTGGTGGGCTCCCGTGGGCTACGCGTTCTGCGGCGCCGTGGTGCTGAACTCGACGCTGCGCGTGCTGAGCGGACGCGGGGTCGAATGGCGAGGGCGCCGCTACACCGGGCGCTTCGGCGACGTAGGGAAATCTTCGCCGCACGCCTGATACGTCAGGCGACGATGCAGGAAGCCGAGGCGGTGACGCTGGTCGACGTGGCGCGGCGCGCGGGCGTCTCGCTCGCCACCGCCTCGCGCGTGATGAACGGGAGCGACCGGAAGGTGTCGGCGGCGCTGCGCGAGCGCGTGCTCGATGCGGCGCGCGAGATGCGGTACGTGCGCAACGCGAACGCGCAAGCGTTGGCGAAGGCGCGCAGCGCCATTGTGGGCGTGATCGTGCACGACATCGGCGATCCGTACTTCAGCGAGATCCTGCGCGGGATCGAGTCGTGCGCCGACGAGCGTGGCGGCTTGTTGCTCGTGTGCGACACGCATCGCGATCCCGATCGGGAAGTCGAATATCTCACGCTGCTGCACGCGCACCGCGCATCGACGATCGTGCTCGCAGGGTCGGGACGCGACGACGCCGTGCACAACGAGGCCGTCGGCTCGCGCTTGGAGGCATTCGCCGGCGGCGGCGGCCGCGTCGTCGTCATCGGCCGGCACCCGTACGCCGCGGACGCGGTGCTTCCCGACAACGTCGGCGGCGCGCGCGCGCTCGTGCGCGAGATCCTCGCGCGCGGTCACCACGAGATCGCGATCATCTCCGGCCCGCCGCTGCTGACGACGACGCGAGACCGTCTCGCCGGCGTGCGCCTTGCGTTCGAGGACGCCGGGATCCCGTTCTCGCGAGCGCGGATCCTCGAGGGGAGCTTCGGCCGCGAGAGCGGCGTCGCCGCGGTCCGCGCGATCTACGCGCAGGAACGCGAGCCGAGCGCGATCGTCGCGCTCAACGACGAGATGGCCGTCGGCGCGCTCGCCGAGCTTCGCGCGCTCGGCAAGCACGTCCCGGACGACGTCTCCTTGGCCGGTTTCGACGACATCCCGGTGGCGAGCGACGTCACCCCGCGGCTGACCACCGTGCGCGTACCGCTGAACCGGATCGGCGAGATCGCGATGCGTCTCGCGCTCGAACCGCCCGCGGCGCAGCCGCGCGTCGAGCACGTGGCGACGGAGACGATGGTCCGCGAGTCGCTCGGAGCTCCCCGTCCCGATCTCCGATGAACCTGGAAGCCGCCGCCGCGTACGCCGAGCGTCATCAGCTGCACGCGCTCCTCGTGCAGCAAGGCGACCGGATCGTCTTCGAGCGTTACGGCGGAGGCTACGATGCCGAGAAGCCGCACGCGCTCTACAGCGGGACGAAGAGCTTCTGGGGCGTGGGGGCGGTCGCGGCACAGGACGACGGGCTGCTCGACCTCGACGAGCACGTCGGCGCGTCGATCCCTTCGTGGTCGGACGGCGAGAAAGCCGCGGTCACGCTCCGCATGCTCCTGCAATTGATCGCCGGGATCGGTTTCGGCGGCCTGGGTTCGGCGGTACCAAGCTACGAACGCGCGCTGGGCGTCGCGCTCAAGGATGCGCCGGGGACGACGTTCACCTACGGCGGGATCCCGCTCCAGGTCTTCGGCGCCGTGTTCGCGCACAAGCTCGCGTCGCGCGGCCTGAGCCCGCACGAGTACCTCGGCGAAAGGATCTTCGGCCCCCTGGGCCTGCGCGTCGGGGCGTGGCGCACGCTCAAGGACGGCACGCAGCCGCTCCCGACCGGCGCGTTCGTCACCGCGCGCGAATGGCGGAAGTTCGGGCTGCTCGTTCGTGATCGTGGGATGTTCGGCGGCGCCGCGGTGGTGCGGCCGGAGTCGCTCGCGACGTGCTTCGTCGGCTCCGACGCCAACCCGCGCTACGGTCTGTGTTGGTGGCTCAGTCCGCTGCGCGAGGTCCCCGATGTCGTCTACGCCGGCGGCGCCGCGGGGCAGGCGCTGTACGTGATTCCCTCCGAGAACGCCGTCGTCGTGAAGTTCGGCGGCTCCGCGTCGTACAAGCACGACGCCTTTCTCAAACGCCTGCTGGCCGACTGATCTCGGCGAGGGGAAAGGTCACCGCGACGCGGCACCCGCCTTGCGGTCGATTCCCGATCTCGATCGTGCCGCGCGCCCCCTCGACGAGCGATTTCACGATCGCCAAACCCAAGCCCGAGCCTTCGCCGCGGCGCGCGAGATCACCGCGCCAGAAACGGTCGAAGGCGTGCTCCAGACCCTCCGGCGAGAGACCTGGACCCTCGTCCTCGATCACCAGGCGCACGACGTCGCAGCCCGCCTCGACGGTGACGTCGATCGTTCCCCCGGCGTCGCTGAATTTGAGCGCGTTGTGGAGCAGCGAGATCGGGATGCGCTCGACGGCGTCGCGGTCGCCGAGGATCGTCGCCGGACGGCTCGCACGGCTGCGGACCGTGATCGCGCGCGATCGCGCGAGGCCCTCGAGGCGCTCGACGGCGCTCGCAGCCGCGGCCGAAACGTCGATCGGCCCGACGGGCCTGGGCAGCCCCGATTCCTCGCGCGCGAGCGCCAGCAGCTCGCTGGTGAGCGCCTCGACGGTGTGCGCCTCGCGCAAAATGACGCGCATCGCCTGACGGTATTCCTCGTCGTCGCCGAGGCCGTCGGCCGCGAGGTCCGCCTCGGCCATGATGACCGAAAGCGGCGTACGCAATTCGTGCGAGGCGTCGGCGGTGAACTGGCGCTGCCGTTGAAACGCCGACTCGAGACGCGCGAACATGCGGTTGAGGGTCGCGCAGAGATCGGCGAGCTCGCTCGTCCCCGGGATCGGGGCGATGCGGCGCGAGAGATCGGTGGCCTCGATCGTCGTGGCCATCGCGGTGATCGCGTACAGCGGGCGCAACGACCGTCGCGTGAGCGCGTCTCCGGCGACGAAGGCGAAGGCGACGATCACCGGGATCACGATCACGAACACCAGCGTCGCCCGCATGTCGACGTCGGCCCCGGTGTCCACCGTGTGCCAGACGACGCCCCAGTGCGGGGCGACGCCCGCGCGGAGCGCGAAGACGAGCATCCGCACGTGCGTTCCGGGGCCGTGCACTTTCACGATGCTGCCGTTCTGCTGCGCGGGCCGGAGCGCGGTGCGCACCACGGCCGGAACGTTCCCGGTTGCGGAAAGGACACGGCCGTCGCCGGCGACGATCACCGCGGTAACGCCCATCCCGGCGAGCGCGGCGAGATCGGCGCGCTCGCCCTTCGGACCGGTGTGTGCGAGGAGCACGTCGAGCGCCGCTGCCGCCGTGCGCAGCCGCGTGTCGGCGACCTTGCGCTGCAACTGTGCCAGCAGCATCCGCGCCGTCACGGCGAAGGCCAGGATCGACACGAACACGATCACCGAGTGTCCGACCGTGAGCCGGGCGCGCAGGGTATCGGGGGCCAACCGGGTCACGTGAACCGATAGCCGGCACCGCGAAGGGTCGCGATCAGCGGCGCGCGACCCTTGAGCTGCAGCTTGCTGCGCAGTCGGCTGACGTAGACCTCGGTGATGTTCGACTCCACGTAGCGGCCGTGCTCCCAGAGCGCGTCCTCCAGCATCGCGCGGGTCACGATCTGACCCGCGTGACGCATGAAGTACTCGAGGAACGCCGTCTCGCGCATCGTGAGCGATATCACCTGTCCGTCGCGCGTCACCTCGCGCGTGACCAGGTTGAGCCGCACGCCGCCGGCGCTGAGCTCGCCGCCCTCCTCGACGCGCGAACGCGCGATCGATCGCAGACGCGCGTCGAGCTCGGCGAAGACGAACGGCTTGCGCAGGTAATCGTTGGCGCCTGCGTCGAGACCGGTGATCGTGTCTTCGACGGTGTCCCGTGCCGTCAGCATCAGGATCGGCGTTCCGACGCGCTCGCGGCGCAGCTGGCGCGTCAGCGAGACGCCGTCCATCCCCGGCAAGATGATGTCGAGTACGATCGCGTCGTACCGATTCCCCTGCGCGAGATACTTCCCGCTGAGGCCGTCGTGCGCCAGATCGACGACGTGTCCGTTCTTGCTGAGCCCGCGCTGGAGCACGCGCGCGAGGTTCAAGTCGTCCTCGACAACCAGTATGTGCACTGCCGCTATGCTCGAAGGCGTCCGTTATGGCCATGTTGTGGCGCTTTTATGGAAATCTTAAGCTGTTCAGCAGACGTTCAGCTTGGTCTGCGACCACAGGTCCGCATGTCGCACGAACGGGAACGTCTCTCACCGCTTACGCGCGTCGTCGCGTGTCTCATCGCGCTGCTTCTCTTGTCCGCCGGACCGATATCGGCGCAGACGGCGGGCGCAACGATTCACGGAACGCTGATCGATCAACAGGGAAATCTCGGCGTCGGCGGTGCGACGGTGACGCTGTATCGTGACGGCGAACCGGTCGGTCGCACCCAGACCGATGCGGGCGGCAATTTCGCCTTTGCCGGGGAGCCGACGGGGGCGTATTACGTCGTCATCTCGGCGAACGGTTACGGCACGTCCCGCTCGGCGAACGTGACGATCGGCGCGGGCGACGCCGCCGCGTCGCTCGCCCTCGTACTTTCGCGCAACGCAACGGGCGGCCCGCGGGAGATCGGCAGCGTCTCGACATCGGTCAACAGTCCGGCCGCGCTGCAGACGACGGCGACGGTTACGCGCCGCGCCGACCCGCAGCTGATCCAGGACGAGAACTTCAGCCGCGTCGGGAACGCGCTCGAAGGGATCACCGGCGTCAACCTGCGCAACCGCGACACGACGGTCGGAGACGACCTGACGATCGACATCCGCGGTCTCAAGCCCAGCGAGACGCAAGCGCTGCTCGACGGTCACCCGATCGGGCCGCTGGGTGTCGAGCCCGGGACGACGGCGACCTTCAACTATCAGGATTCGCCCCCGTTCGCGCTGCAGAGCACGCAGGTCACGTTCGGTGCCGGTGCGCTCAACCTGTACGGCACGAGCACGACGGGCGGGACGGTGGACATGCAGACCTGGAACCCGACGCCGACGAACCAATTCTTCTTCCAGCAGGGCTTCGGCGACCAGGGCAAGTCGTACACCAACATGCGCGCGACGGGGACGCTCGGCAAGCTCGGCTTCGCCGTCGTGAACGCGGTCGAGGGGACGTACGGACCGTTCGCCCCGCAGACGATCGAGTCCAACGGCGCGCTGGGGACGAACTTCACCTCGGCGAACGTCGCCTTCAACACGTATACGGTCTCGGCCGACTACCTGCTGCGCAACGATCTGCTCAAGCTGCGCTACGACTTCTCGCCCGAGACGCAGCTCACGCTGACCGGCTATTCGGCGACCTCGTACGACGACAAGACGGGCAACGGCGACAACGCCTACACCACGTATCCCGACCAGCTCTACATCGCGCCGGTGAAGACGACCGGGACCTGTCCGAACGAGGTTGCCGTCACGACGAACGGCGGGACCGCGTGCATGACCGCCCAGCAGTGGGCCGCGGCGACGACGGGGCCGCAGTTTGCGCGTCCTGCGTTCCAGACCATCGGCAACCAGGACTACCACGCGCGTCTGACGACCGTCGCCGGGAGCAACAACATCACCCTCGACGGCTTCATCGACGCGTACAACGTCATCTACAACCGCAACGCCTCGACCTACGACGCGACCGGCGGCTACTTCAACGGCGGATTCTACCAGAACGTCTATCACACGACGGGATTCCTGGCTTCGGACGACATCGTCTTGCGCAATCACACGTTGGGCTTCGGATACTACGTGCAGAACCAGCTGGTGAGCGGGAACACGTATCAAGATCCGCTGCTCTCCGGGACGCCCGGAGCGCCGGCGTTGGTCGCCCGTCAGAACGCCTCACTGCTGAACGACAACGTCTTCGTGCGCGACGCGTACACCGTGACGCCGAAGATCTCGGTCTACAGCAACGTCTGGCTCAAGTCGAGCTCGGTCACGCACGGCTCCTCGATCGATCCGCGCCTCTCGGTCGTGTACCGCTTGACCGATCGTGACGTGGTGCGCGTCGCCGCGGCGAAGTCCGAGGGTGACCCCGATCCGACGCTGGCGAGTGGTAATCTCAACACGACCCCGGCGAACATCAACCCGCCGTGCGGCGCGTATCAGGCGTACGAGAAGGCCGGCGGCACCGGGCCGTACACCGGCGCGACCACGAACGTCGGGCAGGTCGGCAACACCTCGCTGAGCCCCGAGCGCGCCACGGATCTCGAGCTGGCGTATGGCCATCGCTTCAACCAGGATGCGCAGATCAACGTCGACGTCTACGACACCAACGAGACGAACCAGATCTTCAACGCGAACGTCCCCGCGACCGCGTACGCCGGGCAGATCCCGAACTACCTCCTGAACGAGTATTATCAGCAGATCACGAACCTGTGCGGCGTCACGAATCCGCAGCTCGCCTTCCTGACGCTGACGCAGGCGTCGAATCAGTCGGCGGCGCGGTTCCGCGGCGTCGAGATCAACGGGCGCCTGCGGATGGCGCGCGGCCTGTTCGCGGACTACGGCTACGACATCCAGTCGGCGGTCCAGCTCGGCGTGCCGAATTCGCTGCTGCTCTCGAACCCCTATGTCGTCAACGGTGCGCAGATTCTGCTCATCCCGCTCCACAAGTACACGCTCGGTCTGGACTGGTCGACGCGCGCGGGCCTCGAGACGCGGCTCGACGTCGAGCACCTCGACGCCTACAACGGGCTGAACCGGCCGGGCTATTACGACGCGAACGGGTATCTCAAGTATAGCTTGCGGCACGGACCGGTGTTCACGCTCGGTGTCTACAATGTGTTCAACACCGACGCGCAGATCTACGACTACATCGGCGCGGGGGCGTACTGGGCCGAGAACAGCGCCGTGACGCAAGCGGCGAATGCGTATCAGGAGAACAACGTGAAGCTGCGTGGCCTCACGCCGCGCTCGGTCGACTTCTCGATCAGCCAGCGCCTCTGATGGCCTAGCCGAGCGCTTGGTCGTCAGCGTTCGTTGGGCACGACGCGGTAGGCGACGATCGTTTGTTTGCCGCGATCGAGGCGTATCTGCACGAGCATCGAGCCGTGCGAGAACTGCGCCTCGAAGTCGTAGCGCACGTCTTTGGCGACCTCGGCCGTCTGCGTGATCCCCTCGTAGTCGCCGTAGCGGTGCATCAGCCGCGAGACGTCCGCGACGCTGCGCGGCGTCACCTTGGAGCGCAGACGCGGATCGAAGTAACGCGCCGCCGCGGCCGGGTCGGCTTCGTACACGCCGCGCGTCGTCGCGTCGGCGAGTTCGAGGGGCGACATGGCGTGCTTCGCATGGCCGCATCCCGCACATGCGAGGACGAGCGTACCGATGGACGCGAGGACTCTTTTCCGGGGCGCGCAGACCACGACCGCTCATCAGTGTAGCGAAGGCGCGATGAAGGCGACGGGGCCGGAGGTCCTCCGACCCCTGACCAATCGGCACACCCGGCACCTTCCCTTAAAAGGGACGGTCGAGTATACTCGCGTTGTCGCTCTTGAAGTACGTTGCAGTTTTTGTGCGCGCGCTTCGGTCGCAGGTGCACCTGATGCGTCTCCAATATCAGATGATCGCGTTCATGGTGATCCCGCTGCTGGCGACGGGCGGCTTCGTCGCAGGCATGGCGTCGCTCGAACGCTCTTCTGAGGCCGCATCGCTCCGTGCTCGGCAGTCCAATACCTACCTCATCGCGGCGCAGACGCTGCGCGATGGGGTGATCGATGCCGAGACCGGGATGCGCGGTTATCTCGCGACCGGCGAGCCCGTGTTCACGGAACCGTACGATCGTGCGCTGCGCGAGGTGCCGGCCGTGGTCGGCGCGCTGAACGGGCTTGCGAGCAACGATACGGAGCGTCGTCCTGCCGTCATAGGGATGACGCGCGACACGATGGAGCAGCTGGACACCGTACGCGGCCTCGTCGATCGTGCCCGCAGCGGCGACCGCGCGGGAGCGCTGCGCGCGCTGCGAGCGGGGAGCAGTAAGCGGTCGATGGACGAGTTTCGCGCCCGCGTCAGCAGCTTCGTCGTCACGGAACGCGCGCGCCGCAGCGACGATCTCGCGACGGTCGGCAGGTCGTGGGGCAAGTGGCGCGAGCTGATCGCGCTCGTCGCGCTCACGGCGTTCGCCCTTGCGTTGATCGCCGCCGTCGCGTTCGGCCGCGGGATCGTCGGGCGCCTGACCGACCTGTCCGCGAAGCTTCAGCGCTTCGCGCGGAGGGAAGACCTCGGCCCGCCGTCGCGTGCGCGCGATGAGATCGGGGCGCTCGACCGGGCATTCCACGCGATGGCGGAAGAGGTGCGAGCGCGGCAGGGCGCGCTCGAGCGTTATCGCCTCCTCTCGGACGTGGCGCGCGACGTCATCCTCTTCGTCGACCCGGCGACGTCGCAGATCCTCGAGGCGAATGCGGCGGCGAGCGAAGCGTACGGCATCCCGCGCAGCGAGTTGATGGGCCGCTCGCTGATCGAGCTGCGCGATCCCGCGTATCGTGACGTCGTGCCGTTCGACGACGCGCAGCTGTTCGAGGGCGTCTCCTACGAGTCGGTGCACCGCCGAGCCGACGGGTCGTCGTTCCCGGTGGAGGTGCGGGCGCGTGCCGCGGTGATCGACGGGCGCCGCGTCAACGTGCAGATCGTCCGCGACGCGACGGAGGGCCGGCGCGCCCGGGAAGAGATTGCGCGCGCGCTCGACTCGGCGCTCGAAGCCTCGCGCCTCAAAAGCGAGTTCGTCGCGACGATGAGCCATGAGATCCGTACGCCGATGAGCGGCGTGATCGGGATGAGCGAGCTGCTGCTGGGGACCGATCTCACCGAGGAGCAGCGCGAGTTCGCGTTGACCGTGCGCGACTCGGCGCAAGCGCTCCTCACGATCATCAACGACATCCTCGACTTCTCGAAGATGGAGGCGGGGAAGCTCGATCTGGAGCGGGTCGACTTCGACCTGCGGCGCGTCGTCGAAGGCGTCGCGGGCCTGCTGCGCAACGAAGCCGAGAACAAGGGTGTGGAACTGGAGACGCGGATCTCGGCGCGGTTGCCGACCGCCGTCAACGGCGACCCCGTCCGCTTGCGTCAGGTTCTCGTCAACCTCGTCGGAAACGCGGTGAAATTCACGCGCGCGGGGCGGATCACGATCGAGGTGCGCGTCGACGCGGAGCGCGAAGACGCCGTGGTGTTGGGGTTCGCCGTGAGCGACACGGGGATCGGGATCTCCGCGGACGCGCTGGAAGGCCTCTTCGAGCCCTTCGTGCAGGGAGACGGCACGACGACGCGCCGCTACGGCGGGACGGGGCTCGGCTTGTCGATCTCACGGCGCCTCATTCGCCTGATGGGCGGCGACGTCACGGTCCAGAGCACGGTCGGTGTCGGTTCCACGTTTCGCTTCACGGTGACGTTCGGGCACAGCGCCGAGCTGCGGGCCGACGAAGACGCGACGATCGCGAGCGGTGTACGCCGCGTGCTGATCGTCGAGGACGACGTCGCGGTGCGTCAGGTGATCGCGCGGCAGGTGCGCTCCTGGGGGATGGCCGTCGACGTGGTCGAGAACGTCGCCGAGGCGCTCGGGCGCCTTGCCCGCGGTGCGAGCGACGGCGAGCCATTCGACGCCGTGTTCGCCGACTTCGTGCTGCCGAAGGAGAACGCGTTCGCGCTCGCCGACGCGCTGCGCGAGGACCGCGGGCGCTACGGGGATCCCGTGCTCGTCCTGGTAACCGCCTTCGACGCGCAAGGACGCAAGGACGAGGCGCTGCGCCGCGGCTTCTCCGCGTACCTGACCAAACCGTTCTCACCCTCGCATCTGCACGAGATCCTGCTCGAGGCGGTGCGCGCGCGCGAAGCACGTGCCGTTGCGCCGGTGCGGCTCGGGGGCGCGGAACCCGCGGTGCGGCGCGGTACGGTCCGTTTGCTGCTCGTCGAGGACGAGGACATCAATCGTCGCGTGACGGTGTTGCAGCTCGCAGAGCTCGGCTACCGCAACGTCGACACGGCCGTCAACGGCCTTGAGGCGGTGCGCGCCGCGCGTGAAAACCGCTACGCGTTGATTCTGATGGACGTACACATGCCGGAGATCGACGGGTTCGCGGCGACGCAGGCGATCCGTACCGCGGAACGCGAGACGGGCGACCACGTGATCATCGTCGCGTTGACGGCGAACGCGCTGCAGGGCGACCGCCGCGCGTGCCTGGACGCCGGGATGGACGACTACCTGGCGAAACCGCTCCGCCTGCACGCGCTGCGTTCCGTCCTCGAACGGTGGCTCACCCTCGATCACAAGGACGCGGCGGCCGCCGTCCGGGCGCACGACGACCACTGACCCGGGCCGTCAGATCGTGCCCCAACCCACGGACGGACTCGGCGTGGCGCGCCGATGCTGCTCGCGCGGGTGCGCGTCGGGCGTGGTCGTGCGCCTCGGCGAGGCGGCGACGGGAGGCGAGACGGCCGGCACGTCGGCGATCCGCCGTTCGCCGGCACCGAAGCGCCGGCGCAGAGCGAGCGCGGTCGCCGTCTCTTGTTCGAGCTGCGCACGAAGGCGCGCGACCAGCGCGCGCTGATCGTCCGCGTCGCGACCGTACGCCGCGAGGTGGCTGATGGCACGCGCGTATTCCCCGCGCTCCCGCTCGCGTGCGGCGCGCTCCTGCGCCAGCTGGGCTTGCGCCCGCGCGGCGTCGGCGCGCGCGGCGCGCGCCTCGGCTTCCGCTTGCGCCTCACGGCGCTCGGCCTCGGCGAGCTTCGCGCGCCAGCGCCTTCCGCCCAGAAAGTCGAACAGACCGGCGGCGAGGACCGTCCCCCCCGGCGCGAACCCCACGTTCTGCGCCGACGCGCTCCTCGGCGGGACGCCCAGCGCGGCGACGAGCAGCAAGGCGGCGAGGACGCGGGTGGACGGGCCGGGATCGGTCATCGGCGACCTCCTACGACAGGGACATGGTGTCCAGTGTAGAGGACGAGCTTCGCCGATGATTTGAGCCGTGTGTCCCGAACGTGAGGGACGTTCGGGACGCGCGCCGCGTCAGATCCCCGCGAGAGCCAGCGTCGCCTGCATGCGCGCGAGCGCGCGCTCCGGGTCGTCGAGGAGCCCGGCGGCGTCGGCGAGGCGGAACAGCTCGGCGAGGTGCGCGATCGAGCGCGCCGACTCGAGGCCGCCGATCATCCGGAAGTGGTTCTGGTGTCCGTTGAGGTAGGCGAGGAACACGATCCCGGTCTTGTAGGCGTACGTCGGCGTGCCGAAGACGTGGCGGGAGAAGGCGACCGTCGGTTCCAGCAGACGCCGGAACCCCTCGTCGTCGCCGTCGTCGAGCGCCGCGAACGCATCGGCCGCGACCGGCGCGATCGCGTCGAAGATCCCGAGCAGCGCGTCGGAGTAGCCCTGTTCGTCACCGGCGATCAGCTGCGGGAAGTTGTAGTCGTCGCCGGTGTACATGCGCACGCCCGGCGGCAGCTTGCGGCGCAGGGCGACTTCGTGCGCTTCGTCGAGCAGCGAGACCTTGATCCCGTCGATCTTCGCAGCGTGCTCTTCGAGCATGTCGACGACCTGCGCCGTTGCGCACGCGCGGTCGTGCGAGCCCCAATAGCCCGCGAGCTTCGGATCGAACATCTCGCCGAGCCAATGGATGATCACCGGACGCTGTGCGGCGCCGAGCACCGCGTCGTAGACGGTGACGTAGTCTTCGGTGCCGCGGGCGCTCGCGGCGAGCGCGCGGCTCGCCATCACCACGGCGCGCCCGCCGCGTTCCTCGACGAACGCGAGCTGCTCGCGATAGGCGTCGATGATCGTGCGCAGGTCGTGCGCCCCCTCGAGCCCGTCGGTTGCGATCCCGCAGGCGATCAGCCCGCCGACCGACGCCGCCTCGCGCAGCGAGCGGTCGATCAATTCGCGGACCTGGGCGCCGGTGATCCCCATCCCGCGCTGCGCGGTGTCCATCGCTTCGGCGACCCCGAAGCCCAGCGACCAGAGATGATGCCGGTACGCGAGCGTCGCGTCCCAGTCGATCCGCGAGTCGAGCAGCGGATCGCCGGCGAGCGGATCGGCGACGACGTGCGCCGCGGCGTACGCAACGCGCGATTGCGGCGGCGTGCGTTTCACCCGCACGCGCGGCGCGCCGCCGTGGACGAGCCGGTACGGCGCGATCTCGCCGCGCGCCGTCGGCAGCGCGATCTCGAGCGCCGTCATCCGAGCGTCAGCTCCGGGACGTCGAGCAGCCGTTTCTCGCTCCAGGCGCGCATCCCCAGCTCGGCGAGCTGCACGCCTTTGGCGCCTTCGAGGAAGTCGTACGGGTGCGGCTCGTCCAGGACGACGTGCCGCAAGAACTGCTCCCACTGCGCGCGGAACGCGTTCGGGAAGACGTCGTTCTCCGGGACGGGCTGCCAGCCGCCGCGGAAGTCGATCGGGTTGGGGATGTCGGGCGCCCAGACCGGTTTCGGCGTGACGTTGCGGTGCTGCACCTTCACGTCGCGCAAGCCGACGACCGCGCTGCCGTGCGTGCCGTCGAGCTGGAATGCGACCAGCTCGTCGCGGTAGACGCGCGTCGTCCAGGACGAGTTGATCTGCGCGACGACCCCGCCCCCCAGGACGAACGTGCCGTACGCCGCGTCGTCGGCGGTCGCCGCATACGCGTGCCCGGCTTCGTCGACGCGCTGCGGCACGTGCGTCGCGCCGAGCGCGAAGACGCCTTGCACCGGCGCGACGAGGTTGTCGAGCACGTAGCGCCAGTGGCAGAACATGTCGAGGATGATCCCGCCGCCGTCTTCCTTGCGGTAGTTCCAGGACGGGCGCTGCGCGGGCTGCCAGTCGCCCTCGAAGACCCAGTACCCGAACTCGCCGCGCAGCGAGAGGATGCGTCCGAAGAAGCCGCTCTCGACGAGCCGCCGCAGCTTGCGCATCCCCGGCAGGTAGAGCTTGTCGTGGACGACGCCGTGCTTGACGCCCGCTGCGCGCGCGGCGCGCGCCATCTCGAGCGCGGTCCCGAGATCGGGCGCGATCGGCTTCTCGACGTAGACATGCTTGCCGGCGGCGAACGCCTTGAACACCGCAGCCGGGCGCTCGGAGGTCGACATCGCGTCGAAGTAGATCTCGACGTCCGGTGCGGCGAGCGCCTCGTCGAGGTCGGTCGTCCAGCGAGCGATCCCGTGCTCGTCGGCGAGGGCGCGCACTTTCGCCGCGTTGCGGCCGATGAGGATCGGCTCGGGCCAGAGCGCCTCGCCGCCCGGGAGCGGGATCCCGCCGTCGCGCCGGATGGCGACGATCGAGCGGATCAGATGCTGATTCGTGCCCATGCGGCCGGTCACGCCGTTCATGGCGATCCCGATCGTGCGCCGCCCGGGAAGGGTCGGTGCGGGCGCGGCTAAGGTGGCGGTCATCGACGAGGGTCCTCCGGGCTTGGAAAGCGCTTTCCAGGCATTTGCAGCGCCGTTCGGAACTCCTTTGCCGCACCGCTGGGCGCCGCGCGAAACGCGCGTGCGTGAGCGTGATCGGCGTCTCAGCGATTTCCGAGCTTCGCTGCGTTGTCGGTGGAGCAATCATCCGAACAGGAAGGCCCCATGCCCACGCGTCTCTCGCTCCTCGCCATGACCGCTCTGCTCGCCGGTGCGAGCGTTCCCGCCGCCGCCGCGGGTATCTCGATCAACATCGGCACGCCCGCGGAGTTCGTGCACTTCGACACCTACCGCTATCATCACGATCGCGCGTATCACGACCGCTACGACCGCTGGCACGCGGAGCAGCAACGCCGCGAGCACGACCGTCATCACGACGACGGTCACGGCGATCACGGCCACGACCACTAACGAAACACCGTAACGACACGAAAGCCGGCTCGTCATCGCGACGAGCCGGCTTCTTTTCATCTTCGGCGCGTGATGAAGAAAGCGTATGGGCGCAGATGAACACGCGATGAAAACAGCGCTGCGGCGCGCGAATCGTGATACTCATCGCAACCGTCGATGAACGTGCGATGAAAATGCTGCGCATTTCGTGTGCGGCGTGACGCGCGTCGCTACCGTGAACGCATGTCTTTGCGTTTTGCTTGGTACAAGCTCATCGGAAGCTGATCGAAAGGACGCCATGTTCAAGAAACTCTCGCTCGTCGCACTCACCGGCCTCGTTGCCGGAACCGGCGCGCTCGCAATGACCGGAGCGCCGGCGGCAGCCGACGGACTGTCGATCAATCTCGGTGTGCCGGGCGTGTACGTGCATTACGACGACTACCGCTATCACCACGATCGCGCGTATCGTGAAGGCTACGACCGCTGGCACGCCGAGGAGTACCGCCGCGAACGCGAAGCGCGCTGGCGCGACGAGCACCGCGACGACCACCGCGATTGGCACGACCGCCGCGACGACGACGGCCACTGATCCGGAAAAGAAGAAGAGCCGGCACCCGTACGAGCGCCGGCTCTTCCCTCTCCGCCATGTGCGCAGACTCAGCTCGCCAGTACCGCAGCCTCGGCGGACGGTGTGACGGTGATGATGACCGACTTCGAGGTCGGCGTGCCGCTGATGTCGGCTTTGCTCTCGAGCGGGACCAGGGGATTGGTCTCAGGGTAGTAGGTCGCCGCGCAGCCGCGGGGGATGTCGTAGACGACGACACGGAACTGCTCCACCGTGCGCAGCTCCTCGCCGAAGCGGCTGGTGATGTCGACGAGCTGGCCGTCCTGCAGGCCGCGCTCCGCGACGTCTTCGCCGTTGAGGAAGATGATGCGGCGGCCGCCGTAGATCCCGCGATAGCGGTCGTCCAGGCCGTACACGACGGTGTTGAACTGGTCGTGCGTGCGCATCGTCATCATGACCAGCTCGCCTTCGCGCACGTCGAGCGTCGTGATCGCGTTGACGGTGAAGTTCGCCTTCCCGCTCTTCGTCGGAAACTCGCGCTGCTTCGGTCCTACCGGCGCGTAGAACGGTTCGTTGCCGCGCACGCGCGCGTTGAAGTTCTCGAAGCCCTTCACGACGCGCGACGCGTGGTCGCGGATCGTGTCGTAGTCGGCGACGAGCGCGTTCCAGTCCAGCGGGTGCTTCCCGCGCAGCGTCGCGGCGGCCATCCCGGCGACGATCGCGGCTTCGCTGCGCAGCGTTGGCGCCGCCGGCGAAAGCAGCCCCTTCGTGGCGCTGACCTCGCTCACGGTGTTCTCGACCGTGGCGATCTGCAGGCCCGACGCCTGCTCGTCGCGCTCCGTGCGGCTCAGGCAGGGGAGGATGAGCGCGGTCTGGCCGGTGACGAGGTGGCTGCGGTTGAGCTTCGTCGCGATCGAAACCGTGAGGCGGCAGTTGCGCAGCCCTTCGGCGACGCGGTGCGTGTCGGGGGTCGCCGACAAGAAGTTGCCGCCCAGGCTGATGAACGCCTTGATCTTCCCGGCGAGCATCGCCTGGATCGTCTCGACGGTGTCCATCCCGTGCTCGCGCGGCGGCTCGAACGCGAACTCCTCGCCGAGCCGGTCGAGGAAACCGTCGTCCATCTTTTCCCAGATGCCCATCGTGCGGTCGCCCTGCACGTTGCTGTGGCCGCGCACGCAGAGCAGCCCCGCGGCGGGACGGCCGACGTTGCCGCGCAGCAGCATCAGGTTGACGAGCTCGCGGATCGTCGGAACGGCGTTCTTGTGCTGCGTGAGCCCCATCGCCCAGCAGGCGACGACGCCCTTCGCATTCGCGATGATCTCGGCGATCTCGAGGATACGGCCCTTGCTGATCCCGCTCTCCGCGACGATCTCGTCCCACGACGCCGCGCGCACGTCGGCGGCATAGGCTTCGAAACCGGCGCTGTGCTGCTCGATGAACGCCTTGTCGAGGACGGTGCCGGGGAGGCGCTCCTCACGCTCGAGCAGCGCCTTCGCGAAGCCCTTGAGCAGCGCGAGGTCGCCGTTGATCCGCACCTGCAGGTAGTGGTCGGTCAGCTTCGTCGCGACGCCCAGGAGACCCAGCGGTTCCTGCGGGTGGCGGAAGCCGAGCAGCCCCGCCTCGCGCAGCGGGTTGATCGAGATCATCGTCGCGCCGTTGCGCTTCGCCTTTTGCAGCGAGGAGAGCATGCGCGGGTGGTTCGTGCCGGGGTTCTGGCCGATCACGAGGATGCAGTCGGCGTTCTCCAGATCGGAGAGCGTCACGGTGCTCTTGCCGACGCCGAGCGTCTCGCTCAGCGCCGCGCCGCTCGACTCGTGGCACATGTTCGAGCAGTCGGGCATGTTATTCGTCCCGAGCATCCGCGCAAAGAGCTGGAACAAGAACGCCGACTCGTTCACCGCCTTGCCGGAGGTGTAGAAGGCGGCCTCGTCCGGCGAATCCATCGCGTTCAGCTCGTCGGCGACGAGCTGGAACGCGTCGTCCCACGAGATCGGCTCGTACTTGTCCGCGTCGGGGTAGAGCACCATCGGCTCGATCAGGCGGCCCTGCGCGTTCAGCCAGTGATCCGACTGCGTGCTGAGCTGGCCGACGGTGTAGCGCGCGAAGAACTCGGCGTCGATCCGGCGGCGCGTCGCGTCGTCGGCCATCGCCTTGGCGCCGTTCTCGCAGAACTCGGCCGAATGACGATGTCCTTCGGGATCGGCCCAAGCGCAGCTCGGGCAGTCGAAGCCGCCGCGCTGATTGATCTTGAGCATCGTCTGCGTCATGCGAACCGGGCCCTCGTTCTCGAGGGCGACCTGCATCGACTTGATGACGGCGGGGAGTCCGGTCGCGACCGTGTGCGGGTGCTTCGTCACGACGTTGAGCTCGACGGGCGGCTCGACGAGCACGTCGCGGCGCTGTGGGGGCTTGGGTGCGATCACGATGGTTCTCCAGAGAAGACGGCGTCCTGGGCGCCGAGTCGCTCGACGTGCTGCCAGAACGCCCGGATCAGGGCGGGGATGGGGTCACGGTCGGCGATGACCAGGCCGACCGTCTTGGCGATCTCCGGCTCGA
This sequence comes from Candidatus Limnocylindria bacterium, assembly GCA_035493875.1. Taxonomy (GTDB): domain Bacteria; phylum Vulcanimicrobiota; class Vulcanimicrobiia; order Vulcanimicrobiales; family Vulcanimicrobiaceae; genus Vulcanimicrobium. The sequence goes on from DATJHK010000037.1 coordinate 55,629, forward strand.
CGAGCGGGACGACCCGCATCCCGCGTAAGCCGCGCAGCCAGTACATGAGGTTCTGCGGCATGATGCTCGCCCAGTATCCGGACTCGAGGTAGCAGAGCTTGGCCATCATCGAGTAGGCCTCGACACGCACCGACGGCGTCACGCCGATCGAGCTGAAGACACCCTCGAAGATGCGGCGGTTCTGCATGTCCGAGCGCAGGAGACAGAGCGGAAGCGTCGCCGCTTGGGCCCAGGTGACGGCCTCGAGCTGCGCGAGCGGCGAGCTTTCGGGGAGGACGAGGACGTAGCGTTCGACCGCGATCGGCAGCGCGCGCACGCGGTCGAGCGGCTCGTTGTCGATATACGTGATCGCGGCGTCCAGCTCGAAGATCGCGAGGTCGCGCAAGATCTCGGCCGAGGTCGTCTCGGTCTCGTCGATGACGACGTGCGGGTTCTCGCTCGCGAACGAGGTCGTGAACCGCGGAACGATCGCGTTCGCCGACGGGATGACGCCCAAGCGCAGGCGGCCGCTGAGCAATCCGCGTGAGGCGTCCAGATCCTGCTTGAGCGAACGTTCGTCGGCGAGGATGCGCCGCGCCCAGCGCAGCACGACCTCGCCCTCGGGGGTGAACCCGCGGAAGCGGTTCCCGCGCTCGACGATCGCGGTGCCGAGGTCTTCCTCGAGCTGGCGCAACGCGGCCGAGAGCGTCGGCTGCGAGACGCCGCACGACTCCGCCGCGCGCGCGAAGTGCTCCTCGCGGGCCAGCGCGACGAGATACTGCAGCTGGCGGATCATGACGCCGCTCCGAACGTGACGCTCTCCCAGTCGAGCACTTCGACCTCCAATCGCGAGCCGGTGGTGTACCGCGCCTCTCCGGGCGGGACGAGGATCAGCGCGTTCGCATCGGCGGAAGTCCGCACGAGCGACGAGCACTGGTTCTCGAGCGAGCGCACGACGAAGCTCGTCCCGTCGTGGCGCAGCGCGCCGAACATCAGGAAGTCGCGGTCGCGCTTGGCGTGCAGCGATCCTTCGACGCGCGCTTCGACGCGCTGCGGGGCGACGTCGGTGCGGCCGCCGAGCCTGCGCACGACCCCGCGCACGAGCGTGGCGTAGGCGACGAACGCGGCTGCCGGATTCCCCGGCAGCACCGCGACGAGCGTGTCGCCGGCCTGCGCGAATCCGGTCGGCTTCGAAGGGCGCATCGCGATCGTGGTGAACGCAAAGCGCGCGCCGAGCGAGGTGAGCACGCCCTTGACCAGGTCGCGCTCGCCGGTCGAGGCTCCGCCGGTCGTCATCACGAGATCGCATTGCGCGAGCGCGCGGCGCAGCGCGGCGCGCAGCGGCTCGTCGGCATCGGCGGCGTGCTCGACGAAGACGACGTCGGCGCCGTCGCGTGCGGCGTGGAAGGCGAGCATCGTCGCATTGCTGTTGCGCACCTGGCCGGGCTGGGGCTGCGCGTCGATCGCGACCAGCTCGTCGCCGGTGCAGACGATCCCGACGCGCGGGCGCCGGTGCACCGGGACGCGTGAGAACCCGGCCGACGCGAGCATCGCGGCGCGGCCGGCGGTCAGCGGCTCGCCCTCGCGCACGAGCACGTCGCCGCGCCGCGCGTCGTCGCCGGGCGGAAAGACGTGCTCGAACGGCGCGACCGGCGCGCGCAGCACGATCGTGTCATGCTGAGCTCGCCGAAGCACGACGTCCTCCCACGGGACGACGGCATCGGCGCCGAACGGGAGCGGCGCACCGGTCGAGATCGCGGTCGCGGTTCCCGGCGCGAGCGGGCCGGGAAGATCGCCGGCGTAGATCGCACCGCGCACCGGGATCGCCAGCGGCGCGTGCGCCGCGGCCTGCGTCTCGGCGGAACGGATCGCGTACCCGTCCATCGCGGAGCGCGCGAAGGGGATGAGATCGTCGTTCGCACGGAGCGTGCGTGCCAGCGCGCGGTCCCGCGCGTCGGCGAGGAAAACTTCTTCGATCGGAAGCGGCGTGGATGCGGCAAGCATTGCCGCACGCGCGTCGTGCAGAGTGGCGCGTCCGGCGTGTTCGTCGGGTGCGACCTGAGTCGCATTCATGCGTCGAGTCTCCGCAGCGTTCCGATCGAGGTCAAACTGCAGAAGGACGCCATGCCGTTAGCGTAGACCCACGTAAGATTCAGTACAAGCGACATCTACCTTTCACGTCATCGGTCGTGCCTATCGTTCCTCACAGCGGGGCGAGCAAGTCGCGCAGGAGCGGCGTCGCCGGCGTCGCACGCAGCGCCTCCCACGTGCCGTCCTGCACGACGCGGCCGTCCTCGACGACGAGCGCGCGGCGCGTCAGGCGCTCCAAGATCGCCGGCTGGTGATCGACGACGACCAGCGTGAACCCGAGCGCCGCGTGCCATGCGAGCAGATCGTCGAGCAGTCCGCGCACCAAATGCCGGTCGAGCCCGGTGAACGGTTCGTCGAGCAACACGAGCTGCGGACGCCGTGCGAGCATCCGCGCCATCGCGACGCGCCGCGCCTGGCCGCCCGAGATGCGCGTCGCGCCGGCCTTCCAGATCGCGTGCAATCGCAAGCGGTCGCGCAGCTCGTCGAGCCAAGGTGAGTCGCGTTCGCCGTCGAGCGCGAAGCGCACGTTCTGCTCGACGGTGAGGTGCGGGAAGAGGTTCGCTTCCTGCGTGAGGTAGCCGACCGGACGCCGGTGGAGCGGGAGCGAGGGCGGGAAGAGCGTCAGCTCGTCGAGCCGGACGTGACCGCGGTCGGGCGTCTCCAGGCCCGCGATGCACGAGAGGACGGTGCTCTTTCCGGCGCCGGAGACGCCGAAGAGCGCGAGCGCGCCGCCGCGCTCGACCTGCAGCGCGACGTCGACCGTGAACGCGTCGCGGCGGCGGACGACGTGTGCGTCAAGCACGGGCGCGGCGCTGGGCGAGCACGTGCGCGAGCCACGGAAGCGGGAGCGTCGCGGCGAGGAAGATCACGAGCAGCGGCATCACCGCGGGAAGGCCGAAGCTCTGCAGGTTCACCCACAGCTGCACCGCCATCCCCGACGGATGGTATGCGGTGATGAGCACCGCGCCCAGCTCGCCGATCGCGCGCACCCACGCGATGCTCAGCGCGACCGCGAGGCCCAGACGTGCGAGCGGAAACGTGATGCGGCGGAAGACGTCGAACGGTGCGTGACCGAGCAGCGCGGCTTGCGCTTCGAGCGCGCGCGGCACGCCTTCGAACGCGGCGACCGCGCCGAGCACGTAATAGCCGATGCTCACGTACACCTGGGTCGCGACGAACGCGGTCGCGGTGTTCGTCGTTCCGACGCCGATGTGCGCCAGCGCCGCGCCGAACGGCGCCGCCGGTCCGAACGCGATCGAGAGCAGGATCCCCAGCGCCAACGGCGGGAGCAGAATGGAGGCGAGGAGCGCGGCCTGCCACCACACGCGCTCGCGTCGCGCGCACCGCGCGAGGTAGAGCGCGACCGGCGTGCCGATCGCGACGACGATGACCATCGCGAGCGCGCTGAGCACGATCGACGTGCGGACCGAGTCGATGCTCGGTCCGGCCACCTGCGGACTCCAATCCCATCCGCCGACCGGCGCGAAGAGGGCGGCCAGCGGATAGAGCAAGGCGAGGGTGAACGCGCCGACCCCGGCCCGTCCGATCAAGCGTGAGCGGCCGATCACCCCAGCTAGGACGCGCGCAGCGTCGACGTGGTTCCGGGCGCTTCGTAGCCGGCACGGCGGAAGATCGCCTGAGCCTCCTCGCCGCGCAGCCAATCGACGAACGCGCGTGCCTGCTGCGGGTGCGGCGCGGCGTCGAGGACCGCGGCGTAGTATGCGAGCGTCTCCGGATGGTACGTCTTGCCGTTCAGCGTCAGCGTCGCCGTCGCGTACTGCGCGCGCAGACGATCGTCGCTCAGATCGATCTCGGCGGGGAGCGTCACGTACGGCAAGTTGAACGGGCCGGGCTGGATCTTGTACGCCGAGGCCGCGTCCAACTCGCCGCTCTGCAGCCGCGCCATCACGCTCGGCTCGCCGAACGTTTGCTGCGGGCTCAGGTCGTCGCCGATGATGCGATGCACGAGATCGGGCTGCTTGTAGAGCTTCGCCGCGAGCTGCATGACGAAGATGATGTTGCGGCCCTGCGGGTCGGCCAGCGGGTCGGTGCGGCCGAACCGAATCCCCGGCTGCGCGAGGATCTGCCACCACGGCATCGCGCCCGGGCGCCCCGCCGCCGCGGCGGCGAACTGCTCGGCGAACCGGCTGCGCGGGCTGTACGCGATCACCATCGAGGTTCGCGCGACCGGGACGCCTTCGCGGGCCTTGGCGCCGCGCAAGACCGTCTCCATCGGGCCCGGGGTGACCGGCAGGAAGACGTCCGGCCGGATGCTCCCCGCGACGATGAGGTTCGCAAGGCCGTCGGACCCTTCGCCTTGGCCTTGGAAGCTGATGCCCAGGCGCTGCTCGGCAGCCGCCTTCACCGGGCCTTCCATCAGCGACCCCATCGAGCCGGCGTAGGCGACCGAAAGAGGGACGGCGCCCTGCGCCAGTGCGCGTGCCGGTCCGGCGGCGCTCAGTGCGGCCGACGCGCCGGCAAGGGTACGAAGGAAGACGGAACGGCGATGATGCTGCATGAGAGGCAATTGGCATTTGCCTCTCGCCCCGGCGGCTCCTCGCCTCAGCTCGGCCGGACGACCTCGCCGGTCGAGCCGACGTCGTAGGCGCCCAGGGCCCCGAGATCGCGCCGGAACGCCTCGCCGCGCAGCGTTTCGAGCAGTGCGGCGACGCCGGGATGGGCCAGGTGCGTCTCCGGCACGACGAGCACGACGCGCTCCGCGCGCAGGGGGAGAAACTGCAGGTCGAAGAGCCGCGCGACGCTGCGCAGCCCGATCGCGGCATCGGCGAAGCCGGCCGAAACGGCGCGGCCGGCGTCGAGCTGACCGTCCAACTCCCGCGCGTAGCCCGGGACGGTCTCGGGCTCGCGCCGCGCAGCTCGAAGCTGCGCGTCGAGGAGTGCGCGCGCCGCCGAGCCGCGCGGACGGTTCGCGATCGTCACGCTCGCGCGCAGCACCTGCGCGGCGTCACGGAAGCCGCGTGGGTTGCCGCGCCCGATCAGCCAGCCTTCGTCCTGCGCGGCGAAGGCGATCGCGCGGTGCCGCGCCGTGCCGCGCGCGGCGAGAACGCGCCGCAGCTCCTCGTCGGTCCCATGGATCGCGGCGACGTGCGCGCGGCCCGTGCGCAGGTCGGCGAGCGCGGTGCGATTCGTCGCCGAGAACCAGATCGCGCGGTAGCCGCGCGCCGCGAGGTTGAGATGTCCGGCCAAGAGCCCGATCCCGGTGTCGCAGCCGGCGACGAAGATCGTGCTCTCGACCCCGGGGCCTTCGTCCTGGGCCGGCTCGGTCGCGAGCAGCTCGCCGGCGAGCGCGCGCGTGACGATGCGCTCGCCGACCCGCGCCGCGGCGAAGCGGCTCGGCGTCGCGCCCGGATCGTCACGCGGTTCCTCTCCGGCCTCCGCCTGCTCGCGCGCGCTCGCGAACAGCTCCTCGACGGTCGTGTCGAGCACGCGCGCGAGGCTGAACGCGACGGCGATGCTCGGCTGCGCGCGCCCGCTCTCGATCGCCCCGATCGCCTGCCGCGTCAGACCGGCCGCCAGCGCCAGCTCGCGCTGCGAGATCCCGCGCTCGCGGCGGCGGGCCTCAAGACTCATATTTCGGGCACTCGTCGCGACGGCGCGCCGTCTCCTGCCGGTCGTGCGGGCTCAGCCCAGATATTCCGGATGGTGGACGGTCGAGTCGAAGTGATCCGTCGTCTTGTACATCTCGGTGCGCCCGGTCGCGGCGACACTCGCCGTCTTCGCCAGGATCGCCGCGACCTGGTCGCGCGAGAGCGGGCGGAACGTCGTCGCGGCGCGGACGGCTTGATCGAGGATCGCCGGCGAGTCGATCCCGGTGACGATCGCGCTGACCGGCAGGTTCATCCCGTAGTGCAGCATGTCGATCGGGTCGACCAGATGCGTGTCGTAGATGAACGCATCGCCGAAGGTCTTCATCGCGAGGATCGCCGTGTCGGTCTTCTGCGCGACGGGGATGACGCGCTGGAAGCTCTCGTAGTGGGCGTCCATCACGTTGAGCGGCATCTGGATCGTGTCGAAGACGAAGCCGTGCCGCGCCGCCACCTCGAACATGTGCAGGTGGTACTCCGCGCTCTTGTGTCCGGTGAAGCCGACGAAGCGGATCTTGCCGGCTTTCCGCGCCGCGAGCGCGGCCTCGATCCCGCCGCCCGGCGCGAAGATCCGCTCCGCGTCGTTCGGGCGGATGTTCTCATGGAACTGCCAGAGGTCGATGTGGTCCGTCTGCAGCCGCGCGAGCGATTCGTCGAGCTGCCGCTGCGCAGCCGTCGCGTCGCGCCCGTCGACCTTCGTCATCAGAAACGCGCGCGCACGATAGCCGTCCTGCGCGAGCGCCTTCCCCATGCGCAGCTCGCTCTCGCCCGCGTTGTAGTCCCATGCGTTGTCGAGGAACGTGATCCCGCGGTCGATCCCGGCATGGATCAGCCGTATCCCGTCGGCCTCGGAGAGCGAGGGCTTCGCGAGATGATAGCCGCCCATCGCGACGATCGAGACCATCTCGTTCGTCCGCCCCAGCCGGCGCTTGGGAACCGGCGCCTCCTGCGCGGCGCCGGGCGCGGGGAGGCCGCTTCCGACCGCGGCGGCTGCGGTCGCGGCGAGGAACGCGTTGCGTGAGATCGACATGCCGACCACGTTCCCACGGCGAGGGCGCCGTCGTCGCGCAAGCACCATCTGCCCTACGAGGCAAACGATCTCTCCGTCGTCGCCCGCTCCATCCGGCTTTCGAGCAAGAGCCGGCCGGCGATGCGGGAGTGGTGCAGTCGTGTCGGAAACAGCGCACGATGGACTTTCGCTGCGCGGTCTGCAAGGAACTCAAGGACGTTCGAACGCTGCGAAACTCGGTCTGCCCCGAGTGTCGTGCGGAGCAGGAGCGTGCCGCGGAGGCGATGAGCGATCACGCCGCGGGGTTGCGCTACGCGTACGAACAGGCGCTCAAGAAGGGTCCGCACTACACGGGCCCCCTCGAGGCCTGGACACCACGGGAACCCGTGCTGCTCCCCGACGGCCAGCATTTCGTCTGCCCGGGCTGTAAGCGCCGTGCGCACCTCGTGCACGACCTGAGCATCCGCTGGAACAAGAAGCCGTATCCGATCCCGAACAAGTACACGTTGTGCGATGTCTGTCATCGCAAGGACGTCGAGGACGGCGATACCCCGACGTACACGAACCGCTTCAACCGCGCGCGGTAGCGCGCCGCCCTACGCCAAGCGGTCGGGATGGCTGTAGGCGTTGGCGGTGCGGCCGCGGACGAGGCCGACGAGCGTGATCCCCGTCGCCTCGGCCATCCGCACGGCGAGCCCCGTCGGGCGTGAGATTGCCGCGAGCAGCGCGATCCCCGCGACTGCGCATTTCTGCACCAGTTCGTAGCTCGCGCGGCTCGTCATAATCGCGAACCCGCCGGCGGGATCGATCCGCTCTCGCAGCATCGCGCCGATCAGCTTGTCGAGCGCGTTGTGGCGGCCGACGTCCTCGCGCGCGAGCACCACGTTGCCCTCGCGGGTCGCCCAGCCGGCGGCGTGGAACGCCCCGGTCTCTTCGTTGTATTGCTGCCACTTCGGCAGCTCTTCGCCGGCGCGGAAGATCGCGGCCGGCGTGATCGTGCGCGCCTCACGCACGGCTTTGCCGGCGCGCAAGGCATCGTCGATCGTCGTGACGCCGCACAGACCGCAACCGGTGCGCCCGACGAGCGAACGCCCGCGCTCGTGCAGCGCGTCGGCGGCCGGCTGCGGGATCACGATCTCGACCTCGATCCCCTGGCTGTAGCGCACCGCCTCGATACGCGTTACGTCGCTCGGATCGGCGACGATCTCCTCGGTCAGCGTGAAGCCGAGCGCGAAGTCCTCGACGTCGGCCGGGGTGCACATCATCACGACGTGCGGCCAGCCGTTGTAGACGAGCGCGACCGGCGTCTCCTCGGCGACCGACGCATCGGTCGGCGCCGCGCCGTCGTCGCTCAGGCGCGTGAGCGTGCGGCGGGCGACCGATTGCGCGTAGCCCAGGCCGAAGAGGGGATGCTCGGGGTCGAGCGTCGGGCGAATCTCCGTCACACACCTCGTGACCCGGCAGGGCGCGAGAGAGCTTCGCGCCGGAGCCCGAAGGCGTTGCACTCCGCCTCGTATCGGGTAGTGAGCCATGGGAGCTATGCCGCCTTGGAGTACGATGATAGCGCGAAGCTCGGCCTGACTCACGCTCTCGATCCGCCCGCCGGATCGTGGCCGTTGCGGGTGGTCGTCATCGGCGCCGGTTACGTCGGCGCCGTCGCCGCGGCGGGTCTCGCCCAGCTGGGGCACCAGGTGGTGTGCGTCGATCGTGAGCCGCGTCGGATCGCGATGTGGCGCGCGCTGCGGCCGCCGCTGCACGAACCGCAGCTTCCCGAGCTGGTGCGCGACGGTACCGCGCGCGGCTGCTTGCGCTTCGCGGTCACGGCGACGCGCGCGCTGCGGAAGTGCGATGCCGTCGTCGTCGCCGTCGGTACGCCGATGCTTCCCGACGGCAGCGTCGACCTCGCGCAAGTCGAGGCCGCCGTCGAGGAGGTCGCGAGCTGCGCACCCGCCGGAACGACCGTAATCGTGAAGTCGACGGTCCCGCCCGGAACGTGCGCTCGTCTCACGCGGCGATTGCAGGCGCTGCGCCGCGGCGAGATTCTCGTCGCGGCGAACCCGGAGTTTCTGCGCCAAGGCTTCGCCGTCCGTGATTTCATCGCTCCGAGCCGCACCGTCGTCGGCATCGACGATCGGCGCGCCGAGCAGTGCGTTCGCGTGCTCTATCGTGGGATCGATGCACCGTTCGTCGTCACCGATTTCGTGAGCGCGGAACTGATCAAGTACGCCGCGAACGCGTATCTCGCGATGAGGATCTCGTTCATCAACGAGATCGCGCGCCTGTGCGATGCGCTCGATGCGGATATCGCCGACGTGGCGCTGGGGATCGGACTGGATCCGAGGATCGGCGTTGAAGCGATGAAGCCCGGCCTGGGGTTCGGGGGCTCCTGTCTTCCGAAGGATCTTCGCGGATTGCTGGACGTCGGGAAGCGCGCCGACGTGCCGCTGCCGCTCGCGTCGGCGGTCCGCGCGGTGAACGACGAGCAGGTCGCCTACGTCGTGCGGCGGATTTCGGTCGCTCTCGCCGGATTGGAAGGTCGACGCATCGCCGTCCTCGGCGCGACCTTCAAGGTCGGAACGGACGATCTGCGCATCTCTCAAGCCCTCGAGCTGGTCCGATGCCTCGCGTCGGCCGGGGCGCACGTCTGCGTGTACGATCCCGTCGCGGGAGACGAGTTGCCGGGGCAGCTCGGCGGCATCGCCGCCTGCGCATGCTCCGCCGAAGCTGCCGCGGCGGAGGCCGACGCCGTGATCCTGGCGACCCCATGGCCGCAGCTGATCGGGGCGTTGAGCCGCATCAAGGCGCGTATGCGCGGCGCCGTCTTCTGCGATGCTCGAAACGCCGTCGATCCCGGGACGATCCGCAGCGCGGGGCTGCTGTACCTGGGCGTCGGGCGCCCTTTGAGCTCGAAGGCCGTTCAACCGTCTCGACTCGCCGTGTAGCGACATCGGGCGTGGATAGTGGGCCCGGTTTTTTCCTAGACCCTCGGGAACGGGGCGTGGTTCGCTGGCGGCATGACGGTCTCGAAGCGTATGCTCCTGATGGGCGCTGTCGCGTTCGCGCTCGTGGAGGGCGGCTCGCTGCTGCTCGGTCGCGCACCCGCGCGAGGGGCGACGGACCTCATGCGCACGCAGATCGCGCAAGTGGAGGCGCAGGTCGACCGCGACGAGGCGAAGGCGCTCATGCAGATGCGGCGCGCCGCGCCGGGCGACTCGCACAACGTCGCGCTCGTCGGCAAGCTGCTCTACTTCGACAAGAACCTCTCGGTGAACCGAAACACCGCCTGCGCGTTCTGTCACATGCCCGAGACCGGGTTCCAGGGCGGGATCGAGCTGGTCAACGAGACGATCGTCGACCAGCCCGGATCGGTGCGTACGCGCTTCAGCGCGCGCAAGCCGCCGAGCGCGGCGTATGCGGCCCTCGCGCCGCCGCTCTACTATCGTGCCAGTTCCGGCGATTTCGTCGGCGGTAACTTCTGGGATCTGCGTGCGACCGGGCTGCGGCTCGGAAATCCGGCCGCTTCGCAAGCCCAGGGCTCGCCGCTGAACCCGACCGAGATGGCGAATCGTGAGCCGGCGTGCGTCGTGCGGCGCCTCTCACAAGCGCGCTACCGCGCGTTCTTCGAGGAAGTCCTCGGGCCGCGCGCGTTCGACGTCAGCTGGCCGAGCGACGTCGACGCGCTCTGCGCGATCCCGAACAGCAACCCCGCGACGCGGATCGGCTCCGAGGTGCCGGGGCCGAATCAGACGCCGTACGTGGTGAAGCTCTCGCCGCAGGACCGCGCGCGCGTGCAGACGACGTTCGACGCGATGGCGCGCGCGATCGCGGCGTTCGAAGCCTCGCCCGAGGTCAGCGCGTTCAGCTCGAAGTTCGATGCGTTCCTCGCCGGCAAGGCGCAGCTGACCGCGCAGGAGCGCCGCGGCTACGATCTCTTCAACGGACAGGCGAAGTGCAACGCGTGCCACATCGATGCGAAGGGCGATCCGCGCCCGCTCTTCACCGACCAGACGACCTCGAACCTCGGGATCCCGAAGAATCCGGCGATGGCGTACTATCGCGAGACGAAGCCCGACGCGTATCACTACGCCGCCGATCCGCAAGGGCAACGCTTCGTCGACAAGGGCGTCGGCGACTACCTGCGCAGCCCCGAGAACGGCGTCGCCGCGTGGAAGAAGCTCGCGCCGCAGTTCGACGGCAAGCTCCGCGTCGCGACGCTGCGCAACGTCGACGCGCGTCCGTATCCCGGGTTCGTGAAGGCCTACGGCCACAACGGCTACTTCAAGAGCCTCAAGCAGATCGTGCATTTCTACAACACGCGCGACACGCTGCCGCGCTGCGCGCCGGGCTCGCCGGGCGAGAAAGTGACCTGCTGGCCCGCGCCCGAGATCGCCCAAAACCTCAACAAGCATTGCTGCGATCTGCACCTGACCGACGTGCAGGAGGACGATCTCGTCGCGTTCCTCAAGACGCTGACGGACGGCTACTGGAAGCGCTGATCGTCACGGAAGTGTGACGTCACGCTCGACAACGCGGCGGCGATGCGGATGGAGCCGCGGCGCTACGCCGCCGGCGTCTCGCGCAGGCTCGGCCCGGCGCTCACGGAACGCCGTCGGTAGCCGCGCAGCGCGGCAGCGATGCGCCGCGCCGCGAAGTCGGCGCCGATGAGGAAGCGCATCGACGGTCCGAAGCGCACCGCCGAGGCGAGTCCGACGAAGTACAGCCCGGGAACCGACGACTCGAAGCTCCCCGAGAGCCGAGGTGCGGTGCCGACGCAGTCGAGTCGGCGCGCGAGCGAGGCGTCGAGGAACGGGATCGCGCCGACGTCGACCTGATAGCCGGTCGCCGCGACGACGTGATCGGCGCGCAGCTCGCGGACCTCGCCGCGGGGACCGGCGACCTTGAGTGCGAGACGATCGCCGTCGGCACGCGCCGCCAGCACACCGTGGCCGGTGCGCACCTTGATGCGGCCGACGACGCGCGGCTTGAGCCACCACGCGCCGGCGGGCCCCAGCTCGCGCGCGACGCGATCGACGCGCAGCCGTTCGGGAAGGTGCCCGAAGAGCGGCTGCCCGTGGCAGTAGAACCAGAGCCGCCAGCCGCGTCCGAGCCCCGTCGACGGCAAGCGCAGCGCTTCGAGCCACGACGGATCGTCGAGCGGGTCGCCGTTCCAGACGACCTCCGGCGCGCGCATGAGGACCGACGCCGCAGCGCCCTGTTCGTGCAGCAGCGCGGCAGTTTCCAGCGCGGACTGGCCGCCGCCGATCACGACGACCTCACGGCGTCCGAGCGCACCCAGATCGCGATGGTCGGCGGCATGCGAGACCAGCTCGGCCGGCAAACCGGAGAAGAACGCCGGCACGCGTTTGAAGTACGTCGTCCCGAGTGCGAGGACGACGCGCCGTGCGCGCAGGCGCTCGCCCGTCGCGAGCCGCAGGTCGAAGCCGTCCGCCGTCGCCCAGAGCGCGGTGACCGTGGTCGTCTCGAGATGCGGAACGCAGCGGCGCGCAAAGGCGAGGCCGTAGCCGGTGAACGTGTCGAGCGGGACCGGCTCGCTCTTCACGAGCTCGGGGATGCGGCTCTCTCGGCAATACTGCTCCAGCGTCCAGCCGTCGCCGGGAGCCGAAAGGCTCGACGCGTGCGCCTCGGACTCGAGGAACATCCCGCGCGGCATCGCGTCCTGCCAGGTCTGCATCGGGAGGCCGAAGATGCGATGGCCGACGCCTTCGTCGCGCAGGTGCGCCGCGAGCGAGAGGCCGTACGGGCCGGCACCGACGATCGCGACCTCGCAGCGATCCGTGCCGTGGAAGTCGTACCGCTCAGCCGTCATCTCCGATCCCTCTCGCGTCCCGGGGAGCACACGTCCCATCCTGTGCTCTGGGGCCGAGCAGACGGAAGTCCTGATCGGACGGGCGCGGTGGGAGATCCGCACCACCGCTTTTCCCCGCGGCGGACCCGGGAAGGAAAGCGCTTTCCAGATGTCCTACCCGGCGGCAAGGAGTTTCCGCCGTGCAACTGGCTGAGGATGTCACCCAACCGCTCGGTGCCCCGAGCCCCGGATCGATCGTCGGACGACTCGAACGGATACCGTTCACCCGGACGCACCTTCGGGTCGCGGCGATCCTCGGGACGGGGACGTTCTTCGACGCGTTCGACCTGCTCGCGATCGGGATCGCCCTGACCGTCGTGCTCACGACGTTCCACATGAGCTTCGCGGCCGCCGGGATCTTGATCAGCGGGGCGTACGCGGGGCAGTTCGTCGGCGGCCTGGTGTTCGGTTCGCTGAGCGAGCGGTACGGGCGCAAGCCGGCGTTCATCGCGGCGCTCGCGGTGTTCGGGGCCTGCGCACTCTTCGCCGCGTTCGCGACCTCGATGCAGCAGCTGCTGATCGCGCGTGTCGTCCAGGGGCTCGGGCTGGGCGCCGAGGTCCCGCTGGCGGGGGCGATGTTCAACGAGTTCGTCCGCGGGCGCAGCCGCGGCAAGATCGTGATGGCGTACGAGGGGATGTTCGTGTGGGGGCTCTTCGTCGCGCCGCTCGCCGGGATGATCCTGTTCCGCCTGCTCTCGCCGGACCTGGGCTGGCGCGTCCTGTTCGCGGTCGGCGCGATCCCGCTCGTCGTCGCGCTGATCGCGATCAAGGCGCTCCCTGAGTCGCCGCGCTGGCTCGCCGAGCAGGGCCGCGTCGCGGAGGCCGACGCGATCGTCGGCGCGTTCGAGCGCGATGCGCAGCGCGCCGGAACGGTGCTCGAAGCGCCCGTCGCCGTGCGGCTCTCGGGGAAGCCGACGGACTTCGGCGAGCTGTTCTCGCCGACGTATCGCGCGCGCACTTGGATGTCGTATGCGCTGTGGTTCACGACCTACTTCGCGATGTACGGCTATTCGACGTGGCTGCCGACGCTCTACGTCAAGCTCGGCGGCCTCCCGCCGAGCGCGTCGCTCGCGCTCACGAGCCTCGTCGGCGCGATCCAGCTCGGCGCGGTGTACGTGCAGTCGGCGACGATCGATCGCGTCGGCCGCAAGCCCTGGTTCATCGCGAGCTACGTCATCGCGCTGGTGGGGACGCTCTGGGGCGCGTTCGCGGTCGGCGTGCTGCACCTGTCGGGCTGGCCGATCCTGTTCACCGCCGGCGCGCTGATGGGGATCGGCGCGTACACCAGCGGGAGCGCGGTCTATCTCTACACGCCCGAGCTCTTCCCGACCCGGATGCGCGTCTGGGCCACGACGACCTCCGCGAGCGTCTGCCGTATCGCCTCGACGATCGCGCCGGCCGTCGTCGGAGTCTTTCTCGCGAGCGCGGGCGGGATCGGCGCCGTGTTCGTCATGTTCGGGATCGACCTCGCGATCGGTCTTGTGATCTTCGCGCGCTTCGCGATCGAGACGAAGGGGCTCGTGCTCGAGGAGCTCGCGCCGTAGCGCAGGGGGCGTCGACCCGGCTCGCATAAGAAGGACACCCTTCCTTCTCGCGTTTCTTGCTTCGGGGGCAACGAGCGCAATGCCGAAGACCATTCACGCCGCGTCGACCGCGCGCGGGCTGTCGCTTCACGGGTATGTCGGCGACTACGTCGTCATGCTGGCGTGGAGTCTCGATCGAGCGCTGACGACGCTCCACGCGGGGCTCGCCGGGTTCAGCATCGAGCGTACGCCGCCGCATGGCAGCGCGCAGGTGCTGCTCAACACGCTCGACTTCGCCGCCGGGATCACCGCGAATACCGACATCCGGGAAGCCGCGCGGCAGGCCAAGCCGTCGACGCAGTCGCCGTTCCAGAAGTTTCGCTGGATCGACTATCCCTCGCAGCTCGTACCCGGCGCGTACCGGTACGTCGTCACGGCGATGTACTTCACCGACCCGCACGATCCGGCCAAACTCGTCGCCGGGGTGAGCGCCGAGGTGACGGTCACGCTCGGCGACACGCTCGCGCCGAACTTCGACCTCGCGTTCACGCGCGGCTTCATCTCCTCGCAGGCGTACGCGCGTGAGTTCGACAACGCCGCGTTCCGCCCGGCCGATCGCTCGCAGTATCTCTTCGCCACCGCGCCGTTCGAGCCGCAATATGCTTGGTGCGGGCGTCGCGCGCGCGTCGTGCTGTTCGATTTCCTGCGCGCCGCGCTCAAGGATCGCGCGGCGGGGAGGAACGTCACGCTCGACGCGTTCGTCTACGACGTCGACGAGCCGGACTTCGTCGAGGCGCTCAAGGAGTTCGGGACCGGCTTGCGGCTGTTCCTCGACGACTCCGAGGAGAAACCCAAGGGGAAGCCGGCGGAGCCCAAGGCCGACCGCGCGAACGCCGTCAAGGCGCTCGGGCTGCACGACGGAAACCTCCGGCGCGGACACTTCCGGCGCTTCGCGCACGACAAGGTTCTGATCCGGCGCGACGACGGAAAGCCGACCGCCGTCCTCGCCGGCTCGGCGAACTATTCGATTCGCGGTCTGTACGTGCAGTCGAACAGCGTCGTGGTCGTCTCGGAACCCGGAGTCGCACAAGCCTACGCCGATGCGTTCGAAAGCGCATTCGCCGCGGCGCAGGGGCAGGAGGAGAAGGCCGCGCTCGCCGCCCCGCTCTCCCGCGAATGGGTGAAGTTCCAGCAGCCGAACCTGCCGCAGTTCGGGGTGAGCTTCGCGCCGCACGGCGACGGCGAGTTCGCGCTGAACGCCGTCGCAAAAGCGCTCAACCGTGCCGAGAAGAACGTCGTCTTCGCGCTGATGAGCCAAGGCGGCGGCGCGGCGCAAGAAGCGCTCGCGAACGTCACCAAGAAGCCCGGCGTCTACATCGCCGGGACGGTGCAGACCGGCAGCTTCGCCGTGAAGCTGATGGCGTCGGGGCAGAACGGGAGCGTCGCGTCGTACATGGCGCTCGAGAGGACCGTCCCGGAACCGTTCCGCGAAGAGTTGAACGTCGGCATGGGCGGCGGCGCGAACGCCGGGCAGGTGATCCACCACAAGTTCGTCGTCGTCGACTTTAACGGCGCGGAGCCGACGGTCTTCTTCGGCTCCTCGAACCTCGCCAGCGGCGGCGAGGCGTCGAACGGCGACAACCTGATGGCCGTCTACGACAAGGAGATCGCGACGATGTTCGCGATCGAAGGGATGCAGCTCAACGACCACTACGCGTTCCGCGACAAGGCGAGCAAAGGGACGGCGGCGGCGCCGTTCGCCTTACAGGGCCCCGGAGCGAAGACGCCCTGGTACGCCGGGTACTACGAACCCGGCGCGAAGCACTATCTGGAGATGCGCAGCCTGATCGGCTGAGCCGCCCGTCACCCTGAGCTTGTCGAAGACGGGTCTCCTCGTTCACGATCACCGCGCGCGGCGGCGAAGAGCGCAGCGTTACGGGATAACCCGCCGCCGCCGCAACCCCTCGAAGAACGAGACGAACATCTCCTCGGTGTCGATGCACTCGGGGAAGCCGGCGCGCCGCGCCTTGATCGTGCTCGAGATGTTGTCGAAGTCCATCCCGAAGATCGCATCGCCGAAGCCCCACGACGCGAGCTGCGCGTAGGGGATCGGCCGCAACCCTTCGCGCGCGGCGATCCGCTCCCAGAGCGGCCCCTTGTCGGCCATGTACTCGGCGAGCGGGATGTGCAGCGCGTCGCCGACCGGCAGCGCGAACGCGCGCGCGATCGCCGGCCACAGGTGGCGCCAACGGAAATAGTCGCCGTTGGTGATGTTGAAGATCTGCTCGTGCGCCGCCGGGCTCGTCGCCGCCCACGCCGTCGCGCGCGCCAGAATCTCGGCCGACGTCACCTGATAAAGGGCGTCGTACGCCGCGCCGGTGCCGGGGAAGCGCAGCGGCAGGCCCAGCTCCTTGCAGATCGTCGCGTAGACGGCGATCACCATCGCGAGGTTCATCGGGTTGCCGAGCGCGTAGCCGCAGACGGCTTCCGGACGCAGCGCGGTCCAGTGCCAGCGCGCGCCGCGCTGCCGCTCGCGCAGCAGGTCTTCCTGATCGTAGTAGAAGTTCGGCGGCATGTGCCGCGGGTCGTCCTCGCGCGCCGGCGTCTTGAACGTCCCCAGGTGCGCGCCGTACGCCTTGCCGCCCTGGTAGAACGTGACGTGTTCGAGGTTCGGCGCCGCGGCTTCCAGCGCATCGAGCGCGTTGCGCAGCATCGCGAGGTTCGGCGCGACTGCCTCGCTCGCGGTCGGCCGCTCGACGTAGGCCGCGAAGACCAGATGCGTCGCCTGCGTCAACTCGCGCAGCTTGGCTTCGGTGTCGGCGCGGTCGAGCAGGTCGACGGAGAGCTGCCTCACCGGAAGATCGTCGGCGGCAGCGCGACGCGCCAGGCCGACGACGTTCCAGCCCAACCCATGAAAATGCTCGGCGGCGGCGCGCCCGATGACGCCTTGTGCACCGGCGACGACGACGGTCTTTGCTTCGGAACTCACGTCGCTTCGCGACCGGCAGGGGACACAGAAGAGTTTCGCGGGCTCGTGGCCGGCGACCGCATCGGGTGAACCGTCCGTCGCGTTAAGCGCGAGCCTGGGTTCGTACGGGGAGCGGTACGCTCCTCGCTCGCGGCTTTGATTGCCGCCAGCATGTCGAGCAGGAAGGCACGAGGGGAGGGCGATAAGCCCGCTGAGCTATTGTCGAGGTAGCGATGTACGTCTGCTTGGAGCTCATGTGTGGGTGATGGATCGGAACATCAATGAGAATTGCCGCCATCTCTGACATACACGGTAACATCGACGCGCTCGAAGCGGTGCTCGCCGACATCGAGCGCCGCGACGTCGACGTCACGGTGAACCTTGGCGATATCGTCTCGGGTCCGCTCATGCCTGTGGAAACGGCAGACCGGTTGATTCCACTTGCCCTTCCGACGATTCGCGGCAATCACGAGCGTCAACTGCTCGCGACGCCGCTTGACCAGATGGGCAAGTCGGACCGGTACGCGCGCGATGTACTTGCTGACAAGCATCTTGCGTGGCTCTCCTCTCTCCCAGCCTCCATCAGGCTCACACCGGATATCCTCGTGATTCACGGCGGCATCGACAGCGACCTGACCTATCTGTTGGAGCGCGTCACACCCGAGGGTCGCCGGGCAGCAACCGCCGCGGAGGTAGCATCATCGATCGAAAACGTCGATGCGTCCCTCATCATCTGCGGACATACGCATGTCCCGCGATCCGTGATGCTTGCGGACGGACATCACGTCGTGAATCCCGGGAGCGTCGGCCTCCAGGCCTATGCCGACGTCCATCCCTATCCGCACACCATCGAGAACGGTAGTCCTCACGCCCGATACGCGATCGTCGAGCAGACCGGAACGCGATGGAACGTGGAGTTTTTCGAGATCGAATACGATTGGGAGCGTGCAGCGACGCTCGCCGAGCAGCGCGGCCGGGCTGACTGGGCGCATGCTCTTCGCAGCGGACGCGCATAGTCATCTCATGTCCTGTGGAGGACGACCGAGCAGATGGCCGATCCATCGCGAATAGCACGTGGAGTCTTTCTCAGGGGCGGCGCCGCTGCGCTCTTAGGGACGGCCGCCCTCGAGCGGCCCATTTTCGTCACGCTGCGAACCGGCGGATACATACTCTACTTTCGGCACGGTCCGACCGATCATAGCCAAAGCGACGTCACGACTGATTCCGATGATTGTTCCAAGCAGAGAAACCTTACGGAGTCCGGGCGGAACCTCGAGCGGCGCGTCGGTGAAGCAATTCGAACACTCGCGGTCCCCATCGGAGCGGTGTTCGCGGACCCGTATTGTCGAACGCGGGAAACCGCACAACTGCTCTTCGGGCGATACTCGGTCGATCGGGCGTTGATGCCGGGAGCGCCCAACCTATCAACGAGCCTGCGCCAAGCGCTTGCGATGGTTCCGCCGGGCCGCGTTAATACCGCGCTCGTTCTCCACCACAACGAACTGGTCGCGATCGACGGACCCTCGCTGGACGAAGGTGAGGCCGCCGTGTTCAAACCTGATGGTTCGCGCTTTCAGCTGATCGCGCAGATCCAGCCCGACGATTGGCTCTCCGCGGTTGCCTGAGGGAGTACCAGGCCCGTATCGTGTCGATTTCGCGCCGGTACGTGCGACTAGAGCCAGGAGGGTACCTACGATGAAATACGCTTGCTTGATCTACGGCGACGGGAATGTGGAAGACCCGCTGCCGCCACGTGAAATGGAAGCGCTGATCGCCGACTCGGTCGCGTACCACGAAGAGCTTCGGCAGAGAGGGTATCTCGTCGGTCTGCAAGCCCTGGAGCCGGCGCACACCGCGACGACGATCCGGAGGCGCAACGGCGAGCTGTCGATGACCGATGGTCCGTACGCGGAGACGAAAGAGCAACTCGGCGGATTCTTGCTGATCGAGGCGCGGGATCTCAACGAGGCGATACGGATCGCTTCGGGGCATCCCGCGACGGCGTGGGATACGATCGAGATACGGCCCGTACGCGAAATCGGGTAACGTCCATGGCGCCGGTGGACCTGGAGTCGGTCTACAAGGCGGAGTCCCGCCACGTCCTCGCGACGTTGATACGGCTCCTTGAAGATTTTGAGCTCGCGGAAGACGCGGTACACGAGGCCTTCCTTAGCGCGGCGGAGCAATGGCCGCGGGACGGTGTGCCGCGCAATCCGCGCGCGTGGTTGATCTCGACGGGGCGATTTCGCGCGATCGACACGCTCCGCCGTCGGGCGCGGTACGACGCGTCCCTGCCGCGACTTGCGAAGGAGTCGAGGTCAACGGACGAGTTACGTCCGGACCTCGACTACATCCCCGACGACGACCTGCGCCTGATCTTTCTCTGTTGTCATCCCGCGCTCTCCTTGGACGCACAAATCGCGTTGACGCTTCGGGAGGCCTGTGGTTTGGCGACGGAGGAGATCGCCCAGGCGTTCGTTGTCGCGCCGTCGACGATCGCACAACGCATCGTCCGTGCCAAAGCGAAGATTCGGGGCGCACGGATCGCGTACGATCTCCCCTCCGAGCGAGACCTCGCCGAGCGCTTGCGCGGCGTCTTGCACGTCCTCTATCTCCTCTTCAATGAGGGTTACGAGGCCTCGTGCGGTGCGTCGCTGATTCGGAGCGACCTCTGTCGAGAAGCGATTCGACTCGCTCGGCTGATCGTAGAGATAATGCCCGACGCAGAGGTTTACGGAGTGCTCGCACTGATGATGTTCCATCACGCACGCGCAGGCGCACGGACGGGGCCAACCGGTGAACTGGTCCTCCTCGACGACCAAGACCGTTCGAGATGGGATCGAGCGGAGATCTCGCAGGCGAGAGGCTTTCTCAAGCGCGCGCTCGTGAAAGGGCCCATCGGCCGGTACGCGTGCGAAGCCGCGATCGCGGCTCTCCACACGGGATCCCAGTGCCCGGAAGAGACGAACTGGGCGATGATCGTGAGCCTTTACGAGAAGCTCCTCGAAATCGACCCATCTCCGATCGTCGAGCTGAACCGGGCGGTAGCAATCGGGATGCGTGACGGTCCGGCTGCCGGCCTCGTGAAGATCGAGGGGATTCTGGCGCGCGGCGACCTGAGCGACTATCGGTTCGCGCACGCCGCCCGCGCAGACATGCATCGTCGTTTAGGAAACGCCGACGAGGCTCGTTCCGCGTATGAAGCCGCGCTGGCGTTGACCCACCAGGAGGCGGAGCGCCGGTTCATCGCCGACAGAATCGCGACACTATCGAGGCGATGAACAGCAAGGCCCCGGCTCCGGCGCCGCCGGTCACCAACGGCAACAGGACCTCCTCGACCGGTATGCCCATGATGTGCGCAAGCATGTTACGTCACGCGTGCATTCTCGGTTACTTCGATCCACTTCGGGTCGGGCGAGGCGCCCGCTTCGTAACTGTCGTGCCAATTCCACCAAGTGTAAGGCTGCGTCTGCGGATAGCCCTCGGGTGAGTCCTCCCACGCCTCTTGGCGCCCGAGCGGAGTAACGTCGAGGTAATTCCAGGTGCTTCCCATCGCTTCGTCGCCGCGGTCGTTGATGAAGTACGTGCGGAACACGCGCTCGCCGTCCCGGAAAAAGACGTTCGTTCCATGCCACTCATCGACCCCGAAGTCGGCGTCGAAGCTGTCTGTGATGGTGTACCACGGCATCTCCCAGCCCATCCGTGCCTTCAAGCGCTCGATGTCGTGCTGCCCCGCACGCGAGGCGAAAACAAGGGTGGTGTCCCTGGCGTTCAAGTGGGCGACGTGGGCGACCTGGTCGGCCAACATGGAGCAGCCGCGGCAGGCATGCTCAGGCCAGCCGAATACGCCCGGCTCGAAGAACGCGCGATAGACGATCAACTGGCTGCGTCCGTCAAACAAGTCGCGCAGGGTCGCCTTTCCCCTTGGCCCGTCGAATGTGTACTGTTTCTCGACGCCGAGCCACGGCATCCGCCGCCGCTCGGCGGCTAGCGCGTCGCGAGCGCGCGTCAGGGCCTTCTCTTTTACGAGCAGTCGTTCGCGCGCGGCTTCCCATTCCGCCGATGAGACGATCGGGGGTGTTTTCATTGCGAGTACACCTTTCTCGAGTTCCTACGTGGTGGGGACAGAGAGGTGCAAAGCACGCCCACGCGTTTGGCCGCAACCGCTCTGTACGGACAATGGTCGAACGAGGAAAGCCGAAATCGACATCACGGCGCGTATTGTCGATCCCGCGCGGCCCAGGGCGACTACATCACGAGGAGAGAGCCGGATGAAGTATGCTTGCTTGATCTACGGCGACGGCGATCCGGTGGACTCGCTGCCGCACAACGAACTCGAGAACGTGATCGCGCAGGCGCTGGCCTACACGGAAGACCTGCGGCACAAGGGGCATTTTCTCGGCGGAGAGGCGCTGGAGCCCGTGCAGACGGCGACGACGATCCGCCGGCGCAACGGGAAGCTTTCGATGACGGACGGTCCATTCGCGGAGACGAAAGAGCACCTCGCCGGTTTTTTTCTGGTCGAGGCCGGCGATCTCAATGACGCGATCCGCATCGCTTCGACACATCCGTCAGCGTGCTGGGACGCAATAGAGATACGACCGGTGCGCGAGCTGCGGTTGTCTTCGTGACCGATCGCTCCTCAAGGGCATGATTCGCGAGCGGTGAGTTTTCGTCCGCCGAACCTCAGGACGTCTCGCGCCTTAGGGAAACGATCCCGGAGGCGACGAGCACTTCGATGACGGCACTCACGATGTGATCGCAGAGAGCGGCGCGCTCGTTTGGTAAAAGCAAGACCTCGACTCCACGAGGGAGCTCGTCCTCGACCGCGCGGGCGAGCGCGGCGTTCAACTCGGCATGAACCCGCGGTGGCTCCTGCGGGTGGCTGCCGACGGTATGGGGATCTGTCCCCCAAAGCTGGCTCATGCTCATTGCGTCAAACCTACTACCCCGAAGGGCCGTGCCCGATTCGTACCCGCGCGTAGGCTTTGCCGTGCGCCCTTCTCCGGAACCGTGATGTCAGCCACGGCGCGCAAAACGTTTCGGCGGCGTCGAGGGCGCGCATCCTTGGTGCCAAGAATCAACAAAGTGTTCGACGTGATGGTTGATTCGTGTCCTCGCCACGTTGCGCCACCGGCGCGCTACGTCGTCACCCTGAGCTCGTCGAAGACGTTCGCGTCCTACCCGCTTCGACAAGCTCAGCGACAACGACCGGCCCTTCGACAAGCTCAGGGTGACACGGTGACGCGGTGTGCTACGCCGTTTTGTGTACGCGGACCGCGCTGCCGAGGTAGGCGCGGCGCATCTCCTCGTTGGTGATCAGCGTGCGCGCATCGCCGCTCAGGGCGACGCGGCCGGTTTCCAGCACGTAGGCGCGTTGCGCGATCTGGAGTGCGAGGTGCGCGTTCTGCTCGACGAGCAGGATCGTCGTGCCGCTGTTCGCGATCCGCGCGATCGTCGCCATCACGTCCTTGACGATCAGCGGCGCAAGACCCAGTGACGGTTCGTCGAGCAAGAGGAGCCTCGGTCGCGCCATGAGGCCGCGCGCGATCGCCAGCATCTGCTGCTCGCCGCCGGAGAGCGTCCAGCCCAGCTTCGCGGCGAGGGTGCGCAAGCGCGGGAAGATGGAGAAGGCGCTCTCGACGTCGCCCTCGATCTCGGCGCGTGATGCGCGGCGCGGCGTCGCGCCCAGCCGCAGGTTGTCGAGCACCGTCAAGCCCGGGAAGATCTTGCGCCCCTCGGGGACGTGCGCGATCCCGCGCGCGACGACGTCCTCCGGATCGCAGCGCGAGAGCGATTCGCCGGCGAAGCGCACCTCGCCGCGCACCGGCGCGAGCAGGCGCGAGATCGTCTTGAGCGTCGTGCTCTTCCCCGCGCCGTTCGCGCCGAGCAGCGCGACGATCTCGCCCTCCGCCACCTCCAGGTCGATCCCGTGCAGCGCCTCGACCTCGCCGTAGCGCGTGACGACCTCGCGCAGCTCAAGCAGCATCGGACGTCCCTCCGAGGTACGCGGTGATGACCTCGGGATCACGCGCGATCTGCGCGGGCGGACCTTCCGCGATGTGCTGCCCGAAGTTCAGCACGGTGATCCGGTCGCTGACCGTCATCACGAGGTTCATGTCGTGCTCGATCAGCAGCAGCGTCGTCCCTTGCGCGCGGATGCGGCGCAGCAGCACGACGAGTGCGTCGGTCTCCGCCGGGTTCATACCCGCCGCTGGTTCGTCGAGCAGGAGCAGGCGCGGCTCGCTCGCGAGCGCGCGCGCGATCTCGACGCGGCGCTGATCGCCGTACGGAAGGCTGCGCCCGGGGACGGCGGCGGTCCCGTCCAGCCCGACGAAGCGGATCAGCTCGTGCGCGCGCTCGCGCGTCTCACGTTCCTCACGCGCGGTCGCGCCGCCGGGGAGCAGCGCGCCGACGAATCCGACGCGCGTGCGCACGTGACGCCCGACCATCACGTTCTCGAGCACCGAGAGGTCGCCGAAGAGCCTGATGTTCTGGAACGTGCGCGCGATCCCGCGGCGCGCGATCTCGTGCGCCGGACGGCCGACCAGCTCGCCGCCGTCGAACGCGATCGAGCCGCCGTCGGCGCGGTAGAGCCCGGAGATCACGTTGATCGTCGTCGTCTTCCCCGAGCCGTTCGGGCCGATCAGCGCGTGGACGTCGCCCTCGCGGACGGTCATCGCCAGGCCGTTGACGGCGGTGACGCCGCCGAAGCGCTTGACGAGGCCGCGCACTTCGAGCAGGCCGCGCTCCGCCGCGGCGACCGCGTTCGGCGCGCTCACGTCGGCTCGGCTCCGGTCGCCGGCCGCGCCGCCGCGGTGAGCGGCGGTGCGCGGCGCGGCGCGAAGCGCGTCCAGGCCGCACCGAACAGCCCCGCCAGCCCCTTCGGCATGAAGATGATCATCACGACGACCGCGGCGCCGTAGACCATCACGTACGAGCTCTTGAGCGGGCGCAGCACCTCGGGGAGGAAGGTCAGCAGCACCGCGCCGAGGATCGCGCCGCCGATCGACGAGGAACCGCCGAGGATCAGCATCACGAGGAACACGACGGACTGGTCGAACGAGTACGAGTCGGGGCTGAGGAACTTGATGCTGTGCGCGAGCAGGCTCCCCGCGAGACCCGCGTACGCGCCGGCGAGGACGAACGCGACGATCTTGTAGCGGGTCGCGTCGATCCCGGTCGCGCGCGCGGCCAGCTCGTTCTCGCGGATCGCCTCGAGCGCGCGGCCGACGCGCGTCGTCTTGATCCGCCAGGCGACGTACGCGCACGCGAGCACGGCGGCGAGGACGAGGTAGTAGTACGAGCCGTAGGAGTCGAGCGTCCACGGGCCGAGCGCCGGCGCGGGGATCCCGGTCATCCCGTCGCTGCCGTTCGTCACGTCCTTCCAGTTGACGAGTACGATCTGCGTGATGATCCCGAAGCCGATCGTCGCGAGCGCGAGGTAATGCCCGGAGAGGCGCAGGCACGGATAGCCGACGGCGAGGCCGACGAGCGCGCTGAGCACGACGGCGGCCGCCATCGCCGGCCACACCGGCCAGCCGAGGTGCGTCGTGAGCCAGCCCGACGTGTACGCGCCGATGCCGAAGAATGCCGCCTGCCCGAGCGACATCTGCCCGGCATAGCCGAGCAGGATCCCGAGGCCCATCACGGCGATCGCGTAGATCCCGGCCAGATCGCACAGGTTGAGAACGTAGTCGGAGTGCACGAGCGAGGGCACCACCGCGAGCAGCGCGACGGCGAAGGCGAGGGCGAACGCGCGCGGCATCAGGCTTTCTCCGCCACCGTCTCGCCGAAGATCCCTTGCGGGCGCACCAGCAGCACGGTGATGAGGATGACGAAGGCGATCGCGTCGACGTACGACGCGGACAGGTAGAAGCCGCCGAACGTCTCGATCACCCCGATCGCGAGGCCGCCGATGATCGCGCCCGGGATGCTCCCGAACCCGCCGACGATGCTCGCCGCGAACGCCTTGAGCGCGATGAGCCCGCCCATCTCCTTGGTGACGGTGAAGATCGGCGCGACGAGGAGCCCCGAGATCGTGCCGAGCAGCGCGCTGTAGACGAACGTGATCGAGACGATCCGCCCGACGCGGATCCCGATCAGCCGCGCCGTCGTGCGGTCCTGCGCCGTCGCGCGCATCTGCTTGCCGAGCGTCGTGCGTTCGAACAGCACGTATTGGAACGCGATCAGCGCGGCGGTGACCGCGATGATCAGGAGATCCTGCGGGCGCAGCCGCAGCGGCCCGAGCGCGACCGTGTCGAAGGAGAAGAGGCTCGGAAGCACGAGCGGCTGGCTGCCCCACGTCAGTTGTGCGAGATTGCGCAGGAAGATCGAGACGCCGATCGTCGAGATGACGACCGGCATCCAGCCCCGCTCGCGCAGCGGGTAATACGCGATGCGGTTGAAGACCAGGCCGAACCCCACCATCACCACCAGCACGAGCAGGTAGACGGCGACGACGGGGAGCTGCCAGTGCACGACGCTCCCGAAGACCGCGACGGCGGGGAGCAGGAACGACGCGGCGACGTACGAGGGGAACATCACGAAGTCGCCCTGCGCGAAGTTCACCACGCCGACCGCGTTGTAGATCAGCACGAAGCCGAGCGCGACCAGCGCGTAGATCGACCCCACGGCCAACCCGCTGACGAGGAGCTGCGCGTCGAGAACCGGGTCGACGTGCATGCCGGCCTACGCGCTCACCTGCGTGACGAGGCGCAGCTTGGCGTTGCTGATCTCGCCGATCGAGACCGAGTGAACCATGTTTCCCTCGCCGTCGCACGAGAAGCGCCCGAGCACGCCCTCCCAGCCGCGAATCTGCTTGAGCGACGCGATCGTCTGCTTCGGATCGGACGAGCCTTGCTTCTTGTAGACGGTCGCGAGCATGTTGACGGCGTCGTACACCCAGCCCGAGCCGGTACCGACGTCGGGGAGATGATGAAAGCGCTGGTAGAACGCGGTCAGGAAGTGCGTCGCGACGTTCGAGTTGAACCCGGCGATGAAGTCGACGGCGGCGAACGCGCCGTTCGCGTTCTTCCCGGCGGTCTCCATCGCGGTCTGGTTCGCGAGCGAAGGGGAGCCGACGATCGGGATCGTCAGGCCCAGCGAGCGGATCTGCTGAAGGATGATGGCGGTGTCGCTGGGGTTCTGGACGTACATCAGCAGCGCTTCGGCGCCGGACTGCTTGACGCGCAGGATCTCCGCGGTGAAGTCCTTCGCGTCTTTCGGATACTGCTCGTTGGCGACCGGCTGCAGGCCGAGCTTCTGCAGGTCCTGGACGATCTGATCGGCGCCTCCGGTCCCGAATGCGTCGCTCGCATGCAGGATCGCGACCTTCTTCGCGTGCTTCTCCTTGACCGCGAAGTTCGTCATCGCGGCGGCGGTGATGCCGTCGGAGGCGCGCAGACGATACATCCCCGGAACACCGAGTTGCGTGTTCTTGACCGCCGTGCCGCCGGTCATCCAGGGGATGTCGTGCGACTTCATCACCGGCGCCATCGCCTGCACCTGGGTGGAAAGGACGGGGCAGATCACCGCGTCGACGTTTTCGCCGAGCAGCTTGTTGAGCGCCGAGACCGCGGCCTGGTTGTCGTTGGTCGCGTCCTCCTCGACGATCTCGAAGGCGCGGCCGCCGTAGACCTTGTCGGGACGGCGGTTGATCTCTTCGACCGCCAGCAGGATCCCCTCGTGCTCCTGCTGGCCAAGGAGCGCGTTCGCGCCGGTCAGGCACGGGATCGATCCCAGGCGAATCGGCGGCGGCGCAGCGCCGACGACGGCCGGAAACCCGAACGCGGCGGTGCTTACCGTCGCGGCCGCACTGGAGACAAGAAATTTCTTCCTCGAAGGCGTCATCGGCGATACTCCCTTCCTGGTCGGCCGCCGCGGCTAGAACGACGGCCCGATGCGGTTGATGGCGAAGTCCCGAAAACCCAGTGCTTCGGCGGCCGGCTCGCGGCCGTTCGCGGCGGCGACGATCCAGTCGAAGATCTCGTCGCCCACCTGTTCCAACGTGCGCGTCCCCTCCAGGATCGCGCCCGCGTCGACGTCCATGTTCTCGCGCATCCGCGCGAACATCGGCGTGTTCGTCGCGACCTTGATCACCGGTGCGATCGGCGATCCCGTCGGCGTCCCGCGACCGGTCGTGAAGACGACGACCTGCGCGCCGCCGGCGACCATCCCGGTCAGCTGCTCGATGTCCTGACCCGGCGTGTCCATCACCACCAGGCCCCGTTCGCTCGGGCGCTGCGCGTACTCGATCACCTCGCGCAGCATCGTCGAGCCGCCTTTGTAGGCGGCGCCGAGCGACTTCTCCTCGAGCGTCGTGAGGCCGCCCGCGATGTTGCCCTGCGTCGGGTTGCCGTAGCGGATGTCGACGTGCATCGCGCGCGCGCGTTCCTCGACGCGTTCGATCAACTCGTAGAGCTTCGCCGCGACCGGTTCGCTCGCGCGCGCCGCGAGCAGGTGCTCCGCGCCGACGAGCTCCGGCAGCTCGGCGAGCAGCACCGTCCCGCCCTCGGCGACGATCCGATCGCTCGCGTACCCGAGCGCCGGATTGGCGGTGATCCCGGAGAAGCCGTCGCTCCCGCCGCACTCGGTGCCGACGATCAGCTCGCTCACCGAGCACGTCGTGCGCTCCCAGCGCGCGGCGTCGGCGAGGAGCTCGCGCGCGAGCGCGATCCCGCGCTCGATCGTGGCCGAGGTCCCGCCGGTCTCCTGAATCCCGAGCACCTCGACGCGCTGGCCGCGCGCGGCGATCTCGGCGGCGAGCGCCTTCGACTCGTTCGTCTCGCAGCCGAGGCCGACGACAAGCACCCCCGCGACGTTCGGATTCGCCGCGAAGCCCGCCATCGTGCGCTTCGTCTGCTCGAAATCGGCGCCGATCTGCGCGCAGCCCGTCGGATGGTTCACCGTCACGACGTCGGGGAGCGCGCGCCCGATGCGGTCGACGACGTGGTTCGCGCACATCACCGACGGCAGGACGAGGACGTGGTTGCGCACGCCGACCGAGCCGTTGCGGCGGCGGTAGCCTTGGAACGTCGTCACGCCCGTGCCGCGCTCGCCGGCGCGAGGTCGCCGCGCCCGCGCGTCCCCTCGACGTTGTGGACGTGCACGTGCTCGCCGGCCGCGATCGGCGCGATCGCCCGGCCGATGACCTGCCCGTACTTGCGGATCAGGCCGCCCGGCGGGATCGCGCGGAGCGCCAGCTTGTGCCCGCCGGGGATCGCCGTGTGCGCGACGATCACGCCGTCCGCAAAGCGGACTGTTTCCCCCGGCGCGAGCGCGCGCAGCGCGACGGCGACGTCGTCGTCGTCCTTGAGGCGCAGCGCGGCGGCATCTTCGGAGAGCGCCATGGGGTTTGTAGGAATCGTCAGGTGATCGGACAACTCCTGCCGCGCTATGGAGGGTACCGTCGCGCCGCGCCGGCTGCACGCCCAGGTTGCCGATGTCTTGCTCCGCTCGATCGTCACCGGGGAGGTAGCCCCCGGGAGCGCGCTCCCGTCCGAGCCGGAGATGAGCGCACGGTTCGGCGTCTCGCGTTCGGTGATCCGTGAAGCGCTGCGCGTGCTGGGCGAGAAGGGGCTGGTCGAAGTCCGGCACGGGTCGGGGACGCGCGTCACGGAGCCCGACCGCTGGGACGCGCTCGATCCCGCGGTCCTCGGCCTCTTGCACGGACGCGGGCCGCGTGCGCAGGTGCTACGCGACCTGCTCGAAGCGCGCAAGATCGTCGAGTGCGAGCTGGCGGCGCTCGCCGCGGAGCGCGCCGACGCCGACGACCACGCCGCGCTCGAGGCGGCGCTGGCGACGATGCGCGGTGCGCTCGACGATCCGGTGCGTTACGTCGGGGGCGACTCGGCGTTTCACCGCACGCTCGTGCGCGCCGCGCGCAACCGCGTGCTGGAACGGATGAGCGAACCGATGCAGGAGCTGCTCTCCTACTCGCAGGCGCTGACCGACACGGTTCCCGGCGTGCTCGGCCGCGCGCTCACCGAGCACGAGGCGATCGCGCGGGCGGTCGTCCGCCGCGATCCCGAAGGCGCACGGCGCGCGATGCGCGTCCACCTCACCAACACCGAGCGCGACGTGATCGCGCTCTCGGAGGCTCCGTGACGATGATCGAAGCACGGCTGGTTCGCGATACTCTGGAGACGCCGGCGATCGCCGACGTCGCGGCCGCGGCGCGCGACGCCCTCGCGCCGGTACTGCGCGGCGCCGCCTTGCGTCCCGGCGCCCGCGTCGCGATCACCGCCGGCAGCCGCGGGATCGCGCGCGTCGCCGAGATCCTGCGCGGCTGCTGCGAGGCGGTGCGCGACGCGGGCGGGACGCCGTTCCTCGTCGCGGCGATGGGCTCGCACGGCGGCGGCACCGGGCCCGGGCAGCGCACGATGCTCGCGCACCTCGGGATCACCGAGGAGCGCGTCGGCGCGCCGATCGAGAGCGAGATGGACGTCGTCGAGGTCGCGCGCAGCGAGCACGGCGTCGAGGTGGTCTGCGATGCGCGTGCGGCGCGCGCCGACGCCGTGATCGTCGCCGGGCGGGTCAAGCCGCACACCGACTTCGGCGGGACGATCGAGAGCGGGATCCTCAAGATGACGGCGATCGGCCTGGGCAAGGCGATCGGTGCGGCGCGCTACCACGCCGCCTTCGCGCGCTGGGGCTACGAGCCGATCATCCGCGAGGTCGCCGCGACGATGTACGCGCACCTGCCGATCGTCGCCGGCGTCGCGATCGTCGAGGACAACCGCGGCGGGACGCACGCGATCGAGGCGTTCCCGACGGAGAAGATCGTCTCCGGCGAGGAGCGGCTGCTGCGCGTCGCGCGCGAGCTGATGCCCGCGCTGCCGTTCCCCGCGCTCGACCTGCTGATCGTCGACCGCATGGGCAAGAACCTCTCCGGGACGGGGATGGACACGAACGTCACCGGCCGCGCGATCGACGGGCGCACGCAGAAGGTGCCGCGTCCCGTCGTGCGCCAGCTCTTCGTGCGCGAGCTCTCCGAGGCGTCGGAGGGGAACGCGACCGGGATCGGGCTCGCGGACTTCTGCACGCGGCGCCTCGCCGACGCGATCGACTGGGCTCCGACGTATCTGAACGCGCTGACCGCCGCCCAGCCCGCGGGCGCGCGGCTGCCGATCGTCTGCGCCAACGACCGCGAGGCGATCAGCGGCGCTCTCGCCGCCGCCGGCGTCGGCGCGCACGAGGCCCGCGTGGCGCGAATCCGCGACACGCTGCATCTCGAGGCGTTCGCCGTATCGGCCTGCGCGCTCGCCGAGCTGGACGGCGCGGGGCGGTATGCGGTCGGCGAGCCGAGCGATGCACTGACGCTGAGCGGCGACGAGCTCGTCCCGTTCGTCCCGCTCGGAGCGGCGGTCTGATGCGCGTCCTGATCACCGGGGGGCTCGGCTTCATCGGCGCGTGGACGGCGCGCACGCTGCTCGCGCAGGGACATGCCGTGCGTCTCTTCGACGTCCACGCCGAGCGCGCGCTGTTCGACGCGATCGGCGGCGAGTATGCGCGGGAGGTCGAGCTGCGCGTCGGCGACATCACCGACGCTGCGTCGGTCGACGCCGCGGTCACGGGCTGCGATGCGATCGTGCACCTCGCCGCGGTTCTGATCCCGACCGCGCGCAAGGATCCGCTCCTTGGCGCCCGCGTCAACGTGCTCGGCACGCTGCACGTCTTCGAGGCGGCGAAACGCGCGCGGGTGCGCGGAATCGCGTACGCGTCGAGCGCCGCCGTATTCGGACCGGACGACGGGATCGCGCCCGAGCCGCGCACGCACTACGGCGCGTTCAAGCTGTGCAACGAGGGGAACGCGCGCGCGTACTGGGACGACGCGCGTATCGCGAGCGTCGGCCTGCGTCCCTCGACGGTCTACGGTCCCGGGCGCGAGATCGGCGTCACGGCCGATCCGACGCTCGCGATGCGCGCCGCGGCCGAAGGGAAGCCCTACACGATTCGCTTCACGGGCGCGACGGGGATGGATTACGTCGAGGACGTCGCGGCGATCTTCGCGCGCGCGGCGACGCAGACGCCGCCGGGCGCGCACGCGTTCAGCCTGCAGGGGCAGCTCGCGCACGTCGACGAGGTGCTTGCCGCCATCCGTGCCGAGGTGCCAAGCGCCGACGTCCGTGCCGAGGGGCCGGCGCTGATGTTCGCGGCGCGGGTCGACGAGACGCCGCTGCACGCGCTCTTTCCGGGCGTGCTGCGCACGCCGCTCAGCCGTGGGACGCGCGAGACGATCGCGTTCTACCGCGCCGGCGCGGCGGTGTGATGCTAGTACGTCGAGCGGCCCCCCGAGCAATCGAACACCGCTCCCGTGGAGAAGGAACATTCCTCGCTGCACAGCCATCCGACGAGCGCCGCGATCTCGTCGACCGTCCCGAAGCGGTTCATCGGGATCCGCGATTTCATGTACGCGATGTGCTCCGCGGTCATCTGCGCGAACATCGGCGTCTCGACCGCGGCGGGGGTGACGCAATTGATCCGCACACCGGTCGTCGCCAGCTCCTTGCCGACCGATTTCGTGAGCGCGATGACGCCCGCTTTCGAGGCGCTGTAGGCGCAGGCGTTCGGATTCCCTTCCTTGCCCGCGACCGACGCAATCGTGACGATGCGCCCGTAGTCGGCGGCGCGCATCGGTTCCGCCACGGCGCGCACGCAGTGGAACGTCCCCGTGAGATTGACGTCGATCACGTCTCGCCAGCCGTCGAGCGGGTACTCCCAGCTCGGGAGGTTCGGGCCGGTGATCCCCGCACTCGTCACCAGGACGTCGATGCGCCCGAGCGCCGCGAGCGTCGCGTCGCGCGCGCGCTCTACCGCCTCGTAACTGCGGACGTCGACGACCGCCGTGTGCGCGCCGTCGAGCTGCGGCGCCGCCGCAGCCAGCGCCTGCGCTCCCACGTCCCACAGGCTCAGCCGCGCGCCCGACTCTCGTAGCCGCCGTGCGATCGCGAAGCCGATCCCCGATGCGCCGCCGGTCACGACCGCGACGCGCCCCGTGACATCGAGTTGGTTCATACTCTGGCCTTTCCCATCGCCTGCGAACATCCATTCCGGAGGACGTCGATGCAGCACACCGCTTCACCCGTCATCGCAACGATACCGAACCAGCGCTGGATACGCCTCATCCCCATCGCGATGATCATCTACATCATCTCGTTCATGGATCGCACGAACTTCGGCTACGCGCTCGCCGGCTTGGGGACGGACCTGGGGTTGGACAAGGCGACGCTGGGGCTGATCACCGGAATCTTCTTCGTCGGATACGTCTTCTTGCAGATCCCGGGTGGGATACTCGCCTCGCGCTGGAGCGCGAAGCGCTTCATCGGGATCATGATCCTGGTGTGGGGGCTCTTCGCGTGCCTCGAGGGGCTCGTGCACACCGTCGGTCAGCTCATCGCGGTGCGTTTTCTCCTCGGCGTCGCGGAGGGCGGCGTGTGGCCGGCGATGCTCGTGCTCTTGACGCGGTGGTTCCCGGTCGACGAGCGCGCCCGCGCGTACGGGTTCTGGATGATCAACCTCGCCGTCTCGAGCATCATCACGCAGCCGCTCTCCGGCGCGATCGTGCAGAGCACCGGCTGGCGCGGGCTGTTCATCATCGAAGGGCTGCTGCCGTTCGTGATCGCGGCGCCGCTCTGGTGGCGTTTCGTCGCCGACCGCCCGTCGGAAGCGGCGTGGCTCTCGCCGGTGGAGCGCGACTACATCGAGTCCTCGCTCGCCGAGGACGCACGCCGCGAGCCGCCGCCGATGACGATCGCGCAGGCGCTCGCGAACCGCCGCGTCTGGGGGCTCGTGCTCGTCTACTTCCTCATCCAGGTCGGCTTCTACGGGCTCAACACGTGGATCCCGACGCTGTTCAAGTCGCTCACGGGCCTGGGTTTCGGCGCGGTCGGCGTGATCGCGATGGTGCCGTATCTCGTCGCGATCGTCGGGCTCTCGGTCAACGGGATCTGGGCCGATCGCACCAAGCGCTACGCCTGGCACGTCTTCGGCGCGATGGTCGTCGCGGCGCTCGGCTTGATGATCTCGGTCAGCGCCGGCCCGAGCGCGATCGCGCTCTCGATCGCCGCGGTCAGCTTGGCGATGGGCGGCGCGCTCGCGTACGACGGGCCGTTCTGGGCCGCGACCTCGCGCGCGATCCCCTCCGCGGTCGCCGGCGGCGCGATGGGCCTGGTCAACGCGCTGGGCAATCTCGGCGGATTCCTCGGACCGTATCTGGGCGGATACCTCCAACAGACCAGCGGCAGCTTCAACTCGACCGCGATCGCCTACGCGATCTCGCTGATCCTCGCCGGGATCGTGATGCTGCTGGTCGTCCCGCGCCCGCAGCGGATCGCGGCGCGGCCGGTGGCGGCATGACGCTGCGCAGCGCCGCGTGGTTCGGCAAGCAGGATCGCGATGGGTTCATCCATCGCAGCTGGATGCGCGCGGAGGGCTTTGCGCCGGACGTCTTCGACGGGCGGCCGGTGATCGGGATCTGCAACTCGTGGTCGGAGCTGACGTCGTGCAACGTCCACCTGCGGCGCGTCGCCGAGGCGGTGAAGCGCGGCGTGTGGGAGGCCGGCGGCTGGCCGCTGGAGTTTCCGACGATCTCGCTCGGCGAGACGTACATGCGGCCGACGACGATGATGTTCCGCAACCTGATGAGCATGGACGTCGAGGAGTCGATCCGCGCCAACCCGCTCGACGGCGTCGTGCTGCTCAGCGGCTGCGACAAGACGACGCCGGCGCAGCTGATGGGCGCGGCGAGCGTCGATCTCCCGACGATCATGGTCACCGGCGGCCCGATGCTCAACGGGAAGTACCGCGGGCGCGACATCGGTTCGGGGACGATGGTCTGGCAGTTCTCCGAAGAGGTGCGCGCGGGCCGGATGACGTGGCCCGACTTCTTCGAGGCCGAGGCGTGCCAGTCGCGCAGCAACGGTCACTGCATGACGATGGGGACGGCCTCGACGATGGCGAGCATGGCCGAGGCGCTCGGGATCGCGCCCACCGGGAACGCGGCGATCCCCGCCGTCGACGCGCGGCGCGACGCGCTCGCGCAGCTGAGCGGTCGCCGCATCGTCGCGATGGTGCGCGAGGACCTGCGCATGTCGCGGATCCTCACGCGGGAGGCGTTCGAGAACGCGATCCGCGTCAACGCGGCGATCGGCGGCTCGACGAACGCGGTGATCCACCTCCTCGCGATCGCCGGACGGCTGGGCGTCTCGCTCGCGCTCGACGACTTCGACCGGCTCGGGCACGACGTACCGCTGCTCGTCGACCTGCAGCCGTCAGGGCGCTTCCTGATGGAGGATTTCTTCTACGCCGGCGGCGTGCCGGCGGTCGTGCGCGAACTCGGCGATCGGCTGCACCGCGACGCGCTCACCGTGAGCGGGAAGACGATCGGGGAGATGACGGCCGACGCGCCGTGCTGGAACCGCGAGGTGATCCGCCCGCTCGACGCACCCGTAAAGGAGAACGCGGGGATCGTCGTGCTGCACGGCAATCTCGCGCCGAACGGCGCCGTGATCAAGCCGTCGGCCGCGACGCCCGCGCTGCTGACGCACCGCGGCCGCGCCGTCGTCTTCGAGACGATCGAGGACTTCAAGGCCAGGATCGACGATCCGGCGCTCGACGTCGACGAGAGCTGCGTGCTCGTCCTCAAGGGCGCCGGGCCGCGCGGCTACCCGGGGATGCCGGAGACCGGCAACCTCCCGCTCCCGCCGAAGCTTCTCGCCAAAGGAGTTACCGACATGGTGCGGATCTCCGACGCGCGGATGAGCGGGACGGCGTACGGCACCGTCGTGCTCCACACCGCACCGGAGGCGGCCGTCGGCGGGACGCTCGCGCTCGTCCACGACGGCGACGTCATCGAGCTGGACGTCCCGAACCGGCGCCTCACGCTTGCGGTCGACGACGCCGAGCTGGCGCGCCGCCGCGCGGCGTGGGAGCCGCCGGCGCCGGCCTACGACCGCGGCTACGCGAAGCTCTACGTCGAGCACGTGCTCGGTCCCGAGCGCGGCGCCGACTTCGACTTCCTCGTCGGGCACAGCGGCGCAGCGATCGCGCGCGAGATGCACTGAACCCGATGACGTTCTCCCTTGACGGGGGCGCGTGCGGACGTGCCGCATCGATACGACGGCGATCAGCATCTCGCCGGCGACGGTCGAATTTCAGCGATCAGGCGACGGTACGACGCGCGGCAGCATTTGGAGCGCCTCGCCGCTTATCTGGACGAGGCTCCCGCGTTGCTGTAGCGCGCGGCTTGATACGCGTCCCGGGCGCGGGCGAGGATCTCGCTCGCGTACTCCGGCAGGTTGTTGCGGACCCACAGGATCGTCGCCTGGCCGCGCGGCAGCGCGGCCCACGCCGGACGGAAGTTCGGCTTGATGAGAAGCCGCAGTCCTTCGGCTCGCCGCCCCAGCACCTCGCTCATCGCGCGGTCGACGGCTTCGGCGAGCGCGGCGTCGTCTTGCGCCGGAACGACGTGCGTGTGCTCGCACAGGAGCACGTCGACCGCGCCTATGGAGAACTGCGGGCCGAAGACGTCGATCGGATACGCACAAAAGAGCGTGAACTCGCCCTCGCGCAAGCGGCCGTTCCAGAGCGTCTCCAGCTCGCTCGCGGCATCGCGCCGGTCGTGCTCCCAGAACAGGCCGACCATCTCGCCGTAGACGCGCACGCCGGCGCCTCGCGCGGCGCATTGCGCTCGCGCGAGCGCCGGGTCGATCGCGGCGCGGAATCGCGTCGCGTCGGGATGTCCCTCGATCAGAATCGCGGCGAGCAACTGCAGCGCGTCGACCACGACGAGCCGGTCCGCCCCCATCGCGGCCGCCGCGTCGAGACCGGCCTCATCGACGGCCGCGGTGATCGCGCGCGCGTGTTCCGGACGCGCGATCAGGACGACGCCCTCACCGAGCCGTAGCCCTTCGGCGACGAAACGGCTCACCGCCGTGACGAGCGAGCGACCGTCATTGTCGTGGAAATGGAGAAGATGATGGTCGAATCCGGGAACGCGCAGGGGCTGGTCTCGGTCGGTCATAGGAGCCTCGTGTACTTCATGGTTTCCTGCGCTCGAGCGCACGAAACCCGTCGCTCACACCGCCGTGCGAACTGGCTCCTCCGCGCCGCGCGCCGGAAGCCGTGCCGTCGCACGGCGCGTGACGCGCAACGCCGCCGCAGCCGCGCAGGCGAGGAGCGACGCGGCGTAGAGCCACACGATCCCTTCGCCCCAGCCGCGGTGGGCAGCCACCGAGCGCGCGTAGACCGTCGAGAAGATCACGGGTCCGATGAGCGACGCGAGGCCGTTCAGGCTTCCGAGCGCGCCTTGGAGCTCGCCTTGTTCGCCGGGCGCGACGCGCTGGGCCATGATGCTTTGCGCGGCCGCGGGCGCGAGTCCCCAGAGCGCCATGACCGGGATGCCGAGCACGAACAGCGTTCCGTTCGTCGCGATTCCGAAGATCGTCATCCCGAGCGCCCCGCAGGCGAGGCCGGCGAGCAGCGTCCCGCGCTCGCGCAAGTGCGCGACGGCCGGTTTGACGAGCACCGCCTGGACGAGCGCGGAGCAGACGCCGACGAAGGTGAGGGAGATGCCGGTCGCGCGCGCGTCCCACCCGAACCTCGCGCCGACGAAGAGCACGTAGACCGTCGGCAGCACCGCACCGGCGAGCAGACTCAAGAACGCGATCGCCGCGAGACCGCCGAGGTCGCGCTGCGAGCGCAGCAGCGCCAACGCGCCGAGCGGGTTCGCGCGGCTCCAGCGCAGTGGTCGCCGCAGCTCGCGCGGCAGCGATTCGGGCAAGATCGCAAGGCCGTACAGCGCGTTCGCGAGGCTGAGCGCCGACGCGCACCAGAACGGCAGACGCGGGTCGATCGCGCCGAGCAGCCCCCCGAGCGCGGGCCCCGCGATGAAGCCGCAGCCGAACGCGGCGCCGAGTAGGCCGAACCCCGCGGCGCGGTCTTCCGGGCGCGCCGCGTCGGCGACGTACGCGCTCGCGGTCGACGTGCTCGCCGAGGTGATCCCGGCGACGAGCCGTCCGGCGAACAGCCAGCCGACGCTCGGCGCCAGCGCCATGAGGACGTAGTCGAACCCCAGGCCGAGGTTCGAGAGCACGATCACGGGACGGCGGCCGAAGCGGTCGGAGAGGACGCCGAGCAGCGGCGCGCAGACGAACTGCATCAGCGCGAAGATCGTCGCGAACGCGCCGAAGATCGCGGCGGCGCGCGCCGCGTCGCCGCCGGTGAAGCCCAGCACGAGCTTCGGCAGCACCGGTGCGGTGATGCCGAAGCCCAGCATGTCGAGGAAAACGGTCGCGAAGACGAAGCCGGCGCCGCGGCTCACGCCGAGCGCTCCACCATCCGCGGTGGCGCCTCGCGTGCGAGCGCCGCAAGCCGATCCGCGGCCGCAGCGGGGCCGCCGGCGCGGCGGAACGAGCTCTGGATGCGCCGGGCGGCCGCGCCGTATGCGTCCTCGTCGAGGACGCGCGTGAGCGCGGCGGCCAGTTCCTCGGAACCGACGCGTCCGTATTTCACGCGCACGCCGGCACCGGCATCGACGACCTGCTGCGCGATGATCGGCTGATCGTCGCGGATCGGCGCGACGACGAGCGGAAGCCCGTGCGCGAGCGTCTCGCAGACCGTGTTGTGCCCGGCGTGGCAGACGACGGCGTCGAGGTGCGCGAGCAGCTCGAGCTGCGGGACCGCGCGCTGTACGAGCACGTTCGGCGCGCGTTCGGTGACGACGTCGTCGGGCGCGACGACGATCGCTTGGAGGCGGTCGGCGAGCCCTGCCGCCGCCGCGACCGCGGCATCGAGGAAGCGCGCGCCGCTCGCCGCGTTCACCGTGCCCAGCGTGACGAGCACGTGCTGCCGCCGCGGGTCGAGCCACGACCAGGGGAACGCGCTCGTCACGGGGCGCGCGGCGATCGCCGGACCGGCGAACAGCCAGTGCCGCGGGAACGGGCCGCCGCCGGCGAGCGCTTCGGTGCTGAACGCCAGCACGAGCGCGTCGGAGAAGCGCAGGTCGCCGTGCGCCGCATCGGACTCCGCGACCCCGGCACGGCGCTGGAAGGCACGCAGCTCCTCGACGATCCACGTTCCGAAGAGCGGGAAGACCGCGAATGGATCGGTCAGCTCCGACGAGGTCGTCGCTGATGTCGCCCACGGGATGCTGCGACGCCGCCCGACGAGCGCGCCCGCGATCGCCTGCTGATCGGCGATCAGGACGTCCGGTGCGAAACGATCGACCGCCGCTTCGATCTGCGGCAGCATCGCCTCGCCGAGCGGGATGATGAATTCTTTCCAGAGGAACCGGAACGCTTCAGCGCCGCGCAGGCCTTGCGCGCGTGCCACGATCTCCGCGAAGCGTTCGGCGGAGAGCCCGTCGTCGGTCGGAAGAAGCTCCGCTCCGGGGGGGAGGAGCGGGGAGACGGCGGCGGCGTGACCTGCCCACGCGACCCGGTGTCCGCGCGCGCTCAACGCGGCCGCGACGGCGAGTGTCGGGTTGACGTGGCCGGTGAGCGGCGGGACGACGAAGAGGAAGCGACTCATGGCGCGGCCGCCGGGAACATCTTCTTGCTGAGCGGCGCGGGCTCGAACGGGACGGCGGGCGGGACGAACACCGGCGGCGCGCCGACGCGTCCGGCGTACCACCACACCAGCACCTCGCAGAGATACGGCGCGGTGTTGAAGAGCACGCGATGGTCGCAGTCCGGGATGACGATCAGGTGCGAGTCCGCGACGAGGTTCGTCAGGTCGCGCCCGCGCTCGAGCACTTCGGAGTCGCCGCCGTAGATGCCCAGGATCGGGACGCCCAGCGCGGCGACCGACTCGCGCGGCGCGGCGGGCGTGGCGAGCAGGTCGGCGGAGATCGACGTCTCCTCGATCAGCGTGACGCCGCGGCGCGCGAGCTTGAGCGTCTTGCGTCCGCGTTCGGCGATCCAGGTGACCCACTTCTCGTCGTGGATCCCCGTCGTTACGAGGTGCAGCGTCTCGGCCATCTCGGCGCCGAAGCCGCGCGTCGCGTAGTGGCCTTCGATCATCGTGACGTCCGCGACGCGTTCGGGGTGCGCGAGCGCCATCCCGATCGCGACGGCGCCGCCGTAGCTGTTCCCGACGAGATGAACGGGGCGGTCGATCGCGAGCGCGGTGAGCAGCCCGTCGAGGTCGGCGATGCTGTCGCGCAGCGCGTATCCCGTCGGCGTGCGCTCCGAGTGGCCGTGCCCGCGCAGATCGTAGATGATCACGTCGTGGCCCGCCGCGGCGAGCGGGTTCGCGAGCGTGAAATAGTAGCTCGAGAGGTCGTCGACGATCAAGCCGTGGATGAGCACGACGGTCTGGCCGGTCGGGATGACGTCGGACGGCGGGGTCACGCGCTGGACGTGCAGCCGCACGCCGTTGGCGAGGATCTCGGCCACGGATCAGCCCTCGCGCACGCGCGCGGCGACGTAGCGCACGACGTCGCCGACCGTCAGCGTCACCATGTCGTCGACGCCCTTCTCGGCGAGGAACGCGACGAAGTTGACGCGTTCGCCGAACGCCGTGCGGAGCCGGTCGGCGAGCGCGACGAACTCGATGCTCTCGAGGTCCAGGTCGCCGCCGAACGTGGTCTCCATCGTGATCTCGGTGTGCACGAGCTCGGGATCGCCGATGACGGCGCCGAGATGACTGCGCACGTAGGCCAGGATCGCGTCCTCCGAGGCGCCTTCCGGCGCGAGGAGCAGGTCGCGATGGTCGTTGTCTCGCAGGATCGGGTTCCTCCGTAGCGGTTCGGAAAGGAGAAGAGGCGGCGAAGATCAGGGCGCGGCCGACCGCGCGGTGCGCGGGGGCTCGTTCTGCGCGTGCGGCGCGGTGATGCCGTGCGTCCACGCGACGACGTAGGGGGCGCTCGCAGCGCCGTCGGCCGACGGTTCGTCGACGATGCAGGTGTCGACGGCGTACGCGCGCGCGGCGCCGCTCGCCTCGCGGCGTGCGACGTGCAGCTGCGCGCCGTCGACGAGGAAAACTTCGAACGCGGTCGGACGACCTTCGAGCCCCGTCCCCTCCGCTTTCGCGACGGCTTCCTTCGCCGCCCAGAAGCGCGTGACGACCTCGGCGCGCGGGCTCTCGCTCGCGAGCCCGTCGAGTAGCACGCGCTCGGCGGGGGTGAATGCGAGCTCTTCGAATCCCGGTGTGCGCGGCTCGACGCGTTCGACGTCGATCCCCACCGGGCCGGAACCGGCGATCGCAACCGCGATCTCGCCGCTGTGCGCGATCGAGATGGACGGCGTCTCGCTCGCCGCGACGTGCGCGACCGGACGCCCGCGTGCGTCGGCGCGCACGCGTGCCTCGACGGGGAAGAGCGGCCCGCTGCCGCGTTCCCACAACCAGCGGCGTACGGCGTCCTTCGCCGCGATGCGTCCCATCAGCCAATGGCGGCGGCCGCGCGGAGCGCGCGTGCGGAGCTCCTCGCGCTCGACGGCGTCGAGGTAGCGCCGCGCGATCAGATCGCGGCTCGCGGCGTCGCTCCACCGTTCGCGCAGCCGTACCCAGCCGCCGCTCTGCGGCGTCGCGATCGTGTGCAGCTCCGGATAGCGCAGCACCGGCCAGGTCACCTCGTCGGTCGCGAAGCGGCGGTTCTCGAAGCCGAGCAGACGCGCCCAGACGCGGCCGTTGCGGTCGGCCAGCTCGAGGTCGGCGTAGACGGCGCGCGGCGTCACCGAACGGACGCGCACGGTGCCGGTGATCTGATCGCCGGCCGGCGGCTGCGGCCCGAAGTAGTCGACCGCCGCGACGCCGCCGGGGAGCGCGTAGCGGTCGTGTTCGAGCGCCGCCATGATCCAAAAGACCATCAGCTGTCCGGCGCAGTCGACCAGCGCGCCCTTCGAATCGAGGACGCGCAACGTGCCGCGCAGCCCGTCGGCGCCGAACGGGCCGATCCCGGTGATACCTTGGAAGCGCGGGCCGTGGAAGAGCCAGCGGTCGGCGTAGACCTGCGCCGCGTTCGCCGGCGCCGGGCGCTGATCGACGAACGGAGCGGTGTCGGCGAGCGGCGCTTCAGGGTAGTCCTCGCGCACGACGACCGTTGCGCGCGCGTAGCCGCCCAAGTCGACCTCGACCGCATCGACGCCGTCGAAGCGCGCCGTTACCTCGAGCGTGAGCGGCTGGTCGAGCGCGAGCCACCGCAAGGCGGCGACGTCGCGCAGCGCGATCGGCGTGCGCTCGGGGACGAGCTTGCGCGCGACCTCGCGCATCAGTTCGAACGAGGTCGTGAGCGGGACGACCGGATGACGGTCGGAGACGTCGTGCCATCCCGCGGGCTGCCGCACCAGGCAGTGATCGATGACGTACGGCATCTCCTCGAGCCGCAGCGTCCACGAATAGCGCGTCTCCCGCGGCGCGAGCCGCACCGGCCGCGCACC
>DATJHK010000038.1:0-5401 GCA_035493875.1 Candidatus Limnocylindria bacterium
GCACTCGCACAGCCTCGAAGGCTGGTATGCGCACATCCCCGGTATCCGCGTCCTCGTCCCCGCGACCGTCGAAGACGCGCGCGGGATGCTGACGACGGCGCTCGCGGAGCCCGATCCGGTGCTGATCTTCGAGCACGCGAGCCTCTACAACATGGCAGGTGAGCTGCCGGCGGACGCCGGTGCCGTCGAGATCGACCGCGCCCGGGTACGACGAGCCGGCCGCGACGCGACGATCTTGACCTACGGTGCGACGTTGTGGAAAGCCCTTGACGCGGCGAACGATCTCTCCCGCGAGGGGATCGAGGCTGAGGTCATCGACCTGCGCACGCTGCGGCCGCTCGACGATCGCACGCTCTTCGACTCGGTGAGCCGCACGCGGCGAGCGGTGATCGTCGACGAGGGATGGCGCAGCGGCAGCATCTCGGCCGAGATCAGCGCGCGCATCACCGAGAACGTCTTCTACGAGCTCGACGCTCCGGTCGAACGGATCTGCAGCGCCGAGGTTCCGATGCCGTACGCGAAGCAGCTCGAGATCGCCGCGCTCCCACAGACGGCGACGATCGTCGACGTCGTGCGCCGCATGGTCAGCCATGGCTGAGTTCCGCATGCCGAGCCTCGGCGCCGACATGACGACCGGAACGCTCAGAAAATGGTACGTGAAGCCGGGGGATCACGTGTCGCGCGGCGACGTCGTCGCCGTGGTCGAGACGGAGAAGGCGGCGATCGACGTCGAGATCTACGAGGCGGGCGTGATCGAGCAGCTCGTCGCGGAGCCCGGACAGCAACTCCCCGTGGGGGGCGTCCTCGCCACCCTTCGCGCCGACGGCGCGCCGCGGGGGTGGGTTCGCGCGTCGCCGGCGGCACGAAAGCTGGCCCGCGAGCGAGGCATCGACTTGGCCGCGATCACCGGCAGCGGCCCGCACGGCGCGATCGAACGAGCCGATGTCGAACGAATCACCGCCGCGACGGAGGTGCCGCTCGCAGCGCCCGCTCCGCCGCCGATCCCTCCACCGCCGACCCTTCCGCCGCCGACGGCTCCTACGCCGGAGCGCAGCGGGATTCGGCACGCGATAGCGCTCGCGACGGCGCGCTCGAATCGCGAGATTCCGCACTACTACCTCGAGACGCGGATCGACATGCGGGCGTCCCTGCTGCACCTCGAGCAGCTGAACGCGCAGCGGCCGATTCGCGACCGCATCCTCCCCGCGGCGCTGCTCCTGAAAGCCGTCGCTCGCGCACCGGCCGCGGTCCCCGCGTTGAACGGGTATTGGCTGGACGACGGCCCGCAGCTGCAAGAGGGGATCCATCTCGGCGTGGCGGTCGCGCTGCGCCAAGGCGGTCTCGTGATCCCCGCGATCCACGACGTCGACACGAGGCCCCTCGACGACGTGATGGCGGCGATGCGCGACGTGATCACCCGTGCGCGCGCGGGGCGCCTCAAGAGCTCGGAGGTCACCGACGCGACGATTACCGTGACCAACCTCGGCGATCTGGGCGTCGAGACGGTCTACGGCGTGATCTATCCGCCGCAGATCGCGCTCGTCGGCTTCGGCAGGATCACCGAGCAGCCGTGGGCCGACGCCGGGATGCTCGGGATCCGGCCGGTGCTGCACGCCACGCTCGCCGCCGACCATCGTGCGACCGATGGGCATCAAGGGGCGCAGTTCCTGACCTCGCTCGCCCAATTGCTCGGAGCACCGCAGACGCTATGACCGAAGCCGAGATCGAGACCATCCTCGCCGACGTCGTTCATCGCGTCGCCCCCGAGATCGATCTCACGCACGTCGCCCCCGACGACGACTTGCGCCAAGCGCTCGATCTGGACTCCTTCGATTTCCTCAACGTGCTCATCGGCCTCCAAGAGCGGCTCGGCCTCGAGATCCCCGAGCGGGACTACGGAAAGGTTCGCTCCCTCCGAAGCCTCGTTACATACTGCAAAGCCGCGCAACGCTGACGCAGCGTCCCGCTCATGTCATCCCGGCCGCCTCGAGCTCTTGGACGATCACGTCCCCGAGCAGCCGCTCGAC
This sequence comes from Candidatus Limnocylindria bacterium, assembly GCA_035493875.1. Lineage (GTDB taxonomy): Bacteria > Vulcanimicrobiota > Vulcanimicrobiia > Vulcanimicrobiales > Vulcanimicrobiaceae > Vulcanimicrobium. The sequence continues at coordinate 2,028 of DATJHK010000038.1, forward strand.
CTCGCGCGGCTCGCACAACCGCGTCCCGACGTTCGCTGCCGTCGCGGCACCGGCGGCGGTCCCCAGGCGCAGGCCCTCGGCGATCGGCAACTCCTCGTCGAGCGCGATCGCGAGACCCGCGATCATCGAATCGCCCGACCCGACCGTGCTGCGCGCCTCGATCGGCGGCGGCACCGCCTTCCAGGCGTCATGCGGACCGACCGCGATCGCGCCGTCGGCGCCGCGCGAGATGACGACGTAGTGCGGCCCGCGCAAGCGCAGCTCGTCCGCCGCGCGCAGGATGTCGCCTTCGGTCTTGAGCTCACGTCCGAGCAGCGCCTCGGCTTCCTCGACGTTGGGTTTGACGAGCAGCGGCGCGGCCCCGAGCACGTCGGCGAGCGCCGCGCCGGAGGTGTCGACGATCGCGCGCAGTCCGCGCTCCCGCAGTGCTTGCACGAGTTCGCGGTACGTGGTCGAGGCGAGCCCCGGCGGAAGACTGCCGCCGAGCACGACGACCCCGGCCCCCAGCTCGGTGAGTCTCGTCAGCAGCGCATCGAGGCGATCCGGTTCGACCGCCGCACCCGGAAGATAGAGCCGCGTCCGCCGTCCGCTGCGCGTCTCGTACACCATGATGTTGATGCGCGTCTGCTCGGCGACCTCGTCGAGGTCGTGCGGAACACCCTCACGATCGAGCCCGGCGCGGAGCAGCGCTCCGGTGACGCCTCCGACGAAGCCCAGTGCGCGCGTCGTCCGGCCGAGACGATGGATCACGCGGCTCGCGTTGATCCCCTTTCCGCCCGGATCGAGCGCGTCGAGCCCGCAGCGGTTCGTCGAGCCGAGCACGAGACCGTCGATCGCGATCGCCTCGTCGAGCGCGGGGTTGAGCGTGACCGTCGCGATCGTACGCAGGGCTATGCCTTCCGCGCCGTGCGCCGCCGCGCCGGTCGCACGGACGACGTGATCGTCAACTCGTCGATGACCTGTTGCACGCCGGGAATACGGCCTACGGCTCGCTCCGCGAGAAGACGCGCGGCGAGGCTCGGTACGCTGCCGACGAGTCGGACGACGCCGCGGCGCACGCCGACAGCGATCGTCATGCCGTCGAGGTTCCCCTCGGCGGCCAGTTCGTCGATGATGTCCTGCTGGAGCACGGAATCGCTGGAGCGCTCGTTTGCCATAAAGCTCCCTTCCGCGGCGGCCCCAGACGAGACGCCGCTTCCGCAGCATAGCGCGCAGCCCACGCATCCGTTGTGATGATCTTGTGAAACCGCGCCGGGGCCACCGTTCTCTTCGCTTTCTCAATGCTTCGCTATGTTCGACGCCGGCCCAGAACCTCAACACGTCAGCTGAGGAGATGAAAACCTACGATGGCCAGCACGCTGCAGAAACATGACGAAAAGCGTCCGGAAGGACGCTTCGAGGACCCCTTCGAGGCGCTCGCCTCGATGCGGCGCATGATGATGCGCACGTTCTTCGACCCCGGGTTCATCCCGAACCTGATCGAGGGCGGAACACCAGCCGTCAATCTGTACGAGAAAGACGGAACCTACACACTCGAGTGCGCGCTTCCCGGCTACAAGAAGGACGACATCACGGTGGAGGCCAGCGCCGACGCCGTGACGATCAGCGGCTCGTACGCCGACGAGAAGACCGAGGAAAAGCAGAACTACCATCGCCGTGAGGTCAAGCACGGATCGTTCTCGCGGACGGTCGGACTGCCGCATGAGATCGACCCGAATCAGGTGGCGGCCAGCTTCGAGAACGGGATGCTCAAGCTCACGCTGCATCCCACCAAGGCGGTAGAGCGCAAGAAGATCCCGATCAGCGCCTGATCGCTTCGATCGTTCGAGCCAGACGGCGCGCGAGATCGTGCGCCGTCGCTCGCGCGATCCAAAAACCGACGCTCTCGTCGAAGGCCTTCCCCAACAGCGATCCCGGCGGATCGTACGAGCCCGTGAGGCTCAGGACACTCGTTTCGCCGTCCACGTCCGGATCGACCGCGAGCGTCGCGTGCACGACGGGCAGCGGCACGAGGCCGCCTTCGGGTTCGAACGTGATCGCGACGAGGTCGTTCAGACCCGACGCGTCCTTCACGCGACCGACCGTGAAACGCACCGTCTGCTCGAGCGCCGCACCGGTACGCACCGTCCCGGCATCCAGCGGAATCCGCAGCGGGAGCGACGGCCCTCCGGCGAGCACGCCGATCGCACGCTCGAGGAGCGCCCCAGCATCGGCAGCGGTGCATTGCACGTGTTCTTCCGCGATGATCTCCGCCATGACGTCCTCTCTCCTTCTGCTAGACCGTCGCGCGGACGATCGACGCGGGTGCGCTCAGTGGCTCCTCGCCGCCGAGATCGACGCGGAACGGCGGATACGCGTCGTGCATCAACGCGACATACGTGACGACTCGATAGATCCACCGGTGCAGGCCGATGATCAAGTCGAAGATCCCCCGCGGGTAGCGTCCGGTGAAGAGCAGCGCGACGCCGGCGAAGAACACGAGCAACGGCAGCAGTCCGCCGCGCGTCTGCACCCCACGGGAGTCCGCGCTCGGCGAGGTCCCCGAGAAGATCGCGATGATGAGATAGTGCGGGATCGCGAGCAGCCACCACTTCACCAGCGCGAGGCCGCGCGAAAGCTCGCCGGGATAGACCACGCTCAGCTGTGCCGGGTACGCCGCCTCGCCCAACGTGAAGGGCGGATAGCGATCGGTCCCGAGCGCACTGTACGCGTAGAACCCGACGCGCCAACTCCACCGCATGATCCCGACGTTCGTGGCAAAGAGCGGCTCCGGATACCGGCCGGTGAACAGGATCGCGACGAACGCCGCCACGGTCAACACGCCGAACGCGACCCAGAGGAACACGAGGATCACCGCGTGCGGGATCGCGAGCGCCCACTTCACCAGCCACAGCCAGCGGCTGAGCGGTTCGTCCAAGCGTGCGCTCAGCGTGGCGGGATATCCCTCGCCGCGCACCGCCGGAGCCGCCGAGGTGAGCGGCACGAACCCGCCGGCAAGGATCAGCGCGATGCCGACCACGCTCAGCAGCAGTCCCGCCGGCGCGAATTTAGCCATGCCGGTTCCCGCCATCACCAGCAAGCCGCCCAGGACGAGGTAGGCGAGTTTGCGACCTTCACTCATGACGCCACGCTACCGCAACCTCGCGCACGTCGTCGGAAGACGGTGAGAACCGCTCTTCGCGAGACGACTCGACGTTTTCAGAGCGCGACGCGGACACCGTCGTGGAGGCGGTCGCAGCATGCGTGCGAGTTTGACGGCGAGCGTTCGCCCTACCATGTGATCTCTTGCGCGTGCGCGCGATGCTCGTTGAGCGTCGTCTCCCGGATTCCGCCGCTCCCCATCGTGAGGACGCGGTCGGCCATCGCCGCGATCG
>DATJHK010000039.1:0-39012 GCA_035493875.1 Candidatus Limnocylindria bacterium
TCACGACGGAGGCGACCAGAGATAACGGAATCGCGCGAGCCACGCGTCGAGCTCGGCGAGCCCGGCGGGTTCGAGCGCGTAGATGCGGCGCTGCGCCTCGCGGCGCACGCGAACGAGGCCGGCCTCGCGCAGCAGGCGCAGGTGCTGTGAGACGGCCGGCGGCGTCATGTCGAAGCGCCGCGCCAGTTCGCCGGCACCGTACTCACGGGTCGCGAGCAGCTCGACGATCCGCTGCCGGGTGGGGTCGGCGAGCGCTGTGAACGAGAGCATGGGCATATTATGTAGCGATGGCTTAAGTAAGTAAAGTCTTTCGAAAAATGGCGATCGAACAGAGGTTCGATTGCTCCGCCCTGCGAACGTCGTGAAGCAATGACGCACGGGGTGCCACGCTGCTGGCACCGCGCGGCGGTACCGTCCCTGGTGTCACCCTGAGGCACTCGAAGGGCCGACACACCCGACTCCTACGGAGCATCATGGCCGACGAAAAGCAGGTAGCCCTCACCAACGCGCTCGCGCAGATCGAGCGTCAGTTCGGCAAGGGCTCGATCATGAAGATGGGCGAGATCCACGAGAAGATGGCGTTCGACGTCATCTCGACGGGGTCGATCGCGCTCGATCTCGCGCTGGGCGTGGGCGGCTTGCCGCGCGGGCGCATCGTGGAGATCTACGGGCCGGAGTCGTCGGGTAAGACGACCCTCGCGCTGCACGTCATCGCCGAGGCGCAGAAGGCCGGCGGGACGGCCGCGTTCGTCGACGTCGAGCACGCGCTCGACCCGACCTACGCGCAGGGGCTCGGGGTCGACCTCGACCAGCTCCTGGTCTCGCAGCCCGACGCCGGCGAACAGGCGCTCGAGATCGCCGAGATGCTCGTGCGCTCGAACGCCGTCGACGTCGTCGTCGTCGACTCGGTCGCCGCGCTCGTCACCAAGGCCGAGCTCGAAGGCGACATGGGCGACACCCACGTCGGCCTCCAGGCGCGTCTGATGTCGCAGGCGCTGCGCAAGCTCACCTCGGCGATCTCGCGCTCGAAGTGCGTGATGATCTTCATCAACCAGCTGCGTGAGAAGGTCGGCGTGATGTTCGGCAACCCCGAGACGACCTCGGGCGGCCGCGCGCTCAAATTCTACGCTTCCGTTCGTCTCGACGTGCGCAAGCTCGAGCAGATCAAGGTCGGAACCGACGTCGTCGGGACGCGCACGCGCGTCAAGGTCGTCAAGAACAAGGTCGCGCCGCCGTTCCGTCAAGCGGAGTTCGACATCACCTACGGCAAGGGGATCTCGAAGATGGGCTCGATCATCGACGTCGCGCTCGAGCGCAACATCATCGGGAAGTCGGGCTCGTGGTATACCTACGGCGAGCAGCGGATCGGTCAGGGCCGCGAGAACGCGAAGGCGTTCCTCGAGGAGCACACCGACATCTCCGGCGAGATCGAAGGGAAGATCCGCGAGGCGCTCAAGGCCGCCTCGTCGACGAACGGCTTGGCGAAAGCGGTCGGCGCAGCCCCCGGCGACGACGAGTAACACACTGCTTGCGGCTGAAGGCGCCGATCGCCGTTCCGGGCGAGGCGCAAGGGGCGAAGCGTACTCTGGTACGCGAGCCCCGCAGCAACGAAGCACGGAGCGGTGAGCGGTGCCTTCAGCTCGCGTGACGGCGCTGCGCTTTCTTGCGCAGCGCCGTCTCACCGAGGTGCAGCTGCATGCCAAGCTCGTGCGCAAGGGCTTTCCCGATGAGGCGGCCGCGGAGGCCGTCGCGTCGTGCAAGCGCGACCGCCTCCTCGACGACGGCCTGTACGCGGCGCTCTACATCGAGGGTCGTCGCGCTCCGGTCGGCGACGCACGGTTGGTCGCCGAACTGGTGAAGCGCGGGATCGACCGCGACGCTGCGCGGGAGCGGATCGTGGCCTCCGGCACCGACGAAGCCGAGCGCGCCGTCGCGGCCTACGACCGGCTGCGCCGCACCCATCCGACCCTCTCGTACCAATCCGCGGCGCGCCGGCTCGAGCGGCTCGGATTTCCCGCCTCGCTGATCTATCGGGTCCTGCGGGAACGGGCCGGGGCCGAGCTCGGAGACGTCCTGGCCGACTTGGCATGACCGTTGCCTGGGAAAGCCGCCGAAATTTCCGAGGAAGCTCTCCGCGTTTCATGGTAAGCTGATCGGGACGATGCGCCTCTTCGTTCGCGCGTTCTTTTGCATGCTCGCGGCACTCGCGTTCGTACCGCGACCGACGCCGGCGATCGAGCTCGACGCGGTCGCGAAGGCCGCCGCCGGGTACAACGCCCCCGATCCGAAGCTCGCCGAGATGTATCGCGCGGCGCTACTCGACACCAGCAAGCTGGTCACCTACGCCCCTGACGGCACCGCCTACATCAAGACGGGTGACATCCCGGCGGAGTGGCTGCGCGACGCGAGCGTGCAGGTGCGGCCGTATCTCTTCTTCGCCAAGGGCGACATGCAGGTCGACACGCTGCTGCGCGGGACGATCGCGCGGATGGGCCACTACCTGCAGGTCGATCCGTACGCGAACGCGTTCACGCTCGACTACCGCGTGTGGGAGGAGAAGTTCGAGCTCGACTCGCTCGCGTACCCGATCACGCTGGCGTGGACGTATTGGAAGGTCACCGGCGACGCGTCGATCTTCACGCCCGATCTCGCGGCGGGCTTCGAGCGCGCGCTCGACACGATGGAGCGCGAACAGGACCACCCGCGCAACTCGCACTACGCGCACAAGGAACTGCCCGACGGCGGGCGCGGCAATCCCGTCGCCTACACCGGGATGATCTGGACCGGCTTCCGGCCCTCCGACGACGCTTGCAAGTACAACTACCTCATCCCCTCGGAGATGATGGCGGTCGTGGCGCTCGGCGAGCTCGAGGAGATCGAGCGCGACGTCTATCACAACCTGATCAAGGCCGAGCGGGCGAAGGCGCTGCGCGACGAGGTCCAGACCGGGATCCAGACCTACGGCGTCGTGTTCACGCCGAACTACGGCTACGTCTACGCGTACGAGGTCGACGGGCTCGGCAACGCCACGCTGATGGACGACGCGAACGTCCCCTCGCTCCTCTCGGCGCCGTACCTGGGCTACACGACGACCTCGTCGTTCATCTACCGGAACACCCGCCGGTTCTTGCTCTCGAAGGACAACCCGACGTACTACGTCGGGAAGTACGCACGCGGGATCGGCTCGCAGCACACGAACGACGGGTACGTCTGGCCGCTCGCGATGCTGATGCAAGGCTTCACCGCGTCGAGCGCGGCGGAGAAGAAGGAGGTCCTCGCGCAGCTCCTCGCCTCCGATCCGGGCGATCACCTGCTGCACGAGTCGTTCAATCCCGACGATCCCGAAAAGTTCTCGCGGGTCGATTTCGGCTGGCCCAACGCGCTCTTCAGCGAGTTCGTCTTGACCTCGTTCGAAGGCGTCCCGTCGCTTCCGGTCGGAAGTACGAAGGACCTCGACTTCCGCGGAGATTGACCTGACGATGTTCCCGACGACCCCCGATCCACGCCGCCCGCTCGACGTCTGCGTCGGCATCCAATGGGGGGACGAAGGGAAAGGCCGCGTCGTCGACCTGCTGGCGCGCGACTACGGCGTCGTCGCGCGCTTCGGCGGCGGCGACAACGCCGGCCACTCGATCGAGGTCGGCGAGACGAAGCTCGCCCTGCACGTGGTCCCCTCCGGGGTCCTGGTTCCCGGCACGCGTCTGTTGATCGGGGGCGGGACGGTGCTCTCGCTGCGCGGCCTCGTCGACGAGCTGGACGCGCTCGCGAAGCTCGGGGTCGACGTGAGCCGCGTCGCGGTCTCCGATCGCGCGCACATCGTGTTCCCGTACCACGCGACGCTCGACCGCCTGAACGAGAAGCGGCGCGGCGGCGGCGCGATCGGGACGACGGGGCGCGGGATCGGTCCGGCCTACGTCGACCGTGTCGGCCGGCTCGGGATCACCTTCGGCGATCTCGCGAAGCCCGAGGTGCTCGCGACGAAGATCCGCCAGGCGCTGCTGCTGCGCGCGCCGCTGTTCGCCGGCGCCGAGGACGTGCCGCGTGAGGAAGACGTCGTCGGCCAGACGCTTGCGCTCGCGGCGCGCGTCGTTCCGCACGTCGTCGACGGGGTCGCCTGGCTTCACGAGGCGATGGAGCGCGGTGAGCGCATCCTCGCCGAGGGCGCGCAAGGGACGATGCTCGACGTCACCTACGGCACCTATCCGTACGTCACGAGCTCGCACACGCTGGCGGGCGGGGCGTGCACGGGCCTGGGCGTCGGTCCGACCGCGATCGGCCGGGTTCTGGGCGTCGCGAAGGCGTACTGCACGCGCGTCGGCGGCGGCCCCTTCCCCTCCGAGCTCGAAGACGAGCGCGGCGAACGGCTGCGCAGCGCAGGGCGCGAGTTCGGCGTCACGACCGGGCGGCCGCGGCGCTGCGGATGGTACGACGCCGTCGCGGCACGGTATGCGGCGCGGCTCAACGGGCTCGACGGGCTCGTGATCACGAAGCTCGACGTGCTCTCCGGCTTCGAGCGCATCGGGATCGTGACCGGATATCGGCGTGCCGACGGGACACCGTGCGGGATCGAAGCGATCGGTGAGTCCGATCTGCGCGTCGAGGTCGAAGAGCATCCCGGTTGGAGCGAAGATCTGCGCGGCGTGCGGCGCATCGCCGATCTGCCGGCCGCCGCGCGCGCTTTCGTCGCGCGGCTGAGCGAGCTGACGGGCGCGCCGGTGATCGCGGTTTCGGTCGGTCCGGAGCGGTCGGCGCTGGCGATCTGACTTGCTTCGCGAAGCGTGACGGAAGTCGCACGCTTGCCCGGTGCCCGGGCGCCGATAAACAACCGGTAACGTTCCACCGATAGTATCCACAGTATGCCGGACATGGACGTCCGGCGGGAACGGCCAGGGTCGGCCATATCCACGGAGTCAAGCTTTCAGCTCCGCGAAGGTGGCATTTGGATCGTCTGACCTCGTCGCTCGGGGCATTCCCCGGGCGTCTCCGCGACTGGTGGAACGCGCAGAACGCGACGAATCGCATCGTCGCTTCGGGGATCGTCGCAGCGCTCGTCCTCGGTCTGGGGATCTTCGGTGCGTTTCGCCTCCGCGGTCCCGACTACGCGGTGCTCTTCTCGAATTTGCAGCCTGACGAAGCGAGCGCGGCGATTCAGAAGCTGGACGCCGCGAAGATCCCGCATCGGCTCGCCGACGGCGGCGCGACGATCCTGGTCCCGCAGGAGAACGTCTACGAGGAGCGCGTCGCGCTCGCCGGAGCGGGCGTCGTCAAAGGCGGTCCGACCGGGTTCGAGCTGTTCGACAAGACGAACCTCGGGATGACCGACTTCCAGGAGCGGATCGCCAAGACGCGCGCGACGGAAGGCGAGCTCGAGCGCACGATCGACGGTCTGAGCGAGGTGCAGTCGGCGCGCGTGCACATCGCCTCGCCCGAGCCGTCGCTCTACACCTCGACGCAGGACGCGACGACGGCGTCGATCGCGGTGCAGACCAAACCCGGGATGCAGCTCGATGCCGACGAGGTTCGCGGGATCACGCAGCTCGTCGCAGGCGCGGTCGAGGGGCTCAAGCCCGACAACGTCACGATCGTCGATCAGAACGGAACGATCCTGCGCCCCTCGGCGCTGGCCTCGACGAGCAGTAGCGGTGACGGCGGCGACGCGAGCGCGCTGCAGCTCACGCAGCAGCAGCTCGCCGCGAAGGAGCGCTACGAGTCCGACCTGCAACAGTCGCTGCAAGGGCTCCTGAACGCGACGATCGGCGCGAACCGCTCGGCCGTCCGCGTCGCGACGCAGATGGACTTCGACGCCAATCAGAGCGAGACCAAGTCGTACGCGCCGCAAGGGACGATTCGCTCGCAGCAGACCGAGCGCGAGAACTATACCGGCACCGGCGCGCCGCCTCCGCGCGCGGCGCAAGGCGTCCCCGGCACGACGACCAACGTCGTCCCGACCTATCAGGGGACGCAGAACCAGGGCGGCAACAGCCGCTACACGCGCTCGAAAACGACGACGAACTACGAGATCACCGAGCAGAACATCAAGCACATCGACGCGCCCGGCAAGGTGACGCGGCTCTCCGTCGCCGTGCTCGTGAACGTTCCCGCGACCGCGCCGGCGAACGCCGGCGCGAACCCGCCGTACGCGATCGCCGCCGCCGACGTGCAGAAGATTCGCAACGTCGTCGCCGCGGCCGCCGGGATCGATCCGACGCGCGGCGACCAGATCGACGTCGAAGCGATCCCGTTCGCGCCGGGCACGCAGCTCGCCGGAACCGGGGCCGCCGGCACGACCGTCCTCGGCCTTCCGCTGGCCCCGTTCGTCGCGGTGCTCGTGATCCTCGGGATCGCGGCCGCCGGCGCCGGGTTCGCGCTGATGCGCCGCCGGACGTTCCGCCCCGCCGCGGAGCTCCCGACCTTCGACTCCTCGCTCGCCGAAGAGCTGCCCTCGTTCGAAGAGCATCCGATGCTCGACGGCTCGCCGTCGATCGCGGCCCCGATCCGTTCCGCCGCCGATCTCACCCGCGAGCAGATGATCGAGTACGTCACGACCGTCGCCCAAGAGAATCCCGACAACATCGCCAAGCTCGTAAAGCTGTGGTTGGCCGAATGAGGATCACGTCGTTGAGCGCGCCCCAGGGGAATAGTGACTTGAGCAACCTCGCGAGCGCGCGTGCGTTCCGGGGGCCCCGCGCGAATGCGCGGGGGGCGCGGAGCTAGGCGGAGCGCCGTTAGAATGATTTCCGATAAGCCGCTTCTCACCATGGGCGGGGACGACCACTTCGGATCGTCCTCGTTCAACGAGATCTCGTACGGAGCACCGGCGATCCCCGACATGTCGGGGCCCGAGAAGGCCGCGATCCTGATGATCACGATCGGCCTGGAGCTGGCGGCGACGATCTTCAAGTTCCTGCGGCAGGACGAGGTCGAGCGCATCGTGCTCGAGATCGCGAAGATCTCGACGGTCTCGATCGAGAAACGCGACATCGTCGTCCAGGAAGCCTACCAGCGCGCGATCGCCCTCAAGTACATCAACGAGGGCGGGATCGAGTACGCCAAGGAGATCCTCGAGCGTTCGTTCGGCGCCGGCCAAGCCGACGACATGACGAACCGGCTCTTCGCGGCGCTCAAGCACGGCAATCCGCTCGAGCTGGTGAAGAAGACCGAGCCCGCGCAGCTGCTGGAGTTCATCAAGGAAGAGCACCCGCAGACGATCGCGCTGATCCTGGTCTACATGTCGCCCGATCAAGCCGGCGCCGTGCTCTCGCAGCTCGAGCCCGACCTGCAAGGCGACGTCGCGATGCGCATCGCGATCCTGCAGAAGACCGCGCCGGAGATCCTCGAACAGTTGGACGAGCTCCTGGGACGCCGACTCTTGGTCAGCGGTTCCGACTTCACCAAAGCCGGCGGCGTGCAGTCGCTCGCGCAGGTCATGGGATTCGTCGACCGCGAGACGGAGAAGAACATCCTGGACGGCCTCGCGCGGCGCGATCCCGCGATCGCCGAGGAAGTCAAGAACCTGCTGTTCGTCTTCGAGGACATCATCAACCTCGACGACCGCGCGATCCAGCGCGTCCTCAAGGAGGTCGACGGCAAGGACCTCGCGCTCGCGCTCAAGACCGCGAACGACGACCTGCTGAGCCGCGTCTACAAGAACATGTCGACGCGCGCGGCGGCGACGCTCAAGGACGACATCGACGTCCTCGGACCGGTGCGCGTCCGTGAGGTCGGCAAGGCGCAGCAGAACATCGTCGACGTGATTCGTACCCTCGAGGAGAACGGTCAGATCGTGATCGCCCGCGGCGGAAAAGACGACCGGATCGTCTGATGGGACGCGTCGTCAAGGGGGCGCGCTTGCGGGCGGAGCGCTACGCCCTCGACGTTCCCGAGATCGCTCCGCCGCTTCTCGATGAACCGACCTCGGAGATGCTTGGCGTCTCCGACGAGTACGGCTTCTTCGGCGCTGCGTTCGACGAGGTTTCGGCTCCGTCGACGCCGCAGGTCGACGTTGCGGCGATCGAGGCGCAGGCGCAGGCGCTGCTCGACGACGCCGCGCGCAACGCCGAAGCGCTGCTGAACGACGCGCACGAGCGTGCGCGCGCGATGATCGAGGACGCCGCCGTGCGCGCCGAGGCGATCGCGGCGGACGCGCGGAGCAAAGCGCACGACGAAGGGTTCGCCGCGGGGCGCCAGCAGGCGGACGTCGAGATGCACGACATGGTCGCGACGCTGCGCGGGCTGATCGAGACGGCACGCGTCGAGCGGCATAAGGTGATCGAAAGCGCCGAGCCGGAGCTGGTGCGCCTCGCGCTCGGGATCGCCGAGCGCGTGCTGCACCAGCAGATCGCGCTCGACCGCGGCGTCGTCGTCGAGATGGCGAAGACCGCGATCGCGCGGCTGATCGAGCGCGACACCGTGACGGTGCGCGTGAACCCGGCGGACCTCGAGCGGATGCGTGAGCACCGCGACGAGCTGATCGCAATCGGCGACATCCGCAACCTGCGGGTCGTCGAGGACAAGCGCGTCGATCGCGGCGGCGTCGTCGTCGAGACCGAAGCGGGGACGATCGACGCGCGGATCGGCACGCAGCTCGAGGAAGCGCGCAAAGTGCTGCACATCGAGGAAGATCTCGTTGTCGAACCGGCTCCGTTCGCCGAAGCGCACCCGGCGGGGCTGCCGACGGCGCGAGCGTCCTGATGGCCGCGACGGCGCAGAGCCCCGAGCCGTTCGCCGCGGACCGGTACCTCGAGGAGCTGCACGGGATCGATCTGGTCCGCACCAACGGAAAGGTCCGTCAGGTGATCGGAACCGTGATCGAGTCGAACGGGCCGCCCATGGCGATCGGCGAGACCGCGACGATCCGCTACCGGCGCACCGCCGAGCCGGTGTTGGCCGAAGCCGTCGGCTTTCGCGATGCGAAGGTGCTCCTGATGCCGCTCGGCGAGCTCGGCGGGATCGCGGCGGGCTCCGAGGTCGTCGCGCTCGGCCGCCCGCTCGAGCTCGGCCTCTCGCAGGCGCTCCTCGGGCGCGTCCTCGACGGCCTCGGCCGCCCGATCGACGGCCTGGGCCCGATCACCGGTGCGAAGCGCGCCGGGATCGGCGGCGCGCCGTCGGATGCGCTCAAACGGCGCCGCGTCACCGAGCCGCTCGGCGTCGGCGTGCGCGCGATCGACGGCCTCTTGACGGTCGGCAAAGGGCAGCGCGCCGGGATCTTCGCCGGTTCCGGGGTCGGCAAGTCGACGGTGCTGGGGATGATCGCGCGCAACACCGCCGCCGACGTCAACGTGATCGCGCTGGTCGGCGAGCGCGGCAAGGAAGTCCGCGACTTCCTCGAGCGCGACCTCGGGGAGGCGGGGCTGAAGCGCTCGGTCGTCGTCGTCGCGACCTCCGATCAGCCGGCGCTCGTGCGCATCAAGGCCGCCTTCGTCGCGACGCGGATCGCCGAGTATTTCCGCGATCAGGGTCTCGACGTGATGCTGATGATGGACAGCGTCACGCGCTTCGCGATGGCGCAGCGCGAGGTGGGACTCGCGATCGGGGAGCCGACGACGACGCGCGGTTACACGCCCTCGGTCTTCGCGCTGCTCCCCAAGCTGCTCGAACGCGCCGGAACCGGCGAGCACGGGACGATCACCGCGCTCTACACGGTGCTCGTCGACGGCGACGACATGAACGAGCCGGTCGCCGACGCGGTCCGCTCGATCCTCGACGGCCACATCGTCCTCTCGCGCCGCCTGGCTGCGGCGAACCACTATCCGGCGATCGACGTGCTGGCCTCGGTCAGCCGCGTCATGCCCGACGTCGTCCCGCCCTCGCACGCCACCGCGGCCTCGACGGTGCGCGACATCCTCGCCACGTATCGCGACGCCGAGGACCTCGTCAACATCGGCGCGTACGTCGCGGGCTCGAACCCGCGCGTCGACCACGCGCTCGCGCGGATCGACCAAGTGCGCCTCTTCCTGCGGCAAGGGATCTACGACCGCTCGACGTTCGAAGACGCCGAGCGCGCGATCATGGGGCTGGCGTGAGCGCGTTTCGCTTTCGCCTCGACCCGGTGCTCGAGCACCGCGAGCGCACCGAGCGCGAGCGCGCCGGCGAGCACGCGCGGATGGTCGCCGATCAGCTCGCGGCCGAGCGCGCGCGCGACGAGCTGGTCGACCGCCGCGACCGCTTGCGGCAGGACCTCGCCGAACGCCACAACCAGCTCGACGCCGACCGTCTGCGCGCGACGTACACCCATCTCGACTATCTCGACCGCGCGATCCGTGCCTGCGACGAACGCGTCGCGGCGTGCGCCGCCGAGACCGCGCGCTCGCAGGCGCGCTTGATCGAGGCGGCGCGGGACCGCAAGGTGCTCGAGACGCTCAAGGACCGCCGCCGCGAGGCGTTCGAGCTGGAAGCGGCGCTCGCGCAGCAGCGCGAGCTGGACGATTTGAACGCGCGGCTGTTCGAGCGCGCGCACCCCTTCGAAGGACACTCGCCGTGATCGTCACCCGTCATCGCAAGCGCCGGCGCCATATGCTGCGCCGCTTCGGCCTCCCGCTGCTCGCGCTCGCCGCGCTGGTCTTCGCCGTCACCTGGCCGCCCTCGCAGCGCGTGATCGCGAACGGTCCGCTCAAACCGGCGTGGAACGCCGGGCAGAACGTCGTCGCGGTCGTCGGCCGGCCGTTCTCGTTCGCCGCCGAACGGCAGAAGATCGTCGATCGCAACCGCACGATCCGCGACCTGAACGGTCAGCTCGAGCAGGAGCGTCAGGCCAAGGTCGACGCCGATACGCGGATCAAGCAGCTCCAGCAGCAGGTCGCGAGCCTTTCGGCGCCCTCGGTCACCCCCAAGGTCAGCCCGCTCCCGGCCGCGCCCAAGAACGCGGTGCCCGCTGCCGCGTCTTCCGCCGCGCCGGGCTTCACGGGCGCCTCGCCGGCCCCGGTCACCACCGCCGACGACGCGAAGCGGCTCGCCGCGACCTGGGCCGCGATGGAGCCGGAGAAGGCCGCGGCGATGATCCAGCGGCTCCCCGACGACGAGGTGACACGCGTCCTGGCCCAGATGGACACCGACTCGGCCGGCGAGATCATGAGCGCGCTCCCCCCCGCGGTCGCGGCGCGGATCAGCCGGGCGAGCGCTCAGGTCTCGGCCGTCTCGAACCGATAGAGCGAGTAGGGTCCCGAGTCGGGGCCTTACCGTATCCGCACGCCTCTTCGGAAAGGAGGTGACACCCTGAACCCCATCGCGATCCTCCTGAACCTCGGGAAGACGACCGGATCGACCGGCGGCACGACGCTCTCGTCGGCGAAGCTGCTGGACGACGCCGCGCTCTTCAAGACGCAGCTGGACAGCTCGCTCGCGTCCACGACCGGCGCCCAAACGGATGCCACGGCCGCGGCCGACGCATCGGGCACGGCGCTCGACGATCTCGTCGCGCGCATCAAGAGCCAGCTCGACCGAGGGACCTCGCTCGACACGGTCGTCGGACAGCTCGCCGATTCGCTCGCGACCCAGGTCGCGGCGCTGCTCGGGATCTCGCCGTCAGCCGCGCACGCGCAACTGACCCAAGCCTTCACCAAGGCGCTTTCCTCTACGGGGTCGGGGCCACCGGGGACGACCAACGCCCAAAGGGCGTCAACCCTCGCGACGAGATTTCGGCAGGTCGCCGAGCTCGCGACGAGGGCGACGAACACCGCAGACGAGACGGGGACACCGATCCGATCGATCGCAGGACAACGCTCGGACGCCGCAACGGCGAAAGCAGATCCTGACCCCGGCTCCACGCAGACCGACCGGCTCCTCCGCGGTGCAACCGATGCGCTCGCGGCGGCCGCGTCGTCGTCGTCCCTCCCCGGCGTGACGCCGCCCGTCTCCGTCGTCCCCGTTCCGCCCGCGGCCGGGCCGCAGGGCGACGGCCGAACCGTCGCGCTCCCACACGACACCACCCCGATCGCGACCGGCGGCGACACGCTGCTGGGCCGCACCATCACGCGCGCCTTGCTCGCATCGGATCAGCGGACCGCTCCGGCGGCCGCCGACGCCGCGAGCAGCGGGACCACCCGCACCGGGGCCTCCTCGACGCTCACCGTGGCGCCGAGCGGCGCGCACCCCGATACCGTCGCCGGCACGAAAGCGCAGACGGCGGTCGAGGCGTACGTCCACGCGTTCGTCAGCGCGCTCGCGCAGAGCGACGGCGGCGGCTCCGCGGGGACGAACGACGGCTCCGGCGCGCACGACGGCGCCGCGGCGTTCGCCGCGCTGCCGCAGCACGCTGCGACGGCCGACGCCTCGTCGCTCCCGCAAACCGCGTCGTTCGCGATCCCGGTCGCGCACGACGCCGCCCCGATCGCCCCGCCCGCGCCCGCCGCGACGCTGCCGCAAGCGCAGCCCGTCGACGCGAACGCGGTCATCGACCAAGTTCTGCGCGGGATGCAGGTCACGACCGGCGAGGGCACCTCGACGGTGCGGCTGCGTCTGGTCCCCGAACAGCTCGGTGACGTGAGCGTCAAGCTCGTCGTCTCCGGCGGCTCGGTCGACGCGACGCTCACCGCGCACACCGCCGATGCGCAGAACGCGCTCGCCGGCGCGCAGACCCAGCTCGCGAAGAGCCTCGCCGACGCCGGCCTCAAGCTGCAGAGCTTCACCGTCGGACTCGCCGGAGGCGGTTTCGCGGGGACCGGCGACCAGGGCCAGCGCGACGCGTCCGCTCGTCAGAACTCCCGCAAGACCGGCATCGCGCCGGTTTCCGGGACGCCCGACGAGACGGACGACGATCAGCACCACCTGCTCGCGATGCCGAGCTTCGGCCCGCCGCTCTACACGGCGAGCCCGGATCTCGGCGCCCTCAACTACCTCGTCTAGAGGGAGACTCGATGTCCAGTTCCATCAATCAAATCACCAACAACGGCAGCTCGAACGGGCAGCCGGCGAGCCAATCGAACACCTCGGTGAGCGAAGGGCAGTTCCTGCAGTTGCTCACCACGCAGCTCCAGAATCAGGACCCGCTCAACCCGATGGACGACACGCAGTCCGTCGCCGAGCTGGCCCAGTTCTCGTCGCTGCAGTCGATGGACTCGCTCTCGTCCTCGTTCTCGGCGTTCCAGTCGAACTTCGCGGTGATGCAGTCGGCCGGGCTCCTCGGGAAAGAGGTCTCGGCGGTCTCGACCGACGGGAGCGGAAACCAGACCACCGTGCAGGGGACGGTCGCCTCGATCAACGTGGTCAACGGTGTCCCCGAGATCACGCTGATGGGCTCCAACGGCAGCCTCGTCTCCGACTCCTCGGGCAACCCGCTGGTCCTCCCGACGTCGGCGATCCTGAGCATCGGGGGCAGTTCCGGCTCCGGCTCCGGCTCCGGCTCCGGCTCGTAGATGGCCGACCCGAAGATCGAGGGGGTGCAGACCCCACCGGTCGCGCCCGTCCGCCCGCAGGGCGTCCCGGTGCAGATCCCGCCGACCGGCGGGAGCTCGTTCCGCGACGTGCTGCGCACGGCGAGCGCGCCGGCGACCTCGCAGCCGCTCAAGTTCTCGGCGCACGCCCAGCAACGGCTCGAATCGCGCAACATCACGCTCTCGTCCGACGACGTGGCAAAGATGAACGCGATGGCCGACAAAGCGGCCGCGAAGGGCGCAAAGCAGTCGCTCTTCATGATGCGCGACACCGCGATGGTCGTCTCGATCACCAATCGCACGGTCATCACGGCCGTCGACCAAAATTCGATGAAAGACAACGTCTTCACCAACATCGACTCCGCGGCGATCATCGAATGATGTGCTCCGCGGCCGATATCACCACACCCGAGAGCGGACCACGGCGTGGGGCTCTCGACGCGGGGCGGAACGAACGACGCTCCGCGGCACGATGACACGAAAGGTCACCTAAATGCCTTTGGATTCGATGTTCATCGGCGTCAGCGGGCTGGAAGCGTTCCAGAACCAGATCGACGTCGTCTCGAACAACATCGCGAACGTAGGGACGACGGGCTACAAGGGCCAGAACGTCAACTTCCAGGACCTGTTCTATCAGGCCCAGAGCTACGCCACGGCGCCCTCGCAGACGACCGGCGGCGTCAACGGCCAGCAGGTCGGCCTGGGCGTGAAGATCGGCTCGATCGACACCGACTGGACGCAGGGCGGCCTGCAGACAACCGGGATGAACACGAACCTCGCGCTCAACGGCAACGGGTTCTTCATCCTGCGCCAGCCGAACGGGAACAGCCAGCCCGTCTACACGCGCAACGGCGACTTCCAGCTCAACACGAACGGGCTGCTCTACGATCCTTCGAGCGGCATGGCCGTGCAGGGATACATGGCGTCGAACGGCGTCGTGAACCAGTCCGGCACGCCGGGTGACATCAACATCCCGCTCGGCCTGGCCTCGCAGGCGGTCGGCACCGGCTTCAACACGCAAGAGAAGTTTGGTCCGACCGGTGATCAGGTCTTCGACATGTCGATGGGCAACAACGTCGACCAGCAGCAGTGGATCAAGGAGGCGCAGGGCGTCGAGTCCGGCACCCCGGGGACGGGGCAGGCGTACACGACGCAGACGACGATCTACGATTCGCTCGGCGTCGGGCACCTTGCGACGATCACCTACACCCCGGACGCGACGGGCGCGTCGATCGCGACCGCGGCGACCGGGACGATCACCTCGAACAACGCGATGGGCAGCGGGGCCGACCCGATCGCGACGATCGCGAACAACCCCGGTCCGACGATCGCCACGACGATCACGGCCACGGTCAGCGGCGGCAACGTGACGGTCAAGGACGCGGCGGGAAACACGCAGACGTTCAACAACGCGGCCGGGACGACGCAGACCTTCGACGGCGTGAGCATCACGTTCGGCGCCTTCAGCAACACCGACTCGGGCTCGGCGACGATCTCGACGATCGGAACGACCTCGAACGGGCTTCCCTCACAGGTCGCAAATGCGAGCGGGCAGATGGAGACCCCGGCGTCGCGTTGGAAGGTCTCGGTCTCGTTCGACGACGGGACGCAGTTCAGCGCGATCACGAATCCCGACGCGACGGCGGGCGGTCCGCCCCCGACGGTCTCCGCGCCGACCTTCGGCAACGCCAGCTCCGGCGTCGTCGGCTACGCGTACTTCGATCAGAACGGGCAGTTCATCAACACGTCCTCGCTGATCGGTGCGCAGGGTGCGGCGCTCGGCGGCAGCCTCACCTCGGCCGACGTGCACACGAGCGGGACCCCGGCATCGGGGACGGACGGGAACCAGCTCAACATCGTCGCGTGGGGCACCGGCGACACGAACAACTCGGTCGCGCCGACCGCCGGCGGTTCGCCGGCGACCGGGCCGATCGGTCTGGACTTCTCGGGGATGACCTCGCTCGCGGCGACCGCCGACGCGAAGGTCCTCAACCAGAACGGCTTCGGCGCCGGGACGCTCGACAACATCACGATCGGCGCCGACGGCACGATCACCGGCGCGTTCACGAACGGCCAGACCGAGGTGCTCGGCCGCGTCGCAGTCGCGACGTTCGCGAACCAGGACGGCCTCGCGCGCGTCGGCGGCTCGGACTTCCAGCAGACCGCGAACTCGGGCCTCGCGCAGGTCGGCAGCGCCGACACCGGTGCGTACGGCCAGATCGTCTCGGGGTCGCTCGAACAGTCGAACGTCTCGATCGCCGACGAGTTCGCCAAGATGATCTCCGCGCAGAACGCCTATCAGGCGAACTCGAAGAGCATCACCGTGGCGAGCGAAGACATGCAGACGGTCACCGGACTGATCCGCTAGGGCATCGCGGGCGGCGCAGGCAAGAGGTCCCGCGCCGCCCGTTCCCGACCGCTAGGAGGTCGCGTAGCATATGATCCCTCTGCGCCGTCTGAACAACGAGCGAATCATGGTCAACCCGGATCTGATCGAGTCGCTCGAAGCGACACCCGACACCGTCGTCACCTTGACGTCGGGAAACAAGCTCCTCGTCCGCGACGGGATGGACGAGATCCGCGAGAAGATCATCGAGTTCAAGCGCCGGATCCACGGCCCCGAACCGGCCGAACCCGCGCGACGCTGATCACACTCGCGCACCGGGTGCGTAAAAGCTCGGTGAAAGCGCCTTCCAGGCAAGCGAGCGATGAGGCTCGCGCATTAACATCGGTCCGAATGGCCGCCGATAGACCTTAGAGCAACCCGCCTCGTCGGTTTCGGAAAGGCCCCACGTTGGATCTCGCGACGGTTCTCGGGCTCGTGATCGCGCTCGGTGCTCTGGTGCTGTCGGCTTGGATCGGCCAAGTCGACGGGCGGATCATCTTTGCGCGATACGAAGCCTTTTTGCTGGTCTTCGGCGGCACCGTCGGAGCGACGATGGTCTCGTTTCCGATGCGGACGTTCCTGCGCGGGCTCACCGACGGGTTTCGCACGGCGTTCAGGGAGCCGGTCTACCACGAGCGCGAGGTGATCACGACCCTGGTCTCCTTCGCCGAGAAGGCGCGTCGCGAAGGGCTGCTGGCGCTTGAGAACGAGGCGGCCGAGCTCGAGGACGACTTCATGCGCAAGGGGATCCAGCTCGTCATCGACGGCCGGGACACCGATATCATCCGCAAGATCCTCGAGACCGAGGTCCTGCACGTGCAGGAGCGCCAAGCCAAGGCGGAGTCGGTCTTCATGACGATGGGCGGCTACTCGCCGACGCTCGGGATCATCGGCACCGTGCTGGGCCTGATCGCGATGCTCAAGGGCCTGGGCGAGCTGGGCGGCTCGGGGAACGTCGCCGGGAAGCTCGGCCTCGCGACCGCGCAGGCGTTCGTCGCGACGTTCTTCGGGATCTCGCTCGCGAACCTCGCGTGGCTCCCGATCGCCGCCAAGATCAAGGAGCGCGCCGGCCAGCAGCTGCTGATGCGCGAGATCATGATCGAGGGGATCCTCTCGATCCAGGCCGGCGACAACCCGCGCCTGCTGGAGGAGAAGCTCCACGCGTTCCTCGATCCCGACGAGCGCGAGACCGAGATCGAGGCCGGCGGCGCAGTCGGCGAGCCGGAGCTCGCCGGCGTCTGATGGCGATCGGGGAGAGCCGTTCGCGGCTGCGCCGCGGGCACGGCTCCGGGGGCGGCGGCGGTCACGACGGGGCCGGGATGATGCGCTGGCTCCTGACGTACGCCGACATGATCACGCTCCTGTTGGCGCTCTTTATCATCCTGTTCGCGATCTCGACGATCTCGCGTGTGAAGCTGCAGCGCCTCGCGAACGAGATCTCCGGCGGTTTCAACAGCACCGACTCGATCAACAACCCGCCCAACGGCGGGACGACCGGATCGCAGACGGGGCAGACCCAGGACGCGAACATGGCCGCGGTCAAGTCGCAGCTGGAACGTTACGTCCAAAGTCAGCACCTCACGTCCAAGGTCCAAGTCAGCATGAGCCAAGCCGGGTTGGTGATCACGCTCCTGAGCGACAAGACGTACTACAGCTCGGGCTCCGCCGAGCTGCGCCCCGAGACGATGCGCCTGCTCGACGAAGTGGCGGGACAGATCCGCCACGTCCGCAACAATCTGCGCGTCGAAGGGAATACCGACGACATCCCGATCTCGACGCCGAGCTTCCCGACGAACTGGGAGCTGTCGGCCGCGCGCGCGACCGGCGTCACGCGGTATCTCGTCGAGCACGACAAGATCGCCCCGACGCGCCTCTCGTTCGCCGGTTACGGCCAGTTCCGCCCCAAGTTCCCCAACGACACCGAAGCCCACCGCCAGCAGAACCGCCGCGTCGACATCGTGATCCTCAACGGCAACGACACGCCCCAACCCCCGAACGCAAGTGAAGAAGACAACACCGTGAGCAGTACCACCGCCGGTCACGGACCGAGCGCAGCAGGACGGACGAAGACGGGGCGCGGTTAGCCATGAGCATGTTGTCTCAAGAAGAGATCGACGCGCTGGTCAACCAGCTCGCGACGCCGGAAGCGGCGGAGCCGGTCGGGTTTGCGGACCGGAAGATCAAGTCGTTCGACTTCCGCTTCAACAAGCGGCTCGACAAGTTCGGGACGAACCAGCTCCAGACGCTGCGCACGCTCCACGACAACTTCACGCGGCTGCTGAACAACTCGCTCTCGGTCTACCTGCGCACGCGCGTCGAGGCGACGATCGTCTCGATCGAGCAGATCAGCTACGGCGACTTCATCGCCTCGATCGGGATCCCGTCGATCCTCTCGATCTTCTCGATGGACCCGCTTCCGGGGTCGGGGATCGTCCAGGTCGATCTGAACCTGGTCTTCTCGATCATCGATCGTCTGCTGGGCGGTCCCGGCTGGTTCCCGCAGAAGCTGCGCGACCTGACCGACATCGAGCGCACGCTGATGCAGCGCTTCATGGCGCGGATGCTCAACAGCTATCGCGAGTCGTGGAACTACCTCCTGACGCTTTCGCTGAAGATCGAGGCGCTCGACTCGAACCCGCAGTTCATCCCCCGGATCATCCCGCTCGACCAGATCGTCGCCTTCATCTCGTGCGAGTTGAAGATCGGCGACATGTCCGGCGTGATGAACTTCTGCCTGCCGTATCTGGTGCTGCAGTCGATCGGGCCGCAGCTCCAGGACTTCCAATGGTCGCCCACGGTCGTCGCCGGCCGCGGCACGACCGATGAGGACATCGCGCAGCTCGCGCGCAATGTCGAGCGCGCGACGATCGACCTGCGCGTCGAGCTCGGCAAGACCGTCGTCTCGCTGCGCGACCTGATCGCGTTGCAGCCCGGCGATCTGGTCCTGTTCGACAAACCGGTGAGCCAGCCGCTGGTCGCGACGGTCAACGAGCGCGAAAAATTCAAGGTTTTTCCCGGCATCAACCGCGACAAGCTTGCGGTTCGTGTCGCCCAGATCGTCGAGAACGAGGAGTAACGGTGCCTGAATCGCTGCGTCCGCTCGCGGATGCCATGTTCGCCTCCGCCGCGAGCGTCCTCGGGACGCTCGCGGGGCGGACCGCCACGGCTGCCGCCGCGGCGGGCGGGCAAAGCGAAACGTCGATCCGGGTCGAGCCCGACGTCGTGGCGACGGTCACGCGCATCCCCGCCGCCGATCTGAGCTTCGTCGCGCGCTATCCGAAGCGTGATCTGGCGAGCGTCGTCGAACTGATGTTAGGGACGCCGAGCGAGGGCGGCGAGCTGGACGCGATGCAGCTCTCGATCGTCGCCGAGACCGTTGCGCAGATCTCCAGCGCGATGGGTGAGGCGCTCGCGACGGCAACCTCGCACGCGAGCGACGGGATCGCCTCCGAGGTCGCCGCGGACGCAGGTGCCTTCCCCGTCCCGCCGTTCGCGACGTTCTCCGCCGCGATCGATCTGGGCGAGGGCTTCACGACGACGCTGACGCTCGACTTCGACGTCCTCGCGCAGCACCGGCTCGTCCCCGACCCTTCGACAAGCTCAGGACAGGCTGCAAGCGAACCGGCTCCGGCCCCCGCGCCGGCCCGCGCGCGCGCGCCGAAGGTCGAGGAGGGACAGGCGGTCAGCTTTACGCCGATGCAGCCGACCCCGGTTCGCCCGGCCGCGCCCGGACAGGCGAACCTCGATCTCGTGCACGACGTCCCGCTGGAGATCTCGGCGGTGCTCGGGCAGACGGAGCTCTCGCTGCGCGAGGTCGTCTCGATGGTGACGGGGAGCGTCTTCGAGCTGGACAAGCTCGCGACCGACCCGATAGACCTCTACGTCAACAACATCCTCATCGCGCGCGGCGAGGTCGTCGTCGTCGACGACAAGTTCGCGGTCAAGATCAGCGAGCTCAACCCCGTCGTCGACAAGGTCTGAGTGGGTTCAGCGATGCTGAACCCACGATAGCACGATGCTCTTCCTGCAAGCGATCTGGGCGCTCGCGGTCGTCGGGCTGGTCCTGTTCGGTCTGACGTACGCGGTGCGGTTCCTCAACCGCGGCCGCATCGTCGCGGCGTCGGGGAAACGGCTCGTCACCGTCGTCGAGTCGACCGCCGTCTCGCAAAACTCGGCGATTCACGTCGTGAAGGTCGCCGACCGATACTATTTGGTGGGTGGCGGATCGGCCGGCGTCACCCATATCGCCGACATCCCGGCGGATGCGGTCGACCCCTATATCGAGGCGCAACGGAAGGCGCTCGGGGAGCAACGTGATGCCGTGCTCCGCCTGATGCAAAGATTCCGCAAGCAGTGAACCGCCCTCGTCGTCACCCTGAGCTTCGTCCTCACCCTGAGCTTCGTTGTCACCCTGAGCTTGTCGAAGGGCCGGTCCCCGCTGAGCTTGTCGAAGCAGCGGGACGCCCTCGACAAGCGCGGGCAGCGCACAAGCGCGCAGTGCCCTTCGACAAGCTCAGGATGACGGGAATCGTGGTCATCGCGCTCTTGGCGGTAATCGTCGGCTTCGCCACGCAGGCTTCGGCGCAGACGATTCCGGGGCCGACGGCGCCGACGATCCCGATCCCTCGCATCAACATCGGCGTCACGCCGGCGACCAAGCCGTCGGACGTTGCGATGTCGCTGCAGATCCTGCTGCTGCTGACGGTCCTCACGCTCGCGCCGACGCTGCTCGTGCTGATGACCTCGTTCACCCGCATCGTGATCGTCCTCTCGCTCACGCGCACGGCGCTCGGCACGAATCAGGTCCCGCCGACCCAGGTGCTCGTCGGGCTCGCACTGTTCCTGACGTTCTTCGTGATGAACCCGGTCATCCAGGACATCAACACGAACGCGCTCCAGCCGTATCTCTCGAACAAGATCTCGCAGTCGGTCGCGATCGACCGCGCACAGCAGCCGCTGCGCGCGTTCATGTTCAAGCAGACCCGCGAGAAGGACCTCGCGCTGTTCTACAACGTCTCGAACACGCCGCGCCCGGCGCGCCAGGCCGACGTCCCGACGTACCTGCTCGTCCCCGCGTTCACGATCAGCGAGCTGAAGACGGCGTTCCAGATCGGCTTCGCGATCTACATCCCGTTCATCGTCATCGACATGGTCGTCGCGTCGGTCCTCTTGTCGATGGGGATGATGATGATCCCGCCGGTCCTGATCTCGCTCCCGTTCAAGATCCTGATCTTCCTGCTCGTCGACGGCTGGAACCTCATCGTCGCCTCGCTCATCGCGAGCTACAAATGATCACGGCGGCGGGCGGAGCGCCTTGTAAATGACCTACGCCGAAGCGCTCGGGCTAGGCAGGGAGGCGATCTTCGTCGCGCTGGTGGTCTGCGCGGCGCCGCTGATCTGCGGTCTGGTGACGGGGCTGATCATCTCGATCTTCCAGGCCGTCACGCAGATCCAGGAACAGACGCTGGCGTTCATTCCGAAGATCCTGGTCGTCGCGCTCGCGATGCTGCTGTTTGGGCCGTTCATGCTCGCGATGCTGACCGACTTCACGACCCGCGTCTTCACGAACATCCCGCACTACATCACCAAATGAGCGCGTGATGGTGAACTGGGATCTGTTCGGTCTGCGCGAGGGCCAGTTCGAGACGTTCCTGCTCGTGCTGGTGCGGGTGACCGCGATGCTCGCGACGGCGCCGATCTTCTCGCAGACGCAGGTCCCGCGCGAGGTCCGTTTCGGCCTCGGGCTGCTGCTCGCGTTCCTCGTCGCGCAGGCGGTGCCGGCGATCGCGCCGCTTAGCCTGGGAGCGCTGATCATCGCCGCCCTCTCGCAGCTCTTCGTCGGCCTGGTCTTCGGGTTCGTCGCCTACCTGATCTTCGCCGGGATCCAGTTCGCCGGCGAGATCATCGACACCGAGGTCGGCTTCGCGATGGTCAACATCATCAACCCGTTGACCTCGCAGAGCGTCACCCTGATCGGCGAGTTCCAGCTCGCGCTCGCGACGCTGCTCTACCTCACGCTCGACGCGCAAAATGCGCTGATCGCGGGGATCGGGTCGTCGTTCCACCTTATCCCGCTCCCGTACGCCGCGGCGCCGACGCTCTTGTACGGCGACGTCATGCGCTTCTTCACGCAGGCGCTCTTCATCGTGTTCGAGATCGCCGGACCGATCGTGATCGCGGTGTTCATGGCGCACGTCATGCTCGGGCTCATGACGCGCGTCGCGCCGCAGATCAATGTCTTCGTCGTCGGCTTCCCGCTCCAGGTCGGGATCGGCCTGATCATGCTGATCGTCACGATGCCGCTGCTCGGCGCTGTCTTCCCGGCGCTCGTCGAGCAGTCGCAGCGCCAGGTCGATTCGGTGCTGCACGTGATGGGCAGCGTCCCGACGCCCCTGCCGAGCCCGACGCCGTAGCCGATGGCCAAGCCCGAGCAAACCGAGAAGCCGACACCGAAACGCCGCCGCGAGGCGCGCGGGCGCGGTCAGGTGCCGCGCTCGCAGGACATCGGCAGCTCGGTGGTCTTCATCGCGATCATCCTTACGCTGCACGTCGGGTTCATGCGCACGCTGGACGCCGCGGCGAACTCGTTCGCGATCGCGATCGCGAGCGCCGGAAGC
Organism: Candidatus Limnocylindria bacterium; assembly: GCA_035493875.1. Classification (GTDB taxonomy): domain Bacteria; phylum Vulcanimicrobiota; class Vulcanimicrobiia; order Vulcanimicrobiales; family Vulcanimicrobiaceae; genus Vulcanimicrobium. The sequence goes on from DATJHK010000039.1 coordinate 22,371, forward strand.
CGCCAGGAGCTGGACCTGCACTCCACGGCGGTGCTGTTCTGGCGCGCCGGGCTGCCTTACGCGGCGCTCATCGGCATCATGTTCTGCAGCGCCCTGGGCCTGGGGATCCTGGCCAACGTGCTGCAGTTCGGCTTTCTCTTCGCGCCCGCGCTGCTCGCGCCGCACTTCGGCAAGCTCAACCCGCTCGCCGGGTTCCAGCGCATTTTCTTCTCGATGCAGACGCTGGTCAATTTCGCCAAGCAGCTGATCAAGCTGAGCATCGTGGTCCTGATCTGCTGGATGGGGATCAAGGACAACGTCACGATGATGATGTACGCCGCCGGGCACGCCGCGCCGCGCGACGTCGTGATGGCGGTCGAAGGGATCGTCTTCGGGATCGGGATCCGCGTCGGGCTGCTGATGCTGCTGCTGGGGATCGCCGACTACGCGTGGGAGCGGCGGCGGCTCGAGGACTCGCTCAAGATGACCAAGACCGAGGTCAAGGACGAGCACCGTCAGTCCGAAGGGAACCCGGAGTCGAAGCAGGCGCTCAAGAACCGCCAGCGGTCGATGGCGCGCAAGCGCATGATGGCCGCCGTCCCGCGGGCGACGGTCGTGGTGACGAACCCGACCCACTACGCGGTCGCGCTGGAATGGGACGAGGTGACGATGGACGCCCCCGTGCTCAGCGCTAAGGGCGCAGATCTGGTCGCGCGGCGGATCCGCGAGATCGCCGTCGAGCACGGGGTTCCGATCATGGAGAACCCGCCGCTCGCGCGCACGCTCTACGCGAAGGTCGAACTGGACTCGCCGGTCCCGCCCGATCTCTACACCGCGGTCGCGCAGGTCATCGCTTTCGTCTACCGCCTGAAGAACCGCAGCGTCGCGTCGTGACGCCGGCGCTTCGACAAGCTCAGGGAGGCAAGGGAGCTTGCGTCGCCCGGGCGAACGCTCACTTTACATTGGACGCCCTTACGTGGCGGCCGTTTTTCGCCGATGACCCTTACAACGTGGAGACCGTGAGCTAGTGGCGAGCGCGGCTGCCCCCTCTCGTCCCAGCGTCCTGGACCGGCTGGGGTCGAGTTCCCACGTCTGGTGGGCCGCGGCCTCGGTGCTGATGGTCGCGCTGCTGATCGTCCCGGTGCCGCCGGCGATCCTGGACGCGCTGCTCTCGGTCAACATCGCGTTCGCGCTGGTGATCCTGCTGATCACCCTGTACACCGAGAACGCGCTCTCGTTCAGCGTCTTCCCGACGCTGCTCCTGATCATCACGCTCTTCCGGCTCTCGCTGAACATCACCGGAACTCGCTCGATCCTGCTCCACGGCTACGCCGGACAGGTCATCGAGGCGTTCGGAAACGTCGTCGTCGGCGGCAACTACGCGGTCGGGATCGTCGTTTTCGCGATCCTGATCGTCATCCAGTTCGTCGTCATCACGAACGGTGCCGGGCGCGTCGCCGAAGTCGCGGCGCGCTTCACCCTCGACGCGATGCCCGGGAAACAGCTCGCCGTCGACGCCGACCTCAACGCCGGCCTGATCACCGAAGCGGAGGCGCGCCAGCGCCGCAAGGACATCCAGCGCTCCGCCGATTTCTACGGCGCGATGGACGGCGCGTCGAAGTTCGTGCGCGGCGACGCGATCGCGGCGATCGTGATCGTCTTCGTGAACATCATCGGCGGCTTCGTCATCGGGATGGTCCAGCAGGGGATGCCGCTGGTCGAGGCGCTCCAGCGCTACACGCTGCTGACGATCGGCGAAGGGATCGTCACCCAGGTCCCGGCGCTGCTGATCTCGACCGCGACCGGGATCATCGTTACTCGCGCGGCCGCCGAAGGCTCGTTCGGCCACGACCTCTCGCGGCAGCTCGTCCAAGACCCGCGGGCGCTCGCGATCGCGGCCGCCCTGCTCGTCCTCTTCGGGCTCTTCGGCCTCCCGCCGATCCCGATGTTCGCGATGGCGGCGCTGCTGATCGTGATCTTCGTGCGCCAGCGCCGCATCCAGCAGCAGCAGGCCGCCGCGGGCGGCGCGGCCGGGAAAGGCGCAGCCGGGCAGCCCGGCGCACCGGGCGTCACCGGGACGACCGCGCAGCCGACGGTCAAGCCGGCGGAGTCCGTGGTGCCGCTCCTCTCGTACGACCCGATGGAGCTGGAGATCGGCTTCGGCTTGATCCCGCTGGTCGACGTCTCGCAGGGCGGCGATCTCCTCGAGCGCATCACGATGATCCGCCGCCACGCCGCGCGTGAGCTCGGGATCGTGGTCCCGCCGATCCGCGTGCGCGACAACCTGCAGCTCAAGCCCTCGACCTACGTCGTGAAGATCTATGGCCTCGAGGTCGCGCGCGCCGAGGTGATGGTCTCGCGCCTGCTCGCGATGAACCCGGGGACGGCGACGAACGGCGTCGACGGGATCGCGACGACCGAGCCGGCCTTCGGCCTCCCCGCGCTGTGGATCGCCGAGAGCGCCCGCGGCGACGCCGAGATGGCGGGCTACACCGTGATCGACCCGACCTCGGTGATCGCGACGCACCTGACCGAGATCATCAAGACCCACGCGCCCGATCTGCTGGGCCGTCAGGAGACCTCGGCGCTGCTCGACAACGTCAAGCAGCACTACCCGGTCGTCGTCGAGGAGCTGGTCCCGAACCTGCTCACGGTCGGCGAGATCCAGCGCGTGCTGCAGAACCTCTTGCGCGAACGGATCCCCGTGCGCAACCTGCTGCTGATCCTGGAGAACCTGGCCGACGGTGCGCGTGCCTCGAAGGACATCGACTACCTGACCGAACGCGTCCGCGCGGCGATGGCGCGCCACATCTGCGCGGAATACGCCGAGAACGGGCTGCTCTCGGTCATCACCGTCGATCCGCGTCTCGAGTCGCTGCTCGGCGAGGCGGTTCGCCGCGGCGAGGACGCGTACGCGCTGCTCGACCCGGGGACGGTCGCGAAGGTCTACGCCTCGCTCACCAAGCAGATCGGGATCGCTCAGCAGAGCGGTCTCCACCCGATCGTCCTCACCTCGCCCTCGACGCGCCTCTCGCTCAAGCGGCTCACGGAGCGCGCCGCGCCGTCGCTGGTGGTGCTCTCGTACAGCGAGATCGCACCGGGACTGCGCGTCGAGTCGATCGGTCAGGTCTCGACGACGGACGAGGCGCGCGAGCCCGTCGGTGCCGGGTCGTAGGCGATGCTCAAGATGCTGGGGATCAAGCCCAAAGGGCCCGGCCGCGAGCTGCGCGCGAAGCTGCCGCAGGCGCACACGCCGGTCGACGTGGTCGTCCCCGGCGGTGGGCCGCGCGGGCCGGTCGTCGTCTCCTCGATCGGCGAAAAGGGCTTCACCATCGACGCGCTCCCCGGGATGCGCGTGGGGCAGACGGCCGTGTTTTCGTATCAGAACGGGGGCGGCAAATTCCGGTTTTCCGCCAAGTGTGCCGCGCTCAAAGGGCACGAGGCGACGTTCGCGCTGCCGCAGCAGGTCGAGACGCTCCAGGTCTTCGCCGAGACGCACAAACGCGCCGCGGTGCGGCTCGATGCGACCGTCCCCGGGCAGTGGCGCTACGCCGCCGCCGGGAAGGGCGTCGGAGAGTGGATCCGGGGCTCGATCACCGACATCAGCCGGACGGGCGCGTCGTTGATCGTCGACCGCGAGGTGCGGCCGGGCGGGTACGTCGAGGTGCGCTTCGCGGTCTCGAGCACCACGGCGGCGCTCGCGCTGCTCGGTGAAGTCATGCGAGCCTCGAAGATCGAAGCGTCGGGTAAGGTATCGCTCGGGCTGCGTTTCCACGGCCTCAAGGCCGAGGAGGACCGCGCGATCATGGAGTTCATCAACAAGCGGCAGGCCGAACGGCGCAGCCGCGGTCTGGCCTGAGGGGGCACTGGTACACGGATGGGCGCGAAGCGAGTCCTGATCGTCGACGACGCGGTCGTCATGCGGATGATGATCAAGGGAATCCTGAGCAAGAACGGCTACGAGGTCGTCGGCGAGGCCCAGAACGGGGTCGAGGCGGTCGAGAAGTACAAGGCGCTCAGCCCGGATCTCGTCACGATGGACATGGTCATGCCGGAGATGGACGGGATCACCGCCGTCAAGGAGATCGTCGCCTCCGACCCGGGCGCGAAGATCATCATGTGCACCTCGATGGGGCAACAGGCGCTGGTCGTCGAGGCGATCCAGGCTGGAGCGAAGTCGTTCATCACCAAGCCGTTCCAGCCGCCGAAGATCCTCGAGACGATCCAGAAGGTTCTGGCCTGAGATGGCGTCCCTCGTCCTGAGCGAGTTGCAGCGCGATGCGCTCAAGGAGGTCGGGAACATCGGGGCGGGGCACGCCGCGACCGCGCTCTCACAACTGCTCAACACCACGGTGAAGCTCAGCGAGCCGACGATCGACGTGCTGAAGTTTCGCGACCTGAGCAGCCGCGTCGGCAGCGCCGACCGCATCGTCGCCGCGCTGCACATGTACGTGCGCGGCGCGGCGCCGGGACAGATGGTCGTCCTGTTCGACCGCGAGCAGGCGTTCGAGTTCGTGAACGTCTTCATCAAGCGGATCATCGGCGACATCCAGATCTTCGACTCGATCGTCGACTCGACGCTCAAGGAGCTCGGGAACATCATCGCCGGCTCGTACCTGACCGCGCTGATCTCCCTGACCGGGATCAACCTGCTCCCCTCGGTCCCGACCCTTTCGTACGGGACGATCCAGGCGGCGTTCCGCACCCTGATGTCGATCCTCCCCGATCAGGACGTCTTCCTGATCGAGTCGCAGTTCCTCGACCCGGAACGCGCGGTCTCGGGGCAGTTCATCCTGATCCCGGAGACGGGCTCGCTCGAACCGCTCCTCTCCGTCTTCGGCGTGCAGTAGGCCGGCCGGCTCAGAACTCGGGCCGAGATAGCCGATCCTAGAAAGGGAATATGCCGGCCGACGACTTCTTCGATCGATCCGAGTTCGTTCAGTATTTTCGGGACGAGACCGACGAGCTGCTTCAGTCCATCGACGGTGATCTGCTGCGGCTCGAGCAGTTCGTCGACACCGGGAACGTCGACGCCGAGATCGTCGCGTCGCTCTTCCGCGCGCTGCACACGATCAAAGGCAGCGCCGGGATGCTCGAGTTCAGCGCCGTCCAGCACGTCGCGCACAAGCTCGAGAACGTCTTCGACCTGCTGCGCAAGGACCACATGCCGCTCACCGAGAGCGGCGTCAACCTGCTCTTCGAAGGACGCGACGTCCTCACGGCGCTGGTCCGCGCCGCCGTCGACGGCGCCGAGGCGCCGCAGGACGTCGACGCCTACGTCGACCGGCTCGACGCCTTCGCAGCGGTCTACGACTCGACGGCGCAGGCGATCGAAGGCCCCCGCGTCGCCGAGAGCGAGGAGGAGCTGGCCCCCGTCGATGCCGCCGAGGTAGCTGCGTTCGAGGCCGAGGTCGCGCGCCTGCTGGCCGCGGCGGAGACCGGTTCGCTCCCGGCGCTCGCGCCGCCGCCGCCGGCTCCGGACGCCCCGTCCGTCGACGACGCGCAGGCCGCGGTCGACGCCCTGTTCGCCGCCGCGGCAGCGCCGGCGGCCGCCCCTGCGCGGAAAGCCGCCGTCCCCGCAAAGGCGGCCGCGCCGAAGGCCAACGGCACGGCGAAGAAGGCCACCCCCGCCGCCGCTCCGGCTGCACCGTCCGCCCCGGCCGCGCCCGCCGCCGACGCGAAGCGTCCGGCCGCGGCGGCCGGGAAGAACCAGACGATCCGCGTCGACATCGAGCGGCTCGACCTGCTGCTGAACCTCGTCGGCGAACTCGTCATCAATCGCACGCGCATCTCGGACATCGCGACGACGCTCGGCCGCGAGCTGGGTGCCGACGCGCGCGCGCAGACGGTCCTCGCGACGCTCGCCAAGGACCTTGCCGAGTCGTCCGCGCTCCTCGCGCGCACGACCAACGAGATCCAAGAGAGCATCATGAAGGTCCGCATGGTGCCGATCGGGCAGGTCTTCGACCGCTTCCCGCGGATGGTGCGCGACCTCGCGAAGGCGCGCGGCAAGGAGATCCAGCTCGAGATCGCCGGCGCCGAGACCGACCTCGACAAGACGATCGTCGACGAGGTCGGCGAGCCGCTGATGCACCTCGTGCGCAACTGCGTCGACCACGGCATCGAGTCGCCCGAGGTCCGCGAGGCGAAAGGGAAGCCGCGCCACGGCACCCTCAAGCTCAACGCCTACCACGAAGGCAATCAGGTCATCATCGAGATCTCCGACGACGGCGGCGGGATCGACCTCGCGCGCGTGCGCGAGCGCGGGATCAAGCAGGGCCTGATCAGCGAGAGCGATCGTCTCAGCGATCGCGAGATCGTCGAGCTGATCTTCACCCCGGGCTTCTCGACCGCCGAGCAGGTCACCGACGTCTCCGGCCGCGGCGTCGGGATGGACGTGGTGAAGAAGAACATCCTGCGGCTCAAGGGCGTCTTCGACGTCGACTCGCAGCAGGGCGTCGGCACGACGTTCACGATGAAGCTGCCGCTGACGCTGGCGATCATCCAGGCGCTCCTCGTGCGCGTCGCGCACGAGCTCTACTCGATCCCGCTCGACGCGGTGATCGAGTCGCAGCGGATCGACGCCGCCGAAGTGCGCACGGTGCACGGCGGCGAGGTGATCACGCTGCGCGGCCAGGTCGTTCCGCTCATTCGGGTCGGCGAGTTCTTCAAGCTGAACGCGCCGCGAGATCCGGAGAAGGTCATGATCGTCATCGTCGGCCTGCAAGGACGGCAGGTCGGCCTGGTCGTCGACTCGTTCCAGGGCGAGCAGGAGATCGTGATCAAGCCGCTCTCCGACGTCATCGGCCGCATCCCGGGCATCTCCGGGGCGACGATCCTGGGCAACGGCTCGATCTCGCTCATCATCGACGTCCACTCGCTCGTCGCCGGCGCGTACGCCGGCGGCAAAGTCGCTCGTGCCGAGTTCTCCGGCGTTTAAGGAAATCGCACCATGTCCGACACGATCCAAGTCGTCAGTTTCAAGCTCGGCTCCGAAGAGTACGGCGTCGACATCGCGCAGGTCCAGGAGATCAACCGGATGGTCGCGATCACGCACGTGCCGCGGGCGCCGCAGTTCATGGAAGGCGTGATCAACCTGCGCGGCCAGCTGATCCCGATCATCGACCTGCGAGCGCGCTTCGGGATGCCGCGCGCCGAGCACACGAAGAACACCCGTATCGTCGTCACCGAGATCGGCGCCAAGCGCGTCGGGATGGTCGTCGACTCGGTCTCCGAGGTGCTGCGCCTGGCGACCGAGCACATCGAGGACGCCCCCGAGATGATCACCGGCGTCGACACCGAGTACATCCGCGGCGTCGGGAAGATCGAGGACCGCTTGATCATCCTGCTCGATCTGGCGCGCATCATCTCGGGCGCCGAGAAGCGCGAGCTCGACGCGACCGAGCTGGAGGCTGTGCCCGTCTGAGGACGTGGACGCCCTCACGACGAAGACCCGCTGGTGACCGAACAGACGACCCTCCCCGCCGGTGAGAACGTCCCGGAACGCCGCGCGGCGCTGCCGCTCGGCCGCACGCTCGCATGGCTCGGGATCGCCGGTGCGTCGGCCGCGCTGACGTTCTTCCTCGTCCGCGCCTCGATGCGCCGTGCCCCGGTCTCCGACGAGACGACCCAACGGATCCAGGATCTCATCGACGAGGCAAATCGCCTCATGAAGACCCTCGACGAGAAGCGACACGCGTAGTCGGGGCGTGGCGGCGCCCCGGCTGATCCCCGGCGTCGTCGCGGAAGTGCGGTTCACCGACCTGCTGGCAAATGGGCAGGCGGTCGGTCGGATCAACGGCTTGGTCGTCTTCGTCGCCGGTGCATTGCCCGGCGAGCGGGCCCGCGTGCGCGTCACGCAGGTCAAGCCGAAGTACGCCGTCGGGGAGATCGTCGCGTTCGAGAGCCGTTCGGAGATGCGCGCGACGCCGTTCTGCGGCGTCTTCGGCGTCTGCGGCGGTTGTCAGGTACAGCATCTCGCGTACCCGGCGCAGCTCGCGTGGAAAGAGCAGATCGTCCGCAGCGCGCTGCGCCGGATCGGCGGGTTCGCCGACGTGAAGGTGCGGCGCCCGGTCGGGATGATGAACCCGCGAAACTACCGCAACAAGATGGCGCTGGTCGTCGACCACTCGAGCGGGGAGCCGGTCTTCGGGTTCTATCAGGCGCGCTCGCACGCGCTCGTCCCGATCGAGACATGCCCGGTCGTGTTGCCGCAGCTCGATGCCGCGATAGGCGGACTCTACGCCGCGGCGCGCGCGCCGGAGTCGCGCGGTGCGTTCGCGCGCGCCAAGCACGCGATCGTGCGCGCGGGGAGCGCCTCGGGGCAAGCCGTCCTGTCGATCACGACCGACCGTGCCTCGCCCGAGATCAAGGAAGAAGCGCACGCGGTCGCACGGCGCGTGCGCGGCGTGGTGGGGATCTCCAACTCGTTCGAGCCGCGTACCGCGAACGCGGTGCTCGGCCGCAAGATGCTCTACGTCTGGGGCGAGCGGGAGATGGAAGAGACGATCGAGGGGGTGCGCTACCGCGTCTCCCCGGCGTCGTTCTTCCAGGTCAACAGCGAGATGGTCGGGCGGATCTTCCGCTTCCTCGCGCCGGGCGTCGCCAAGGGCGCGAAGATCGTCGACCTGTATTGCGGCGCGGGGACGTTCGCGATCTTCTTCGCGGCGCGCGGTGCGCAGGTCGTCGGGATCGAGGAGAACCCGGCCGCGGTGCGCGAGGCGCGTGAGAACGCCGACCTGAACGAGGTGCAGGGCCGCGTCCGTTTCGTCGAGGGCCGCGTCGAGGGCGCGGTCGCGCACGAGGAAGGGCGCAAAGCGCTGGCCGACGCGGAGATCGTCTTCCTCGACCCGCCGCGCAAGGGCAGCGACGAAGCGACGCTCGACGCGATCGCAACGGCGGGCGTGCCGAACCTCTGGTACCTCTCGTGCAATCCGGCGACGCTCGCGCGCGATCTCGCGTACCTCGCGAAGCGCGGGTACCAGCTCGGCGTCGTGCAGCCGTTCGACATGTTCCCGCAGACGGGACACGTCGAGACGCTCGTGACGCTGCACAAGCAGGACGCGCCGGTCGAAGTCACGCTCCCCGAACGCGAGGCGACGCCTTGGGACGACAAGATCCCCGAATGGCCCGCCGACGACCCGTACGCGAAGAGCGAGTACCCCGACTTCGTCGAGCAGTAGCCCTTCTGTCACCCTGACCCTTCGACAAGCTCAGGGTGACAGAGGCGGGAAGGTGATACCTGGGGACCGTGGTGCGCCCGTTTTTGTCACCGTGAGCCCGTTTTTGTCGCGGCGCGCCCGTTTTTGTCACCCTGAGCTTGTCGAAGGGCGTGCGCGCAGCGCGCCCACTGAGCTTGTCGAAGTGTGACTGCGTCGCAGTCTGAGCGCGTCGAACGTGCTCGGGGAGAGCTGGACCGCGTCGAGAAGGCAAGTGCCACGATGACCAACGAAACCGGGCGGATCGTCCTGCGCGAGCCGGAGGATGCCGACGTCGAGACGCTGCGCGCGTATCACCGCCGCAACGCCGAGCGCTTCGCCCGTTGGGACGCGGTCCCCGGCGACGAGCCGGAGGCGCACCGGGAGTGGATTCGGAGCCACCACCGTGAGCGAAAGCGCGGCGTCCCCGTCGCGTTCCTCGCCTTCGCCCGTGATGGCGGCGCGCTGGTCGGCGTCACGGCGCTGAGCGGGTTCGGCTTCGATCCGCCGAGCGCGATGATCAGCTACTCCGTCGACGCGGCGTACGAGGGACGGGGCTACGCGTTCGAGATGGTCTCAGGGATGCTGCGGCACGCGTTCGACGCGCTGGACCTCGCGTCGGTGACGGCGTCGGTGCGGGTCGGGAACGAACGGAGTCTGAAGCTGCTCGCGCGGCTCGGGTTCACGGTGATCGCGCGCTCGCCGGCGATCCCGGGACTCGAACACCTGTTTCACCCGCACATCGTCGCGATGCTCGAACGCGCGCGTTTCGCCGGCGTCGAGCAGTAACGAGAACACCCCGAGACGTAGATCGCGGCGTGGGACGAATCGCCGCCTTTCATTTCCCGGCCGACGACCTCGAACGCGCCGCCGCGTTCTACGCGAAGATCTTCGACTGGGAGCTCGCGCACGACGCGAACGCGGCTGCGCCCTACGACACCGATCCGGCGCGTACGGCAGGCGGCGTCGCCGCGGCGCTGATCGCGCGCGAGGAGACGTTGCAGCACCCGATCCCGATCGTCGAGGTCGACGATGCGGATGCGACGCTCGCGCGGCTGGAGCGCATGGGCGGGAAGACGGCCGGCGGACGCGGCGCGTTCCGCTACGGGTTTGACCCCGAAGGGAACGCGCTCGGCCTCATGGCGCGAAACGGAGCGCGGACGGGGGCGTCGTCGAGCGGCCCGGGGACGATCGTCAACTTCCATCTCCCGGCGGACGACGTCGCGCGTGCGACGGCATTCTACGGCGAGCTGTTCGGCTGGCAGCTGCGCGCGTTCCCGGGCGAGATCCCCTACATCGTCGCGGAAGGCGCGACGGCCGGTGGACCCGGGATCGATCTCGCGATCGTGCGCCGCGATGCGACGCTCAAGGCGCCGACGCCGACGCTCTCGGCACAGTGGATCGACGACACGCTGGCCCTGATCGCGATGCATCAGGGCCAGCAGGCGTCGGTGCAGGACATCCCGGGGATCGGCCGCTTCGGCTACGCCCGCGACTGCGAAGGCAACACGATCGCGGTGCTGCAGCCGAACCTCCTACGCCGCAGCTAGTTGCGCGAGGGGAAGATCCCGGTAAGCGCGATCAGGAACGTCACGCAGAGGAAAGGCTGGACGATCTCGACGGGGAGCCCGCCGCCGGCGTTTTGCAGCATGCTGGGGTTCATCGTCGTGTTCGCCGTGTTCGTCGAGTAGACGTCAGGCTTCTGGCCCGGATTTTCCGATGCGAGGATCGAGTTGTTCGTGGTGACCGCATTGCCTGCGACGCTGGAGGCGTTCACCACGTGGTTGTGGACCGGCAGGTTGGCGTTGAGCAGGGTGACGTTCTCCGTACCTGCCTGTTGACCAAGGACGTACGTTGAGAGGCCGAGCCCCTGGCCCTGACTGAGCGGAGCGCGTGCGCGCATGTCCGGCAGGCCGAACGTCGAGACCCCGTTGCCGCCGTAGGTGGTGCCGAGGATCGAGAAGAGCGCGGGGTTCTGCTGGATCGAGAGCAACTGTCCGTTGCACATCGCCCACCCGCGGATGGCGAAGTTGCCCCCGAACATCATGATCTGACCGAGATACGGCGTCGACATCGCGATCGCTCAGTTCCGCGACGGGAAGACGCCGACGAGCGCGACCAGGAACGTTACGCACAGGTACGGCTGCATGATCGAGAACGGCTGGTTCCCGCCGGCATTCTGGATCATCAGCGGATTCATCGTCGTGTTCGGCGCGTTCGTCGAATAGAGCTCCGGCTTTTGACCGGTGTTCTCGGATGCGAGGACGGTGTTGGTCGTCGTGACCGCGTTGCCGGCGACGCTGGACGCGTTGACCAGGTGCGTGTGGGACGGCATCTGGTTATAGAGCAGCGTCGTGTTCTCCGTCCCCCCGTTCTCGCCCAGCACGTACGTCGAGAGCCCCAGTCCCTGCCCTTGGTGGATCGGGACACGCCCGCGGAAGTCCGGGAGCCCGAACGTCTGGGTGCCGTTCCCGCCGAACGACGTTCCGAGGATGGAGAAGAGCGCGGTGTTCGAGGAGATCGCGAGCTGCTGTCCGTTGCACATCGCCCATCCGTTGATCGCGAAGTTGCCGCCGAACATCATGATCGTACCGAGGTACGGTTGACTCATCCTTGGGGAGACCTTTCGTGGGCGAAGAGGGTGCCTGTGGAGGGAGGGATACCGTCAGAACGAGACGGCGACGTCGTTGAGCGAATAGTTCGTTCCGAAGAGAGTCGCGATGCTGGTCGGATTCGTGCCGACCGCCGCGCCGGCGGGCGTGAACTGCCAGAGCTCCGGGCTCACACCGCTCGAGCCGTTGTCACCGATGACGAGGTTGTCGTTCGGGAGGAAGTGCATCGCGGCGAAGGTCTGGAACGTGGCCGATGCGAGCGTGCCCGTGGCGTACGTCGACCAACCGCCGCTGTAGCGGTAGACGGAAACGGTGTAGCCGGCCCCCCCGGCCCATGCGACCGCGACGTACGTCCCGTCCGGCGACGCCGCGACGTACGCGGGAGTATTGGTGGAGCTGCCGACCGTTGTTGGCGTCGTCTGGAGGGACGCTCCGCTCGTGCCGTTGCGCGGGAACTCCAGGACCGTGTACTGGCCCGAGCCGTTCACGTGGCTGTTCACGTAGATGAGCGACTGGCGCCCGATGTTCTCCGTGAGCACTGCCGGCGTCGGGTCGTTGCCGAATTGGCTCGTGATCGTCGCGCCGCTGATGTCCTGCTCGGAGCCGGCGCCGTTCGTGACGACGATCTCGTCGTTCGGCGAGCCGCCGACGTTGAAGACGTCGTACGCGTAGCCCCACGGCGTTCCCGAGGTGTCGGCGAGGATCGCTACGGTCGGGAAGCCGTACTCGGTCGCCGTCTCCCAGGTGGCAGCGTTCAGCGTGCTGGTGGTGAACGTCGCCGGGCTGCTGCTTTGCCCCGCCGCGTAGACGTCGAGCTGCGGGGTGACGCCCAGCGAGTTCTCGACCACGAGCGCTCCGTTCGTCGAGACATCGAAGCTGATGTTCCCATTCTGGGAAGCCGAGGGTGGGATGCCGCTGTAGGTCGTCGTCGAGCCGAATCCACTACTCGTCGAGAACGGGGTGCGGTAGACCGTGTAGTTGGCCTGGTCGCCGATGTAGAGGTTGTCCGACGCGTCGAAACGGGCGAAGTTGTACGCCGCCGTCGTGCTGCTCAGGGTCCCGGTCTGCTGCACGAAGCTGGTGTTGAAGACGAGCGCCTTCGAGGTGGTACCGTAGGCCCCGACCGGGGCGATCACCGACTGCACGACCGTCATCGTGAAGAGCGCGGCTGCCGAGGTCAGGTTGTCGGAGTAGTGGCGGACGGCCGCGCCCGACGCGTGCGCGTGCGCGAGGGCCGACGCGAGGTTGATCGTCGAACCGCTGACGCCAGTGACCTTCACGGCTTCTTGCAGGAGCGTCGATCCGCTGAGCCCCTCGTAGTCGAGGACGAGGTTCTGCCCGACGGAGATCCCGCTCGCCGACGCGACGGTGAAGCTCGTCGCCCCGGCGGAGACCGCGGAGCTCAGCGTGGTCGTAACGTCTTGCGTGCCGGCGGGATCGGCGTCGACGACGACGGTCGTCGAACCCGAGCTGGGCGGCGTGACGCTCAGGGTGGTGCCGCTGATCGACGCGCTCGCCCCGGTGCCGGTCGCGAGCGCGTGCGTGATCGTCGGTATCCCCGGCTGGGTCCCGAATGCGGTGCCGTGCGCGTCGGCGTCGGTGACGGTGAAGGTCGCCGTGCCGGTGCCGTTCTGCGTGAAGGTCGGGTACGTTCCGCTGGGCCCCGAGAGCGCGACGACGCTCAGCGCTCCGGGGTTGGCATCGAGCGTGATCGGGGAAGCACTGGTCCCGATCTGGTTCGCCTGCCCTTGCACGATCGTGTGGGTCGTGGCGTTCTGCGAGAGGAGGTTGCCCGTCGCGCCCGTCGCGTCGTACGTCCCGATCTGGATCGTGTCCGAGCCGAGCGGGAGGCTGGCGGTGAGCGTGCAGGTGTAGTTTCCGCCGGATACGGTTGAGCACGGGGCGGTGCCCGGCGTTACGTTCGTAGCGACGGCAGCGTCGCTGACGCTGGCGCCGTTCACGCTCAGGACCTGGACCGCGACGGAGCGCGTGCTGGCCGCGACGTACTGCGGCGCGCGGCGGTTCGCCGACGGCGCGGCAGCGGTGCTCGGGATCGTGATCGTGACGCTCGCGGGCGAACGTGGCCCGGTGTAGGTCGGCGCCGTCGAGGCGTTCGTCGGCTGCGTCACGGGGATCGCCGAGGAGTGCGAACCGCCGCCACCGCACGCGGCAAGGAAGGTCAGGCTCGTTATGACGGCTGCCGAGCCGAACGCGCTGCGTACCGTATTCACGAAACCCACCCCCGCGGAGGAATGCCAGAACGCCGCGCGATCAAGGGACCTGCGACCCAAAAAGGTCGTGGTTAAGCCCCCCTAAGGCACGAGCTGCTGCGACTTTCGGCCGGACCAGCGCTGGGTCCCCCGCCCTCCGCGTCACTCAGGGCCCGAAAGGCGCCGGTTTTCGTCAAACCTTGGTAAGGAGCGGGAACGCGGCCGTACGCTGACCGAAAGCCTGCACGGCGGGTGGGCGTCCGTTGCCCTCCCTGGTTGGAGGAGGAGGACGCTGATGGAGTACGAGTCGTCCGTATCGCGCCGTTGCGCGTTGCGTCTCATCGCCGCGATCCCCGCGGCGATCGCCGGGGCTGCCCCGGTCCTCGCGCGTGCGCAGAGTATCGACGCGCTCAAGGCGCAGTACCGCTTCCGCCACTTCCCGAACGGCCGGCAGAAATGTTTCGGCTGCTCCAACTACACGCGCCTATCCCGCGGGGCCGGCGACTGCAGCGTCCTCGATACGCAGGTGAACTGGGAAGGCTGGTGCACGGCCTGGCGCGCGAAGGCGGGGTGAGCCTCTCCGCTGCCGACGCGTTCGCACGCTTCCGCGAGGTCGTCGTGCGTGACGAGGCGCTGTGCGAAACGCTCGACGCCGAGACGGACCCGCACGCCTTCGCCGCGCTCGCGCAGCGGCTGGGTGCCGAGCGCGGCTTTTCGTTCACGGTCGAGGACGTCGAGCGCGCGATCGATGAGGGACGGCGGGCCTGGCTCGAACGGTGACCCTCCCCTCCGCGGCTGAGCTGCGCCCCTGGACGCCCGTCCACGTCCGCGCGTTCGACGCGCCGATCTTGGTCGAGTGGGCGCGGCTCGGCGCGAATCCGGTACCCGACCCGTTTTTCGCGCAGACCGTCATGCGCGCGATGCAGCGGCCGTTCAATCTCGCCTTCCGCCGCACGACGCCGATCGAAGCCGTCGAGCGTTTCGCGGAGGGCGACGAGGCAGTGCCGCTCCGCGGCATCATCTATCACATGTCGCGCAGCGGCTCGACGTTGATCAGCCGGATGCTCAATGCGCTGCCGCGCAGCCTCGTCGTCTCCGAGCCGGCACCGCTCTCGCAGATCCTGCAGCTTGCGGTGCGCGGCGTGCCGGTCGATGAGGAGCGACACGTGCGGCTCGTGCGCGGTATGGTCAAGGCGTTGCTGCGCGCGCGCCGTCCGGAAGAGCGCGACGGGTTCGTGAAGGTCGCCACGACCGACGTGCTGCACGCGCCGCTCTTGCAGCGCGCGTTCCCGGGCGTGCGGTCGATCTTCGCGTTCCGCCACCCGCTCGAAGTGCTCGCCTCGCAGGCGAAGGTCTACGGCTCCGACGTGCTCCCCGGACAGCTCCCGCTCGACGTGCTCGAAGTCGCCCCGACCGACGCCGCGTCGCTCACGATCGAGGAGTGGATCGCGCGTGCGATCGCCGCAGTGTGCCGCGCGGCGCTCCGGCTCGACGAGTGCACGTTTGTCGACTACGCGAGCCTTCCTGATGCGGCCGTCTCACTCGTCCCGGAGGTGTTCGGCCTGCACTACGATGACGACGAACGAGCGCGGATGCTCGCGGCCGCCGCGGTCGACGCGAAAGCACCCGACCACCGCTTCACCCCGGACGCGCAGGAGAAGCGGCGTTCCGCCTCCGCCGCAGTGCGTGCGGCGGCCGAGCTGTTGATGCCGCTCTACGGCGAGCTGCGCTCTCGTGCGGCGAGCGCCTCTTCCTGGGCCGGCGTCAACGCGACCGAGAGCAGGAAGTAACTCGCCTCGAGCTGCGGCTTCGGATGGACCGGCGCCGGCTGGCCGCGGAAGTCGCGCGCCTGCGCGTCGTTGATCGCCAACAGCGTCTGCGCTTCGCCGTCGGAGAGCGTCCCGGCCATCGCGACGACGGCGTCGTAGACGCGGATGCTTCCGGCGACCGCGGCATCGACCGCGCTCGCGAGACGCGCTTGGTTCGCGGCGCTCAACGCGGCGAGCGCCGCGGTGCGCGCATCCTCGCGCGCCTGCTGAATGCGCTGCGCGACACCGGCCGAGACGGGCGCCGGCGCCGACGACCGGACCCGCACCGCTTGCGCGACGAGCCGCTGCTGGGCCAGGACGGCTTCGGAGGGCGGCTTCGGCATCGCGGGCATGCGCGGGATGGCGCTTGGCCCGAGCGAGACGGTCGCCGACGTGCTGCGCTTCGACTGCGTGAACACGGCGCCGCTGGTCGGAAACGATCCGCCGGCCGCGACGATCAGCTTCGCATTGGGCAGCTTGAAGGTCGTCTTCCCGTCCCCGCCGGCGCTGGTGCCGAGGACCGCGAACAGGGCGCGATAGTTGGCGATCGTCAGGGTCTGACCCTGGCACAGCAGCCAGTTCGTCGGCGCGGCCGCTCCGTCGAAGCGTCGCGCCTCCCCGATGATCGGGTTCGCAAGGACGCTCTGCGGGATTGCATCCGCCACGGCGGGGATGAGGCGCGCCGCGCCGCTCGGCGCGTGGGTTTGCGCGAGCGTGGACGTGCGCGGTACGGCACTCAGGCCGGTGCGCCCACCGCAGCCCGCGAGGATCGCCGCAGCGCCGGTGCTCAGAAATCGTACGCGTCTCAACGTGATACCCTCATCGACGGCAAAGCT